>JAMHVM010000199.1:0-4727 GCA_035911475.1 Lysobacterales bacterium | reverse complement strand
TCCCGCGTCACATAGTTGTGATGGCAGTTCACCGCTTCCAGCTCCGCGTTGAAAGGCCTGGCGATCTGGCCGCGCAGCGCCCGGATCACATTGGTCATCATCATCCGGCGGTTCAGCGCGGCGAAGTCCTGCGCCCACTCGACCGCCTCGACATAATCGTCGAAATGGTCGGTCCCTTCCGGGAAGTAGGCGAGGTCCTCGTCGGGCAGGTTGATGAACCACTTGCGCATGTCCTTCTTCGCCAGTTCGATGAAGAAGGTGCCGATGGCGTTGCCCACCCCGCGCGAACCCGAATGGAGCATGACCCAGACGCGCTGCTCGGTATCGAGACAAAGCTCGATGAAGTGGTTGCCCGTCCCCAGCGTGCCCAGATGGGTCAGCTGGTTGGTGTTCTTGAACCGCGGATATTTCGCCGTGATCCGGTCGAACCGCTCGACGAGCGTCGCCCAGGCCGCCACGATCTCAGCCGGCGGGTCGCCCCACGAGCCATGATCGCGCTGGCCCCGACCGACCGAACGGCCGTGCGGAACAGCCTGCTCGATGGCCGAACGGATCGCTTCCAGATTGTCCGGAAGATCGCTCGCCATCAGCGACGTGCGCGCCGCCATCATGCCGCAGCCGATGTCCACGCCCACAGCCGCAGGGATGACCGCGCCCTTGGTCGGGATCACCGAGCCAACGGTCGCGCCGATGCCGACATGCACGTCCGGCATGGCCGCCACATGCCTGAACAGGAACGGCATCTGCGCTGCCTTGCGGAGCTGCTCGTGCGCCTTCTCATCGACCGGCACGCCGCGGGTCCAAAGCTTGATCGGTTTGCCGCCCTCGACGTGCTGAACATCATAATTCGTCTCGGTCATCGCGACCTCCCTTTCATAATCATGGTGCCGGCGACGAGATTTGGCGAGACATCCCGGATTTCTCCGGGGCGGATTCGAACCGCTCGGCCTTTCGGCCTTTACCGATGTAGTCCCGCCGGCATTCGCCAGCTTGAATTTGGTGCCATGGCGACAAGTGTTTGACAGACGTCTCTCCGTCCTCGCGGACGGTCCCTGTGCTACCGTTACACTACGGACCGATTGGGCGGTCCGGCGGGGGTCGAACCCGCATCTGGGGCGTGATAGGCCATGTAGTCCGTCAGGCATTCGCCATGTTTTTCATTTCGGGTCACGACGACGAGGAATGAGAAAGACCGTCCCGAGGGACTGGCGCTCTATCCAGCTGAGCTACTGCATCGTTGCCGATACAGGCGGGATTCGAACCCGCGACAACCACATTACCAATGTAGTCCTTCTCGGCATTCGCCGTGATATTTCAGTCGGGTCGTGGCGACGAGGTTCGGCGAGACGGCGGTCCTTAAGCTACGTTCCAGCGGCGGGATTCGAACCCGCATCTCCCGTTCCGCATCGCTGCTTCCTGGGCGCTTTACTCGTCGAACCTGTCTTCTGGGATGTAGTCCCGCCGGCATTCGCCACGACCCTGTTCGTTCAGACCTCCACTTGCTCGACGATGTTCACCCAGTCGTGCGCCTCGCCGGAGACGAAGCGCGCAATCGTGTCGAACACCGCGTCGGAGAAGCCTCCGACATTCAGGATGTCCGGTCGCCCGGCCGCTTGCCCAATCGCTTGGGTCGTGCCGTAGGGCGCGATGTCGATGCAGACGAGCCTGGCTTGCGGGTTGCGCTTTGCCAGTTTCGTCCACTCCTGCATCGTCGCCGTCGCGCCGTTCCGCGTCGCATCGACCCAGGACTCATTGTCCGAGACGATGACGACCAGATCGACCGCCGCCTTCTCCTTGTTGAGGAGAGCGAGGGGGGCCGAGACGTTCGTCCCGCCACCACCGACCGCCGCCAGCTTCGCGGCATTCGTCGCGATCCGGTCGGTGGCCTTCAGCGTCACCGGCACGACCGCCTGCTCGAACGGGATGACCCGCGCGTCACGGTTGGACCGCAGCATCGCTGCCGCGACCAGCGCCGCGACATCGATGCAGCGCACCTTGGACGAGGCGCCCTTGCGGTAGCCCGTCACCGGCATCCCCATCGAACCCGACACGTCGGGGCAGACGACCACACGGCCCGGCACCTTCGGCACGCATGCCAGAGAGAACTCCAGCGCATCCTCCAGCGCCGCCTGCACCTTGAGCGGCACGCCATCGCCGACCTGACCTAGCGCCACCATCAATTGATAGGGCATGGGTCGCACGGCGCGGAGCGCATCGTGGTCGGCAAGCCGGGCCGCGACCTGATCGGCAAGCCCCTCCACCCCGAACGCACCATTGCGCGCCAGCGTGTTGAGGTTCATCCGCAGGGCCTGCCAGCCGATACGGCCAGCAAGCTCCGCCCACTGCTCCGCGCTCAGCGGACAAGCGGTCAGCCACTCGAACGGCACCTCGGGCATTGGCAGCGTCCGGTCCTGTTTCCAGGCCTCGAACGCGGCGATCTCGGCGGGCAGAGCGGCGACGTCATAGGGACGACCGATCAGCCAGCCATAGAAAGCCTTGCGCTGCGCATCCGCCGGGCGCGGGTGTACCATCTTGACGATGTCCGCTAGGCTCGGCGCAGTGCCGGTCGCAGCGTGCATCAGGTCGCGGATCGACGCCTGCTCCAGCCATAGCTGCACCAGCCGCTTCGGCCGCGTGCCGAGCGAGGTGCGCCCGACCTGACCCGATCGCATGATCTGCACGAAGCTGCGCAGCATGCGGCCGTTGTTCACGACCTTGCCGAAGACCCGGACCGAAAGATCGGGATCGGCGACGGTGAGGTAAGCTGCGAGCAACGCCGGCATATCCTTCATCGCGCCGGAGGTGCGGGCATAGACCGCAGCCTGAGCAACGAAAGAAGGATCGACCGAACGCGCCGCCTCCAGCACATCGGCAAGCTGCGTTTCCGCCGCGCCGTAGAAATTATCGGCGAGCGTTCCGGTCGCCGCGAGCTGGGCGAGCTTCGCTTTCGGCTCATAGGCATAGGCCGGCGCACCCTCCCGGTTCAGCGTATCGGTGCGCGGCAACAGCTTTGCCATAGCGCTCGCAAACAGTCCCTTGTTGGCCATCGTCCAACTCCTTCATCTGGTCAGGGCGGCAGGATTTGAACCTGCGGCCTCCTGCTCGTGCCTCCTGCTTTTGGGCAGGCGCTCTGCGCAGGCAATTCTCCGGTTCTTGGGGCAGCCGGCCCATTCCGACCGCCCCAGCTCCGCCCGCCGACCGAGTAATCCGCCTCGGTCGACGCCAAACCAATTGCAGAGGGCGTGCCAAATCGTCGGGCGTTGAGAGAATATTTCTTAATATACTGATTTATCTAAATTTATTATACTATCCGCTTATATGCTGGAAATGCAGATGGCGAAATTTCCTATCGATTAAGATAGGAATTTATCCTATAGTATAAGTATGAAACCTCTGACCGTCATCGGCTTCCTCGGCTCCACACTTGACGCAAGCAAGTTTGGCCCCTCGCGCTGGAATAAGTGGCGCCCCACTGTTGCGCTGACGATGCATGAGGATCTGCGGGTCGATCGGCTGGTGCTGCTTCATGGCACCGCCCATCGTCGCCTCGCCGAATATGTGGCGGAAGATATCGCCTCGGTCTCGCCGGAGACACAGGTCGATATGCGCGTCCTCGATTTCCATGACCCTTGGGACTTCGAGGAGGTCTATGGAAAGCTGCTCGACTTCGCACGGGCCGAACCGTTCGATCCGGACGAGCAGGATTATCTCCTCCACATCACCACTGGCACGCACGTCGCGCAAATCTGCCTCTTCCTGCTGACGGAAGCGCGCTATTTGCCGGGACGTCTGCTCCAGACCCAGCCGGCGAAGCGCGCCGAGGATGGCGGGGCGCCCGGCCGCTGGAGCATCATCGATCTCGACCTGTCGCGCTATGATAGCATCGCAACCCGCTTCGCAGCGGCGAGTGCGGAGAGCACTTCCTTCCTCAAATCTGGCATCGACACGCGCAATGTCGCCTTCAACCGCATGATCGACGAGATCGAGCAGGTCGCGCTGCGCTCACGGGCGCCGGTGCTGTTGATGGGCCCCACCGGCGCGGGCAAGAGCCAGCTGGCGCGGCGGATCTACGAGTTGAAGAAAGCCAAGCATCAGGTCGCCGGTTCGTTCGTGGAAGTGAACTGCGCGACTCTGAAGGGCGACAGCGCTATGTCGGCGCTGTTCGGCCATCGCAAGGGCGCCTTTACCGGCGCGGTCGCCGACCGGCCGGGGCTCTTGCGTGCCGCCGACAAGGGCATGTTGTTCCTGGATGAGATCGGCGAACTCGGTCTCGACGAACAGGCGATGATCTTGCGCGCCATCGAGGACAAACGCTTCTTGCCTGTCGGCGCGGACAAGGAGGTGGCGTCAGACTTTCAGCTCATTGCCGGCACCAATCGCGATCTTGGCGAGGCGGTGGCGACGGGTGCGTTCCGCGACGATCTCTACGCCCGCCTCAACCTCTGGACCTTCCACCTGCCGGGCCTCGCCGACCGGCGTGAAGATATCGAGCCCAATCTCGATTACGAACTGGATCGCTTCGCCGAGCGCGAGGGCGATCAGGCGAACTTCAACAAAGAGGCGCGCCAGCGCTATCTCGCTTTCGCAACGTCCGGGGAGGCCCGCTGGCCGGGCAATTTTCGTGATCTGGCCGCGAGCGTCACCCGCATGGCAACGCTCAGCCCGAAAGGGCGGATCGATGTGGACGGTGTCGACAAGGAAATTGAGCGACTGCGGCGCCTATGGTC
>JAMHVM010000198.1:0-7501 GCA_035911475.1 Lysobacterales bacterium | reverse complement strand
AAGTTCATGGAGCGCGTGCTGAAGCGGGTGGCGGCGATCCGCCAGGGCGACCCGCTGGACCCGTCGACCATGGTCGGCGCGCAGGCATCCGGCGAGCAGCTGGAGAAGATCCTGAGCTACATCGACATCGGCCGCCAGGAGGGCGCGGAGGTGCTGATCGGCGGCGAGCGCAACGCGCTGGAAGGCGACCTCGCCGGCGGGTACTACGTGAAGCCGACGGTGTTCAAGGGCCACAACCGCATGCGCATCTTCCAGGAGGAGATCTTCGGGCCTGTGGTCTCGGTGACCACGTTCGAGACCGAGGAGGAAGCGCTGCAGATCGCCAACGACACCCTGTACGGCCTGGGCGCGGGCGTGTGGAGCCGCGATGCGTCGCGGCTGTACCGCGTCGGCCGTGCCATCCAGGCGGGCCGGGTGTGGACCAACTGCTACCACGCCTACCCGGCGCATGCCGCGTTCGGCGGCTACAAGCAGTCGGGCATCGGCCGCGAGAACCACAAGATGATGCTGGACCACTACCAGCAGACCAAGAACCTGCTGGTGAGCTACTCGCCCAAGGCGCTCGGCTTCTTCTGATCCGGCATTGACCGATCAACCACGCAGCGCCCGACGGCGCTGCGTGGGATGCCCCGTCGCCAGCACCTGAACCTGTCACAGCCACCCGAGGAAACTGCCGTGCATCACCCTGCCGCCACGACGTATCCCCCGGCCAGCCGAACCAAGCGAATGGCGTTCGGTCTGCTGGCACTCCTGATTCCACTGCTGTTCTCCACCGTGGCCTGGAGCCACGGTGACACCGCGCCGCAGCCAGTGGATACCGGCAGTCTTCCCGAACTGGAAGAGTGGCTGGAATCCGATCCGTTCCGCACCGGCGAACACCACGAGGAAGCGGTGAGCGTGGGCTCACGCGGCTACAACGCCAACTGCGCGCGCTGCCACGGCCTGGAAGCGAAGTCGGGCGGACTGGCACCTGATCTGCGGCACATGTATCGCGACTGCGCCGGTGACGAGGACTGCTTCCGCGACATGGACGGCTACTACGTCGATACCGTCCGGCGTGGCCGCACACGCGATGGCCGCGTCTACATGCCGCCGTTCGAAGGCGTGATCAACCAGCAGGCGATGTGGGCAATCCTCACCTACATCCAGAGTCTGCCCGACGAAGACTGACCCGCACCATGGCCGGCAATGGCCACACCATCGACCATAAGGGAGAACCCCAATGACTACACCGATCTTCACCCGAACACTGCTGTCGCTGTCCATAGGTGCAATTGCGGTCGCTGGCGCGCAAGCCACGCCGGTGACCTGGGACGACATCACCAAGGATCACGAGACCACCAACAGCGTGCTCACCTATGGCCTGGGCCTCAAGGGCCAGCGCCATTCGACCCTGGGCCAGATCAACCGCGAGAACGTCGGTCGTCTGCAGACGGCGTGGAGCTTCAGCTTCGGTGGCGAGAAGCAGCGTGGCCAGGAGACCCAGGCCATCATTCATGATGGCAAGGTCTACGTGACGGGCTCCTATTCACGCGTGTTCGCACTGGATGCCCGCACCGGACGTCAGATCTGGGCGTACGAGCATCGTCTCCCGGACGACATCCGTCCCTGCTGCGACGTGGTCAACCGCGGCGCCGCCATTTTCGGCGACAACATCTACTTCGGTACCCTGGATGCGCGCATCGTTGCGCTGAACAAGGACACCGGCCGGGTGGTGTGGAACAAGAAGTTCGGTGACCACAAGGTCGGCTACACCATGACCGGCGCGCCGACCATCATCAAGGACCAGAAGACCGGCCGCGAGTTGCTGATCCACGGCTCCTCCGGCGACGAGTTCGGCATCGTCGGCAAGCTGTTCGCCCGCGATCCCGAGACTGGCGACGAGGTCTGGATGCTGCCGCTGGTCGAAGGCCATGTCGGCCGCCTCAACGGCGAAGAGAGCGTTCCGACCGGCGATCCCAAGGCACCGTCGTGGCCGAACGATCCCAGTCGCGAGACCGGCAAGGTCGAAGCCTGGAGCCAGGGCGGCGGTGCACCGTGGCAGTCGGCCTCGTTCGATGTCGAAACCAACACCATCATCATCGGTACCGGCAACCCGGCACCGTGGAACACCTGGAAGCGCACGCCCAAGGGCGGCAATCCGCAGGAATGGGACAGCCTGTACACCTCCGGCCAGGCCTATGTCGATCCGACCACCGGCCAGCTCAAGGGCTTCCTGGCACATACGCCCAACGACGCCTGGGACTTCTCCGGCAACAACGAGATCATCATTTTCGACTACGAGAAGGACGGCAAGACCATCCGCGCCGGCGCCCACGCCGACCGCAACGGCTTCTTCTTCGTCACCGACATCGACAAGCTGGCCAAGCCGGGCGGCAAGATCCATCGTCAGGACGCGCTGATCGCCGCGTATCCGTTCGTCGACGGCATCACCTGGGCCAGTGGTTTCGACAGCAAGACCGGTCGCCCGAACATCGATGCCAGCCAGTATCCGCCGCCGCCGGGCGAGGGCGAGGACAAGGGTCCGAGCGTGCTGGTGTCGCCGCCGTTCCTGGGTGGCAAGAACTGGAACCCGATGAGCTACAGCCCGGACACCGGCCTGTTCTACATCCCGGGCAACCACTGGGCCATGGACTACTGGGCCGAGAACATCACCTACACGCCGGGTTCGGCGTACCTGGGCATGGGCTTCCGGATCAAGCGCCTGTATGACGACCATGTCGGCACCTTGCGCGCGATCGACCCGAAGAACGGCCGCATCGTCTGGGAGCACAAGGAAACCTTCCCGCTGTGGGCCGGCACGCTGACCACCGGTGGCGGATTGCTGGTCACCGGAACCTCGGATGGCTACGTCAAGATCTTCGACGTCAACGATGGCAAGGAGCTGTGGAAGTTCCAGACCGGCTCGGGAATCATCTCGATTCCGGTCACCTGGGAACAGGATGGCGAGCAGTACATCGGACTGTCCTCCGGCTACGGCGGCGCGGTGCCGCTGTGGGGCGGCGACATGGCCGAGCTGACCCGCACGGTCACCCAGGGTGGTTCGTTCTGGGCCTTCAAGTTGCCGAAGGAGTAACGCTGCAGCAGGCACCCGATGCCCGCACGCGGGCGTCGGGGGCTTGCGGTATCAAACCCGTTTCAGGAATCAGCGTGCGGTGCTGCGACCGGTATGTGGCAGGCACACCATCGCGGCACCGCACGCTGTGTCTGTGAACCCGAGGATCCATGGCTCATGAAGCTCACCCTCATTTCCCTGCGGATGCTGGCGGTGTTGGCCGGCATCGTCATGATGCAGCCGGTACTGTCGGCACCGCTGACGCCCGATGATCCTGCCGCGTCGGCACTGAAACGCTGCGAGCCGGGTCCGCAGGCTGACTGCAGCGGCGCCGACCTGCGCTTCGCGCAACTGGCCGGCAAGGATCTCACCGGCGCCAATTTCAGCGGTGCCAACCTCAGCCGCGCCGATCTGCGCCGGGCCAATCTGGTCGGCGCGAACTTCACCGGCGCGACCCTGGTGGCCACGCGACTGGACCAGTCCTATCTGGCCGGCTCGATCTTCGTCGATGCCGACCTGACCGCCGCCAGCATGGACTCGGTGCGCATGAGCCGCTCCGACTTCAGCGGTGCGACCCTGCGTGGAACCGACATCTCCGGCTCCTGGGCGATCGCCTGCAAGTTCGTCGGTACGCGCTTCATCGATGTCGATGCCCAGGAGACCAAGTTCAGCCGCTCCACCTTCGATGGCGCCAGCGTGCACGGGACCCGGATCCGCTTTGCCCTGTGGGATGGCGTGTATTTCGGCAGCTGCCGCGGTTGCCCGGTGGACTGGTGAAACGCGATGGTCCTGGCGCTGGCGTCAGCGAGCCGATGCCGGCAGACCCGGAAGCTGCGGGTCACGACGGCAGGTGAACGGCATGCGGCCAGAGCCGGACGGTTTGCCGCGAATTCGACACGGCTTGCGGCAGAATGATGGCCGGCCGAGCGATTGCTTTGATCGGGCGTTCCCAGATCGTCCGGTATGACCAACCCCCGAGAATCCAAGGAGTGCGAACCATGCGTTTTATTCCCCTGACTGCCTTGCTGCTGATCGCCAGCGCGCCGGCGTTCGCCAAGACCTGCGAGGTGAACATCGGCAGCGATGACCAGATGAAGTTCGACAAGGCCGAAATCGCCGTCGCGGCCGACTGCACCGAGGTGAAGCTGACGCTCACCCACACCGGCACCCTAGCGGCCAATGTCATGGGCCACAACTGGGTGCTGGCCAAGACCGCCGAGTATCGTCCGCTGGCGATCGCCGGTGGCCGCGAGACCGCCGAGACCAGCTTCCTGCCCAAGGACGACGCCCGCGCCATCGCCTTCACGCCGATCATCGGCGGTGGCGAAACCACCTCGGTCACCTTCGCCACGTCGAAACTGGAAGCCGGTGGCGACTACACCTTCTTCTGCTCGTTCCCGGGTCACTGGGGCGTGATGAAGGGCAAGCTGACCTTCGGCTGAGCATCCACCCCACAGCCGCTGCGCGCGTCTGGCCGTGCGCAGCGGTTCCTTGAGGACGCATTCGATGGACACGCGTCAAGTCATCGCCACCTTGCCCGCGCTCGCCCTGATCGATCGGATCAAGGCCAGACACGGTGAGGTGATGTTCCACCAGTCCGGCGGCTGCTGCGATGGCTCCTCGCCGATGTGCTATCCGCAGGGCGAGTTCCTGGTCGGCGACAACGACGTCCTGCTGGGCGAGATTGGCGAGGCACCGTTCTACATCAGCAAGCCGCAGTTCGAGTACTGGAAGTACACCCAGCTGATCATCGATGTGGTCGATGGCCGCGGCGGCATGTTTTCGCTCGACAACGGCGAGGGCAAACGCTTCCTGCTGCGCTCGCGCCTGTTCGCCGACGACGAAGTGGACACCTTGCGCGAAGCCGGCAAGCTGTGACGGTTCGACGGACGTCGTCGTCACCCCAGGTTCGCGGGCAACGGGCGGCGCAGAAGGCGACAGATCGCCCGGGCTGATCGGCATCGCCGGTGTTTCCGGCTTCACCAACATGCCCGAACGCCGGCGCTGCGAGTCACTTCCCTGGCTTGCGCGCCGCAAGACGGGCTTCCGGTCGAGCAGATCGCTTCAGGGCGTTTCCATCTGTCCCGACCTGGGATCGCGGCCACTACCTGGCTCGGCGGTCCGATGAGGTGATTCCTCGACCTGCGATTATCCCTTCGGCCTTCGTTTTACGTATTGTGCGAATGGCAGCACCGGTGACGTTTGTTTCCGGAATGGCCGACAAGGTTGTCCACGTAGGGGAGTCCGGCAATGTCCTCAGAAGCCTGCAAGCATTGGTTCCACCTGGTGTCGCATCGAAACTGCCTGGGCGCCGTGGCGCTGGCCGCGTTCGGCGCTTGGTCCGCGCCGGTGATGGCCCAGCAGACGGTGGTCGGCGGACCGGCCAACGACTACCAGGCCGCAGTGATCACACCCTGGGCCGAGCCGGACGGCCGCATCGTCGTGTTCGAGCGCCTGGATGGTTCAGCCATCGGCGACCTGTGGCTGACCCGCTCGACCGATGGCGGCGCAACCTGGACCGTGCCTGCGCCGGTCGTAGCCACCGCGGCCAACGAGCGTCATGCCGCGCTGGTGCAGACCGGCGACGAGGCCTACGCGCTGTTCTTCCTGAGCAATGGTGGTGGCAGCTTCCGCATCCACCGCTCGACCAGCACCGACGGCACCAGCTGGAGCCATCACGGCCAGATCGATCTGGGCTGGCCCGGCGGCGGCGAGGTCAATCCGCATGTGGTCCGGCGCGCAGACGGGACGCTGATCCTGACCTATCAACGCCTCGGCGGCGGCGTCCACATCGCCGTCTCCGACGATGACGGCGCCAGTTGGGACCAGTTGCGCACCCAGGTCAGCCCTGGGGGCGCGGCATTGCCACGGCTGGTGGTGCGCGAGAGCGACCAGACGCATCTGCTGGTGTATCAGACCGGCAGCACGGCAGTGTCGCTGTGGGTGCGGCGCTCGGACGATCCGCATGTGTGGGTCGACACGCCGCTGCTGCTGACCCCCGATGGCAACAACCACGACCCGTTGCCGGTCGTCCTGGACGATGGCAGCTTCGCCGTGCTGTGGTCGCGGGTGATCAACGGCGGCTTCCAGATCGTCTCTTCGCAATCGCAGGATGGCGCCGCCTGGTTGCCGATTCGCCAGCACACCGACCAGCCGGGGCTGCACAACGTCCAGGCGCATGCACTTCCCGGCAGCGACTACGGCACGGTCGAGCTCTACTGGGGCGCCGGGCAGGTGCCGGGCCTGACCGATATGGACATCGTGCGGCAGGCGGATGTCGTCGTTGCCGAGATGGTCGTCTTCCAGGTTGACAGTACCAACGACAGCGTCGATGCCGTACCCGGCGACGGCGAGTGCGCCGACGCCGACGGCGCTTGCAGCCTGCGCGCCGCGATCATGGAGGCCAATGCCCTGGGTGGTCGTCAGCGTATCGAACTGCCCGCCGGAAACTACACGCTGAGCCTTGCCGGCGATCAGGAGGATGGCGCAGCGAGTGGTGATCTCGACATCGTCGATCACCTGGATCTGGTTGGTGCAGGCGCCGAAACCTCGGTGATCGACGCCGGCGGAATCGATCGTGTCTTCGACATCGGACCGGCTGCCACGGCGCCCGAGGTGACCCTGTCCGGAATTGCCATCACCGGTGGCAGGCAGGCGTCAGTGCAGGTGCCCGAACAGGAGGCGCGGGGAGGCGGCTTGCGTGTCGGACCGGCCGCGGTCCTGGTGATGGATGACAGCCGCGTGGCGGACAATCAGACGAGTCTGCTGGGAGGAGGAATCTTCAACCAGGGACGGCTGACCTTCCGGCGCGGTGTCATCGAGGACAACGTCGTGACCCTCGGATTGATCGGCGGTGGGGGGCTGGCATCCGGTGCCAATGCCTCTGCCTGGGCTCTGGTTCAGGACTCGATCATTCGCCGGAATGGCGCCGTCCGCGGTGCCGGTGTGGCTGCGGTTCGCGACAGCATCATGGACTTCGGCCAGCTGACCATCGAGCGCAGCGCCATCGTCGACAACCAGGGGTTCGGCTTCTATGGAGATGCCGGTGGCAGCTTTGTCCTGGACAGCAGCACGGTGAGTGGCAACGCCCAGGGCGGGCTGTTCATCGACAACCATTGCGACACCCTGGTGCGCTTCAGCACCATCGCGGGCAATCTGAGTCAGGCACCGTCGCTTCCCGGTGGAATCCGGAACATGCACGGCCCGGCCAATTCCTTCGTCAGTTTGCAGGCCAGCGTGGTGGCCGACAATGAAGGCGGCGACTGCCAGGGGCCGATGCAATCGCTTGGTCGCAATCTGGTGCAATCATCGAATTGCTGGATTCTCGATGAACAGCCGGATGACCTGATCGGTGTCTCCGCCCTGCTCACGTCATTGCAGGACGCGCACACGGTGTCGCCTTTCCACGGATTGCTGCCGGGAAGCCCGGCCATCGATGCCGCTGCG
>JAMHVM010000197.1:0-1753 GCA_035911475.1 Lysobacterales bacterium | reverse complement strand
CAGGAGCAGTCATGAGCATCGAAGATCTCGAGGACATCGCCCAGGCCATGGTCGCCCCGGGCAAGGGCATCATCGCCATCGACGAGTCGAGCGGCACCATCGCCAAGCGCTTCGCCGGCGTGGGCATCGAGAACACCGAGGAGAACCGCCGCCGCTACCGCGAGCTGCTGCTGACCACACCGAACCTGTCCGAGTACATCTCCGGCGCCATCCTGTTCGACGAGACGCTGCGCCAGAAGACCAGCGACGGCGTGCCGTTCGCGCAGTACATGCAGGCCAACGGCATCCTGCCCGGCATCAAGGTCGACATGGGCACGCACCCGCTGGCCGGTTGCCCGGGTGAGGTGATCACCGAAGGTCTGGACGGCCTGCGTGCGCGTCTGGAGGAGTACGCCAAGCTGGGCGCGAAGTTCGCCAAGTGGCGCGCCGTGATCAACATCGGCGAGGACTTCCCTACCGTCACCGGCATCGAGTCCAATGCCCACGCACTGGCCCGTTATGCGGCGCTGTGCCAGGAGCAGGGCATCGTGCCGATGGTCGAGCCGGAAGTGCTGATGGACGGCGACCACGACATCGGCACCTGCTACGAAGTCACCGTGACCACGCTGCGCGCGCTGTTCCAGGCGCTGTACGAGCACAACGTCGATCTGGAGGGCACCATCCTCAAGGCCAGCATGGTCATTGCCGGCAAGGGCAGCGCCGAGCAGGGCGATGTCGAGGAAGTCGCCGAACTGACCGTGCACGCGCTGAAGTCGACCGTGCCGGCGACCTTGCCGGGCATTGTGTTCCTGTCCGGCGGCCAGACCGACGAGCAGTCCACCGCCCACCTCAACGCCATGAACCTGTTCGAGGACAATCCGTGGCCGCTGTCGTTCTCCTACGGCCGTGCCATGCAGTCGGCCGCGCTGAAGCTGTGGTCGCAGGATCTGGTCGGCAATTTCGCTGCCGCACAGCAGGTCGTCTACGAGCGTGCGCGTGACAATGGCCTGGCGGCGCTGGGCGAGTGGAAGCCGTCCTGATCGCGGCCTGATGGTCCCGGCGCGGACCACGGTTCTTCCGGTGCCGCCGAGACAGGCGGTCGGAACGACCTGCAACGTAAAACGCGCGTGAAGTCGGCACGATTGGAAGGTGACTTCCGTCAGTTGCCTGTCAACACCGCTCTGCCACAATGACGGCTCCGGTTGCCACAGCCGGGGCCGTTTTTCCCTCCGGCCGGTTTTCCACAAGGACCCGAACACATGAATGCGATCACCGTGCAGCCGCTCAAGCAGCTCGACAAGGCCCTCTCCGGCCTGCGCAAGATCGGCCTGCTGCCCGCCGACACCAAGTCCGAGGAAGCCCCGGTGGTGGCGCTGATCGACAAGATCGCGCATCTGGACGAAGACAAGGCCGTGGCCATCGCGCGCACGCTGGCGCAGGCCAGCCTGTTCAACCAGGTGGTGCGCGAGAACATCGATGCCATGCGCATCGGCGAACGCTACAAGGCGATCTCGCAGGGCTTCGACAGCATCCGCGACGACGCCAAGCGCATGGTTGACCAGATCGACGATGGCCGCATCGACACCATGGAACGCCTGTCCAACATCTGGATGAAGGTCACCCGCGGCGACATCCCGTCGCGCTTCGACAAGATCAAGGACGTCTATCTGGAAGTCGCCAAGGACTCGCGCGACCAGATCGAGCGCGAGCAGGTGATCCTGGATGCCTACCGCGATTTCCGCGTGGCGCTGAAGGAGTCGCAGGTGTTGTCGTT
>JAMHVM010000196.1:0-2329 GCA_035911475.1 Lysobacterales bacterium | reverse complement strand
CAGTTCGCCGTTGCGCATGCGTCGATCAAGGTCCTCGTAGTCGATGATCGGCGCGTGCTCGGTGAAGTAGCGCGATCCGGCCAAGTTCAGCGTGTAGTTCTGGCTAAGCGTGGTCTGGTCGCGATCGAGCACCGCATAGCTCAGGTCCTCGACGTCCATGGTGATGCCGAAGCCGATCACGAACATCAGCAGCAGCGAACCGCCCAGCGCCAGCGTGGCGCGCACCGGGTCGCGCTGCAGTTCCAGCGTTTCGCGCCATAGATAGCTGAACATGCGCTGCAGACTGAAACCGCCAGCGGAGTGACCGCCGCCGTGTTCGGCGGGCACCGCGGGTGGCTGATCCGCCTGGTCGGCAGCCGGAGGCTGGCTGGCCGGGGCGGCCGTGCCGCCCTCCGCTTCGACGAGGTAGCCGATGAAGGCCTCTTCCAGGGTTTTGGCACCACGCTTCTCAACCAGTCTGGCGGGCACGTCGCTGTCGAGCACCTTGCCCGCATGCATCATCGACATGCGGTCGCAGCGTTCGGCCTCGTTCATGAAGTGGGTGGAAATGAAGACCGTCACCCGGTCGCGCCGCGACAGCTCGATGAGCAGCCGCCAGAACGCGTCGCGTGCCACCGGATCGACGCCGGAGGTCGGTTCGTCCAGAATCAGCAACTCTGGCTTGTGCACCATGGCAACGGCCAGCGACAGGCGCTGGCGTATGCCCAGAGGCAGACTGGCCGGCAGACTGTCGATGACGTCCACCAGGCCGAAGCGCTCCACCATCTCTTCGACGCGGCCCGGAATGTCCTTCGGGGGCACGCTGAACAGCTTGGCGTGCAACTCCAGGTTCTGGCGTACCGTGATTTCGCTGTAGAGCGAGAACGCTTGGGACATGTAGCCGACGCGGCGGCGGGTGCCCAGATCATGCGGGTTCACTTCGTGGCCGAACAGCCAGGCCCGGCCCTCGCTCGCCGGCAGCAGGCCGGTGAGCATCTTCATCGTCGTGGACTTGCCGCACCCGTTGGAACCGAGGAAGCCGAAGATCTCACCGCGCCGGATACGGAAGGAGACACTGTCGACAGCAACGAAGTCGCCAAAGCGCATGGTCAGCCCCTCGGCTTCGATGGCGATATCGTCCGCGCCGTCCTCAGGCAGAGGCGGAATGACAACCGCTTGGTGTCCGCGCTTTTTCTCTTCCGGGAGCAGGCGGATGAATGCCTCTTCCAGGTTCGGGCTGTTTGTTGTCTCCAGCAATTCCTTCGGCGTACCGGTGGCGAGGACCTTGCCGTCGTCGATGGCGGCGAGCCAGTCGAAGCGCTGTGCCTCATCCATGTAGGCGGTAGCCACGATCACGCTCATGCCGGGGCGGTCGGCGCGGATGCGCTCGATCAGATCCCAGAACTGCGCGCGCGCCAGCGGGTCCACGCCAGTCGTCGGCTCATCGAGAATCAGAAAATCCGGGTCATGAATCAGCGCGCAGCACAGGCCGAGTTTTTGCTTCATGCCCCCGGACAGCTTGCCTGCCGGGCGCTCCAGGAATTTGAACAGGCCAGTGGCCTGAGTCAGTTCGTCGATCCGCTGGCGGCGCTCTGCGGCGCCATGACCGAACAGGCGCGCGAAGAATTGCAGATTCTCCTCGACCGAGAGCGTCGGATACAGGTTTTTGCCCAGTCCCTGCGGCATGTAGGCGATGCGCGGGCATACCTGCTTGCGATGGGCCTTGCTGGCCATGTCGCCACCCAGCACCTCGACCGTGCCCTCCTGGATGATGCGCACACCCGCCAGCAATGAGAGCAGACTGGATTTGCCCACGCCGTCGGGGCCGATCAGGCCGACCATCCGTCCGGCGGGAATGTCCAGATCGATGCCATCCAGGGCGATGACGTCGCCGTAACGCAAGCGCACCTGACGGACGCTTGCAACGGTCGTGGGCTGCGCACTCGCACTGTGGCTCATACCTTACTCCGGCACGCGAACGGAGAGGTTTTGAGGCCACTCGGCATTGGCGTCGAGTTTGATCCAGGCCACGCCGGGCAACCCGGTCTTGACCTGATTGAGGTGCTCACGCAGCAACTCCTGCGAAATCTGCGCGCGCACGCGAAACATCAGTTTCTGCCGCTCGCTCGCGGTTTCCACCGTCTTGGGAGTGAACTGCGCTGCGCTGGCGACGAAGGAAACGGTGGCTGGAATCACATACTCGGGCGCGGCATCCAGAATGATGCGAACCTCCGAACCCAGCGCAACGCGGCCGGCCACGGTTTCGGGCAGGAAGAAGGTGATGTACACGTCCGACAGATCAAGGAGGTTCAAGACACGTCCGCCCGCTCCAAGCACCTCGCCGGGTTGC
>JAMHVM010000195.1:0-16184 GCA_035911475.1 Lysobacterales bacterium | reverse complement strand
CCTGATCTTCTCGCTGGTCATGTTCCTGATCGGCGGCGCCATGGCCCTGCTGATCCGCGCCGAGCTGTTCATGCCCGGCCTGCAGGTGATGCAGCCGGAGTTCTTCAACTCGCTGACCACCATGCATGCGCTGGTGATGATCTTCGGCGCGGTGATGCCGGCCTTCGTCGGCCTGGCCAACTGGATGATCCCGCTGATGGTAGGTGCGCCGGACATGGCGCTGCCGCGCATGAACAACCTGTCGTTCTGGATCCTGCCGTTCGCGTTCACGATGCTGCTGTCCACCCTGTTCATGACCGGCGGCGCACCGGCCGGTGGCTGGACGCTGTATCCGCCGCTGAGCATCCAGGGTTCCAACAACGTCTCCTTCGTGATCTTCGCTATCCACATGATGGGCATCAGCTCGATCATGGGCGCGATCAACATCATCGCTACGATCATGAACATGCGTGCGCCGGGCATGGACCTGCTGAAGATGCCGGTGTTCGTATGGACCTGGCTGATCACCGCCTTCCTGCTGATCGCGGTGATGCCGGTACTGGCCGGCGCGGTGACCATGCTGCTCACCGACAAGTACTTCGGCACCAGCTTCTTCAGCGCCGCCGGTGGCGGTGATCCGGTCATGTTCCAGCACATCTTCTGGTTCTTCGGACACCCGGAGGTGTACATCATGATCCTGCCGGCATTCGGCATCGTCTCCGAGATCATCCCGACCTTCGCCCGCAAGCCGCTGTTTGGCTACCAGGCGATGGTCTACGCCACCGCCTCGATCGCCTTCCTGAGCTTCATCGTCTGGGCGCATCACATGTTCACCGTGGGCATGCCGCTGGGTGGCGAGCTGTTCTTCATGTACGCGACCATGCTGATCGCGGTGCCGACCGGGGTGAAGGTGTTCAACTGGGTCAGCACGATGTGGAAGAGCTCGATGACCTTCGAGACACCGATGCTGTTCGCGCTCGGCTTCGTCATCATGTTCACCATCGGCGGTTTCTCCGGCCTGATGCTGGCGATCGTGCCGGCCGACTTCCAGTACCACGACACCTACTTCGTGGTCGCCCACTTCCACTACGTGCTGGTCACCGGCGCGGTGTTCGGCATCATTGCCGGGGTCTACTACTGGCTGCCGAAGTGGACCGGCTACATGTACAACGAGACGCTGGGCAAGTGGCACTTCTGGCTCAGCACGATCTTCGTCAACATCCTTTTCTTCCCGCAGCACTTCTTGGGTCTGGCCGGCATGCCGCGACGCATTCCCGACTACAACGTGGCGTTCTCCGACTTCAACATGTGGTCGAGCATCGGCGGCTTCGGTTTCGGCCTGAGCCAGTTGCTGTTCGTCTACATCGTCTGGTCCTGCGCCCGCGGCGGCGTCAAGGCGACCGACCGGGTCTGGGAAGGCGCCAAGGGCCTGGAGTGGACCGTGCCGTCGCCGGCGCCGCACCACACCTTCACCACGCCGCCGGTGATCCGTGACGGTGACCTCGCCCATGGCGACGTGACCCACTGATCGGCCGGGGATGGATCAGGCGATGACATCGGCAGGCGGCAACCGGCGTGGCGTCCGGATCACGGTGGCGATCCTGGTACTGATCGTGATCGCCAACTTCCTGCAGTTCTTCCTGCGCGGAGTGGCGGGCTGATGAGCGCCGGGACTGATCGCGCCCGCGAGAATCGCCGGCTGGTCGCCAAGATCGGGGCAATCACGGTCGCCTCGTTCGCGTTCTGCTTCGCGCTGGTGCCGCTGTACAACATCGCCTGCGAGCAGATCTTCGGCATCCGGGTCACCGATGCGCCAGTCGGCGCTGCGGCGATCGCCGCCACCGAGATCGACACCTCGCGCAGCGTGACGGTGCAGTTCGATGCCAGCGTGCATTCCGGACTGAACTGGCGGTTCACGCCTGAACAGGCGGAAATCCGCGTGCATCCGGGTGAGACCATCGAAGCCTGGTATGTCGCCAGCAACCCCGGTCGCGATCCGGTGGTCGGCAACGCCACCTACGATGTCGCGCCCAAGCAGGCGATTCC
Source organism: Lysobacterales bacterium (assembly GCA_035911475.1). GTDB lineage: Bacteria > Pseudomonadota > Gammaproteobacteria > Xanthomonadales > UBA2363 > Pseudofulvimonas. The sequence continues at coordinate 14,159 of JAMHVM010000195.1, read as the reverse complement.
CTACTTCGGCAAGACCGAGTGCTTCTGCTTCACCGAGCAACTGCTGGCGGCCGGCGAGACCCGGCGCATGCCAGTGCGCTTCTTTGTCCGGCCGGACCTGCCAGCGGGCGTGTCCACCGTGACCCTGTCCTACACCTTCTACAACAACGAGGCGGCAACCCGGCGCGAACAGGCGCATGTGGTGACCGAGACCGTCTCGACGAACGCCGATCTCCGAGGTTGACGCCATGGCCCACGCGACTCCCGATCCGAACATCTACTACGTTCCGCACGGCAGCAAATGGCCGCTGATCATGTCGATCAGCATGTTCGTGCTGCTGGGCGGTGCCGCCGCCTGGATGAATGGCAGTTCCCTGGGTCAGGCCTTCTTCTGGCTCGGCATCGTGCTGGTGCTGTACGTGTTCTGGGGCTGGTTCGGCAACGTCATCGTCGAGAGCGTGCGCGGTCTGTACAACGGCCAGGTGGACATCTCCTTCCGCATGGGGATGGTCTGGTTCATCTTCTCGGAAGTGATGTTCTTCGCCGCCTTCTTCGGCGCGCTGTTCTATGCCCGCACGCTGTCGGTGCCGTGGCTGGGTGGCGCCGGTGACGGCGAGGCGACCAATGCCTTCCTCTGGCAGGGTTTCGAGGCCGCGTGGCCGACCAACGGTCCCAGCGAGATCGGTGGCGCCTTCGGCCTGATGTCGCCGTGGGGCCTGCCGCTGATCAACACCCTGTTGCTGCTCACCTCCGGTGTCACCTTGACCATCGCGCATCACGCGCTGAAGGCCGGCCATCGTGGCCAGATCCTGATCTGGCTGGGCGCCACCATTCTGCTCGGCTCGATCTTCCTGTTCGTGCAGGGCTACGAGTACATCCACGCCTACAAGGACCTGAACCTGACCCTGGGCTCGGGTGTTTATGGGTCGACCTTCTTCATGCTGACCGGCTTCCACGGTGCCCACGTCACCCTGGGTACCATCATGCTGATCGTGATCTGGTTCCGGGTGTTCCGTGGCCACTTCACCCGCGACAACCACTTCGGTTTCGAGGCGGTCGCCTGGTACTGGCACTTCGTCGACGTGGTCTGGCTGGGTCTGTTCCTGTTCGTCTACGTGCTCTGAGTGGACTGCGGGGCGGTGACGTCGTAGCGCGGAGCCTGCTCCGCTTGCCGGTGGTTCAGCCGGGCAAGCCCGGCTCTACAGGACGACGAGCCTCGTCGCGAGACGCCGGGATCTCAGCCGTAGATGCCGTGCGGCTTGATCAGTCCGGTCCAGATGCCCAGCAGGATCAGGACGATCAGCAGGACCGAAAGCCCGATGCGTCGGGTCAGTGCCCAGGCCATGCGCTTGCCTTCGCCCTTGTCATTCATCATGTAGTACAGCGCCGCCCCCAGGTTGTAGACGATGGCGATGAAGAAGGCGATGACGATCAGGCGGACGACGATGGGATCCATGACTGCATACGTGGGTTGCCAGGCGTCAGCAGTATAACGAGCGCCCGGTATCGTGAATCGAACCTGGAAATCACCCTCGCTGTTTGCCTGGCTGTTGCTGCTGGCCGGGCTGGCGTTGTTCGTCAGCGCGGGGCGCTGGCAGTACGGCAAGGCCGAACTCAAGCGCGGGCAGATGGCGGCCTTCGATGCCGTGGCCGGCGCCGAGCCGCGACCGTTGGGCACCGGGATGGCCGAGGCCGCCGATGGTTTCGATCGTGTGCGGGTACACGGCGAGTTGCTGGACCAGCGCTATCTGCTAGACAACCAGGTCCGCGACGGCCGTGTCGGCATCGACGTGTTCGCGCCACTGCGCCGCGACGATGGCCAGGTGATGCTGGTCGCCCTGGGCTGGCTGGCCTACGACGGGGCACAGCGTGAGCTGCCGGCGTTGCCGCACGTGGCCGACGACATTGGCTGGTCCGGCATCCTGGCGCCGCCGCCATCGCACGGCCTGCGGCTGGGGCGTGCCTGGCATGAACAACCTAGCTATCCCAAGCTGATGCCGTACTTCGACCTGTCCGAGATCGCCACCGATCTGGGCGTGCCGCTGGCGGCGCGCGTGCTGCGGCTGGATCCGGATCAGGCCGGCGATGTCTGGCGCCGCGACTGGCGGCCCGCGCAGGGCATGCCGCCGGAGCGCCATCTGGCCTATGCCTGGCAGTGGTGGTCATTGGCCATCGCCATTGTCGCGGTGTTCGTTGTTGTCCATTTCGTTCGCGGAAACCGATCATGAAAATCGCCGACAACCGGATCCGCCTGCTGGTGGTGGCGATCCTGTTTCTCAGTCCGTTCATCGTCGCGCTGGTGCTGAATCGCCTGGGCTGGCACCCGCAGGCGACCCGCAATCACGGCGAACTGATCGAGCCGCCGCAGGCGCTGGCCGGACAGGTTCTGGTCGATCGTGCCGGCGACACGCTGCCGCTGGTCAATCACGATCACCGCTGGACCTGGTTGATCCAGTTGCCGGCACAGTGCGACCAGACCTGCAGCGAGCGTCTGGATGAACTGTTCCGGGTGCGCTACAGCCTGGGTCGCCATGCGCCCAAGCTGGTGCCGCGCCTGATCGGCCCCGGACAACTGCCGGAACTTCCGCCGGCCATGGCCGCGTTGACCGCCGACAGTGCTGCGGCGCTGCTGGCGGCTGCACCCGCGTTGGCGAGCGCGCCGCCCTGGACCGGCTACCTGATTGACGACAAGGGTTATCTAATGATGCGTTTCCCCCCGGAGCTGGAAGCCCGGCTGATCCGCCGCGATCTGGGCAGGCTGGTGAAATGACCATGCCCCTGTTCCAGCGCATGGCCTGGCTGGCCGTGCTTGTGACCTTCGTGGTCATCGTCCTGGGCGCCTTCGTGCGGTTGTCGGATGCCGGCCTGAGCTGTCCCGACTGGCCGACCTGCTACGGCAAGATCACCTGGCCCAAGCATGACCACGATGTCGCTGCGGCCAACGAGGCCTTCCCCGAGCGGCCGGTGGAGTCGCACAAGGCCTGGCGCGAGCAGGTGCACCGCCATGTCGTCGCGGTCCTTGGATTGCTGGTGGTGGCGCTGGCACTGATCGCCAACGGACAGCCGCGCTGGCGCCTGGCTGGCATCGTGGTGACCACGATCGCGGCGGCGGCAGGGACGGTCCTGTACACGCATGGTCACGCGGCCGTTTCGGTGGTGGCCATGGTGGTGGCGCTGGCGGTTCCCCTGCTGCTGGCCTTGGTCGGGCCTGCTGGTCGCACCAGGCCATGGGCGCGTTACACCGCTTTCCTGCTGGCGCTGATCATCTTCCAGGCCGTGCTGGGCATGTGGACGGTGACCTGGAAGCTGAAGCCGGTGGTGGTGATGGCACACCTGCTGGGCGGGTTTTCGGTGTTCGCCTTGCTGGTCTGGATCGCCGACCGCAGCGGCCCGCAGGTTCGCGCCTATCCGGGTGCGCATTGGCTGCGACCCTGGGTCTGGTTCGGCCTGGCGATCGTGATCGCGCAGATCGCCCTGGGCGGCTGGACCAGCGCGAACTATGCGGCGCTGGCCTGCGGTACCGACTTCCCGCGCTGCCTGGGGCAATGGTGGCCGGCCACCGACTTCCGCGAAGCCTTCGTGCTCTGGCGCGGCATCGGCGTTGACTACGAAGGCGGCCTGCTCGACGCACCGGCGCGGGCGGCGATCCAGATGGCCCATCGGATCGGTGCCGTAGTCACCGTGGCCGTGGTGCTGTTTGTGATCGCGGCGCTGTACCGCATCCGTGGTCTGCGCCGGTCGGCGCTGGTGCTGCTCGGATTGCTCGCCGTGCAGGTGGCCTTGGGCATCAGCAATGTCTGGTTCGGATTGCCCTTGCCGATCGCCACTGCGCACAACGCGGTCGCCGCGCTGCTGGTGGTGCAGTTCGTGCTGATCCTGTCGCGACTGCGCACGCGCGCCTATTGAACCGGACCCTGGCACGCACACCGGTGCCGCAGTCGGCACCGGTACAATCGCGATGACCGCCACCTGATCGATGCCGACGTGCCTCCTGCCGCCCGTCCAACCCTGTTCGCCCAGTACTACGAGCTGACCAAGCCCGGCGTGGTCGCCTTGCTGGTGTTCACGGCCGTGGTCGGCATGCTGCTGGCGACGCCGGGGCTGCCGCCGTGGCACGCGCTGGTGTTCGGCACGCTGGGCATCGGGCTGGCGGCGTCCTCGGCGGCGGCCATCAACCATCTGCTGGACCGGCGCATCGACGCGATCATGGCGCGCACGGCGCATCGGCCTCTACCCAGCGGCGGGCTGGGTAGTCGCCAGGTGCTGGTGTTCGCCTTGACGCTGGGTGTGCTGTCGATGGCCATCCTGGTCTGGCTGGTCAATCCGCTGACTGCCCTGCTGACCTTCCTGTCGCTGATCGGCTACGCGGTCGTCTACACCGTCTATCTCAAGCGCGCGACGCCGCAGAACATCGTCATCGGTGGTGCTGCCGGCGCGGCACCGCCGGTGCTTGGCTGGGCGGCGGTCACCGGCGAGGTCCATGCCCACGCCCTGCTGCTGTTCCTGATCATCTTCGTCTGGACGCCACCGCATTTCTGGGCGCTGGCGCTGTACCGGCGCGAGGACTACGCCAAGGCCGACATCCCGATGCTGCCGGTGGTCTACGGCGCGACCTTCACCCGCTGGCAGGTGCTGTTCTACACCGTGCTGCTGGTGCTGGTGACCGTGCTGCCCTGGCTGACCGGCATGAGTGGCCTGTTCTATCTGGGCGGCGCGCTGGTGCTGGGCGCGGGATTCCTCTATTACGCGATCCGGCTGCTGGATCCGCCGGACGAACAGTTCGCGATGCAGACGTTCCGCTACTCCATCATCTACCTGATGGCGCTGTTCGCCTTCCTGCTGGCCGACCACTACCTGATGCCGCCACTGCTGCAGCCTACCTGGCAATTTCTGCCGACGTAATCGGCCGGTAGTCAGGCGATACGGCGCCGCGGGCGTGCCAACATTGCCGTAGCGGGCCACTGCAGGCCATTGGCAGGGAGTGCCTTCAGCTCAGGTCGAACCAGCAATTGAACGCCACCGTGATCCGCTCACGCTGGCCTCGATAGGGTTGCACAAGATGCAGAACCCACGATGGAAACAGAACCAGGCGACCGGGTTGTGACGGATACACAAAGTCACCGGCACCGTACGGTCGGCGAATGCGGCTGTTTGCTGCATCCATGAACATGTGAGCCAGATTCATCGGATTAGCGAAGGTCAGAGCTCCGGAATCGGTATCCGAAGCGGGAGAATCGCCAGGGTCAACGCAGTAAACACCCGACCACGATGCCATCGGGTGATTGTGGAGATCGAAGCTACCGCCGTGCCGCGTTACGTGAAACCAGGTATGACTGCGGATGAGAAGCTTCTCCATCTGCTCCGGACCATACTGGTTCAGTTGTGCGATGGTCCGTGACAACGCGTTCCAGCAGAATTCGCGCAACGACTGTATCGCTGGCTCGGGCCAGGCGAACACGTTGAAGTCGCTCTCGAAAAGACCGGGTCTGATCTTCATCAACGAATGGGGGTTGGCGTAGCGGACGCCCTCCGCCTCCCGCGCCAGAAACAACTCCCGCAACTCCTGGTTCAGCCTTGAAGGATCCGGATGCTGAGTTTCCACCAGGGGAACGGCGAAAAGCGGGTTGATCTGGAACATGCGGAAACTCCGGATTCTCGAGCAATCATTGTACGGCGACACGGACAATGGACGATCAAGCCGTCGTCCAGGCCCAATGTCGGCTTTTCACCAGCCCTCTGCGACGAAGCTTTGAAGGACAACGCTAGAATAACTGCATGGGCAATATTCTCTGGCTGGCTTCCTATCCCAAGTCCGGCAATACCTGGGTCAGGGCGTTCGTTGCCAATCTCCTGGCAAACGATCCCAAGCCGGTGCCGCTGGCGGAGCTGCATCGTTATGCCGACGACGAGTCGCTGGCGGAACACTACACGGCGTTGACGGGTTTACCGGCGCACGCGTTGGATCTCAATACCGTTTGTGCTCTGCGACCACGAGTTCAGGAGGCGATCGCAAGCCGAGGGTCGGGGACAAGCCTGGTCAAGACCCACAACTACTGGGGCAAGTACGATGATCATTGGCTGCAGGATCCCCGGCTGACGGTCGGGGCCATTCACATTGTCCGCAATCCGCTGGATGTTGTCGTCAGCATGAGTCATCACTTCGGCTTGACTCTGGATGCTGCGATCGATTTTCTCGGCAACGAGGAAACGGCGATCGGCAGCGAACTCCGCGGGGTTGGTCAGGTCCTGTCTTCCTGGCGGTTGCATGTCGCCAGCTGGAGTGCTGTCGACTCGGCGGCGTTCCTGACCGTGCGATACGAGGATCTTCTGGAGAAGCCGGGCAAGTGGTTTACACGAATTGCCAAACTGCTCGGCGCCGGTGACGATCGCCAGCGGATCGAGCGCGCCATCCGTTTTTCCAGTTTCGATCAGTTGTCAGCCAACGAGCGAAGAGCCGGATTTGTCGAGGCATCGGATCGGACCGATACCCGTTTCTTCCGCAGCGGGCGTCAGAATCAATGGCGGACGGCGCTAGACAAAGATCAGGTCAGAAGGGTTGTTGAAGCGCATCGTGATCAGATGAAGCGCTTCAAGTATGCCGCGCCTGGTCTATAGCCAGGCGTCTACGACGCGTCAATCGATATGTGTTCCGTCCACGCGGTTGGCATCACATGCCCGTTCGCTTCAGAAGGCCCGGAAGGTACGCTCCCGTAGCCATAGGGTGGCCAGAAACTTCTCTCCGACATTCAACGGCAAGCCCGCATGGCGGCTTTCCGGATCGATAGAGCCGGATGGGGTGAGGTTATCGAAGATCACGGCACGCCCTTGCCGTGGTTCAACCTTGATCTGTGCTGTTGGAAACTCGGTCTCGCCGCCGACGTCGACATTGTTGAGGTAGCAGCACACCGTTCGCCATCGTTGCCCGGCCTGGGGAACTCTTTCAGCCAGCGCAGCCTCCGGCAGGGCGTCCAGGTGTGGCAGGTATTCCTGACCAGGCAGATAGTGCAGAAGCGTGAGTGGTTCGGCACAGGTCAGTTCGCCGCCGGCAGCCGTGGCCATACGCAGCTGGATCAGCCGCAGGGACAGATCTTCCATCCAGCCGTCAACGACCACGTCGCTGCTGGTTCTGATGGGGCGACGGGCAGTCGACATTCCAGTCGGATCGAATACCCGGGATGGCTGCCAGAATTTTTCGGCGAAAGCGATCAGGTAGTGGCAGTGCAGTGGTGCAAGTACCTGCTCGCTGAGCATGACATGCGGGCGGTCTGAGATGACTGATCGTTCCGGTACCCGAACAAAGCTGTCCACGAGACTGGTGATGGTCGCGCCGGCAGGCAGGCTTGCTGCTGCCGGGGCAGACGATCCCTTGTCTCCTGCCCTCGACACGATCCGCCTCGAAAGATCGTCGTGTGTCCGCTGTTGCTCGAGAATTGCAATGGACCGGTCCGGATCGGTGGCGGCAAACAGTACGGCCAGGGCACGGCGTGCCTCGTAGTTGCCGGCACGCGCCATGCTGTCAATGACACCGGCGATCACCGACGGGTCGCGCTTCAGAACACGATCACCGATAGCCACCGATGCCAGCATCAGCGCGGCTTCACCCGAACCACCGCTGCTGGCCTGCATCAGGTACTGCGTGCCCGTCCTGACATCGATCGACGTTCCCATGCCCAGCAGAAGGCTGCGGCCAACCGTGAATTTTGCATAGGTATCGCCAGCACCAGCGGCCTCCTGAAAGGCGACGAACGCGTCTTCGGCCCGCCCTTGCTTGGCCAGGGCTGCTGCTCGCGCCAACGCGGCGGTGCCGAGGTCGGTGGTCATTTCGGCGCCATGAAGGACAGATGAGCCAAGGCCCGAACAGCCTGCCCATCATCAAGGTATGCATCGGTGGACATCAGGCAGGTGCCTGGTCGGGAAAGCGGAAGTCGCAATGGCCGATCACATTCTTGCCGTCGAACGCCTGTTGGCGATAGGGGCCGTCGCGATCGATCCAGTGCATGAACAGATGGGCGGACCAACGATTGGGATTCGGAACAACCCTTCCGTGTCGGTGGGCGACGCCGCGATACAGCACGCCGTCTCCCGGACTCATCGGAAAAGCGATGCTCGCATCACCGCCAAAATCGTCGTGGATCGGCAAGGTTTCCCCCTCGGGCAACGGACTTCTGGCAACGGAAAGTGGCCACTCGATACCGTCGGAGTACGCCAAGGTCAGCGACAACGAATGTTCGCAGGCATGGCGATCGGAATGAACCCGGCATACGTCGCCTCGCTGATAGGTCCGGAAGTAGCTGTAGGTCGGCAGCAGGCGCGCGCCAACCAGTTCCTGGATCGTGGGTGTAAGACCCCAGAGGAACGTCAGCAGAAACGGCAGGCTCGTCCCCGGGACGTCGTAGCTGGCCTTCGTCCCCAGCACCCCCTTGCGCAGGAAGTGAACCCCATGCGCGCGGAGCTGCTCGCTGAGCTGATAGGCAATGGCGGATACGACCTCCATTGGATACAGCTCATGCAGCAATGCCGCCCCATGGTTACGATAGTCATCTACGGCGGCACTCCGCATGTCATCTCCGGACTTGTCGATGGTCAGAGGTGCCCCGCTCGGTCGCGGGGTCGATTGCCAGATGGTAGAACGTATCTGCCGTTGGAAGAACGCGCCGTGAGGTTATCGGGGTGTCAATGTCATGGTTGTCCGACCACTCTGGCACGGCTGTAAGACTGGCACTGCACGGGACGCTCACGCTTGTCGATAAATTCAGCCGGCATCCGGATCTGTGGAGCACATTTTGCATGGGCATTCGATCTTGGCAAGAGTCGATTCGGCAGAGGTTACTTGCTCCAATCCCCGGGGGGACGACAAACTAGCTGACCGTGTCCTGCGCGAGTGGCTTCTGCCACTGTCAGTGGGCTGTATCCGACCATGGAACGCCGCCCTCGAAGCGAACAGGACATACCGACTCGACTTGAGACTGTTGTTCGGGGCATGCCGGCTGCGAGCAGCGGACCGGCCTTAAGCGCCCCAAGAACATGGTCGATTTCAGAAGAGAGGGTTCGATTCTGACTTTCGGCGATCACGGGGCCGGTGCCACGTTCCCGGCCGCTTAGACATCGCTATGTCACCCTGGCGAACTGCTTCCTGCTGATCGCTGATTCATTGCTTCAGCTCAGACAGGCTCTAGGCCCGTTCAAGTTTCATCGCGAAGGTGAATCGGGGCTCGAAACAGACTCGACTGGGCGGGGTACCCGCGTGGGGAATCGCGCCGTGAAACAGGACCAGTCGCCCTGGGCGTGGGCTGACTGCGAGACGAGCATCATCGCCCTCGTAGAACAAGGTCTCTCCACCCCAGGCCGACCGCCACTGAGTGGTCACGAACCACAACGCGGTGTACTCGTCGGCGCTGGGCTGGGAGTCGGTATGCACCATCAGCACGTCACCGTACGCCGCGTAGTTCGTATAGGCCCGATAGACCCGGTAGCGTCGCTCGGGCATGACCGACGACAATGCCTGTTGGGTCGAGTGATGAAGTGACAGGTTTGCCAAGGCTCGAAGATCCATCTCGGTCACCCAGTGTCGATACTGGGCGGATTCCGGCGTGGCCACTTCCGTTCGGGTAAAGGGAGCTCGATCCAGTGCCCGGCACATGCCCGCGATGTCCTGGACGAGATCGTCGAATATCCAGAGATCACGCCCGCTCAGGTTCTCATGGCGGGACGGCTGTACCGTTGTGGTCATTGCGTTTGCAGATTCCGGGAAACGAACCAGCGGCTCAACGTCAAGCGATTTTCCAGCGGAGGCAGTACGACGTAGGCACGGCCTGCCCTGCGGCCAGTCTGAAGGCAAGGAAATGGGTACGACGCGCCTGGATTGTTGGTCAGATAGCTGTCTACACGCCCGGTGAGCAACCTGGACAAGAGACCAGGGCCGCAGGTGTCGCCGTTGTAGCTGTCGAAGCCGAACGCCGGGTGGCCAATGTCGAAATCATCCACGATGGCGATACCGGTCCGAATGGTGGCCAGCTCCCTCTCCAGCGGCCACTGTTCGTACCAATGAGCGTCCAGATAGAAGATCGGGCGCTGGAAAGAGTGGGCGTACTTCTCGATCAGCAAGGGAGAGTCCAGCGTCTCAACCGTGACATTGGAGGAAAACGCCAGCCTTCTTCTCGTGAACTCGGCATGGCGAGCCGACACGTCACAGGAAAAGATTGGAAGGTGCGGATAGCAACGAGCCAGATAGTAGGTGGTGTCCCCCAGATTGCATCCAGTCTCGAAGATGGCGTCGCATCGGTATTGTTCGACGATCAAATCGAACTCCAGCGCTGCGGTGATATCGAAACCAAAAGGCCCACCACCATCGCTCAACTCTTCTGCCGCCAATCGGGGGCAGCGATAGAAGGTTGCATATACCTGTTCGATGGACACAGCGGGATTATAGGCAGATTGGTGATCAATGGTGGCAACACTGACGCTGCTGTCTCTGCAGATTCATGCGAGCCCGGCCAATGCACCGCCTGGAACCGATCTTAGGCCATTTCGACGAGACAACCGGGAACCTGGGAACGGGGCTGTGGATGTGCTTTCAGAACGGGGAATTTTCAGGTGCCACTCGCATGCGGTGGCGTAGGCAAGATGAAGATCTGCTCGATATCAGGAGCAATCAGCTACGGTTCAATTCGCGATCCAAACGCAAAAAAACAGCGGCCCCATTGGGGCCGCTGCTCTTGCCATACACGCTGACAATGTCTACCAGAGCAAATCAGAAGCGCTGGTTGTACTGCACGAACCACTGACGGCCCGGAGCATCCCAGACAGCAGCGTTGAAGGTGTTGGCGAACGAGTTGTACGAGATCGGTGGATCCTTCTCGAACACGTTGTTCACACCAAGACCGATCTGGCCATTCCACGGAGTGTTCCAAGTGAACCGGACATCGTGAATCGTGGTGCTGCCTTGCTTGTTGCGAGCAGCAGACACGTCTTCGCCGAAGATCGGATCGAACACCGAGCGGTTCGGGTCGGAACACGGCTGGGCAATGCCGAGATCTTCTTCGGCGTACTGCAGGCCTTCGCAATCTTCCACGGTGTGGTGGTAGTAACGCATGGCCCAGTTCACGCCCCAGTCACCCAGGTTCCAGCTCAGGTTGAGATTGGAACGAAGGCGGTTGTACGCGTCGTCGCCCAGCTCCCGACCAACCCGCTGCGTGGTCGTGCCGGCCAGCGTGACCTCATACTTGGAGGTGTAGGTGCTGTCCCACAGGACACCGAAACGTCCCCAGTCGCTGTCGAACGCATAACTGACGTTGAGGTCGTAGCCCTCAACCAGAATGTTCGAAACGTTCTGCGGAGAGAAACGGATATCGGTGACAACACCGTCCGACGCGCGACGATCGACCAGCGAGCAGTAGAAGCTGCGCACTGCTTCGGTCGGGCCGATGTAGCACTGGTTGAGGATGAAGTTCGGGGTCAGCGTCAGCATGCCCTGATCGATGTCGATCTTGTACCAGTCCAGGGTCACGCCAAAGCCCTCGAACCAGCCCGGGCTGTAGACGAAGCCCAGAGTCTGCGAGGTGGTGGTTTCCGGATCCAGGTCCGGGTTGGAGCCACCGGTGGAGCGGATCTGCGAGCCGACCTGGGTGTAGCCGACCGGAGCGCCGCCGGCGCGGCAACGTGCTTCCAGACCGGGATAGCCTTGCTCGAGGTTGGGAATTCGCTGCGCGGAGCAGGGATCCGCCACCGGAGCGAAGGAGTCGAACGGACCCTGGAACAACTGGCCCACGCTCGGCGCGCGGAAACCTTCCGACCAGTTACCACGCAGAGCCAGATCCGCGAACGGCTGCCACTTGAAACCGGCCGACAGGTTGGTCGTGTCGCCGAAGTTGGAGTAGTCGGAGTAACGGCCAGCCAGACGCAGCTCAAGCAGGTCAACCAGCGGCAGGTCACCCAGAACCGGGATGTTCAACTCCACGTAGAACTCGTCGAGATTGAAGCCACCACGGGTCGGAGTACGCGCATTGCCCGAGGACAGACCGGCGTTGACGAAAGCATCCGGTGAATCGTAGGCCGATTCGCGGCGATACTCGTAACCGGCGGCGAAGGCGACCGGGTTGCCTTCGACGATCTCGAACAGGTCACCCGACAGGTTGGCGTAGTAGTTGGTCATCTTGTTGCCACGACGACCCTGCTCGGTGAAGCCGATGTAGTTCAGCATCTCCGGCGTGATGGCGCCAAGCGGTCCGAACAGGTTCAGCGGAACGCAGCCTGCGACCACAGCGGTCGGCGTGCCGCAGCGGGCAACACCATTGGCGTCGTAGAAGCTGGGACCGACCGCATTGCGGACAGCCAACGCATTCTGCAGGCCAGCGGTGGCGTCGTTGCGCTGGGATTGACCGAAGGTGTAGCCCACATCCCAGAAGAAGAAGCGATCACCCAGCGAGAAGTCGCCTTCGAAGCCGCCGTTGAAGGTGTAGTTGTCGACGCGCTGCTCGAAATCGCGGCCACCGGTTTCCATCACACGGCGACCCCAGCCGGTGATATCCACGCCAAACGGGTTGTAGATGTTGTCGGCGGAAATGACTGCCGGCCGGAAGCTCGCGGTCGGGGTCAGGATACCGCCGGTCAGCGGGAAGGACGCGAGCACCTGATTCGAACGACGCTCGTTGTACACCATGGTGGTGTAGAAGGAGACGTTGTCCAGAACGGAGTAACGGCCGTCGAAGAAGAAGCTCGTGCGCTCCTGCGGGGTTTGCAGGTAGTTTTCCGGAGCGAAGTTGTGGCCATCGAGCGCGGCACTGAACGGACGCCACTGCGATGCGCTGGTGCCGTCTGCACCGTGCTCCAGAATCAGGTTGCTTTGCGTGGCCGTGAATACACGCAGACGCGGTCCGACGCCACTGGCGCCGGCATAGCTCGTATCGGTCGCCGGGAAGCCATACAGCGGCACCGCGGAGATGGCGCGATCACCGGCCATGATCGGGTCTTCCTTGACATAACCGGCGCCGACAGTCGCGGAACCGCGCTCGCCGTCGAAACCAATCACGAAGTCGTACTTCTGGCGACGACCGTCACCTTCAGTCCACTCACCCCACTGGGCGTTGACTTCAGCACCGCTGTAGTTGCGCTTCAGGCGAATGTCGACCACACCCGCAACAGCGTCGGAACCATAAATGGCCGAAGCGCCGTCCTTCAGCACGGAGATGCTCTCGACAGCTGCGCTCGGAATCGAGTTGAGGTCGATGGCACCGCCGGTACCGACGGAGATGAAGCGACGACCATTCACCAGCACCAGGGTACGGCCGGTACCGAGGTTACGCAGCGAAACGCGGCTGGAGCCGTCACCACCATTGTTGAACGTGGTACCCAGCGCCGAACCGTTGGTGGTCAGGTTCTGGATCACGTCACCGATCGAGGTCAAACCGGTTGCCTGGATGTCTTCGGAAGTCAGACGGAAGATCGGCTGAGCGGTTTCCGCTTCAACGCGCTTGATGCGCGAGCCGATGACTTCGATGCGATCCAGCGTGCGCTGGTCGGAATCGTCTTGGGCAATGGCGGTGCCGGTAAAACCGACTACGCCCACCGTACCGACCGCCAGGCCGGTGCGGATCGCCCTGTAAAGCTGTGTATTGCTGAGGCTCATAGACACTCTCCAACGTCGTGAGTTGACTTCGGGGTTTTCGCCCGTCCATGGGCGTGCCGAAGGGCCACTGAAACCATGGCTAGCGGAGTCTAACAAGATTTTTACAATGCGGGCAACAGTTCGGCCGGGATTCATGGTCGACCAGATATCGCGAGCCATGGCGCTGAAAATCAAATACATACGCCATGAAGGTGCAGTATCGATTCAATATGCCCAACGCTGGCCCCGGACAACGTGACGAATACGTGAAGAACCGCCTGGTTTTGAGTCCTACGGCGCCGACGCTCGGCTCGCTGCTGCTCCCTTGGCGCGGCGAGGATTGCGGGATCAGAGTTCCTGGTGGTAGCGCAGGTAAGGCGTGCGCAGGTCGCCCTGCTGGCTGCGCTCCGGCGTCTCCGGCTTGGCCGGGTTGGTGATCAGGTTGCGGGCACCGAACTCCAGTTCCGCATTCCAGGGCATGCGCCAGGAGAAGCCCAGGTCCAGGCTGTTGCTGGCTCCCTGCTGGCCCAGCATCGGATCTGCCGGGCGAAGTTGCCGACCGGTCAAACCGCCGTAG
>JAMHVM010000194.1:0-6371 GCA_035911475.1 Lysobacterales bacterium | reverse complement strand
CACCGTCTGGCCGGCATAGGCGTTCAGGTCAACGATCTGGTTCTCCCACGGCCGCGGATCACCGCACCAGGCCTGCTCGCCACCGGCCGGACTGCTCCAGGCGGTCGAGATCGGGCCGTCGTACGGCCGGGTCAGCATCGCCGAGCTGGGCAGCTGGGTCCAGGTCGAGCCACCGTTGGTGCTGATGTCCAGCAGCGCGCCGTCGAAGCAGGCGGTGGCCGACTGGTCCTCGATGGTCTGGTCGTTCTGGAACTGCAGGCTCAGCGGCAGACCGTCCGACGGCAGGGTGATCGCCGGCGAGATCAGGAACTGGTGCGAGACCGTGGCCAGGTTCACTGCCAGCACGCCGTTGCCGCCCGAGGCCGGGCTGGGCCGGGCGGTGGAGATCGCCCAGGTCGAAGTACCGCTGCTGCCGGTGGTGGTGAAGCCACCCAGGCCGCCGGTGAAGTCCTCGCTGAACAGCACGTTCGGTTCCACGCCGATCGGGCAGTCGCCCGGGGCACCCACCGTGGTGAAGCTGAAGGTCGCCGACCAGGCGCTGTCGCCGCAGACATTGTCGGCCTGCACCCGCCAGTAATAGGTGGTGCTGCCGTTGAGTGCCGTGGTCAGCGCCAGGCTGGTGCCGGTCACCGTCTCGTCCACCACGATGTTGCTGAACGCCGCATCGGTCGCCACCTGCACCTGGTAGCCCGCCGCGTTGCTCGCCGCCGACCACGTCAGCGTCGGGTTCGGCGACACGTTCACCGCACCGTTCGCCGGCAACTGCAGACCCGGCGCGCCAGGGGCCGCGGCGACGATGCCCAGACTCACCGAAGCGGAACTGGTGTCGGAGCCGCTGGTGCCGGTGATGGTCAACGGATACTGACCCGGCGAGGCGCCGGCCGTGTTGCCGATGGTCAGCACCGTGCTGCCCGGCGGATTGATGGGATTGGCACCGAAATTCGTCGTGGTTCCCGCAGGATTACCGGAAACGGACAACGTTACCGGGTCATTGAAACCACCGACCGAACCCACGTTGACATTGAACGCCGCCTGGCCCGGAGCACACACCGCGATCGTCGGCGGCGTGGCTGAAACGTTGAAGCTGCCGCCACCAGTGGCCGCGACGCAGTTGTAGCAGACCAGCGCGAAGTCCTGTGCCGGCGCTCCTTGATCGTGCGGGTTGAGCGCGTCGGCCGTGATGTTGGTCGCGAGCACGCTGATGTCGATGCCGCCGCCATGCTGGGCCGAGGTCAGGAAAACGCCCTCCAGGTTGTTGCGGTCATCGGCGGCGCCACCAGTGGCGGACCAGCCATCGCTGCCGATCACGTTGCCGCGGAATGTGCCACCGGCACCGTCAACGACCAGATCCAGATTGTTGACCCACGCTGGCGTGGTGCCACCCAGACCGTGGCCCGGCGCATCCGACCAGGCCAGCATGATCAGCATCGGCTGGCTGGGGTCTTCGGCGGTAATGGTCTGCTGCCATTGCTGGCCGCTGGTGGAGAAGACGTGGCTCTGATCGATCGAATAAACGGCCTGGGCATGATTCATGGTCGCGTCGAGATCGATGCGGCCATAGCCCTGGAAGCGGTCCGGTCGATGGCCCATCACGCCGTTGTCGGCGTTGAGGAAGCCGTTGAGGTTCTTCGCCGAGGCGGTGAACGCCGCCTTGATCATGGCCGGGCTGGGCGTGTCGCCGCCGTTCTCGTCGCGATACTTTTCCACGTACAAGGCAACCGCGCCGGAGACCACCGGCGATGCCATCGAGGTACCGCAGGCAGTGGCGAAGGCGGTGTCGCTGCCGCTGCTGGTGCTGTCGGTGCTGCAGCCCGGCGCGACGATGTGCGGCACGCGGCGGCCGTCGCAGGCGTTGCCGTGCGCGGAGTTGCCGGAGATGTCGAAGATGGCGGCCTGCTGCGTCGTTCCCGACAGCAGCTTGGTCGAGCCGATCGCGAACAGGTTCTTGGCCTCGTCCGGCGAACCGAGCGCACTCGGGGCGCAGGCGCCGAAGCCGTCGCCGTTGCCGTTCATGATTGACCAGACCGGCAGCACCGGCTGCTGGCCTGCGACTTCCGGCAACGCGTCACGGGTGACGATATCCATCTGCTGGGTCGGGATGTCGTAGCCGCGTGGCGAACCCGCCGGTCCCCAGGAGTTGTTAGACAGTATCGCGCCGCTCAGTACCGACTCCCGGTAAATGGTGAGCATGCCGTTGGGAATCACACCGCCAGGACCGCCGCCGAGGAAACTCGGGTAACGCTGCTGGATCAGATTGGCGCCCGGCGCCACACCTTGGCCACGGAGGAAGCCGTTGAGCAGGATGCCGGAGGCGCCGGTTCCGGCAACGGCGCCGGCGACATGCGTTCCGTGGCTGTCATTGCTGGTGGTACAGGAGGTCGGGCTGCCGCCACCCGGCACACACGGAACGATACGCGACGCCAGATCCTGGTGCGTGGTACGGATGCCACCGTCGACGATGCTGACGACTACGCCGGTACCGTCATAGCCGGTATCGATCAACCAGTCCTCGTAGCCGGGCACGATGGTATGGCTTGGAGCCGGCCCGTAGGCACCGACGATGGATTGATTGCTTAGCTCGCTACGCGGACCCGCATCCTGCGGAATCTCCTGGATGGTGTAGACACCCGCAATCGCGGCGATGTTCTGATAGCGGTCGCCGGGAGCATCGAAATGGACGACGCTCAGGTGCCGATTGAGTGTGCTGATCTCGTGGACGGTGCCGCCGACGCCGGCGATCGCGTCCTTGAACGACTTCTCGTCGACCTGTCGGCTGAGCAACGCCATCGACGGACGCAATCCGGGACTGAAACCCCGCTGCTCGGGTTGCACCCGATACTGGGCCAGGAAGTCACCGGACCAGCGCACCGACGCCAGGGCATTGGCCTGCGCCAGCGACTGCGTATCGGCCCAGACGATGTACGTGTAGGGATGGATGTACTGCACCACCTCGACACCGACGTCGGCCACGGCGTCAAGCCATTGTGGCTGGATCGGGCCATCGAACTGCAGCAGGCGGAAGTCGGGGCTCGAACCCAGCGGCGCGTCCCAGCCGCGCGCCGACGGCTGGCCATCACGCAGCGGATCGAACGTCGCGCCACCGAGCGTCAGCGCGAATGAAAGCGCCGGAGCATCGGCAGCAACGACCGGTTCGGGCGCAGATTGGGCAAATACCGGCGTGTAGCTGACAACAGCGGACAAACCGGCGACAAGGGTCAACGCCGCCGCACAGGCGGAGATCAGGGGTCGCTTCACGGGAACCTCTTGGACAAAAAAGGACAGCGGGAGGGCGGTCGAACCGTCATCCTAACCAAAATCGGACCTGAACAGGCATCGGATTTTCCATACGCAGTCGAATCTTTCCCGACGCCTCGCACCGATTTCCCCGGTTTGGCCTTGCCGCCAACCCCGCGAATCGGCGCACGCTGCATGCCACGAACATCGATCCGCGTTCAGCTCACGCTGCGGGCGTAGCGGCCGTTGTCAGAACGCGCGACCTGCCCGGCCAGTTCCATGCGCATCAGCATCGAGGACAACGCCGACACCGGCAGCCCGGTGCGAGCCACCAGCTCGTCAATGGCCACCGGATCGTGGCCCAGTGCCTGCCAGACACGCGCATAGTCCGGATCGTCATCGGCCCGCGCGGCCGGGTGACGGGATTGGGGCCGCACCGAGTCCTCGTCATCCGGTGCCACCAGCAGGCCACGCATGCGCTCGCCCAGTGCCAGGGCCAACGGCCGCAGTTCCTCGACGATCTCGTCAGCCGTCTCGACCAGCTTGGCACCCTGGCGGATCAGGCGATGGCAGCCGCGCGCCATGGGATTGTGGATGGATCCCGGCAGGGCGAAGATCTCCCGGCCACACTCTCCGGCCAGACGGGCAGTGATCAGCGAGCCCGAGCGCATGGCCGCCTCGATGACGACGACACCCAGACTGAGCCCGGCGATGATCCGGTTGCGTTGCGGAAAATGGCCCGCCCGAGCGGGAGTACCCGGCGGATACTCCGAGGCGATCGCGCCCTCGGCCGCGATCCGCTCGAACAGGGTTGCATTGGCTGGCGGATAGACGATGTCGACGCCGGTTCCGACCACCGCGATGGTTGGCCGGCCAGCCTCCAGGGTGCCCTCATGGGCGGCGGCATCGACCCCGCCGGCCAGCCCGCTGGTGACGGTCAATCCGCTACGGGCCAGCGCGCGGGCAAAGGCGCGGGCATTGTCGCGGCCGCCGGCGGTCGGATTGCGGCTGCCGACCATGGCGATCTGTGGCTGCCACAGCAGACCAGGGTCACCCTGAACGAACAAGGCCATCGGCGGCCAGGGCGATTCCCGCAGCAGCGTGGGGTAGTCCTCGTCCTGCCAGGTCAGCAAACGGCGATCGGGCTGATCAAGCCAGGCCCGATCGGCCGCTATGAGCCCCGGATCAACCTCGCGCAGCCAGTCGGCGGCGGCCTCGAGTTTCAGCGATCGCCCGTCGCGCCTTACCGCCTGCTCGACGGCTTCGATATCGCCGTACCGGTCCAGCAGGTTTTGCAGGTTGCGCGCGCCAACACCCGGCGCACGGACCATGCGCAGCCAGGCGTTCGTGCTTCGCTCGTCGCCGACCGACACGATCCCGCGATGCCCGGCAGCTACAGGTTGTACGGCGCCCGCAGACGATCGCGCGGCTGCACCGGACGCTGGGCCTCCATGACCAGACCGTAGCTGACCCGCTCGAAGACGCGGAACACCATCACATGCCCGGCGAAATCATCCGGCAAGATGACGTGGGCGTCGTCGCGGGTGGAATCGCGGAACGGGTTTGCGTTCGGATAGCGCACCTTGTCGCGAATGCGCTCACCCGGCTTGAACACGCTGTACACCTGTCCGTTGGCCAGACCGTCGAAGCCGCCGCGGTTGAGTGCGACCACCTGGTAGCGACCGACCGCGTTGAAGGCATCGGTGACCGCCATGACCTCCAGACCCTCCGGAATCGACGGTGCCTGGTGCGGATGGAAATACAGGTCGAACGGCTCGTCGTCGATCGGCATGACCAGATCGCCGGCCTTCACCTCGCGCTCGGAATCATCCAGCAGCAAGGTCGCCGGATCACCCTGGCGGATGACCCGGGCATGGGCGACTTCCATGACCTCGTAGCCGAGCAGATGCTCCGGCTTGCGCGCGGCATCACGGGCATGGATGCTGTCGGCCGCCTCCCAGGGCAGACCACGCACGTAGTCCTCGCGCTGACCGGTACGCCGGTTGTACTTGCGGGCGTCGCGATAGACCAGCGTCGGTCGGACGATGGCCACGCGCAAACCAGGCTCGGCGGGCAGACCGCGGGCATAGATGTATTGCGACTCGGTCGCCAGCAGACGGTTTTCCTCGGCACCGACGATGTAGGGCAGATGCCGGAACTCGTCATGATCGAGTACGCGCATGCGCTTGAGGAACGGCTCGATCGCCGACAGCGGAATCGTCGGGATCGCCTCTTCGGCGGAATCACGAACCCGCGGACCGTCACGGCTGATGGTCGGACGACCGCCCAGATAGGACAGGTTGAGCACATCGCCGGGATAGATCAGGTGCGGGTTGGCGACCTGCGGATTGGCCTGCCAGATCTCCGGCCACAGCCAGGGTGCCCGAAGGAAGCGCGCGGCAATGTCCCACAGGGTGTCGCCTCGCTGCACCACGTACCGGTCGGGATGATCGTCGCGAAGAATGGAGTCGGCTGCGAGGGCGACCGTGAAGGTCAGCAGCGCAACGACGGGAATCAGGAAACGCTTGACCATCGATTTCTCCCCCGGCAATCCGGCCGGAGTGTACTGCACGCTCCGACGCAGGCAAACCGGAATACGCGCCCACAATGGCCATTTTGCGCGCCGGCGCACATTTGCAGGGCGATTCGGTCTGGCGGCGACCGGTCTGTCAGCGCGATCGGGCCTCCGGAAACGACGAACCCCGCTGAAGGCGGGGTTCGGTCGCGGTAATGGGGTTGGCTGGGACTAGGATTCGAACTAGCGGGATAGGCCCCTGAATCCTCAGCCACAATCTGATCGGCGTTCCGCGAGCGCTACACAAAAAGCTACACGAATTATCGCAACCCACTGATCGGATTACCTAATTCAGATTCCCTTGGACCGAATTGCATCGCGTTGCCTAACCTTGGACTCGCTCATTGCCCGAGATACTAGATGATCTTGCCCCCGCTTTTCGGACACCCGCCTAAGCAGCGTGGGTCCGCTCGAACTGCTCCGGGCTGACGTAGCCCAGTGTCGAGTGGAGCCGGTCTCGATTGTAGTCAACCTCGATGTACTCGAACACCTGCGCCTTGGCCTCGGCACGGGTCACGAAGCGCTCGCCGTAAATGGCCTCGACCTTGAGGCTGTGGTTCCA
>JAMHVM010000193.1:0-2094 GCA_035911475.1 Lysobacterales bacterium | reverse complement strand
GGCAACCGAACTCGGCATTCGCGCGATGGTGATCGATGAAGGCCAAGACATCAGTCCTGCGGCATTTGAACTCATACGTGGGGCGGTACCCGTCGCAGCGAATGATCTGTTCATCGTTGGCGACGCGCACCAGCGCATCTATCGGCACAAGGTCGTTCTCAGTCGCGTGGGCATCGAGGTGCGCGGGCGCAGCCGCAGCCTGAAGGTGAACTACCGGACTACGGACGAGATCCGCCGCTGGGCCTGTGCACAGCTAGAGGGCTGCGCCATCGACGACCTGGACGGCAACATCGACACCTTGCGCGGTTACCGTTCTCTGACGCACGGCGATCGACCGGACGTGATCGAGTCGGCTTCCCTACAGGACGACGTCAAGCACATCAAGGCGATCCTGAAGCAACTTGCCGATGACTCGATCGAGCCGCGCCAGGTATGCATCGCCGCGCGCACGAACGATGACGTGGCTGCCATGTCGGGAAGTCTGAAGAAGTCGGGGATAGCCACACTTCGACTGGAACGGTCGACGCCTGATGATCCATTGGCGCCGGGCGTTCGCCTTGCGACGATGCATCGAATCAAGGGGCTTGAGTTTGGCGTCGTGATCATCGCTGGATACAAGGGCGCAACCATGTGGCTCTATGCCGTTTCGTGTGGAACGCGAGGGATTCAGCTGACCGCCGCGGCCGGGCTGAACGGATGAGCCGGGAGGTTCTTCAGGCGTGACAGGCGCAGGTATGCGATGGCGATGAAGTTCTTGGCCGTGCGGTATCCGCGCGCAGCGCGCTTGGCCTGCTGGAGCTGCCCGTTCATCGACTCGACGAAGGCGTTGCTGCGGTGATCGAGCATGCCGCGCACGACGGCGTCGAAGCGCTCCTTGATCGTCGTGGCCAGCTTCTTGAACGGCTCCAGGCGGCAGCGTCTGGCCCAGCTTGTCCAGGCTTTCAGATCGCTGGCCGCCTGCTCGGCGCTGTTGTGTTGCCTGGCGCGCGCATAGACCTCGCGCAGCGCCATGCGCAGCCGCCACGCCCGCGCGCTCTTGAGCGCCGAGCGCTGCAACCAGTACATCGCGTCGGTCTGTGCCGCGGTCCAGCCCACCGGGTTCTTGCGCATCCCCCACAGCAGGTTGCGCCGCGTCTCGGGGTCTGCCCCCTGCAGCGCCGCGGCCACCTGCGCGGGCTCGGCGCGCAACTCCTCGCGCCGCACGTCGTCCATCGCCTGGATGGCCATCGCGACGACGTGGAAGCGGTCGTAGCTGATGTCGGCCTGCGGCAGCGCCAGGGTTGCACCCTTGGCGTAGGCGGCGCTCATGTCCATGCATACATGCCGCACCTCGGCCGGGTCACCCCCGTGCGCCTTGAGGTCGGCGGCGAAATCCACCACTGTCTGATGGTCCCGCCCCTCGGCGGCGAACAGCAGCCGCTTGGCGTGCAAGTCATGCACGACGGTGATGTAGTGCTGGCCACGGCGCACGCTGGTCTCGTCGATGCCCACGATCTGCACGCCCTCGAAGCTCTCCGAGGCGCGTGCCTGATCGACGTAGAACTCGATGCGCCGCCACAGCTGCTTGTCGCTGCACCGCAGCAGTGCGCCCGCCTGGCGCACCGGCAGCTCGCGGCACAGCGCCAGCGCCAGGGCTTCGAAGGCGGCCGTGAAGCCCGAGCCCGGCCGCGCCCACGGCACGCCGAGCTGGGTGGTCTTGCCGCAGCCGCCGCAGGCCACGCGCGGCACGTCGGCGTGCAGCCAGGCCTCGAACTGGAAGAAGTCCAGATGCCGCCACTTGCGGCGCAGCCGGTCGTGCACGGGCTGCGAGGCCGCGCCGCAGGCCGGGCAGCTCAGCAGGGTGCCGTCGCACCTGACCTCGAAATCGATGCGCTTGGACGCCACGTCCAGCAACACATCCTCAACCACCCACGGCGGCTGCAGACCCAACGCGCTGGTGAACAGCGCCTCCACTCCAACGCTCAAATCCGCTCTCCTGGCAGCCGCCCCGTGGACATGTGGACAGGCTCAAATGCAGCCTGCCCACATGCCCACCGGGCTCGACGACGACCAGTGATTTTGAGCCTCGATTCCACACGGAACGACGAGGGGCCC
>JAMHVM010000192.1:0-28618 GCA_035911475.1 Lysobacterales bacterium | reverse complement strand
CCAAAGCCGTCGGCAAACCGAGAACCAGTGCCGCCACCAGATGCGCCGACCGGACCCAGGTCTGCGCACCGGCCCTGCTCATCCGTAGACCGGAAATGCCTTGCACTGGGCTGCGACCTTGTCACGCACGGCCGCGATCACGCCCTCGTCGCCGGGCGCATCGAGCACATCGCACAACCAATTGGCCAGGTCGGTGCATTCGGCCTCGCCGTAGCCACGCGTGGTGACTGCCGGTGTACCGATGCGCAGGCCCGAGGTCACGAAGGGTTTTTGCGGATCGTTCGGCACCGCGTTCTTGTTGACCGTGATGTGCGCCTTGCCCAGCGCCTCCTCGGCGGCCTTGCCGGTGACACCCTTGCCGATCATGTCGACCAGCATCAGATGGTTGTGGGTGCCGCCGGAAACGATCTTGTAGCCGCGCGCGATGATCACCTTGGCCATGGCCTGCGCGTTCTTCACCACCTGCACCTGATAGGTCTTGAACTCCGGCTCCAATGCTTCCTTGAAGGCCACCGCCTTGGCCGCGATCACATGCATCAGCGGACCGCCCTGGATGCCCGGGAAGACGATGCTCTGCAGCTTCTTCTCGATTTCCTCGGCGCCCTCGCCCATGGCGGCACGACTGGCGACGATGATCCCGCCGCGCGGACCGCGCAGGGTCTTGTGCGTAGTCGAGGTGACCACGTGCGCGTGCGGCACCGGATTGGGATAGACACCGGCAGCGACCAGGCCGGCGATATGTGCCATGTCCACGAACAGGTATGCCCCGATCTTGTCAGCGATGGCGCGGAAGCGCGCCCAGTCGACCACCTGCGAGTAGGCCGAGAAACCGGCCACCACCATTTTCGGCTTGTGTTCGAGTGCCAGACGCTCGACTTCGTCGTAGTCGATCAGGCCCTTTTCGTTGACGCCGTACTGCACTGCGTTGAACAACTTGCCCGAGGCATTGACCTTGGCACCATGGGTGAGATGGCCGCCATGCGCCAGCGACATGCCCAGGATGGTGTCGCCGGGTTGCAACAAGGCGAAATACACCGCCTGATTGGCCTGCGAGCCAGAATGCGGCTGCACGTTGGCGTAGTCGGCGCCGAACAGCGCCTTGACCCGGTCCAGCGCCAGCCGCTCGGCGATGTCCACGAATTCGCAGCCGCCGTAATAGCGCTTGCCCGGATAGCCCTCGGCGTACTTGTTGGTCAGCACCGAGCCCTGCGCCTCCAGCACCCGCGGACTGGCGTAGTTCTCGCTGGCGATCAGCTCGACGTGGTCTTCCTGCCGCTGGGCCTCCGCGGCAATGGCTGCGGCCAGTTCATCGTCGAAGCCGGCGATACGGGTTTCTGATGCAAACATCGAGCATGCTCCCTGCAGCGTGTCAGGTGAAAAAGGGCTGGATATAGGCCCTCCATGTTAGCGCGAACGCTCGTCGGCCCGGACCTGGGCCGATATCGCCCGGACAGCCGTCCGGCTACAATGGCGACATCGCGCACACCCAACCGTCCAGTCCGTACACCGCCCTGGACGCTTGCGCCTATCCTTCTCCGACGGACCGCCATGCAATACATCTACACCATGATCGGGGTGAGCAAGATCGTTCCCCCGCAGCGCCAGATCATCAAGGACATTTCGCTCAGCTTCTTCCCCGGCGCCAAGATCGGCCTGCTTGGCCTGAACGGTGCCGGCAAGTCGACCGTGCTGCGGATCATGGCCGGCGTCGACACCGACTTTCAGGGCGAGGCGCGGCCGCAGCCGGACATCAAGATCGGCTATCTCGAACAGGAGCCGAAGCTGGACCCGGACAAGACCGTACGCGAAGTGGTCGAGGAAGGCGTCTCCGACGTGCTCAACGCCCAGACCAAGCTGGACGAGGTCTATGGCGCCTACGCCGAGCCGGACGCGGATTTCGACAAGCTGGCTGCCGAGCAGGCGCGTCTGGAAGCGATCCTGGCCAGCAGCGACGCCCACACCCTGCACCAGCAGCTGGAGATCGCCGCCGACGCGCTGCGCCTGCCGCCCTGGGAAGCCAAGGTCGGCAACCTGTCCGGCGGCGAGAAGCGTCGCGTCGCCCTGTGTCGCCTGCTGCTGTCCAAGCCGGACATGCTGCTGCTGGACGAACCCACCAACCACCTCGACGCCGAATCGGTGGAATGGCTGGAGCAGTTCCTGACCCGCTTTCCCGGTACCGTGGTGGCGGTCACCCATGACCGCTATTTCCTCGACAACGCCGCCGAGTGGATCCTGGAGCTGGACCGCGGCCGCGGCATTCCCTGGAAGGGCAACTACACCGAGTGGTTGTCGCAGAAGGATGCCCGCCTGAAGCAGGAAGAGAACCAGGAGAAGGCGCGCCAGAAGGCGATCGCCCGCGAACTGGAGTGGGTGCGCTCGGCGTCCAAGGGCCGCCAGTCCAAGGGCAAGGCCCGTCTGGCCCGGTTCGAGGAACTGAATTCGGCCGACTACCAGCGCCGCAACGAGACCAACGAGATCTACATTCCACCGGGCGAGCGCCTGGGCGACAGCGTCATCGAGTTCAAGAACGTGCGCAAGGCGTTCGGTGACCGCCTGCTGATCGACGACCTCAGCTTCAAGATTCCCCCCGGCGCCATCGTCGGCATCATCGGCCCGAACGGCGCCGGCAAGTCGACGCTGTTCAAGATGATCACCAACCAGGAAAAGCCGGATGCGGGCGAGGTCAAGATCGGCCCGACCGTGAACCTGGCCTACGTGGACCAGAGCCGCGGCGCGCTGGAAGGCAAGAACAACGTCTGGCAGGAAGTCTCCGGCGGTTCGGACATCCTCAACATCAACGGTGTCGAGATCCAGTCACGCGCCTACATCGGCCGGTTCAACTTCAAGGGGCAGGACCAGCAGAAGCTGGTCGGTTCGCTGTCCGGTGGTGAGCGCGGTCGTCTGCACCTAGCCAAGACCCTGCTGCAGGGCGGCAACGTGCTGCTGCTGGACGAACCCTCCAACGACCTGGACATCGAAACCCTGCGTGCGCTGGAAGACGCCCTGCTGGAGTTCCCCGGCTGCGCGCTGGTGATCTCCCATGACCGCTGGTTCCTGGACCGCATCGCCACGCACATCCTGGCCTTCGAGGGCGACTCGCACGTGGAGTTCTTCCAGGGCAACTACCAGGAATACGAAGCCGACAAGAAGCGCCGACTGGGTGCCGACGCCGAGCGTCCGCACCGGATCCGCTTCAAGAAGCTGGCCTGACGGTTCCCGCTTGTCGTCAGCTTGCTGGCGACAAGCGAACCCGGCCCGAAGTACACACCGCAGGGGCTGGGCGCGCACCTCGGCCAGGCCGGGCAGGTGCGGGTCAACGACGCGAGCGGCTCATCGCCAGCACCGGAATACGCAACAGGTAACGCAATCCCAGCCCACCGGCGACCAACGCCATCACCAGCGGATTGCCGGCAGCGCGATCGTGCTTGCGGAAGTAGCGCCAGAGCGACCGGGTCTTTTGCCACTCCACCCACAACGGGCGACGTCGGCTGGACACGCCACCGATGTGGGTCACCGTGACCGAAGCGGCATACATGACCTGATATCCGGCGTCACGCACGCGTCGGCACAGGTCGAGATCTTCCGCGTGCAGCCGGAAGTCCTCATCGAATCCGCCCACCGACCGGAACACGGCCAGCGGCAACAGCATCACCGAACCGTTGACGGCGTCCACCGCCTCGATATCGGCGGCAGCCGCGCCGGCGACCAACGGCGCTGGCGCATCGACACCCTGCAGTGACGGCCAGCGACGCTCAAGCCGCGCGAGGCCAGCGGCGCTGACAAGACTGCGCCGCCAGGTCGGCTCACGTCGGCGCTGCGGCCCGCAAAGCCGCCCGCCTTCGTCGATCACCCGACAGCCGACGACACCGGCCTGATCGTCAGCGTCCACGATCGCGCGCAGGCGCGAGATCGAATCTGGTGCGACAAACGCGTCGGGATTGAGGAAAAGAACCGCGTCACCGGTCGACAATGCGGCGGCCTGGTTGCAAGCCGCGGCAAAGCCCGGATTGTCCGGATTGACCAGCAGGCGCAAGCGCGGCTCGACATCGGCGCGCGCTCGAACCCGAGCGCAGGTTTGGTCCCCCGAGCCGTTGTCGACCACGATGACTTCAAGCTCGGTACTCGATGCCAGTACCGCGTCCAGACAAGAGCTGATCGTGTCCTGCGACCAGTAGGTGACGATGACGACCGTGACCAGACGATCGGCCATTCCCCTGGCTCAGCGGGTCGGCAGCAATCGGTCGCCCATCTCGGCGGCGGCCTGCCAGAGCGCCGGCCAGACCTTCCAGGCGGACGCCAGCTCCAGACAGGCCTGACGCAAGCGCTCGGCACAGCCGGCGGCATCGATGTCCAGCGGCCAGTCATCGAGTCGCGGTGCGGCATTGGCGAGCAAGGCCTTGCCATTGGCCTCCACGATCGCCCGCGCGTCCGCAACCCAGTACACCGGCGCGTCCGGTGTGGCCACGATCTGCTGCTGGATGCGCTCGACCAGATCGGCACGTACGTAGCGCAGATACTCCGACAGCATGGCGATCCGGTCTGCTACCGGCGCGTTGGCAAGATCTTCCAGCTGCGCCGCCAGGAACACCAGGCGGCCACCGGCATCGGCGCCGCGTGCCGGTTGCGCCTGATTGCGGATCCACTCCCAGAGGAAGCGGTTGACGCCTGGCGTCATCGCCTGAAGTCCCCGCTCCTGGCGCGGTCGCCGCCCTTCCTGCTGGTGCGCGATGGTGATCGGCAGGTGCAGGGTCAGGCTGGTGGGATACATGAAACTCGCCGTGACACTGAACAGCGCGTCCTCGCCACGACCCAGGGGCGCGGTGCACGGCATCAGACGGCTGTTGTCGGTCATGAACGGCGTGAACGTGCCATGAGGCCGTGCGACAACGCGCTCATAGGCGCTGACCACTCCTTCGGCATTGACATGCTGCAGGTAGCTTTCGCGACTGCGCCAGAAGTCGGCGCGGGAACGCTCGTCGAGTTGGTAGAGCCAAGCGTTGTCGCTGGTTCCCGAAGATCCTCGAATTCCGGTGAATGTCCCAAGGATGCGGGCGTCGGACCGCAGATGTGCCAGTCGTGCCAGATTGGTTCCGTGCAGCTGCTTCCTGGTCGGCTGCAGGTCCGCGTGACCGGCCAGCACCTGTCCCAGGCTGCACCCAACCATCCTGGTCTGCACGGCAATACCGTCCTCCAGCAACGGCTCGCCATACACCAAGGCGGCATCGGTACCACCTGGGAAGCGCGTCGCCCAGGCATCGTTGGGATCGATGGACAAGCCGGATGCAGCGTGTTGCGACGTCCGGAAGTCGATGATGTAGTCGTCGTCCAGCAGACCAAGTTGCCCGCCTGCAGTCAGCAGCAGAGCAAGGTTGTAACCACGTCCGCCACCGAAGCCGATGCCGTGACCGAGGCCAGACAACGACGGGAGCAGGTCGCGCGCCTCCGGCACGGCGCGGACCAGACGATCGAGGATCGCCTTCGACTGGCTGCTGCCGACGTACGACACCGGAGCCCCGGCCGCATCGGCATGCGCGGCCAGCAAGCGCCTGTGCTCCTCACCGGCAGTTGCCTGCCTGGAGTCATCGATCAGGATCACCGAATCGTGACGCCCGTGAGCGGCAGACTGCCGACGCAAGCTGTCGAGCAAACGCTCCACCAGCGCGGGCCGATCGCACGCGCGCACGACCATACCGCGCAGCGGCACGATCGATGTGTCGCCGGGACTTCTGAGTTGTTCCAGAAAATCGGCATCCGACAACAACAAGCGGCGATCGACCAGATAACCCAGCACGCGCCGGATGGCCTCACCTTGGCCATTCAGGCCGGGGATGACACTGGCCAGCCGGGCCACATGCTCGTCGAGGGACCGGAACTCGCGCGTCTGGTCCATGGCCTGCAGGACCTGATGCGTCATCACTTCCAGCGCGCCGCCGCCATCGGGCTGGAACACGCACTCGTTGTTGGACAGCGATGCCGCACGACCACCAACGGCCGCGTACAAGGGCGCATCATCCGGCACCGGTCGCGCGTCGGCATTGCCACCGAGATCGATCCTGCCGAAGTCGAAATTGAAGTTCACGGGTTGTCAGGGCTCACGACATGGCCGGACAGTCGGGACCGGAGCTCTGCCAACTCCCGCTCCAGCGCGATGATCCGGTGATCGGCCCGGATAAGCCGGGCAATCTCCGCATTGTAGTGGTTGTAGACCGACGCCTGCTCGTCGGCAAACAGCGACATCTTGGGCGTTGCCGGCAGGTCGCCGGCATCTCTGGCGCACACGCACACGTAATAGACCGGATCATCGACAGGGCCGTCGTGCAAGGTACCGTCACCAGTGTCCAGACGCTTGAACTCCACCGCCTGGCCGGCCTCATCGCCTAGCCGCCACAGCACCGAACTGAACGCCAGTTGCTGGCCATACAACTGTGTCGCCGCGAAACGCCGCGAGACCAGATCGAGGAGTTCTTCCCGGCTCAGCTCACGCACGTGATGGGGATTGGCTTCGCCACCCTGGTTGTAGCGCTCGCGATCCGGCGAGGAGATCAGCAGCACACCCCCGGGAGCCAGCAGGCGCTGAAACTCGTCGAGCATCTGTTCCTGCTCATGCAGATGCTCGACCGTCTCGTAGGACACGATCAGGTCGAACGATGCATCCGGCGCATCGATCGCGGTGACGCTGCTCTGGTGGAACCTCAGCTTGTCGTGCACGCCATAGCGACGCTGCGCGTGCGCGACCGAGTCGGCATCGATATCGACTCCCGAAACCGACTCCGCCACCGTTGCCAGCAGGGCACTGCCGTAGCCTTCGCCGCAGGCTGCATCCAGCACGCGCTTGCCGCGAGCCAGCGGCAGCGCGAACACGTAGCGATGCCAGTGTTCGTACCAGATCTCGCGGACACACTCGGGCGTGAATCGCTCGCCGGTGAACGTCAACGCGTTCTTTTTGTCTTCATTCGAGCCGTTCATGGGATCACTCGCGGATGGGCGGACGCCTGAGCGCACGCCAATTGGCCGGCGATCGCCCGACGGCGCGCCGCGAGCGGATCGCTGGCGATGAAATCGGCGACCATCTGGTTGTAGTGCGGATAGCGTGCAACCAGGCGGGCGAGTTGCTCACCACCAGGACGTTCTCCTGTGGCCGAGAACGAGACTCCGCCGACATGGGCGACATAGGCATCGTCGCACAGCACGTTGCGCCAACCGTGCCCGGCGACCCTGCGGCACCAGTCGTTTTCTTCCCCGTAACCGCGGCCGAATGTCGCCACGTCGAAATCACCGACTTCTGCCAGCGCCGCCCGCCGCAGGAACATGCAAAATCCCACCCCGGTCGGCAGCTCGGGATAGTCGGGCCCGCCCACCGCACGTGCGGCTTCGGCAACGGTGTCCGGCGCTAACGGAACCGGATTGGCCTGGCAGAACACCGGAAACGAGCAGATTTCGGCATTGTTCGAGAACGGCGTGGCGGAGCCGATCGCCGCATCGCTGTCCGCGCATGTCCGCAGGCTTTCCAGCCAGCCGCTGGTGACCACCGTATCGGAATTGAGCAGGACCAGATCACGATCGCTGCGCGCCATGGCGCGGTTCACGCTGGCCACGAAACCGAGATTGCGCTCGTTGCGGAACACGCGGACACCATCGCGACGCAACACGGCATGGCTGCCGAGAAGATCGGCAATGTCCGGGCTCTCGGAAGCATCGTCGACGACCTGCAGGCTCGCCCAATCCGGCAACCGGCCCATCAGCGAGTCCAGGCAATCGGCCAGCACGGCGCCGCCGTTGTAGACCGGAATGATCACTTCCATCCGGTTCAAGACACAGGATCTCTGGACAACGCATCGGGCTTCGCCGGCCCCTGCCATTGGGTCTGCAGACGCACCACCCCGAACTCGCGCGTGGCGCCCCGGATCAACACGGTCACATCGCGGGTTTCGAACAGTCGCAGGCCTTCCTGGTCCATGGAGTGCAGGCGCAGGATGTACTCGCCCGGAAGCAGGGGATCCAGGGCGACCCGCAGATTGAAGCGATACAAGCCGGCAGCAACGCGCACCGGATCGACCCCGCGCATCTCGCTGCTGACTCCGTAGACCGGCAAGCCGTTGCCATGACTGATACCGACCAGCAACACCGATGGACGATCATCATTGACGCGGATGTCGACTTCGATATCCAGCCCGGCGCCGGCATCCGGCGTGGCATGTTCGACATCAGCCTCGCCGTTGATCCGGTAGCCATCGATGCGGCAGTCCTCGCCAGGCAGTGCGCCGCGCTCGGCCTGTTGTTGCCGCTTGCGTTCGTGATAGGCCAGATAGGCCTGACTGACGTCGAACACGTCGCCCTGCGCCGCCACCGTCCCGTCCTTGAGCCAGATCGCCTGTCGACACAGCTTCTGCACGTGATACATGCCGTGCGACACCAGCAGCAGGGTGCCGCCGTGGGCGAGGTAGTTCTCCATCCAGGCGATGCACTTCTTCTGGAACGACTCGTCGCCGACCGCCAGCACTTCGTCGGTGATCAACAGGTCCGGCCGCAACGCGGCAACGATGGCAAAACCCAGACGTACCACCATGCCGCTGGAATAGTGCTTGATCGGTTCGTCGATGTAGCGGCCGATGTCCGCAAAGTCGATGATCTCCGGCAGCCTGGCCTGCAGTTGCGCCGGCGTGAGTCCCGCCAGCGCCGCGGCCATACGCATGTTTTCCCGGCCGCTGTAGTCGGGGTGGAAGCCAGCGCCCAGTTCCAGCAGCGCACCCACGCTGCCATTGCGAACCACGGTTCCGGTGCTGGGCGTCAGCACGCCGGTGATCAGCTTGAGCAGGGTCGACTTGCCGGCACCGTTCTCGCCGATGATCGCCGTCGACTGTCCGCGCGCCACCACCAGATCCAGCGGCTTTAGGACCTGGACGGCTTCCGGCGACCGCTTGGTGAACAGCAACCGGCCCAGGGCACGCAGCCGGGCATCGCGCCGGCTGACCAGCGGGTAGCTCTTGCTCAGCCCGCGCGCCACGATCAACGGGCCGCTCACAGGAAGTCCTCGAAGTGCGACGAGAGCCGGCGGAAGACCAGATACCCGGCCAGCGCAACCACCACAGCGATGACCAGGGCAACCAGTGCATCGGTCCAGTCGTAACCACCGACTCCGAGGGTGACCTGACGAAACAGGCCAACGAAAAGCGCCAGCGGATTGGCGTCGGCGATCGGACGCAGGCTTTCCGGCACCAGGCTGCGCGGATACAGCACCGGGGTCAGGAAGAAGAGCATGGTCACCACCTGCGCCAGCAGGTGCGAGAGGTCGCGGACGAAGACATTGAGTGCTGCGAACAGCCAGGCCAGCCCCAGGGTGAACAATCCCAACAACAACAGCAGCGGAACCACCAGCAGGGTCGACCAGTCCGGCTGCAGCCAGCCACCCGTCCACAGGACCGCTATCACCGCGACGAATCCCAGGCCGTGCATCAGGAAACCGGCCACCGTAGGCGCCAGCACCAGCAGCGGTCGCGGAAGCGCAACCTTGCCCAGCAGACCGGCGTTCTCCGGGATGGCGTTGACCGCGCGCAGCAGAGACTCGCTGAAAGCCACCCACGGCCACAGACCCATGGCCAGAAACGGGACGAACCCAAGCTCGCCGAATTCCTC
This sequence comes from Lysobacterales bacterium, assembly GCA_035911475.1. Lineage (GTDB taxonomy): Bacteria > Pseudomonadota > Gammaproteobacteria > Xanthomonadales > UBA2363 > Pseudofulvimonas. Next base: position 18,985 of record JAMHVM010000192.1, on the reverse strand, counting down.
GGCAGGCAGCCGCGCACGAAACACGTTCAGGAAGACGTAGCTGTAGATCGCCAACTGCAGCAGCGGCTGCAACAGCGCCCAGGCCATGCCGCTGAACGTACCCAGATAGCGCAGCTTGAATTCGCGTCGGACGAACTCCGACGCCAGCAACCAGCCAGAACCCAAGGGGACCACCGAAAACCGCCACGCTTATGCACGTGGAAGTTTAACGGCTTTGGCCCGCGCTCGCCGGGGGCGCAGCCGGCCAAGTCGCTCCATGGCAGCCCGTGCGGGGATCCAGCCAAGCATGACGGAGCGTGTCGCCCACAATCGGCGGGGCGATCATGCAGCCCACACCACGTGCCGACCGCGCTTCATCCGTGTCGGGCGATGGCCGAACGTCCCCGCCCGATTCCGCGGCTGCGCAGCCGCTTTAGCCCAGCGCCAACGTGATGATCAGCGGACGGCGTCCATCCGCACGGCGCCGTAGCGTTCGGGCAGCTTCAACAGCAATTCCTCATTGCCCTCGTCAGGCAGGCCGGAAAGCTGGGCCCGATGCTGCTGACGGGCACGGTTGAGAAAGTCCGTCCGTACCTGGGCCATGAGCTCGCCTTCGACTTCCTCGAAGGTGCGGGTACGGGCCGGCTGACGATCGATCAACTTGATGATGTGGTAGCCGAACTGCGATTGGATCAGATCGCTGATGTCACCCGGCTCCTTGAGTGCGCGACCGGCCGCATCAAACTCGGCGACGTACTCGCCGGGCTTGTCGATCACGTAGGCCTCGGCACTGTTCGCCGATCCAGCGTCCTCGGAGTACTCGCGCATGAGCGCGTCGAAATCGCTGCCGGGCGCGAGCGCTTTTTCGCGAATCATAGTCGCTCGCGCCAGTGCCTCGTCGCCATGCGTCTCGGTCTTCACCAGCACGTGTTTCACCGTGGACTTCTCGGTGTCGTTGAACCGACCGGGATCGGCCAGATAGCGCTCGCGCGCCAGTTGCCGGAAGTCCGGCCAGAGATCGCGCGCAATGAGAGCATTGGTACGGTGCACCGCCAGCACCTCCTCGATGGCGAGCTGCATGTCGCGCTGGACATCGGGATTGCGGTCCAGGCCCATGTCCTTGGCTTCGTTGGCGAGTTGCCGGTTCAGCAGCATGGAATCCATCAGGCGGACCATGTTGTCGGGGCGCTGGGCATAGTCCGGACGCTCGTGCTCGGGCAGACGGGACATGCGGCCGTCCATGTCGGCCAACGTCAGCGCCGCCGAACCGCGGCTGATGACGACCTGATCCTTGTCAGTCTGGGCGAGCGCGGCGCTGCCAACGAACAAGGTGAATACGGCAAGCAGTGTCTTCGATGTTCTCATGATGTCATCCGATGATTGGAATGCGTCGCAGCTGGCGACCACTCGAGCTTGAGGCTTGAAGGATGCTGACAAACAAAACCGCGCCCACCTTTCGGTGGACGCGGTTGTTTGCCGCGACTCCTGGAACGTTGACTCAGGGAGCCTGACCGAACGTCGAGCGGCGCAGAACCGTGCCCTTCTTCAGGACAAGATTGTTGCCCTGAGGTTCCCAGGAGCTGTACAGCGCACCCGTATACAGCTTGTTGGAGACATAGGGGTGTGTCACCGGCCCTGCCGCCTTGATGCCGCGATCGTTGACTGTCACCACCAGGCAGGCGTTGGGTTGTCCGGCTCGATCGATTTCGGGAAGAACCCGGGTATCGACACGAGCGTAACCGGCACCGGACGCCGTCTCCTTGGCCTCGAGACTGCAGTGCGCATCACCGAATGCCTGGCAGTTCCAGAAGTGCTCCAGATTGAGTGCGCCGCTGTATAGCGACGTACCCATCAGGCCCCGATAGTAGGGAAACTGCTCGCGCAGACTGACGTCATACACCGGACCACCCTCAGCCCAGAGGGTATAGGTGTAGCTGATGCACTGGCCGCTGCAGCCCGGCTGGGCAGCGACAGCCATTTTCAACTCACCGCGTGCTTCGCTCGGATCGAAAGCGTGCGAGAACAGCGCATCATCGTCCCAATTGCTGGCGCACTCCGGGACCGACTCATGGGTCGGCGTATCAGCCAACGGAAGCGCGACGCAATAGCCTTCGATCTCGTCGACATGGACCGAACGCCCATTAGGCGCCGCCGGATCAATCCAGGGATCCTGGAGCGTGTTGAACCCCGACATCTCGCCAGCGTACAGCCAGTTTGCCGCCGTGAGGTCACTGCGCGCAGGCGCCTGGCCGCCAAAGGTGTCCAGCATCTCGTTGGTGATCTGGAGCGGCTCCAGGAGCCCGTTCTGGTCAAGCACGACGCGTTTACCACTGGGCTGCTGCGAGGCAGCCAGTGGTGAGAAGCACTGGACGGGCTGCCCCGGACGTGCGGCCAGAGTGAGCTGGCCCGGTAAACCGGTCCGCCGATAACTCATGCCCGGAAACTGCCCCCCGTTGAGGGTCTGGCCGATCGACGTAACCGTTACGCTCTCGGCCTGGGTCGAGTCAAGAACCAGCCAAGGACCGGTCTGAGCCTGAACGGTGGCGGCCACCGCCAGGAGCCCACCCGTGGCCAGCAGTACCGGCGTCAGTTTGCGCATCTTCATGATCATGATCAGCTACTGCAGATAGTTCGACTGGTTGACGACTGGAACGCAGTTGGTGCCGGAACAGCCTGCTGTCGAGTAGTAGTCGCCCAGGGAGTCGAGCAGATTGACGTCAAAGACCGACATGTTCAGGTAGTAGGTCTTTCCGACCTCCAGGTGGCAATTGAAGGCGTTCTGGGAACCAGTCACGGTGGTCCAGGCGAGATCACCATACGCACGGCAGGTTTTTCCCACGTTGAGCGACGGCCGGAAATCGCCGGGGCACTCGCTGATCGAGATCGCGATGGGCGCAGCCCCTGCCGTGGTCAGATTGAACTGTTTCGACGTACCTGCGGGCGCGACGAAACTCCAGTAACGCAATGCCACGGTAGAAATGGGATAGGGCGCCGTACTGCCGGCAACGTTCCGTGCGAAGTGGAAGTGCCGGTTGTTACTCGAGTTGACGTTGATCTCATGGCCCCAGCCACCACTGTTGGACGCATACGCTGCATTGAATGGGAACGACAGGCGGGGCGTCAGCTTGCTGTGGATTGCCGGGCAATCCGTGGGTATGCCACCACCGTCGATCGCCACAGGGATCGTGGCCGGATTCAACACCACTGCCTGCTGCGGTGCACCGTAGATGAAATTTCGCGTACAGACAACGCCGGCGTGATAGGTGCCGCCGCCGCTGACGGCGAAGGTCATGGCCTGATTGAAGCTGCCGTTGGGCGCGGTCGGTGCGAGGGCGATCGTTCCGGCCTGTGCGCCGGACGGATTGGTCATCGTCGCCGTGCAGCTGTCGGTGAAGAACGAGGCGGATACATCGAAATTCGTGGCCGTGCCGTTGAAGGTGACCGTGGCCTGGGTGCCGGCCTGGTTAACGACCGGCGCAGTAACGCTAAAACTGACCTCCAGCCGGTTCGGCACATCGGGCGAGCCGACGACGGCGCCACACACTACCGAGGCCTCGTTGAAAACCAGATCACCGTTGTTGTTCAGATGGTAGCCCGCATGGGCCGTGGTCGAGGTCTGGCCGGCATCGCCGCCGCAGCGGACGGTGATTCCCTGCGCTTGCGACACCTGCGCGGCACCGACCAGGACGAGCAATCCGGCAACACGTGCCAAGCCATTCGTTGTATACATTGCAATTTGCCCAAAAATGAGTGCGCCGAAACAAAAAAGCAGCCGGTCCAGAGTTTCTGAGCCGGCTGCCCTATTCTCCAGACAGCTTGACCTTAATCAGCGTCAAGCTGTTGGATGGATGAAGGTCGGATCAAGGTCCTATGCAAGACTTTCTCCGGGGACTTCATCCATCCGTCATCACTGTGCCGATCAGCTGGCAACGGTGATGGAACGCTCGGTACGGTGACGGAACAGCGCGCTGTAGTTAGCCAGCGTACCGTTGGGGATGACACCATTGTTGGCGTTGGTCACGAAGAAGCCGGTTACCGGCAGACCGTCGAACACCACGCCGCCCAGATCACCGATCGCCGGCAACGGAACCGACGGACGCAGGGTCGGATGATTGACGAAGCTGATCGCCGCCCAGCCATGCTGGTATTCCGTGTCGATGTTCTTGTAGTAGGTCGATCCCAGAATGGCGGTCGGATCGGTGCCAACACGGTCAGACTGGTTGAAGGTGACGACCTGGGCTTCCCAGCACAGGGAGTCGGCGTCCGGACCCGGGTCCGGCGGCGAGAAACCACCACCAGTCGGCTCGAAGGTGTCTTCTTCACGATCCCATACGTTCACGACCACTTCGTGGCAGGAGCCGGTACCGTCAGCGCGGAAGGCATCCACGAACGGGGCACGGACAGCAGCGACGAACGGCGCACCCGGCGGCTCGACGCCCGGACGGGTGTCGACGTAGAAGCGCTTGGTCGGGAAGTTGATGACCCACTCGCTGTCGAAGGTGACGCTGTCGGTCTCGTCCAGGAAGTACTCGTTGATCACGCGCGGCGAGGCATACAGCGCAGTAATGGCGTCGACCTTGCCACGGGACACGGCGGCGTCGTAGGTGGCCTGGAACACGTGGCCGCCCTGGAACACATAGGCGGTAGCGAACAGGTTGCCACCCTCGGCAGCCGGGTTGTTGACGCGGTCGAGACCCGGGTTGACGCTGCCCGGACGCTCGTGCAGCAGCGCGTAGGTGAAGCCTTCGATCGCATCGGCCGCGTAACCCGAAACGGTACCGGCGGACGGGTTGATGATCAGCGCGTTGCCGAACAGGTGGCCGGTGCCGTCCGGCGGCAGCAGGCCCGAAGCCGGGTTACCGCTGGTGCCGCCCCAGATGCCGGCGCTGGTGAACCAGGCGCGGTTCAGATTGAGGCAGCTGCCCGGCTCGCCGTCGACATGCTCGGCCCACACATGCGGGTTGGCATCCGGATCCAGGTTGCCCATCTCGATGATTTCGACATAGCCCTCGCGGGTACGGCCAAGGCCGGACAGCGAAGCGGCGTCGACAGCCGGAGCACGGCCGTAGGCGTTGTTCACGAAGCGGGCGATATAGCCATCACCCAGCGCCGTCACGCGACCGCCGTCGAAACCGAGACCACCACGTGCGATATCCGGCACGGTGCAGGAACGGTCGGTCACGAAGACACCGGCGCCGTCACCGTGATTGATGACCGCACCCGTCCAGACGTCCCACGGGGACAGATACAGGTGGAAGTCCAGCACTTCACGGCTGTTACGGCCTTCCAGGAAGCGGACCTTCACGGCCTTGCCGACGTCGGCAGTATTGACCACCGTCAGCAGGGTGTCGTTGCCACCTTGCGTGGTGTAGTACGGATAGATCAGGACCTGACCCAGACCGTCATGATTCATGTTTACCGCATCGGCGATACCGCCGACGCCCGCGACACCGGCGATACCGGCGACAACGGCAGTCGTCAAACGATTCATTTTCATTACAGACACTCCTAATCAACCACAGGGCTTATTTTGCTTGGCCTCCCGCCGGAATGCGCAACAACACGCCTCCGGACGGCTCGAAAAGGCAACAGCGCCGCAATCATAGGGCAAAGCGAAATCGCATTGCAAGCCCGATTCCAGCCTTGCAGCGATGGTTTCGCCACCCGTCAGGGTCACCAAGCAAACACGGAAAAATCATTCTGAAACAACATGTTGAGCGAAAACTATTCCGGCAGCAGATGCCAGACGCCGTCGGTCAGCAACCAGCGCTCCTGCCGCCGATTGATCGACTGGACATCACCGGCACCCGGCAACCGTGCCGAATACCTGACGTCGACATCTACCAGGCAACTGTCCGGGCTGGCGCACTCGACACCTGCCTGCTCGGCGCCCAGGAAGCGCAGGGGCATCCTGGTCTCCCGGGCCACGTAGTCCGAAACACCGTAGGTACTCCGGTATCCGGGCGTCAGATACGCATACGCCGCGACATAGTCGCGAGCGATGACAAGTTGCCAGCGCTCGGCAACGCGTTGCTCGAGCGTCGCCGTCGGATCGGCTGCCGACGACTTGACCTGGCGACCAGCGCAACCGGAGGCCAATCCGGCAACAAGCATGACCGCAACCAGAAGAGGCGTGCACCCGGTGTCGCGCCCGCCGGGCAGCCGTTGCGATGTCGGATCAGTCATCGATGGGTTCCTCAATTGTTGGGTTTCCAAGAATTTGTTCGGCATCGGGTGGCACCTGTCCGGAGAACGGCTGGCCGGTACGCAGATCCAGCGGCCGCAGATTGCGGAAGTTCTCCTGGTACTCGTCGGTGACTTCGCGCGCATCCATGACGGTCTGGATGACCCGCGGCGTGATCAAGACGATCAGTTCGTTCCGCGCCAGCGTGCTGGCCGTGCTGCCGAACAATTTACCCAGCACCGGAATCTTGCTCAGACCGGGCACGCCGGAATCGGACTTGAGGTTGTCCTCGGAGATCAGGCCACCCAGGAGTATGGTCTCGCCACTTTGCACCGCGACCTGGGTTTCCACTGTGCGCTTGTTGATCGCGAAGTTCCCCGAACGCGTGTCCAGTGCGCCCGGTTTGCTCACTTCCTGGCTCAGTTCCAGATAGACCAGTCCGCCCGGATTGACTCGGGGCGTGACCGACAGGATGACACCGGTATCGCGGTACTGGACGTTGCTGGTGTTCATTGGCGCGCCGGTGCCGGTGCCACCGGTGTTCCAACCACTGAAGTAGGTGCTGACGACGGGAATCTGGTCGCCGACGTTGATGCTCGCTTCCTGATTGTTGAGCACTGTCAGCGATGGCGCCGAAAGAATCCGCGTCTCCGTCGCTTCCTGCAGGGCGCGAATCGCGACATCGAGCTCGTTGTCGATGAAACGGTAAAAGAAACTGCTGCCGGAAGGATCCAGCGGCGATCCGGAGTTGCCGCCGAAAGACCAGCGCTGCTTGTTGCCGGGCTGGTGCCAGCCATGACCGGCGACATCATCCAGGCCCTGTCCCATCAACCCTTCGAGGAACCATTGCACACCGAACTCAAGTTGGTTGCGCAGATTCACTTCGATGATCTGCATTTCCACGTGCACCTGCAACGGCTCGATGTCGAGCTTGCGAACCGCAGCCATGACCGCCTGGTACTGCGACTGCGTCGAGCGGATCAGCAGCTGGTTGTTCTCTTCCACCGCAGTGAAGCTGATCTCGTCGTTGCCGGTGGTGTTGGCGCCACCACCCGACTGCCGCCGGCGCTGGCTTTGACCGGTTTCCCCGCTGCCGATTTCCACCGCCTCGGCGCCGGGGGCAACGTCCGCTCGCGGCGCACGCCGCTGGCTGCGTCCGGCCGGCGCACCACCGCCGGTGAAGATCGCGCCAAGGTAATCGGCGAGGTCCACCGCCTTGACGTTGCGTACGTTGTAGACGAACAGCTGAGTACCTGCCAGCGAGGCATTGTTGCGATCAAGTCGCTTGAGCCACTTGCGCGCCTCTTCCAGATAGCCGGGGTTCTGGGTGATCACGAAAATGCCACCCAGCCGCTCCACCGGCAGGAACCGGAACATGCCGGCGAGGGGCGAACCGTTTTCTTCCATGAACAGTGCAGTCAGCTCGGTCATCACCTCGCTGACTTCGGCGTTGACCAGCGGATAGAACGCGATCGACACCCCCTGCAGCCAGTCGACGTCGAAGATCTCGATGGTCCGCTGGTAGCTCTGCAGCTCCTCGCGAGTACCGGCGAGGACGATGATGGAACGGGAGTTGTCGGCGCTGACCACGGCATTGGGGCGCGCGAAGGGCGTCAACAGGCGCTGCATTTCGGTCGGGGAAATGTAGGTCAGCGGCACAATCTGGACCTGGTAACCGCGACCGGTGGGGATCGGACCCATGCGCGGACTGAGATTTCCCGGCAGGGCGCTGGCCGTGGGCAGGATCTCGTATCGGCCATCCTTGAACAGGATGCTGGCGTTGTTCAGTGCCAGCAGGTACTCCAGCACGCCCATGGCCTGGCTGGCATTGATCGGCTTCTGGGTGACGTAGGTCACCGTGCCGCCAACACCCGGCCCGATGATGTAGTTCTCGCCCATGAACACACCGATGATCGCCTGCACTACGGCCTGGATCGGCTGATCCTGGAAGTTGAAGGTGACCTCGCCGTCCACGGGCGGTACCGGCAGGCTGCGCGAGGCGGCCTGCCGGTTGAACAGTTCGCGGTTGCCGATCTGGATGACTTCTTCGCGGATCTCGTCCTGCTCGACGACCTCGCCCTCATCCTCCAGATTGATGCCCTCTGGCTCGGCGCCGCTGGATTGGCCGCGATCGCCTGAATCCCGCACCTCACGACCGCCCGCGTACGACAGCGCACGATCGGGCTGATTCCAGTCGCGATCGGGCGGCGGCAGGGGCCTGGATTGCGTGGTGGCGCAACCGGCCAGCCAGACGACCAGCGCCAGCACAGCAGCCAGTCGGATTCGGGAGAGGATTGGGGTCATCGGCATCGTCACTGGTTCTGTTTCGCTTCGGCTTCGCGGCGCAATTGCGCCCGCCGCTCCTCGATCCGGCGCCGGATCTCGGCTGCCCGTCGAGCCACTTCATCCTGGTTGTCGGCGACTGCGTTGGCCTTGCCGTCTTCGGGAGCCGCGCCGTCCGCGGCAGCCTGCCTGCCACGGCGTGGCGGGCTGCTGGGCGGCGGCATCGCCGGTGCGCTGCCAATGGCCAATTCAACGGCGGTCTCGGCTTGATTGGCGGTGTCCTCGAACACGACTCGTCGCGGTTCGATGGACTTCACCAGCCAGCCACCCTGCTCGCCGGGAAGGGGCATCTGTTCCTGCAGGCTGAGATCACGACCTGTGCTGTTGTCACGCAGCAGCGCGGCCCGGAATTGTGGGGTGTGGATGATACCCGTCAGTGCCACATTGAGTGGAGCCGCCGGAACCGGCTCCGGTTCAGGTTCCGCGTCACCCTCATCGGAGGCCGCCTCCTTGGGAACCGGCTTGCGGTCGTCGGAGAACAGCGGGCGCTGAGAGACATCGGCATAGGCCGCCATGTCGGGGAGGCTGACGCTCGCCTCGCTCAGGCTCAAGGGTGCCACTTCCTCGACATCGCCCGCGCTGACGCTGGGCGCGCCGCGCCACAGGCCGAACAACAGCAGCAGATAGACCGCCGCCATGACCGCAACGGCGATGGCCAGTATCCGTGTCAATTGCCGGGTCTGGTCGCGGGTCATGTCCGCTCCGTGCGCGACGGGCCAGGTTTGCGCAGGTAGCCGTACAGATCGAAACGGATGTCCAGCTGATACTGCCCGACCGGCACCGCCGGCTGTGGCACTGACCTGCGCGAAGCTTGGCGACGCCCACCGATCATCTGCCGATAGATGTTGAGCTCGTTGACGAACAACACCGGCTTGCTGCTCTCGACCGAATGCAGCACTTCGGCGAAATCGTCGATGTCGCAACGCAGGTGGACGGAGATGGTTACCCGCTCGTACAGCTCTTCAGTCACCGATCGCTTGGGATTGTGACTGGCCACCTCGCAGCGCTCGGGGACTTCCGCCTTCTCGGCGACCAAGGCCTTGAGCCGCGAGAACAGGGCGGCGGCGGCGGAATCGAAATCGCTCTCGGGCAGGAACGAGGGGCTGCCCGACTCGAAGGTTCGCACCTCCTGCAGCCGCTGTTCGATCTGCGGTCTGCTGGCGATCGCGGCGCGGAAGCGCGCCTCCTGCTCCTTGAGCTGGGCGATCTCGCCGGAAATGGCCAGATGCGGCGCCACGAACCACCAGTGCACCAGCAGCAGATAGCCCAGCAACACGGCGATGACGAACAGGATCCAGGCCAATGGCCGACCCTTGCCCGGGGGTGGCAGCAGACGCATCAGCGATCCCCCTCCGCCGCCTTGTCGTCGGTGGCTTCCGACTCGACGACCGGGCTGTCCGCAGCCTCAGGTGTCTGCGCGGAGTCCTCCGGCGCCTGCTCGGTTGCGGCCGCCGGCTCCGGATCGACGGCCTTCTGCTCCGGCCGCAGGTCGTAGCTGGCATTGAGGTTGAAACGCTCCTTGCGGGTCTGCGCATCGGGCGAGATCTGGCCACTGAAGGCCGGACCGGCCAGCACGCTGGAACCCTGAAGCAGGGCAATCAGGCGCGTGGCTTCGCCGCTCTGACCGACGATTTCCAGGTTCTGGTTGCGGAAGGTCAGACGTTCCAGCCAGGTGTCGTCGGGGAGGCGACTGCTGAGGTCACCAAGTACACGCATCACCGACGGTTCATTGCGCTTCTTGTCGGCCAGATAGCCTGCACCGTCGACTGCGGTGTTCAGCTGCCCGCGCAGAGCCACCACGGCATGCGCCTCGCCACGCGCAGCGTCGACATTCGCGCGCAACGCTTCCAGTGCCTGGGTGCGGTTGGCCAGCAGTTGCTGCATGGTCAGCATCAGCAGCAAGGCGGCGATGCCGATCAGGATCCAGTTCATCCGTCGCTGAGGGTTGCTGCGCCGTACACGCAAGGTCTCGGGCAACAGGTTGAAACCGGCGCGCGCCGAACCGGCGGTGGCGACATCGACACCATCCAGAGCCAGGTCGAGGCCCTTCAATCGTTGCAGCAGCCCGTCCAGCGCCGGCCGCGGCATCAACGCCAGATCGACCTTGACCTGACGGCCGTTCGCCGCCAGATCGGCGCGATAGTCGAAGTAGACCTGGTCGGCCTTGAACGGCGTCTGCCGGTCCATCTCGAAGGACAGCACCTGACGCAGGTTCTGCTCCACCGCCGGCGGGAACTGCAGGCTGCGCAACAGCACCTGCGCCTGCGGTACAGCCAGGATGGTCAGACGGTCGTGATCGACCTCGCGTCCGGCCAGCCGGGCGAGTTCCGTGCGGACCTCGTTGGCGGGCCGACCCAGATCGAAACGGGCCAGCGGTTCGGACTGACCTTCCCGTCGCAGCACGAGTTCGTCACCCTCAATGCTGGCCAACCAGACTTCACGGCGATCCTGGAACCAGGCCTGCCAGCGCGCAGGAAGGCTGCCGACCAGTTCGGCTTTCCACCAGGCGAGGAAAGCCGGAACGGGCGAGCGCCGATAGCGCGTCGTCCATTTCGCAACGACCGGTTGGATGGAATCGAACAGGGGCATCAGGCGTTTTCGTTGTCGCGCCAGCGCAGGATGACGAACGGTCGACCGTTCGACGCGGCGCCACCGATGCGGATGGTCGCCTCTAGCAGGCCATACGCGCCATTGGGCAAAGTGGCTTTGGACCGCACACTGTAAGTGAAACCGCCGCCGCCTGCCATGACGGGGCTCCCGTCGGGCAGAGTGAGCAGCCCGGCCACCGACGGATCGCCGATCGGCAGCGACCGGCGCAATTGCACGAATTCCTCGGCCATTTCCGGGGTCATGTCGGGCAGTGCGAGCAGGGCGTCAGCGGAAGCATAGGCGGCGTTGGGCTGGTTGCGTCCGGCATAGACCGTCACCGCCGGCTCAAGTTTCCGGAACAGCTCATAGTCCACACCCATGACCTGCTGCAGTTCGGCCACGGTGTCGAAGTAGGCGTTCTTGGCGCCGTAGGGATGACCCGTGCTGCGGTAGTCGTCGCTCTCCGCGCCGAACGGCATGGGACTGTCGTCGGGGTCACGCCAGTCCATGATCGCGTGGGCGATGGCCAGCGCCGGCTCTTCCTCGACGCCACGGCCGCGGAGAAAGTTGGTCAGTGTGCGTTCGTCGGCAATGTTCAGGTCGAGCTTGCCGCTTTCGTCGGTCAACGCCACTTCGATGGGAATGCCATCGATCTCGAAGGTGTAGCTGCGACCGTCGGCAACCCAGCGCGTCATCGGATCGGGCATGCGCATTTCCAGCACGGCGCGATGCAGCCCGGCTTCGGCGAAGTAGCGCGCCCGTGTCGTGTCCGCGAGGTTGCGCGCCTGCATGTGTTCGACATGTGCGATCAACACGTAGCCGCCGATGATCAGCGTCAGCAAGGCCGTGGCCCAGACCACGAACAGCAAGGCGACGCCGCGCGCGCGATCGCCAAAACCCTGCGCGCGGGGAAAACATGCTCGCCTAGCGCAGGATGCCACGGTCGCCTCCACCGGGCATGGGCTGCCCCGGCATCTGTCCGCTCATGGACGGATCCATCATCCCCTGCTCGTCGCTGGGACCGAAGAATCGATACGCGTTGTTGACGCCGCCGACATCGATCAGCAGCGGCACCTCCAGCGTTGGCCATTTCATGCCGCTGTCTTCCTGGAACTCCAGGCTCAACCGGACCATCATCGGCGTGCGCGAGGAATCCTCCCACTCGTCGCTCCAGTCGCCGAGCTGGCCCTGCTCGTCGATGCCGCGATACTCGAACTTGCCGCGCCGAATGCGATCGACCAGGAATACCGGCTCGGCCTCGTCGTCTTCGTCGGTGATCAGCATGCGGTGGTAGAACGCCAACCGATCCCGCTCCAGCGAGATACGCTGCACATAGGGACCACCGCCGCTGAGATAGCCCGGCATGGGCGCGACGAAGGTCACCGAATCGTCCTCGCCCTCGAACACCAGGTTGCGGCCTTCGGCACGGTCGATGTCGAAAGCCAACGGCACCACCCGAGCCAGTTGCCGGCGCAGGAACTCCTGGGTCACGCGCACCGCATTCACCGCCTCGACCCGATGCTCGCCGTTCTCGGCCGCCTTGCGGCTCATGCGGATGCCGCCTACCGCAATGGCCATGATCAGGCTGACCAGGATCAAGGCCAGCACGATCTCGACCAGGGTGAAACCGCGACTGCCGGTCCTGACGCGGCCGAAGCCAGATCGAGATCGGGAAAACAGGCCGTGACTCACCGCGACCTGCAAGGCCAACCGATCGACTGCGGGCCCGGAACGTGATCGGCTCATCGCGTTTGTGATCCGCGGTTGTTGGCGTTTTGACCGGCGCCTTGGCGCTGGCCCTGCCCGTAGCCATATTGGCCCTGCTGACCCGCTCCCGCGCCGGCAGCGGCGGGATCAGTGTTGAACAGCACCGCCTGATCGGGCGAATAGGCACGCACGGTGGTGAACATGGCTGAACGCTCGTCGCGGGCGTCACCCCACAGGACACGCAGGTCGACGCGATACAGGTACATCCCCAACGAATCGGGGTCGTACTCCACCGGCTGATAGCCGGCGGCCAGTTGCGCCTCGGTCGGCGCCGGCGGCGGATCGCGCGGCGGATCGTACTCGACCACTTCCATTTCCCAGCGATAGTCGTCGTCGAAACGGCCGCGGCTGTTGCCCTCTTCGATCGGCTCGCCGATACCGACCAGATCCATCTTGCTCTGCGCCCATTCGGCGGCGATCGACTGCTGTTCGGCCCAGACCGTATGGCGCATCGCCGTGCCCAACGACGACATCAACACGCCGACGAACAAGGCCAGCAACACGAAGGCAGCAATGGTCTCGATCAACGTGAACCCACGCTGTTCGCGCATCCGCGGCACACTCACGGTCGTGCGCGCTGCACGCCGCACTGAAGAAACCATCAGAGCTCGGCTGATCTCCCCTTTGCGGAGACAGCCATTTGCCGATTTCCGGGCGGCCGCTACCGAGTCACCATCGGCATCAAGCGCGTTCAATCGGTCACCTCTTCCAGCGAGATCTCACCGGTCAACCAGGCGACATTGACCAGCCACTCGCGGCTGTCGGCTGTGAGACGAATGAAGCCGCCGGTGGAGCTGCCATCGGGAAAGAAGCGGATACGTCCGGCGGACTCGCGAGTCTGTTCGGTGCGTATCGTACGCAACGTCATATCCATTTCTTCGGGCAGTTTCACAGTCGAGCGCCCAGGCGCGGTGTAGCTCTTGGTCTCGACATCGACTTCGAGCGCACGCTCTTCGCGTTTGATGATGGCCTGACCGCGGGTATAGCGCATGGCCGCCGCCAGATCGCGGCTGGCCGCCATGACCTTGGTGCTACGCAGGCCGTTGACCAGAGACACTGTCATCGCAGTCATGGCAACCGCGATCAGTACCAGCACCGCGACCATCTCGATCAGCGAGAAGCCGCGCTGCCCGGTTCCGGGCAGACGCGAGCACAATCGATCAATACGCCGTATGCGCACCCCGCGCGAACCCGATTGGCGTTCGTTCACGGTGACCATCGCCGTGATCCACGCTGGTGCCGGCCCTGTCCTGACTACTGCCAGCTGCCGATGTCGGCGTCGTTGCCGGTGCCGCCCGGCTTGCCATCGCGACCGTGGGAAATCAGATCGAAGTCGCGACCACCCTCGCCAGGGCGACGGAACACGATCTCGTTACCCCATGGATCCTTGAGCTGGGATTCGCGCAAACCATATTTGCCGACCAGCTGATTGAGGTTCTCCGGGTACTTGCCGTTCTCCATGTAGTAAGCCTCGACCGTGGTCGACATGGCACTGATCTGAGCCTTGGCAGCATTGGTCTGTCCACCGGTGAACTGGGGCATCACGTTGCGCACGACGAGGGTGGCGACGATGCCGATCAGCACCAGCACGGCGATCATTTCGATGAGGCTGAAACCACGGGCGCGGACGACGCGCTGGAACGAGGGGTTGGCAAACCGGGACATGGGAATCAGCCTCCTACATTGGACATGATGGACATGATGGGCAACAACAAGGCCATCATGATAAAGCCCACAACCACCGCCATGACCAGTGTCAGGATCGGTGTCAGCGCGGCCAGCATTCGGTCGATGGTCGCCTTGGTCTCGCCGTCGTAGACATCGGCCACCTTGAGCAGCATGGTGTCCAGTTCCCCGGACTCCTCACCCACCGCGATCATCTGCAACGCCATCTTGGGAAAACGCTTCTGCTGGCCCAGCGCCCAGGCCAGGCCGTCACCGGTCTTGACCAGGTCGCTGGCGGCATCGACCGCCTCGGCCAGCACCACGTTGCTGAGCACGTTGCGGGCGATCGACAGCGCGCTCAGCAATGGAACGCCACTCTGCAGCAAAGTTCCCAGCGTACGGGTCAGCTTGGCCGTCTCCAGGCGCATGTACAGGGTGCCGAACAGGCCGAACTTCAGCAGCCGTTCGTCCCAGCCCCGGCGGGTATCGGTCTGCGCCATCTGCCGTCGGAACCAGATCGACAGCACGATGGCGCCACCGATGATCAGCCACCACCAGCCGGTCAGGAAATTGCCGAACAGCAACACCACCTTGGTGATGCCCGGCAACTCCATGCCGATGTCCTCGAACATCGGCACGAACTGCGGCACCACGAACATCAGCAGCATGAAGATCGCACCCAGCACCGCGAACGCCAGGATCACCGGATAGATCAGCGCGCTGATGATGGAACTGCGCAGCTTCTGGCTGCGATCCATGTACTCGGCCAGCCGGCGCAAGGTGCGCTCCAACGTGCCACCGACTTCACCGGCGCGGATCATGTTGATGTACAGGCGACTGAACGCGCCGTGCTGTTCTTCCAGCGCGTCCGACAAGGACGAGCCTTCGCGCACCTGGTCGCGCACCCGCCCGATCAGCTTCTTGGCCTTCTCGCTTTCGGGCAAGTCGAGCAGGATCTGCAAGGCACGATCCAGCGGCTGACCGGCGCCCATCAGCGTGGCCAGCTGGTCGGTGAAGGTGGTGACCTGCGCAGCACTCATGTCCTGCTTGCGCAGCAGGCCGCCCAGCCCCATGCCACCGGCGGCATCGGCCTCGACCGCGGACAGGGGAATGTTGCCGGCGTCCTGGACCTTGGCGATCACTTCTTCGGCGCTGCCGGCGTCCATGCGCCCTTCCAGCGGCTCGCCCGCGGGCGTGACCGCCTTGTACACGTACAGGGTCATGCCGACTCAGTCCGCTCGTTGCTGCCGCGCCGGAGCAAGGCTGTCATCACCACGATACCGACCGGCCACTCAGCTTTCCTGGGTGACACGCAGCACCTCCTCGATGGTGGTCAACCCGGCCAGCGACTTGGCGATGCCGTCCTCGAACATGGTGCGCATGCCTTCGCTCTGTGCCTGCGCCTGCAGTTTCTGTTCGTCGGCGTGCTGCATGACCAGCCGGCGCAGCGGCTCGGACATGGTCAGGAATTCCATGATGGTGGTTCGTCCGAAATAACCGGTTGGCGTCAATGCGGAAGGCATCGGCTTGTACAACTGGATCGGGCGACCCTGCGCCAGTGATTCCAGCCGGTACTCACGCATCACCTCGGGCGTGGGCGTGAACGCCTGGGCGTGCTCGGCATCGAGCTTGCGCACCAGACGCTGGGCCAGGATGCCATTGACCGTGGAACTGAGCAGGTAGTCGTCCACACCCATGTCGAGCATGCGGGTCACGCCGCCCGCGGCCGAGTTGGTGTGCAGCGTCGACAGTACCAGGTGGCCGGTCAGCGCCGACTGGATGGCGATCTTCGCTGTCTCCAGATCGCGCATTTCGCCGATCATTATGATGTCCGGGTCCTGGCGCACGATCGAGCGCAGCGCCTGGGCGAAGTCCAGGCCGATCTGCGGCTTGGCCTGGATCTGGTTGATGCCTTCGATCTGGTACTCGACCGGATCCTCGACGGTGATGATCTTCACGTCGGCCGTGTTCAGCTGCGACAGTGCCGTGTACAGCGTGGTGGTCTTGCCCGAACCAGTGGGGCCGGTGACCAGCATGATGCCGTGCGGCATCTCCAGCACGCGCAGGAACTGCGGCAGGAACTGGTCGGTGAAGCCCAGCCGCTTGAAGTCGAAGACCACGCTCTCGCGGTCCAGGATACGCATCACCACGCTCTCGCCGTGCGCGGTCGGCACCGTCGACACGCGCAGATCCAGCTCCTTGCCCTGCACGCGCAACATGATGCGGCCGTCCTGCGGCAGGCGGCGTTCGGCAATGTTGAGCTTGGCCATGATCTTCACGCGCGAGATCACCGCGGCCGTGCTCGACGACGGCGGCGACTCGACCTCGTGCAGCACGCCGTCAATGCGGTAGCGCACCTTCAGGCGGTTCTCGAACGGCTCGATGTGGATGTCGCTGGCACGGCCTTCGACCGCGCGCTGGATGATGATGTTGACCAGCCGGATGACCGGCGCCTCGGAGGCCAGGTCGCGCAGGTGCTCGACATCGTCCTCGCCGCGACCGCCTTCCTCGCTGAGACTCTCGACGATGGTGCCCAGCGCGGAGCGGCCCTGGCCGTAGTAGCGCTCGATCAGATCGTCGATCTCCGAGCGCAGGCCTACCGACACCTTGACCGCCTTGCCGGTGGCCAGGCGCGTGGCCTGCACCGGGTAGTCGTCCTGCGGATCGGACACCAGCAGTTCGACCGCATCATCACTGTCGCCGATCGCCACCACGTGGTACTGCTTGAGGAAACGCAGCGGCAGTTGCACATTCTCCGGTGGCGCCTCCGGGGCATCCTTGCTGTTCTTCAGCGGCAGATTCATGACCGAGGCGATCGCTTCGGCGACGTCGCGCTCGGAGGCCAGCCCGAGCTTGGTCAGCAGGCTGACCAGGCTGCCGCCGGATTCCTCGTGCAGGCGCCGGGCCCGGTTGAGATCGGTTTCCTTCAACCGGCCGCGCTCGACCAACGCCGCGCAGATCAGCGCTTCGTTGTCTTCGCCTTGCAGCAATGTGGTGGTTTCGGGAATGACGGCAGCCATGTCTCAATCCGGAGTGCGGGTTTCGCGGGCAGTCGAATCCGGGGCGGATTGGACCGGCACCGGCGGGCCAGGTTCCTGAAGTCTGGTGGTCAGGACCTGAATGAACGGTCGGTTCATCAGCATCCACAATACTACCGGCACCACGGCAGGCAGGATCAGGTAGCCGAACTGGTACAGCGCCACGAGGACCTCCGGATGGATACCGGCATCACGGATCGGATCCGGTCCCAGGTAGCGCATGGCCGAGGTCAGGGAAGCGGTCACCGCACCGAAGGTCTGGACCAGCGCGATGGCCAACCAGCCCAGGCCCATCTGCAGCCAGCGTCGTCCCGCACTGAGCGGCGTGGCCATGACTAGACCCCAGATCAGCGCCAGACCATAGCCGTAGATCATGGTGTTGATGATCGGTAGTGGTTCATCGCCGGTTGCGCGCTTCTCCGCCCGCATCGGCTCCGGCATGACCTGCTCGTTGAAGCGGAGCATCAGCAGATGGTCGTCGCGAACGTGGCCCCGGTCGGTCGGCGTCCCCGGCAGGTTCGGTGCCGCACCGCCATCGACCAGATGCGACGGAAATCCGCGATAGACATCGTGGAAGATGCTCGAGTAAGCGCTGGTCAGCAGCGCGCGCGCCATGGTCGTCGAGGGCACCGCGAACAGGCTGGAGAAGTACACCCAGACGAAGAACATCGCCGGCAGCCACAACAGCGCCTGCAGGAAGAATCGCTTCAGCGGCGACATTGTCACCGGATCAACCCACCGCCACACGGGCGTTGCGGAACAGCCGCAACCAGGGCGAATCCTCACCCCAGCCAGCCGGGGACCAGCTCATCTGCACCGTCCGGAACACGCGCTCGGGATGCGGCATCAGGATGGTCACGCGACCGTCGCGGCTGGTCACCGCGGCGATGCCATCGGGCGAGCCGTTGGGATTGGCCGGATAGGTGTCGGCAACACGACCGTCGCCATCGATGTAGCGCAGTGCCACCGATACCTCGGCACGATCGCCACCGACGCTGAAATCCGCACGGCCTTCGCCGTGTGCAACCACCACCGGCAAACGACTGCCAGCCATGCCAGCCAACAGCAACGAGGGCGACGGCGTCACCTCGACCAGACTCAGGCGCGCCTCGTACTGTTCGGAACGGTTGCGCAGGAATACCGGCCACTCCTCGCTGCCGGGAATCAGCTCGCGCAAACGCGCCAACATCTGGCAGCCGTTGCACACACCCAGGGCAAAGGTGTCAGGATCGGCGAAGAAGGCGGCGAACTGGTCGCGCAGACGCGGCGTTTCCAGGATCGACATGGCCCAGCCGCGACCGGCACCGAGCACGTCACCGTAGGAGAAGCCACCACAGGCGGCCAGGCCGGAAAAACCGGACAAGGCATGTCGGCCTGCAAGCAGATCGCTCACGTGCACATCCACCGCCTCGAAGCCGGC
>JAMHVM010000191.1:0-148199 GCA_035911475.1 Lysobacterales bacterium | reverse complement strand
CGTGTCCAGCGAATCCGCGCCGAGATCGTCGACGAAAGATGCGTTGGGCGTGACCTCTTCGTCTTTGACGCCGAGCTGCTCGACCACGATTTTCTTGACGCGATCCTCGATGCTCATATGCAAGACAACCTCTGTACGGGAACGAAGCGGCGATTGTAAAGCATGACCAGCCGCCGCTGGCTACCCGTCGACGACAAATTGGGGCCATGAGCTGATGCCATTCGAGATCGTCCTGGTCGGCCGGAAACGCCTTGGCCGGGCGTTTCCCCTGCGCTTCCTCTGACCGGAAAAATCACGTCGATACCGCATGTTGCCGCAGGCAATTGCCGCCGGTTCTGAGCCCGTGTCATGGCGCCGGTCGCCGGCTCAGGCCATGTGCATGCCGCCGTTGACGTGCAGGGTTTCCCCGGTCACGTAGGCCGCGGCCGGCGAGGCCAGGAACAGCACCGCGTTGGCGATATCCTCCGGTGCACCCAGGCGGCCCAGGGCGATATTGCCGAGCATCGCGGTGCGCTGTGCCTCGGGCAGTTCACGGGTCATGTCGGTCTCGATGAAGCCGGGCGCGACGACATTGGCGGTGATGCCGCGACTACCGACCTCGCGTGCCAGCGACTTGGTGAAGCCGACGATGCCGGCCTTGGCGGCAGCATAGTTGGCCTGGCCGGCGTTGCCGATCGCGCCGATCACCGAGGCGATGGAAATGATGCGACCACTGCGCGCCTTCATCATGCCGCGCAGCACGGCGCGGCTGAGCCGGAAGATCGGCGTCAGGTTGGTGTCGAGAATCGCCTGCCAATCCTCGTCCTTCATCCGCAGCAGCAACTGGTCGCGGGTGATGCCGGCGTTGTTGACCAGGATCGATACCGGTCCGACATTCTTGGTGATGTCATCGATGATGGCTTCGCACTGGCCAGCGTCGGCGACATCGAGCTTGCGGCCCTGGCTGCCTTGCGACAGTGCCGACAGGCGCGAAGCAATCGCTTCGGCGCCGGAATCGGACGTGGCCGTGCCGATGACGGTGGCGCCGGCACGTGCCAGCGTGTCGGCGATCGCGGCACCGATGCCGCGGCTGGCGCCGGTGACCAGCGCAATCTGTCCCTTGAGGATGGCTTCCATGAAATTGGTTCTCCCTTCTGGATCGGGTAGCTGTGGTTGAGTTCGGAGAGTGCGCCGATGGCTCAGGACGACCACTCGTTCAAGGCCGTGGACAGATCGTCCGGCCCGCCCAGCGCGCGACCGTCGATATCGCGGTCGATGCGCTTGATCAGCCCGGTCAACACCTTGCCAGGCCCACATTCACCAATGCGGTCGATGCCGGCGGCCGCCAGTGCCTGCACGGTTTCGGTCCAGCGCACCGGCTGATAGAGCTGTCGCGTCAGCGCGTCGCGGATCGCGGCAGGTTCGGCATGACGCGCCACGTCGACGTTGTGCAGCACCGGGATGACCGGCGCGCGCCAGTCCAGATCAGCCATCACCTGCGCCAGCGCCTCGGCGGCTTCGCGCATCAGCGGCGTATGCGATGGCACGCTCACCGGCAGCTTCATGGCCTTGCGCACGCCGCGCTCGGCCAGCGCCGCGATGGCGGCATCGACAGCGTCGGCATGACCGCCGATGACGATCTGGCCGGGCGAATTGAAGTTCGCCGGCACGACCACTCGCTCACCGGAAACGTCGGCACAGACCTCGGCAACCACAGCGTCTTCGGCACCCAGGATCGCCGCCATCGCGCCGACGCCGGCCGGGACCGCCGCCTGCATCAGTCGGCCACGCTCGCGCACCAGCCGGGCGCCGTCGGCAAGGCCAAGCGCGCCGGCGGCGACCAGCGCCGCGTATTCGCCAAGGCTGTGACCGGCCAGCAAGGCCGGTTGCGGTCCGCCTTGTGATTGCCACACACGCCAGACGGCAATGCCGCCTGCCAGCAGCACCGGCTGGGTGAACTCGGTCTGGTTCAGGCGCTCGTCGCCGTCAGCGCCGGCGATCGCCCAAAGGTTGGTGCCGGCGCCCTCGGAGGCTTCAGCGAAGGTTTCCAGCACCTGCGGATGCGCGGCCGCGAGATCGGCGAGCATGCCGGGGCTCTGCGAGCCTTGGCCAGGGAACACGAAGGCGAGTCGTGACGAAATGGTTAGATCGGTCATGTCGTTTGGCTTGGCGGTAATCAGTAGATTGTCGACGGATCGATCCGACAGACGAAACCGTATGGCGCGGTCATGGTCATCAGCCGCTGTTCCGGTCGTGCCGCTGCATGCCTGCCGCGCCGATCAAGCAGCGGTTGCCTGTTGAATGGTCGACAGGCATGAGCGCATCGGCCTTGGCGCTGCGGATGCCGGGTTCCCTGCAGGGAGCCTCGAACACGGACGCCGCGCGAACCGGCTTGCCTCAGTAGCGCAGCAGCGCCGAACCCCAGGTGACGCCACCACCGAAAGCCTCCATCAACAGCAGCTGGCCACGCTGGATGCGACCGTCGCGCACCGCCTCGTCCAGGGCCAGCGGCACCGAACCGGAGGAGGTGTTGCCATGACGATCGACGGTGACGATGACCTTGTCCATCGGCAGGCTCAGGTGCTTGGCGGCGCCGGCGATGATGCGCAGGTTGGCCTGATGCGGCACCAGCCAGTCCAGATCGCTCTTGTCGACACCGTTCGCGGCAAGCGCCTCTTCGGCGGTGCGCGCCAATGCCCGCACGGCCACCTTGAACAGCTCGTTGCCGGTCATCACCACCTTGACGCCGTGGTTGTGCTCGTCCTTGAACCCGGTCGACACGCCGACCGGATTGAACAGCAATTCCTTGTAGCTACCATCGGCATGCAGATGCGTTGACAGGATGCCGGTTTCTTCGGACGGCTTGAGCACCACGGCACCGGCGCCGTCGCCGAACAGCACACAGGTGCCGCGATCGCTCCAGTCGATCATCCGGGTCAGCGTCTCGGCGCCGATAACCAGCGCGCACTTGGACTGGCCGCTGCGCACGAATTTGTCAGCCATCGACAGGGCGTAGATGAAGCCGGAACAGGCGGCGTTGACGTCGAAGGCGCCACAGCCATTGGCGCCGAGGCGCGCCTGCACCAGACAGGCGGTGCTCGGGAAAATCAGGTCCGGGGTGGTGGTGCCGACCACGATCAGATCGATCTCGGAGGCGTCCACGCCGGCCGCTTCCATGGCGCGGCGCGCGGCGATCTCGGCCAGGTCACCGGTGGTCTGGCCATCGGCGGCGACCCGACGCTCGCGGATGCCGGTGCGTTCCTGGATCCACTCGTCGGTGGTTTCCACCAGCTTTTCCAGATCGGCATTGGTCAGCACCTTGTCCGGCAGATAGCTGCCAGTGCCAGCGATCCGTGCGTAGATCATCTCAGTCCCTCTCCCCTGAAAATGCCGGCGAAATGGCCGGACACGCGCAAGGGCCCGGTTGCGTTGCCGCACCGGGCCCCGTGTTTTCGCATGCTGCTGGCTCGGCGCCGGCGGGCGTCATGTGCCTGCCGGACTCCGATCAGTCTTCGTCGTCCTGATCCGGCGCCGCCTTCGGCACGATCACCTGGCGACCACGGTAGTAGCCGTCGGCAGTGATGTGATGGCGACGATGGGTTTCGCCCGAGGTCGGATCGGTGCCCAGCTGGTTGGCGCTCAACTTGTCGTGCGCGCGACGCATGCCGCGGCGGGACGGCGTCTTGCGGCTTTTCTGTACGGCCATGTTCGTTAAGACTCCACGTAATCCAATTCAACAACAACTATCTGCAACTATTGAAACTTCAAGGATTTCAGCGCGAGAAACGGGTTCTCACGCGCTGGCTCCTGATCCCCTTCCGGCTCCTCGCCGACGAGGTCACTGTCCGGCCTCGCTGGCACCAGCGGCAAGGCCAGGATCAGCTCGTCCTCGACCAGATCGGCCGGTGCGACCAGGCCGCTGGGCGGTACGAGGAAGGCCTCGTAACCCGGCGGCAGGGCCGCTTCCTGTTCCTCGCGCCGGATCAGCCCGAGCCGCTGGTTGATCGCCACGGGCTGCCGGTACACCTCGAGGGTGCGCTGGCAGACCAGCGGCAACTCACCCTGGACGCGCAGCTCGACAAAGGCCTGATCCAGTTCGTCGGTTCCGAACTCGATCTCGAAAGCCACGGCGCCGTCGGTATCGGCAAGGCTTTCGCGCAACCGCTGGAACGAGTGCAACGCCAGATCACCGGCATAGCAGAAACGACCAGCCACCAGCCGCCAGACATCGACCTGTTCGGGCAATCCGCGCGACATAAGAGCGGTATGATACGGCCGGTCGAAATTGCCAGTCAATCAATATCTTCCCACGCGCGCCCATGCCCCAGCCGCCGCTTGTTCTCGCCTCGACCTCGCGCTACCGCCAGGAACTGCTGTCGCGGCTGGTCCGCGGCTTCGCAGTCGCCTCGCCGGAGACGGACGAAAGCGCCCGTCCCGGCGAATCCCCACCTGAACTGGCCCAGCGTCTGGCTGCCGCCAAGGCCCGGGCCGTGGCCGCGAAACATCCGGGGGCCGTGGTGATCGGCTCCGACCAGGTTGCCGAACTGGACGGCCGTACGCTGGGCAAGCCGGGTGACCATGCGACTGCCAGCAGCCAGCTGGCGGCCAGTTCCGGGCGCGAGGTGATGTTCCATACCGCCGTCCATGTGGTGGCCGCGGATGGACGCGATCTCCCGGCACTGGATCAGACCCGCGTCCGATTCCGCCTGCTGGGCGATGACGAGATCGAACGTTACCTGCAGCGCGAGCAACCGTACGACTGCGCCGGCAGTTTCAAGTGCGAGGGCCTGGGCATTGCCCTGTTCGATGCGATCGACAACCGCGATCCCACAGCCTTGGTCGGTCTGCCGCTGATCGCTACCGCGCAGCTGCTGCGCCAGGCCGGCATCGATCCCTTGTTGTCCGACTGAGACCGGCCGGGTCAGCGGGCGATCAGCACGCGTTCGCTGGCGATCGGCCAGACCAGACCGTCGCCGCGCACGGCGCGCACGTCCAGTCGATGGCCTCCGGGAGGCAGTGACAGTTCGCCCAGATCGAACGAGAAGCCAAGTATCCGACCGGCCGGGTCGCCGGTTTCGCCCCAGCGCCCTTCGACCCAGTACGTTTCCTGATCACGTCGTGTGCTGGCAAGACGGACACCGTCGAGGTACAGCTCGATCCGATCGATGCCGGGGCCGGGTTGCAGCGCCCAGCCACCCAGCCGATCCGGCGTGCCGGACGCACCGGTCTGCCGTTCGATCCAGCCCAGCGTCGGGATGGCTTCGGGCTGCGCGCAGGTGTCTTGTGGGTGATAGCCCTCGTGACGCCAGCGCAGGAAGCGCCGCTTGCCGTCGTGCAGATCCAGCACGTCTTCCAGCACCAGGCCATCGAAACGGGCACACAGCGACTGATACCAGGACCAGCGGTCGCTGAACCGACGCGCCCCCTCCTCCACCACCAGCAGGCCGGGCTGTTTCGGCTCGGCCGCCAGCGCCGTCTCGTCCAGCGCCCACAGGCGAAGCTGGGTGGCGCGTCCGTGACGGTCGTTGCGCGCATCGTCAAGCACTCGCAGGCGCGTGCGTACCGGTTCATCCGAGTAGAACGCCAGTTCCGCCGCCAGCATGAAGTTGTCGACCACGATCGGGCCGGTGGAAGGTTCTTGCGCGATCCAGTCGGCCACTTCGCGCCAGCCGGTGAAGTTGTCCGGAAACAGCTTGCCGCCGAGTCGATCGGTGCCGGTTCCGCCCTGTGCGGCCAGACCCAGCCAGCCGAAAAGCACCGTCGAGGTCGCCAGCGCCGGCAGTACCAGCGCCCAGCGCAGGCCTCGCCCGAATCCGGACCATCGCGACGCCAGCAGCGGCAACAGCAGCAACAGCGCCGGCAGCGACCAGTGCCAGCGGAAACGCATGCTGTCGGCGAAGAAGCCGAGCACGAAGAACAGCAGCCACAACAGGCTGGCGAAGCGCACCACGATGCGCTCAGCGGACGATGCCGACGACGCGCGCAAGCGCGACCAGGCGAACCAGACCAGCGCCACCATCAGCACCGGACTGGCGACCAGCAGTTGCTCGGGCAGTTGCCAGAAGCCGGTCCACTGCCAGGACCAAGGGTGCCGTTCGACGAACTGGAAGCGCAGACCGGCCAGATCGTTGTCAAGGTTGAACAGCAGCAGCGGCACGCTGCCCAGCGCTGCGATCGCTGTCGCCAGCCACGGGCCGGCACCAGCCAGGCGGCGCCGCAACATCGGCAGGGTCAGCACGATCACGACCATCACCAGCGGTACCGCCGCGAACCGGTAGTGACTGAGCATGCCGATCGCCAGCCACAGGCCAAGCAGGCACCAGTGCCAGACGCGTCCAGTCTGCCCGGCACGGATCAAGGCATCGACCGCCGCCAGGGTCGCGACCGCCATCACCACATCCGGCAACGCGAGCACGCCGAGCAACGCCGAGATCGGCATCAACATGGCCAGCAGTCCGGTCCGCCAGCCGGTGTCCGCGTCGTACCAGCGTGTCGCCATGGCGCGCAGTTGCCAGGGCAGCCACAATCCCAGGATCAGGAACGGCAGGCGGACGCCGAGCTCGCCATCGAACACGCGGCTGCCCAGCGCAATCATCCACGCGGTCAGCGGCGGCAGATCGCTGTACGACCAGGCCGGATGCCGACTCTCCCACCAGTAGAACGCTTCGTCGCCGAACAACGGCAACAGCACGCTCAAGCCGAGCTTGATTGCAAGCAACAGGCACCATGCCAGCAGGAAAAGGGTGCGTGCGGTCAACTCCAGACTCCTGCGTACGGTATTGCGTTCGAAAGCGGCGACGAAAAATGCTGCACCTGCACCAAACAGGTCAACGATTGCCGGCACCTTCACCTGTGCTTGCGGACCACGCGTCGATGCACCTGTCAACCATCTGCCGACACCGGTCTGCAGGCTTCGTTCGGCAACGCCGCTGCTACAATTGCCGGACGTGTCCAAGCGCCTGCGTGAGCGGGCAAGTCTGGCTGATCGCCGCGACCACAGGCAAACGGCGACGGTCATTGTCGACCACAACGGAGTCTTCCATGCTGTTCGAAAAAATCGGCGCCTCGGGTCACGAGGAGGTCGTTTTCTGTCACAACGCCGATGCCGGCCTGAAGGCCATCATCGCCATCCACAACACGGTGCTCGGCCCTGCCCTCGGTGGCTTGCGCATGTGGCCGTACAAGACCGAGCAGGACGCGCTCGACGACGTGCTTCGCCTGTCGCGTGGCATGACCTACAAGGCGGCGGTTGCCGGCCTGAATCTCGGTGGCGGCAAGAGCGTCATCATCGGTGATCCGCGCAAGGACAAGAGCGAGGCGCTGTTCCGGGCGCTGGGTCGCTTCGTCAACTCGCTGGGTGGTCGCTACATCACGGCCGAGGACGTCGGCATCGATGTCAACGACATGGAATACGTGCTCAAGGAAACCGAATACGTCACCGGCGTGCATCAGGTGCATGGCGGCTCCGGCGATCCGTCGCCGTTCACCGCCTACGGATCGTTGCAGGGCCTGCTGGCGGCGTTGCAGTACAAGTTCGGCAACGAGAATTTCGGCGACTACAGCTATGCCGTGCAAGGCGTCGGCCACGTCGGCATGGAATACGTCAAGCTGCTGCGCGAACAAGGCGCCAAGGTCTTCGTCACCGACATCAACCAGGATGCGGTCGATCGGGCGGTCGAGGAACTGGGCTGCGAAGCCGTGGGTCTGGACGACATCTACGATGTCGACGCCGACGTGTTCTCGCCATGCGCACTCGGCGGCACGGTCAACCTGGACACCATTCCGCGACTGAAGTGCAAGATCGTCTGCGGCTCGGCCAACAACCAGCTGGCCACCGATGAATGCGGCGACGAACTGGAGCGGCGCGGCATCCTGTACGCCCCCGATTACGCGGTCAACGCCGGCGGCCTGATGAACGTGTCGATCGAGTTCGACGGCTACAACCGCGAACGCGCCATGCGCATGATGCGGACCATCTACTACAACTTGGGCAAGATCTTCGAGATCGCCAAGCGTGACAACATTCCCACCTACAAGGCGGCCGACCGCATGGGTGAGGAGCGCATCCAGCTGATCGGCAAGATCCGGTTGCCGCACATGGGCAATGCACCGCGCTTCCTCGGCCGGCAACGCGGCGGCCATTGACCGTTCAGCCGGTCAATCCAGCTACGCATCGACACGGTCATCGCCGTGTCGGTGCGCCGGCACAGCGGTGCTGCACGCCGTCCGAACCACTGACCCCCTGACTGCACAGGTATCCCGACATGCGTATCCCTTCGCTGGGTGAAGACATCGATCTGCTGCGCGAAAGCGTCAACGCCTTCGCCCAGGCGGAAATCGCACCGCGCGCCGAACGCATCGACCACGACAACGTGTTCCCGCAGGACCTGTGGGCCAAGCTGGGCGAGATGGGCCTGCTCGGCATCGTCATCCCCGAGCAGTACGGCGGTTCCGGCATGGGCTATCTGGCGCATCTGGTGGCGATGGAGGAAATCTCCCGCGCTTCCGGCAGCGTCGGCCTGAGCTACGGCGCGCATTCCAACCTGTGCATGTCCAACCTGTATCACAACGCCAACGACGCCCAGCGGCAGAAGTACCTGCCCAAGCTGTGTACCGGCGAGTACAAGGGCGCGCTGGCGATGAGCGAGCCTGGCGCCGGTTCCGACGTGGTCGGCTCGATGAGCTGCCGCGCCGAGAAGAAGGGTGATCGCTGGATCGCCAACGGCAACAAGATGTGGATCACCAATGGCCCTGAAGCCGACGTGCTGATCGTCTACATGCGAACGGCACCCAAGGACGCCGGCAGCCGCGGCATGACCGCCTTCCTGGTCGAGAAGGGTTTCAAGGGCTTCAGTACCGCGCAAAAGCTGGACAAGTTCGGCATGCGCGGTTCCAACACCTGCGAACTGGTGTTCGACAACTGCGAGATTCCCGAGGAGAACGTGCTCGGCGAGGTCAACCAGGGTGTGCGCGTGCTGATGCGCGGCCTCAACACCGAACGCCTGGTACTCACCGGCGGCCCGCTGGGTCTGATGCAGGCGGCCATGGACATCGCCCTGCCCTACGTGCGCGAGCGCAAGCAGTTCGACGCACCAATCGGCACCTTCGGGCTGATGCAGGGCAAGATCGCCGACATGTACACCGCCCTGGCCTCGTCGCGCGCGTTCGCCTACCAGGTCGCGCGCGACTACGACGAAGGCCGCGATTCCCGCATCGATGCCGCCTCGGTGCTACTGCACGCCACCGATGCCGCCGTGCAGGTCACGCTCGAAGGCATCCAGTGCCTGGGCGGCAATGGCTACATCAACGAATATCCGACCGGACGCCTGCTGCGCGACGCCAAGCTCTATGCCATCGGCGCCGGCACCAACGAGATCCGGCGCATGCTGATCGGCCGCGAGCTGTTCAACGGCAACAGCTGACAACGCCGGCGCCGGCTCTGCGGACCGTCCCGTTTCGCTGACACACGCGGGCCCGCGTCGGGTTCGAGCCGGATCAAGCCGCAGAAGCAGGCTCTGATTGATGCGCGGTGGCGAGCGATCGCTCCCGCCGTGCGCGAATCAGCGCGTCCTGCCGACGGCTGCGGGAACTTTGTTCCGCGGCAGCGATCACGCCTGTGTCGCCCCGACCATGCCAGAATCGTCGGGCCATATCCGGAACCGGCATGTCCGCACTGATCAATCAAGCCAGCCGCAGCTCCAACGCCCCACCTGATCCGCTTGCCGGTGTCCTGGCCGAACTGGAGCGCATCGTCCTGGGCAAATCGGCCGAGGTTCGTCTGGCCCTGGCCTGTCTGCTCGCCGGCGGCCACCTGCTCATCGAAGACATCCCCGGCGTCGGCAAGACCACGCTGGCACATGCGCTGGCGCAGACACTGGGGCTGGAGTTCCAGCGTGTCCAAGGCACCAGCGACCTGTTGCCCGGCGACATCGTCGGCGTGTCCGTGTTCGATCGCGGCGAGAGCCGCTTCCGTTTCCATCCCGGCCCGGTGTTCTCGCAACTGCTGCTGGTCGACGAACTCAACCGCGCGCCGCCCAAGACCCAGAGCGCGCTGCTGGAAGCCATGGCCGAGGGCCAGGTCACCAGCGACGGCGAGCGCCACGTGCTGCCGACACCGTTCTTCGTCATCGCCACCCAGAATCCGCTGGACCTGATCGGCACCTACCCACTGCCGGAATCGCAGCTGGATCGTTTCATGTTCAGCTTGCGCCTGGGTTATCCCGACGACGAGGCCGAACGCCAGCTGCTGCTGGGCGACTACGACCCGCTGCGCATGGCGCAAGCCAGGGCGGTACTGACCAGCACCGCGCTGCTGACCTTGATCGCCGACATTCGCGCCACCGTCGTCCGTCCTGCGCTGGTCGACTACGTCCGTGCCCTGCTCGATGCCAGCCGCCGGCATCTGCAGGTACGCCTGGGCCTGTCGCCGCGCGCCGGCCTGGCGCTGCTCGCGGCTGCCCGCGCCTGGGCGCGACTGGCCGGGCGCGACCATGTCCTGCCCGATGATGTCCAGGCGGTGTTCGTGCCGCTGACCCGGCATCGCCTGCATCCGCGTGCCGATTCGCTGCTGGATGGTGAGGCGCTGGCCCGGCAACTTCTCGACGAGACCGGCATCCCCTGATCACTGCAGGCATGACCGCAACGGCCGCCAACGACATTCCCGAAGACAAGGCGACAGGCGCGGCGACCGGAGCGTCGACAGACAGTCGGGCGACCGGATGGCGACGCTGGCTGCCGAAACCGGTCACCGGAACGCTGCCGCTGTCGCCGCCACAGCGACGCATCTACATCCTGCCCTGCCGCTTCGGGCTGATCTACGGGCTGGCGCTGTGCGTGCTGCTGATGGGCGCGCTCAACTACAACAACAACCCGGCCATCCTGCTGGCCATGCTGCTGGGTGCCGCAGCGCTGTGCAGTTCGGTGATGACCGTGCGTCATCTGAGCCGCCTGAGCATCGTCGGCTTCCAGGCCGATGATGTGGTCGCCGGCCAGGCCCAGACCTGCCGGCTGCGCCTGCAACTGGCGGCTGGGCAGGCGCCCGGGCTGGTCTGGTTGAAGCACGGTGGGGTGCAGCTTGCCGGCAGCCCCGACGGCCATGGCAGGATCGAGTTCATCTGGCCCTGGGCCAGCCAGCGTCGCGGTCGGCGAGCATTGGGCACCGTCCAGCTGAGCGCCGACTATCCACTGGGCCTGTTCCGGGCCTGGTGCGATCTGGCGCCGGACGTTTCGGCGATCGTTTTCCCATTGCCGGAGACGCCGACACCGGCCTGGCCGGAGCAGCTTGCCAGCGGCAGCGGCAACACCCGCCGCCGGCATGACCAGGACGACTGGTTCCAGCTGCGCGAGTTCCAGCGCGGCGACAGCCTGCGCGAGATCGCCTGGAAGGTCAGCGCCCGCCATGATCGCTGGCTGGTCGCCGAGAGCCGCGCCCAGACCACGGCGCCTTCGTTGCGCTTCCAGCTCGATCAGGTCGCACAACTGGAACGCGAGCACGGCATCTCGCGATTGGCCGCGTGGGTGCTCGCCGCCGACGCCGAGCAACGCCCCTATGCGCTGGATCTGGGCGCACAGGCCACCACCAGTGGCTATGGCAGCGAACACCGCCGCCGCGCCCTGACCCTGCTGGCCGAACTGCCGTGAACCCCGTCGTCGCCACGCGACTGGGCGAAGGCCAGTTCACGCTGTGCTGCCTGACCGTGATCGCGGCGCTGCTGCCACACGCCAGCTGGCTGCCACTACCGTTCCTGATCACCCTGCTGGTGCTGATCGTGTTCCGCTGGCTGCAACGCCGGCGGCAACCGCGAGCCTGGTCATGGCTGGCCCGGACCAGCCTGATGATCGCGTTGATGGCAGCGGCCTGGATCAGCATCGGCAGTATCAGCGGTACCCAGGGCGCCGGCTTCCTGGCCGCGATGCTGGTGTCGAAACTGTTCGAAGCCGAGCGCGTGCGCGACGCCCGTTCCGTGGCCACCTTTGCCAGCTTTCTGGTGATGGCCCACTTCCTGTTCCACAACCAGCTCTGGTCGATGATGGCCGGTCTGCCAGGCATGCTGCTGGCGCTGGCGCTGCTGGCCAGTGTCAGCCAGGCCGTGCCCGGCAACTGGCGTGGCTGGCTGCGACCGTTGTCGACCGCGCTGGTGCTGCTAGTCATCTCCGCACCGATCGCGCTGCTGGCGTTCGCCGCGTTTCCGCGTCTGGACGGTCCGCTCTGGGGCAATACCGGCGATTTCCGTCGCGGCGAAATGGGCCTCAGCGACCGCATGGAGCCGGGACAGATCGGCAGCGCGGCGCTGGACGATCGCCTGGCCATGCGCGTGCGTTTCGAGAATGGCGTACCGCCGGCCGGGCAGCGCTACTTCCGCGGCCTGACCCTGTGGACCACCGACGGTCGCTCCTGGGGGCGGCCACCGTGGATCGACGGTTACTCGATCGAACAGCCACCGGTACCGGACTTCGGCTTCCGCCACGAGATCACCCTGGAACGCGACGCTGCACCGTGGCTGCCGGCACTGGACCGGCCGATCGCGGCGCCGGATGACTTGCATCTGGCCATGGACCACAGCCTGCCCATTCGTCCACGGCGCAACCAGGAGCTGCGCTATCACGCCGTGTCCAACCCGGGGCTGGCGCTGGAACCGTTCGAATTGCGCCCGACGCTGCGGGCGCTGGCGCTGGCCCTGCCCGAGAACCGCAACCCGCGTACCTTGGCGCTGGCTCAGCGGTTGCGCGCCGAGAACCCCGACGACCGGCAATATGCCCAGCGCCTGCTGCGCCTGTTCACTAGCGACTTTGGTTACTCGCTGGATCCGCCGCCGCTGGGCGGCAATGCCGTCGACGAGTTCCTGTTCGACACCTTGAGCGGCTATTGCGAACACTACGCTTCCGCCTTCGCGACCCTGCTCCGCGCTGGCGGTGTACCGGCGCGCGTGGTGCTCGGCTACCAGGGCGGCTACTGGAACGCCGTCGGCGGGCATCTGGTGGTGCGCCGCTCCGACGCCCATGCCTGGGTCGAGTACTGGCTGCATGGCGAGGGCTGGCTGCGCGCCGATCCCACCGCAATGGTGGCGCCAGAGCGGATCGACCGCGGTATCGAGGCCCTGTCCAGTCTCGACCTGGGTTTCCGGCGCAACAGCAGCGCCTGGAACTGGTTGCGTGATCGCTGGGATTTCCTGGAACTGCGCTGGACCGACTGGATCGTCAACTACCGGGTCAGCAATCGCGCCGCACTGCTGCAGGGGGTGCTGGAACGCCTGTCGAACTGGTCGGCACGTCTGCCCTTGTCATGGCTGGCCATTTTCGGCGTGCTGGCGGTCGCTGTGGCCTGGTTCTGGCAGCGCCGACGACCGCGCGACCGTGCCGTCGATCCGGCCGCACGCTGGCTTCACGCCTTCCGGCGTGTCCTGGCCGGCTCCGGAATTCCCTCGGCGCCCTCGGAAACCGCCAGCAGACTGGCCAGCCGTGCCGGCGAGCGTTACCCGCTTCTGGCACAGCGGCTGAATGACCTGATCCGCCGCTATCAGGGAGCGCGCTATGCTGGCGACGCCGAGCTGTCGCGCCCGCCATCACGCCGTGAGCTTGTCGACCTGTGGTGGCGACTGCGTGGACAGCGCATGCGACGTTCGAGTGTCAGCGAACGTCGTTGATTCCAGCTTCGCGTCGGAGACATGCCATGAGCCTGCGCCCCCTGATCCGCACCACCACCCTGGCCGCGCTGCCGCTGTTCGCCGCCTGTGCCAGTGTGCCCAAGCCACTCACCGGCGAGTTTGCGCCGGTCACCGCCAGTTCCGTCACTGAAAGTGGCCGCCAGGGCGATGCCGTGCGTTGGGGCGGCCTCGTGGTCGAGGTCGAACCGGAGGCAGAGCGCACCTGCCTGCAGATTCTGTCGCGCCCGCTGTCGGAGATCGCCCGGCCCAGCGCCCGTGACCGCGACCAGAGCGAAGGCCGCTTCCTCGCCTGCCGCGCTGGCTTCTACGATCCGGAAGTGTTCACCAAGGGCCGCGAGGTCACCATCACCGGTCGCGTCGTCGGCAGCATCGAACGCAGCGTCGGCGAGTACCGCTACGTGATGCCGGAAGTTGCCGCCGAGGTCATCTACCTGTGGCCCGAGCGGCCGGACTACGACCGCCTCTACGTCGACTACGGCTTCGGATTCGGTCCGTTCTACGACCCGTGGTGGCCGCGCCGCGGCTGGTATGGCGGCTACTATCACCAGGCACACCCCAATCGCACCAGTCACAAAACTACCAAAAATTAACAAATCGCCGGAAATCACCACAACCACCCTGGATCCGACTTGCCCCTCCCCCCAAAAAAAGATGTACTGTTTACAACATAAAAACCGCCACAGAAGTCAGAAATGAAAACCGTTCTCTGCATAGTTCTCCTTTTTGGCAGCCTCACTAATGCCTTCGCACAGAGCCACTATTGCCCTCGAGCATTTGTTTCGTCGTCAGGCCAGTGGTGCGGGGCATGCAATGGAAGTACGGCCGCGCGCGGCAATCAGCAAACGTGCATTTCATGTCCCAATATCGACTGTTATTCTGTAATTTCAGGAAATCATGAACCCAGAAGTGCCACCGAGTGCACGCGGGCGGTGTTCACCAAACAAGAGTTCGGCTCCTTGAGAATCAGCGAACAACTCTTCGGCGAACTTGTTGAGCACTCACCGGCAGCCGCTTACTTCGTCTCCAGACTGCTGGCCACAAACGAAACCCCTCCCATGTTTGTCGATCTGGCTGGCGTCGACGCAATCATCACCGTGCATGTCGATCCGGCACTGGCTTGGGCGAGTTACGACGATGCCATAGCAGCGGAACGATTGCTGCCTCGACTGGATCAGGGCAAAAAGGACGTTGATATCGATACATTGATACTCAATGGCCGAATGGTCGGGCAACATCAGACCACCCCCAACGATCTCCCTGAGGCCAGTACATTCGAAGTGACTTGGCAGGGGTTGAAACAGAACGAACTGAACTCAATTCTTCTGCATCTCCGACAAAGCACCGATAGCTTCTCAATCGAAGGTCTGCCCCACTCGAAAGTCTTCATTCACGACGTCGTGGCTATCGATACCAACAACATCGACTGATCGACCTCCGGCGCGTTTCGGTATCAGCCGCACCGCGCCTGATTTGCTCGTTTGGTAACCACTACTTCGATTTTCGTTCACCAGTTCAAGTGGTATATGGTGAACGATAGCCTCAGGCGCCGACCGGCTCGGCCGGCACCTCTTCTTCGGCGTCGATCTGCAGCTCGCCATCGATCAGGTCGACGGTGACCTTGCCGCCGTTGACCAGTTTGCCAAACAGCAGCTCGTCGGCCAGGGCACGCTTGATGTGCTCCTGGATGATGCGTGCCATCGGCCGCGCGCCCATCTGCGGGTCGAAGCCGTTCTCGGCCAGCCAGCGCCGTGCCGCAGGCGTCACCGTCAGCGCGACGTGGCGCTCGGTCAACTGCATTTCCAGTTCGATGATGAACTTGTCGACCACGCGCAGGATGTGGTCGAAGTCCAGCGCGCCGAACTGGATGATGGCATCCAGACGATTGCGGAACTCCGGCGAGAACGCCCGCTTGATCACTTCCATGGCGTCGCTGGCGTGATTCTGCTCGACGAAGCCGATGCTACGGCGGGCCGCGATGGCGGCGCCGGCATTGGTGGTCATCACCAGCACGGTGTTGCGGAAGTTGGCCTCGCGACCGTTGCTATCCGTGAGCGCGCCGCGGTCCATGATCTGCAGCAGTATGTTGTAGACATCCGGATGCGCCTTCTCGATCTCGTCGAGCAGGATCACGGCATGCGGGTGCTTGGTCACCGCCTCGGTGAGCTGGCCGCCCTGGTCATAGCCGACGTAGCCCGGAGGCGCGCCAATCAGGCGCGACACCGAATGCGGCTCCATGTACTCGGACATGTCGAAGCGGATCAGCTCGATGCCCAGCTGCATGGCCAGCTGCCGGGTGACCTCGGTCTTGCCGACGCCGGTGGGACCGGCAAACAGGAAGCAGCCGATCGGCTTGGCCGGATTGCCCAGGCCCGAACGCGCCATCTTGATCGAGGCAGCCAGCGACTGGATCGCCGAATCCTGACCGAACACTACCATGTTGAGGTTGCGCTCCAGGTTCTTCAGCACGTCGCGGTCGGAGACCGAGACCTGCTTTTCCGGAATCCGCGCCATGCGCGCGACCACGTACTCGATCTCGGCCACGTCGACCGTTTCCTTGCGCTCGCCGACCGGCAGCAGGCGCTGGCGGGCGCCGGCCTCGTCGATCACGTCGATGGCCTTGTCCGGCAACAGACGATCACCGATGTGGCGCACCGACAGGTCCACCGCCGCTTGCAAGGCATCGGCCGAGTACTCGACCTGATGATGCTGCTCGAACTTGCCCTTCAGGCCCTTGAGGATTTCCACGGCCTCGGCCACGGACGGCTCGACCACGTCGATCTTCTGGAAGCGACGGGCCAGCGCGCGATCCTTCTCGAAGATCGCCCGGTATTCCTGGAACGTGGTGGAACCGATGCAGCGCAGCTCGCCGTTGGCGAGCACCGGCTTGATCAGGTTGGAGGCGTCCATGGTGCCGCCCGACGCCGAACCGGCACCGATCACGGTGTGGATCTCGTCGATGAACAGCACCGCATTCGGCCGCTTCTTCAGCTCGGCCAGCACACCCTTCAGGCGCTTCTCGAAATCGCCGCGGTACTTGGTGCCAGCCACCAGCGCGCCCAGGTCCAGCGAGAAGATGATGGTGTCCTTGAGCACGTCGGGAACATCACCGTTGACGATGCGCACCGCCAGGCCTTCGGCCAGCGCGGTCTTGCCGACACCGGCTTCGCCAACGTAGAGCGGGTTGTTCTTGCGCCGACGGCACAGTACCTGCACCGTGCGCTCGATCTCGGCGGCACGGCCGATCAGCGGATCGATGCGTCCGGCCCTGGCCATCTCGTTGAGGTTGCTGGCGTACTCGGCCAGCGGGTCGCGCTTGCTCTCGCCGTCGCCATTCTCGGCGTTCTCGGCCGATGCCTTGGCATCGCCGTTCTCGACCGGCTCGTGGCCGATCTTGGCCACGCCGTGCGAGAGGTAATTGACGACATCCAGCCGGCTCACGTCCTGCTGGTTGAGGAAATACACGGCGTGCGAATCCTTCTCGCCGAAGATCGCCACCAGCACGTTGGCACCGGTGACTTCCTTTCGGCCAGAGGATTGCACATGGTAGACGGCACGCTGCAGCACGCGCTGGAAACCCAGCGTCGGCTGGGTGTCACGCGGGTCGCCTTCCGGCAGCACCGGCACGGTTTCGTCGATGACGTTGGCCAGATCGCTGCCGAGGCGCTTCAGATCGGCGCCGCAGGCGCGCAGGACGGGAACTGCCGCGGCGTTCTCAAGCAGCGCCAGCAGCAGGTGTTCGACGGTCATGAACTCATGGCGGCGCTCGCGCGCCTCCTTGTAGCACTGGCCGATGGTCAACTCGAGGTCTTTGCTGAACATGTTGTTCTCCAAGCTGTGCCCCGTTATGTGTCCGAGTATCCGCCAATTCAATGGCCCACCGCCAGTGCGTTGCCGATCAGTCGCTTACCTTCTCCAGCGTGCACAGCAAAGGGTGATGGTGCTTGCGCGAGAATTCATTGACCTGGGTCACCTTGGTCTCGGCCACCTCGCGGGTGAACACCCCGCAGATGCCCTTGCCGCGGGTATGGACGTGCAGCATGACCTGGGTGGCCTTGTCCCGGTTCATGGCGAAAAACATCTGCAGCACGCTGACCACGAAGTCCATGGGGGTGTAGTCGTCGTTCAACAGCACCACCTGGTACATGGGCGGTCGCGCGACCTCGGGCGGCGCGGTCTCGACCGCGGTGCCGGTATCGGGGTGGTGATCGTCCTTCTCGTGCTGCGACATCGTTGCTCAACCAGTCAGATGGCACCCATTTTAAGGGCGGGTGGGCGCAGAACAAGGGAAGCGATGACTCACACAGCGAGCGGGTGGCCGGCAGCGCGCAGGATGCAGTGTCTCTAAGGTGTGCGGTGGCATCCCGGGCGCAGCCGGACACGGTCTGACACAACTGCAGCCGTTGTCCCGAGGTTGGCAAGGCGGCAACGGTCGAACGGCGACGCTTGATACCATACCGGCCATGAATGACCGTGCGGACACCACCGTCCAGGGGCTGCACCTGCCCCGGATCACCGTCGCCACCATCGTGCCCGACGACAATCGCTTCCTGTTCGTGGAGGAGCGCGTGCACGGTCGCCTGGTGATCAACCAGCCAGCCGGGCATCTGGAACCTGGCGAGGGTCTGGCCGAGGCGGCCGAGCGGGAGACCCTGGAAGAGACCGGCTGGCACGTCCAGGTCACCGATCTGGTCGCGGTCTACCATTGGCAGGACCCGCCCGACCGCAAGCCGGTGTTGCGCTTCACCTTCCTGGCCCGCGCGCTGCGTCACGATCCCGGGCGACCGCTGGATGCCGGCATCGTGCGCAGCCTGTGGCTGGACAGCGGCGAGCTGGCCGACCTGGAAGGCCGCCTACGCTCGCCGCTGGTGCGTCAGGGGGTCGCCGACTTCCTGTCCGGACTGCGCGCGCCACTGTCCTTGCTGCGCTCGGTCGAGGCGATGCCGACGGCGGCGATCCGGCCATGACCCGCGAACTGATCATCGCAGGCGTCTCCGGCGGCGTGGATTCGTCCGTGACGGCGCTGCTGCTCAAGCGGCAAGGCCGCGAGGTCGCCGGCCTGTTCATGAAGAACTGGGAAGAGGACGACACCAGCGGCAGCTGCCCGGCCGAGGCCGATGCCGCCGATGCCGAAGCGGTCTGCGCCGCCATCGGCATCCCCTTCCACACCCGCAACTTCGCCGCCGAGTATTGGGATGGCGTGTTCGAGCACTTCCTGGCCGAGCATCGCGCCGGGCGCACGCCCAATCCGGACGTGCTGTGCAACCGCGAGATCAAGTTCAAGACCTTCCTCGAGCACGCCCAGGATCTGGGCGCGGCACGCATCGCCACGGGTCACTACGCGCGCATCGGCCGAGGCGCCGACGGTGACTGGCAGTTGCTGCGCGCCCGCGACGGCAACAAGGACCAGACCTACTTCCTGCATGCCCTGGGTCAGGCGCAGCTGGCGGCGACGGAGTTTCCGGTCGGTGAGCTGGAAAAGCCGCAAATCCGCCAGTGGGCCATCGACGCCGGGCTGCCGACGGCGACGAAGAAGGACTCCACCGGCATCTGCTTCATCGGCGAGCGGGATTTCCGAGGCTTTCTGGCGCGCTACCTGCCACCGACCGATGGCCAGATCCGCAGCGTCGGCGGGCGCGTCGTCGGCGAGCATCCCGGCGTGCACTTCTTCACCCTTGGCCAGCGCCAGGGACTGGGCATCGGCGGGCGTGCCGACGGCAATGGTGAACCCTGGTTCGT
This sequence comes from Lysobacterales bacterium, assembly GCA_035911475.1. Lineage (GTDB taxonomy): Bacteria > Pseudomonadota > Gammaproteobacteria > Xanthomonadales > UBA2363 > Pseudofulvimonas. Next base: position 128,820 of record JAMHVM010000191.1, on the reverse strand, counting down.
GGTCGGCAAGGACCGGGAACGCAACATCGTCTGGGTCGACCAAGGCGACAGCGCCCTGCTCTATTCGACCGTGCTGACGGCATCGCAGATGACGTGGGTCAGCGGCATTGGCCCGGGCGACGGCCTGCGCTGCACTGCCAAGACCCGCTATCGCCAGGCCGACCAGGCCTGCCGGCTGCAGCTCATCGACCACGACCGCTGGCAGGTGCTGTTCGAGCAGCCTCAGCGCGCGGTCACGCCGGGCCAGTCGGTCGTGTTCTACCAGGGCGACATCTGCCTGGGTGGCGGCGTGATCGAAGCCACCAACGCGGCCTTTGGTGGCCTGGAGAATGCGGCATGAGCGCTACACCCTCGCTGACCCGGGCAGAGGCACAGGTGCTGGCCCTGGCCGGCTTGACCCAGGCGGTGTCGCTGGCCTTGTCAGTCGCCCGCGATGGCCAGGCGGAGCCGCAGGCGACCGAAGCCAGCATCGGCAGCGTGCTGGCGCTGGAGGCCGACAGCGCCGAAGCCAGCTATGGCGGCCTGGCAGGAGTTCGCACCGGCCTGCGCGTGCTGATCGGGCAACTGCGTGGCGAGCAGCGCGACAACGAACTGATCCGCATCGCCGCCACCATCATCAGCCTGGAGCGCAAGTACCAGCGCAATGGCGACATGCAGCGGCAGCTGCGGCGGCGCCTCGAAGCGATATCAGCGCGAACCTCGCCTGGTGCCGGTCTCGATGGCGACACCGTCGGCGAACTGGCCGAGGCCTATCTGGCGACCATTTCCACGCTGACGCCGCGGGTGCGCATTCCGGGCAACCCGATCATCCTGAAGGACGAGGCCAACGTGCGCCGCATCCGCGCCTTCCTGCTCGCCGCCCTGCGCAGCGCCGCCCTGTGGCGCCAGCTCGGCGGCGCCGGCTGGCGACTGCTGCTGCAGCGCCCGCGCCTGATCGAGACCGCGCAACGCCTGCTCGGCCGCAGCCTCGCAGCCGTCTAGATCGCCGAGATCTAGATCGCCGAGAAGTGAAGTTCTGTCGCCGTCGCGGCTGACGCTCCAGCCCACCCCGCTCGGTGACCGCGCCGCGGGTCTACGCCCACACCTTGCAGAGCAAGCGTCGCCCAGCGGTCGATCAGCCGGGCGGCCAGGTCAGGCGACGGCCCGCCAGCAGATGCAGGTGGATGTGATAGACGCTCTGGCCACCGTCTTCGCGGCAGTTCATCACCACCCGATAGCCCTTCTCCGCGAAACCTTCGCGACGGGCGTAGTCGGCAGCCGCCAGCATGAGCTTGCCCAGCAGCGCGGCCTGCTCCGGTGTGGCGTCGTCGAGCGTGGCGATCGGCTGTTTGGGAATGAACAGCACATGCTCGGGCGCCTGCGGATTGATGTCGCGGAAGGCCAGCACGTCATCGTCCTCGAACACGATGTCGGCGGGGATCTCGCGGCGGATGATCTTGCTGAACAGGGTTTCGCTCATGGGACGGATCCTGAAGAAATGGGTGTACAGCGGCCGGACGCGCCGCTTCCGCGCGGAGCCGGCTACAGCGACTGGCGGGTACCGAAGGCCAGCGCCAGGGTGCCGCGATCGACGAACTCGAGTTCACCGCCAAGCGGCACGCCGTGGGCGATACGGCTGGCACGCACGTCGGCGCGCCGGGCCAGTTCCAGCAGGTAGTGTGCGGTGGCCTCGCCCTCGACCGTGGAGTTGGTGGCGATGATGACTTCCTCGATGCCGCCTTCCTCCAGCCGCGACTGCAACTGGGTCATGCCCAGCTCCTGCGGTCCTCGGCCGTCGATGGCACTGAGCCGGCCATGCAGCACGAAGTAGTCGCCGCGAAAACCGGTGGCCTGCTCGATGGCGCGCTGATCGATCGGACTCTCCACCACGCACAACAGCTGCCGGTCGCGGCCACCGTTGCGGCAGATCGCGCACAGTTCGCTTTCGGTGTAGTTGCGACAGCGTCGGCAGTGGCCGATGCCTGCCATCGCCGCCGACAAGGTGCCGGCCAGACGCCGACCGCCATCGCGGTCGCGTTCCAGCAACTGGAACGCCATGCGCTGAGCCGATTTCGGCCCTACGCCGGGCAGGCAGCGCAGGTCGTCGATAAGGCGGTCGAGCAGGGATTCGCTCACGACGATCGCCCGTTTGCGCGTGTCGTCCGGGCAGATCGGCTGCTGAGTGCCAGCGGCCATCGCGATTGGCAGGCAGCGGTCATTGGGGCGCTCAGAACATCCCGGGAAGTTTGATGCCTGGGGGCAGCTGCAGGCCGCCCGCGGCTTCGCCCATGGTGGCCTGGGTCAGCTCGGCGACCTTGTTGACCGCGTCGTTGATCGCGGCAGCGACCAGGTCCTCGGCCATCTCTGGATCGTCGGCAAACAGGCTGCGGTCGATGCTGACCTTGCGCACCTGACTGCGTCCGGTCATGACGATCTCCACCAGACCGCCACCGGCACTACCGGTGATCTCCTTGCTGGCCAGCGCTTCCTGCGCCTTCTGCATGTTTTCCTGGGCCTTCTGCACCTGCTGCATCAGGCCGGCGATCTGGTTCTTGAACATGGTTGGTTCCTGGAATCGGGTTGATGGCGAAACGATGGCAGCTCAGCCGGACAACGGCCGCACCGAGCCGGGCGCGATCTCGCCGTCGAGCGCCGCCAGCGCGGCCTTGATGTGCGGGTCGGCACCGAAGTCGCGTTCGGCCTGCTGCTGGCGTTCGCTGCGCGCGCGCTGGTTCTGCTGGGCGGCGGTGTCGCCCACGTCGCTGACCACTTCGAAACGCACCCGCACCGGCCGGTCGACGACTGAGCGGATGCGCTGCTCGACCTGTTCGCGCAGACGTGTGGTGGCGATGAATTCATGCTCGCGACGCAGGCCCAGCCGAAGCACGCCATCCTCGTGGCCGAGCACGGTGCAGTTTTCGGCGATCTGGCCAGCCACGGCGGCCAGACCCAGATGTGGCACCAGGGCAATCCAGTCGGCGCCATCGTTCGGCACCGGCTGCTTCGCTGCTTCAGCAGCGGGCTTGTCAACCGGTGTGGCCGCTGCCGAGGGTGCTGCCAAGGGTGCTGAGGGTGGCGGCACTGCCGGTTGCCGGGTCGTCTTTGCTGGCTCTGGCAGCGACGAGAGCGGCGCCTGCGGCTGTGTTGCGGGACTCGGCGACGAAGGGATCACACGAGCCTCGGCGGCCGGATCCCGCGACGTCGCAGGAACCGCCGAGGCTGACGGCCTGGCCGGTGCTGTGGTGCGTCCGGATGCGTCCGCCGCCCGTGGCCGCTCAGCGTCGGTTTCCGGTCGGAAGGCCAGCATACGCAGCACGCTCATCTCGAAACCGATGCGCGCGGTCGGCGCCAGTTCGATGTCGCGGCCACCGGTGGTGGCCAACTGGTAGTACAGCTGCACGTCCTCCGGCGCCATGCGCCCGGCCAGTGCACGGACCCGAACCGGATCCAGCGCCGCGTCAGCGGCACCGTCCGGCAGCAACTGCTGCAACTGGATGCGATGCAGCGCGGTCGCCAGCGCATCCAGCACGCTGCGATAGTCGACCACATAGCCGGCCAGCAGTTCGATCGCAGCATACAGGTCAGCACCGTCACCGTCGGCCAGTGCCTCCAGCAAACGCAGCACGGCGTCCTGATCCAGGGTGCCGAGCATGCTGCGCACCTGCGGCTCCAGCAACTGGCCGTCGCCGTGGGCGATGGCCTGATCGAGCAGGCTCAGGCCGTCACGCAGGCTGCCGTCGGCTGCGGCACCGAGCAGCTCCAGCGCCGGTTTCTCGGCGCTGATGTTCTCCGCCGCGAGAATGTGCGCCATCTGCCCGACGATCTCCTCTTCGCGCAGGCGGCGCAGGTTGAACTGCAGGCAGCGTGACAGCACCGTCACCGGCAGCTTCTGCGGGTCGGTGGTGGCGAGCAGGAACTTGACGTGCCCGGGCGGCTCTTCCAGCGTCTTCAACAAGGCGTTGAAGGCGTTCTTCGACAGCATGTGCACTTCGTCGATCAGGAACACCTTGTAGCGACCACGCGCCGGCGCGTACTGGGCGCTGTCGATCAGCTCGCGGACATCGTCGACACCCGTGTTGGACGCGGCATCGATCTCGATCAGGTCGACGAAGCGGCCGGCATCCACCTCCAGGCAGACCGCGCAATGCCCGCAGGGCTCGCTGCCGACGCCGGTCTCGCAGTTCAGCGACTTGGCGAAGATGCGCGCGATCGTGGTCTTGCCCACGCCGCGGGTGCCGGTGAACAGGAAGGCGTGGTGGACCTTGCCGCTGTCCAGCGCGTTGCGCAGCGCCTTCACCACATGTTCCTGGCCGACCAGTTCGGCGAATGTTTTCGGCCGCCATTTGCGGGCCAGTGCTAGATAACTCATGGAGACTCCGAACCGTATCCGGATTTTGCCAGAACCGCGCGTTCGCGTCGGTTTGCTTGTGGTCGTTGCGACGGGCCGGTATCCTTCCCGGCTCGCTGCGGAACCATGGACCCGGCACGCCGGCCACGCGCCTGACGTCCCCGTCCATGACCGCGGCGAACCGGATTCCGGAGAGATGGCCGAGCGGTTGAAGGCGCACGCCTGGAAAGTGTGTATACGGTTTAACCCCGTATCGAGGGTTCGAATCCCTCTCTCTCCGCCATATCTGACGGCCCGTACGGACTCCTGTCGTGCCGGCCGCGCTGTTCATGGTGGCCCCTGTCGGCCCCCACGACGATAGACGGTGAACTCCGCCAGGCCCGGAAGGGAGCAACGGCAGCCGTTGATTCGGGCGATGGGGAACGCTGGCAGGGGCTGCCTCCCCCTCGCCACCCGCCATCGGTCGACACCGAGACAGCGATTGTCTTGATCGCCGCCTTCCGCGCTCAGCGACCCGACATCCATGCCGCCGCCGGAGTCTCTTGATGATCCTCGAATCCGCCCTCGCCTACGCCCACATCCTGGCCATCCTGGCTGTGGTGGTGTTCCTGACCAGCGAGGCCGCCCTGTGCCGGCCGGAGTGGATCAACGCGGCGATCGTGCGCCGGCTGGTCCGGGTTGACGTGATCTACCTGATCGCGGCCATGCTGCTGTTGGCCACCGGCCTGGCGCGCGCCTGGTTCGGCATCAAGGGCAACCACTGGTACTGGGCACAGCCACTGCTGCACCTGAAATTGACCTTGTTCGTGCTGATCGGGCTGATCTCGATCAGGCCGACGCTGGCGTTCCTGCGCTGGCGCAAGCGCCTGGACGCCGATGGTAGCTTGCCGCCCGCCGAGGAGGTCCGAAGCACGCGCCGCTGGGTGATGATCGAGGCGCACCTGCTGATGCTGTTGCCGCTGCTGGGCGTGCTGATGGCGCGCGGCATCTGGGTGCGCTGAGCGGAGCACGCGGGGCAGGAACATCCGCGGCGAAGCATGCGGGGCAAGCCCCGCATCTACATGCGCAGGGAGGCGGCACGGTTGCCGGCTCGTTGTCGCGGCGCGTATCCGTTCCCGTGGCAGCGAGGCTTGCCCCGCTGAAACCAACCACGTCGCGAGAACACCACATCGCAGCCGGGCAAGCCCGGCTCTACAACCGCTGGTCTCGATGCGCCGCCGCGAAAACGCCCCGTAGAGCGGGGCCTGCCCCGCACGATCCATCTTACCGGCGGCCGTAGATGTCCTCGTAGCGGACGATGTCGTCCTCGCCGAAGTAGTCGCCGCACTGCACCTCGATCAGCGCGATGTCGCGGTCGGTGGGGTTCTCCAGCCGATGCAGCGTTTCCACCGGGATGTAGGTGGACTGGTTGCGTTCGAGCAGGAATTCCTCGTCGCCGACCCGCACCTTCGCCGTGCCCTGCACCACCGTCCAGTGTTCGCTGCGGCGATGATGCAGCTGCAGGCTCAACACCTGCCCGGGCTTGACCACCAGCCGCTTGACCTTGCAGTCGGCGGCATCCTCCAGCACGGTGTAGCTGCCCCAGGGTCGCTCCACGGTCTGGTGCAGCAGCGCTGCCGGATGGGCGTCGCGCTTGAGTCGACCGACCACCTCGCGCACGTCCTGCACGCGATCGCGCGCGGCGACCAGCACAGCGTCGGCGGTATCGACCACGATCAGGTCTTCGACACCGACCAGCGCGACCACCCGGTCGCGGCCGGTGGCATGCACGTCGCTGTCGCGACTGCCGATCACGATGGCATCACCGAGCACGCGGTTGCCATCGGCATCGGCCGGTGCCAACGCGCCGATGGCGTCCCACGAACCAATGTCGTTCCAGTCGAACCGGCTGGGCACCACCGCGCGCCGCGAAGCCTTCTCCATGATCGCGTAGTCGATGGAGATATCCGGCACCTTGGCGAAGGTCTCGGCGGGCAGCCGCCATACCGGTGCATCCTCCGGGACGGGAGTCGCCTCGACCGCTGCGGTGACCGCTGTCAGCAGTTCCGGAGCGACTTCGCTGGCCACGGCGATCAGACGCGACGCGCCCAGGCAGAACATGCCCGAGTTCCAGTAGTAGCCGCCGTGCGCCAGATAGCCTTGCGCGGTAACCAGATCCGGCTTCTCCACGAAGGCATCGATCTCGAAACCGTCGCCGCCCGTGATGGCGTCGCCACCGCGGATGTAGCCGAAGCCGGTTTCCGGCCGCTGTGGAACCAGCCCGAACGTGACCAGCCAGCCCTGTGCCGCCAGCGCTCGTGCCTGCGCGACATCACGGGCGAAGGCATCGACATCGGCGATCAGGTGGTCAGCCGGAAGCACCAGCAGGATCGCCTCCTCGCCCCATTGCCGACGGGCCAGCAGCGCCGCAGCCAGCACAGCCGGCGCCGTGTTGCGACCCATCGGTTCGAGCAGGAATGGCAGCTCGCGACCGCCTGCAGCGGCATCGCGCGCATATTCGTCGCGGGTCAGGAAGTAGTGCTCGGCGCCGGTCACGGTGAGGATCGGCGCGTCGGCATCGGCCACGGCGCGCGCACGCGCCAGCGTGCGACCGAGCAAGGTGCCACCAACGGGCAGGGTCAGGAACGGCTTGGGCCGCGACTGCCGCGACACCGGCCACAGGCGGGTGCCGGCGCCGCCGGAAACGATCACCGGAATCAGCATGGCGCCAGCTCCAGCAGCACCTGCTCCAGACCCGCGCGCCAGTCTGGCAGCTGCAGGCCGTAGTCGCGCACCAGCGCGCCGTGATCAAGCACCGAGAACGCAGGGCGTGCCGCCTTGGCCGGATACTCGCCGCTGCCGATGGCGATCACGTTCGGCGCGCGCGCGATCAGGCCCAGCTCGACGGCACGCCGGAAGATGGTTTCGGCGAAACCGTGCCAGCTCACCTGCCCGGCGCAGCTCAGGTGCCGGATGCCGGTCAGCAAGGTGTGCTGCGGCGCCGGCGTCGACCACCAGCGCGCCAGTGCCTGCGCCGTCACCGCCGCGATCAGCCAGGCCGGCGTCGGCGCACCGACCTGATCGTCGACCACGCGCAATTCGTCGCGCTCCGCGCCAACACGCAGCATGGTGCGCAGAAAGTTGTGCCCCCGCGCGGCGTAAACCCAAGCGGTGCGGAACACCACATGGTCGGCGCCACTGGCCAACAGTGCCTGCTCGCCGGCCAGCTTGCTGGCACCGTAGACCGAGCGCGGCCCGGTGGCGTCATCTTCGCGATAGGGCTGCGCGGCATCGCCGGGGAACACGTAGTCGGTCGAGTAATGGATGACCGGAATCGACAGCGCCGCAGCAGCCGCGCCGATTTCCGCCAGCGCCTGCGCGTTGACCCGATGCGCCAGTTCCGGCTCGTCTTCGGCCTTGTCCACGGCGGTATAGGCAGCGGCGTTGATGATTGCGTCCGGTCGCTGGGCAGCAATCAGCGCCGCCACCGATCCCAGCGTGGTCAGATCAGCAATCAGGCATTCACTGCCTTCCGGCAAGCGACCTGAACGGGTCGCCGGCAACACCTCGCCCAGTGGCAACAGGTGCCGGCGCAGCTCGTGACCGACCTGACCATTGGCGCCAAGAACCAGCAGGCGACGGGCGCTGCTCAAGACGCGGCTCCGTCCACGCGATACACCGGCAGGCGCTCCGCAGCAACCTCAGCCAGGAGCGGCGCACGTGAATCCTTCTCCGACAGCAGCGGCTGCGCCAGCGGCCAGTCGATCGCCAGCGCAGCATCGTTCCAGCGAATGCCGGCATCGGCCGCCGCGTCGTAGGGCGCCGTGCAGTGATAGGCGAACAAGGCATGCTCGGAAGTCACCGCGAAGCCATGTGCAAAACCTTCCGGCACCCAGAACAGGCGTTTGTTCTGCGCCGACAGCACACAGGCGGTCCAGCGACCGAAGGTCGGCGAACCCTGGCGGATATCGACGGCGACGTCATAGACCTCGCCTTCCAGCACCTGCACCAGCTTGCCCTGCGGATTCGGCCACTGGTAATGCAGACCACGCAGCACGCCACGCGCCGAACGCGACAGGTTGCTCTGTTCGACGGCGATGTCGATGCCCTGCTCGGCGAAGCGCTGGCGATGAAAACTCTCGTAGAAGAAACCGCGATCATCGCCGAACACCTTCGGCTCGATGATCACCACGCCGGGCAGATCGGTCTGGATGAAGTTCATGGGTGAACCCCGTGCTCGACCAGACGCAGCAGGTACTGGCCGTAACCGTTCTTGGCCAGTGGTGCAGCCAGCTTGCGCACCTGACCGGCATCGATCCAGCCGCTGGCGAAGGCGATTTCCTCGGGACAGGCGATCTTCAGGCCCTGGCGCTCTTCCAGCGTCTGGATGAAGTTGCCGGCCTGCTGCAGCGATTCGTGGGTACCAGTATCCAGCCAGGCATAACCGCGCCCCAGGCGCTCACAGGTCAGCGCGCCTTCGGCCAGATAGCGTCGGTTGAGATCGGTGATCTCCAGCTCGCCACGCGGCGAAGGTTTCAGCTCGGCGGCGTACTCGCAGGCACGCCCGTCGTAGAAGTACAAGCCGGTCACCGCAAAGTTCGACTTCGGCTTCGCCGGCTTTTCCTCCAGGCTCAGCACCTGGCCGTTGCTGTCGAACTCGGCGACGCCGTAACGCTCGGGATCGCCGACCCAGTAACCGAACACGGTGGCGCCTTCGTCGCGCTGCGCGGCGCGCTGGAGCACCTCGACCAGCCCATGGCCGTGGAAGATGTTGTCGCCCAGGATCAGGCAACTGGGATCGGTACCGACGAAATCGCGGCCGATGATGAAGGCCTCGGCCAGACCATTGGGTTCGGGCTGCACAGCGTACTGCAGGCGCATGCCCCACTGACTGCCATCGCCCAGCAGGTGCTTGAACAGGGCCTGCTCATGCGGCGTATTGATGATCAGCACATCGCGGATCCCGGCCAGCATCAGCGTGCTGAGCGGGTAGTAGATCATCGGCTTGTCGTAGACCGGCAGCAGCTGCTTGCTGGTGACCTGGGTCAGCGGATACAGGCGCGTACCGGAACCGCCGGCGAGGATGATGCCCTTGGCAATGGTCATGTCGGAATCGTTGTTGGTTGCGTTCGGAAGGTTCGGCACTCAGCCGTGCGTGCCCAGGCGCTCGCCACGGTAGCTGCCGTCGAGCACACGGTTCACCCAGTTCTGGTTGCCCAGATACCAGTCCACGGTGGCGGCAATGCCGGTCTCGAAGGTCTGCGTCGGACGCCAGCCCAGTTCACCCTGCAGCTTGCTGGAATCGATGGCGTAGCGACGGTCGTGTCCGGGGCGGTCGCCGACAAAGGTGATCTGATCGACATAGCTGCGTCCATCGCCGCGCGGGCGGCGCTGGTCCAGCAGGCCGCACAGCGTACGCACCACATGGATGTTCTCGCGCTCGGCATCGCCGCCGACGTTGTAGACCTCGCCGACGCGACCACCGGCCAGCACCGCGCGGATCGCCGACACGTGATCGCCGACATACAACCAGTCGCGCACGTTGCGGCCGTCGCCATAGACCGGCAGCGGCTCGCCGGCCAGCGCCTTGGCGATGATCAGCGGAATGAGTTTTTCCGGAAACTGGTACGGCCCGTAGTTGTTCGAGCAGTTGGTGGTCAGCGTCGGCAAGCCATAGGTGTGATGGAAGGCGCGCACCAGATGGTCGCTGGCGGCCTTCGAGGCCGAGTACGGCGAATTCGGCGCATACGGCGTGGTTTCGGTGAACTTGCCGGTGTCGCCCAGCGATCCGTAGACCTCGTCGGTGGACACGTGCAGGAAGCGGAAGCTTTCCTTCGCGGCGCCGTCCAGCGAGCGCCAGTAGTCGCGCGCGCATTCGAGCAGGCTCAACGTGCCGACCACGTTGGTGTTCACGAATGCGGCCGGGCCGTCGATGGAGCGGTCAACGTGGCTCTCGGCGGCGAAATTGACGATGCCGCCCGGGCGATGCTCGCGCAGCAGGCTCGCGACCAGATCACCGTTGCCGATGTCGCCGTGGACGAAGACGTGACGGTCATCGCCATCCAGGCTGGCCAGGGTGTCGCGGTTGCCGGCGTAGGTCAGCGCGTCGAGGTTCACCAGGCGCGTGATGTCGGCGCCGGACAGGACATCGAGTACGAAGTTGCCACCGATGAAGCCGGCGCCGCCGGTCACCAAGAGGGATTGCATGCGGATCTGATCCTGAATCGTTCAGCGACCGCGGATGATACAACCTGCCCTCTGCCCGGTCCCTGGCGGACGCCGGTGTGCGGCCAGCGTCTATAATGACGGCCATTCCCCCTTTGCCTTCGCCGAACCGCGCCGCTGCGGTGTCCGGCGTGTCGGCGCTACCGGAGCCAGGTCATGAGCATTCTCGAAAAAATTGGTCTTTCCAACGTCAATTCAGGCACTTACGTCGGCAATGGAGAGTGGCCGCAAAGCCAGGGTGGTGCCGCGCTGGAGTCGTTCAATCCGACCACGAATGAGCTGATCGCCACGGTCACCGCCAGCACCGACGCCGACTACGAGACCCTGATCGCCCGCGCCCAGGCTGCTTTCAGGATCTGGCGCACGATGCCGGCGCCGCAACGCGGCGAAGCGGTGCGCCTGTGTGGCGATGCCCTGCGCAGGCACAAGGATGCGCTGGGTTCGCTGGTGGCCCTGGAGATGGGCAAGAGCAAGGCCGAGGGTGACGGCGAAGTGCAGGAAATGATCGATATCGCCGACTTCGCCGTGGGCCAGTCGCGCATGTTGTACGGCCTGACCATGCACTCCGAGCGTCCCGGCCACCGCATGTACGAGCAGTACCACCCGCTCGGCCTGGTCGGCATCATCTCGGCGTTCAACTTCCCGGTGGCGGTTTGGAGCTGGAACGCCTTCCTGGCGGCGGTCTGCGGCGACATCTGCATCTGGAAGCCGTCCAACAAGACTCCGCTGACCGCCGTGGCCACCATCCGGATCTGCAACGAAGCCCTGAAGGCCGGCGGCTTCCCGGACCTGTTCTTCCTGTTCAACGACACCGACAACGTGCTGGCACAGAAGCTGGTCGATGACGAGCGCGTGGCCCTGGTCAGCTTCACCGGTTCGACCCGCGTCGGCCGCACCGTCGGCGAGCGCGTCGCCCGTCGCTTCGGCCGTTCCCTGCTGGAACTGGGTGGCAACAACGCCATCATCCTGCACGAGAGCGCCGACCTGAAGCTGGCCATCCCGGCCATCGTGTTCGGCGCGGTCGGCACCGCCGGTCAGCGCTGCACCACCACCCGCCGGCTGATCGTGCACGAATCGCTGCACGACGAAGTGGTCGAGAAGCTGAAGAACGCCTACGCCCAGGTCGAGAAGAAGATCGGCGATCCCACCGACCCGGCCAACCTGATGGGTCCGCTGATCGACCAGGCCGCAGTCAAGGGCTATCTCGACGCCGTGGCCAAGGCCAGGGCGGCCGGCGGCACCGTGGTCACCGGTGGCGAGGCACTGGACCGCGCCGGCAATTTCGTGCGTCCGACCATCATCACCGGTCTGGGCAATGAGGCCGAAGTCGTGCAGACCGAGACTTTCGCGCCGATCCTGTACGTGCTCTCCTACAAGACCATCGAGGAAGCCATCGACATCCAGAACGGTGTGCCGCAAGGCCTGAGCTCGTCGGTGTTCGCCACCGACCTGCGCGTGGCCGAGCGTTTCCTGTCGGCGGCCGGTTCGGATTGCGGCATCGCCAACGTCAACATCGGCACCTCCGGCGCCGAGATCGGCGGCGCCTTCGGCGGCGAGAAGGAAACCGGCGGTGGCCGCGAATCCGGCTCGGACGCGTGGAAGGTCTACATGCGCCGGCAGACCAACACCATCAACTACTCCGATTCGCTGCCGCTGGCCCAGGGCATCAAATTCGAGTTCTGATCGGACGCGGGTGACGATCCCGCGTTGCCGAAGCGGCGGCCTCAAGGCTTTGGCCGCCGGTCACCGGTACGCCGCGACGCCGCAGCCAGGCCCGGTTCCGTAGAGCCGGGCTTGCCCGGCTGAGATGTCATGTCATTGCGAGGTGTTCAGCGGGCCAAGGCCCGCTCTACAGGTTGGCTACGAATTCGTCCATGACCGGACCGGAACGCTTCGCGCGGCAGCCACTGGCTGCCGCCGTCTCAAGCCTTGCGATGACTTGGCGCGAATGTCGACGGTGCAAGGCGCATACTCACGCATGGCTCTGAAAACCGTCGCCAATGACTTCCACGGTGCACCCGCCAAGGGGCGCGGTGCCACCGACAACCGCGAGGGCCGCTACGAGCGTCAGCAGGTCGAAGCGGTCGACGATGGCTGGCAACCGGATCTCCCCGAGGACGACCGACGCATCGCCACCACGGTGACCAGCGAGCAGGCGCGCAGCCTGATCCAGCGCAACGACTCCCCCGACGCCGGTCCGGCCGCAACCATCAATCCCTACCGCGGCTGCGAGCACGGCTGCATCTACTGCTACGCACGGCCCAGCCACAGCTATCTGGGCCTGTCACCCGGCCTGGATTTCGAGACCCGGCTGTACGCCAAGGACAACGCCATCGAACTGATGCGCCAGGAACTGTCGGCGAGGAACTACCAGCCGGTGCCGATCATGCTCGGCGCCAACACCGATGCCTATCAACCGATTGAACGCAAGCGCGGGCTGACCCGCGCGATCCTGGAGCTGCTGGCGGAAACCCGGCATCCGGTCGACATCGTCACCAAGAATGCCCTGGTCGAACGCGATCTGGACCTACTGGTGTCGATGGCGCGTGAGGGTCTGGTCAGTGTGACCTTGTCGGTGACCACGCTGGACAACGACATCGCCCGGCGTATGGAGCCGCGTGCCAGCGCACCCGCGCGGCGCATCGAAACCATCCGTCGGCTGGCCGCCGCCGGCGTGCCCTGCGGCGTCAATGTCGCACCGGTGATCCCGTTCCTGACCGACAGCGAGCTGGAAGACATCCTGGCGGCTGCCGCCGACGCGGGTGCCAGCCATGCCGGCTATGTGCTGCTGCGCCTGCCCTGGGAGCTGAAAGGCCTGTTCGCCGACTGGCTGCAGCAGCACTTTCCGCTCAAGGCCGAGCATGTGCTCAGCCGGATGCGGCAGATGCGTGGTGGCCGCGACTACGACCACCGCTTCGGCACCCGCATGCGCGGCGAAGGCCTCTACGCCGATCTGCTGTCACGCCGGTTCCATCGCGCCTGCGAGCGCTTCGGTATCACGGGCAGCTTCAGCCCAAACGGCAACGCCACCCGCTTCCGACCCCCGGCCGGGCCGCAGCCGGACCTGTTCGCCGCCCTTGATACCCCCGCTGCCGGCGGCTGAACGGGTGGCAGGTCTGTGCCCAGAGCACCGCACAGTCTTCGTTCGTGTCGCCCGCTGCTCAGCGAAGAAACTGCTCGGGGTTTGCCGGCAGACTCTCTTCGACCAACCGCCCGTTGTTGTTTTCGACCCAACTCGCCAGTCCGCGGATGTCGCAAGCCTCGCGAAGACGACTCATGAGTGTCGTCCACTGCTGTGCATCCATGCGGCCCCGAATCGTGCTGTCGACGATCACGACCGGATAGCTGGTATAGATGGACGCGCTCAGCGGCTTGTCCCATACCGGCTGAAATTCGGGCAATGCGCCGACGGCAACCGGATACAGGTCGGCCTTCCGGATGGGGTCTCCCTTGGCTTGGCCGATTTTGGCCAGAAGCGGCTGCAAACCCAGTTCGTTGCTACCGTCCGGGCGCAGGATGAAGGGAACGGCCATGCAGCCATAGATCCCCAGATCGCCGCCACTCAACTCGGCCAGATCATGTCCCGCCGTGCTGCGACGCCAGTAGGCATCCAGATCACGCCCGTCCACCGCCACGACCTCTTCCGATTCGCCCACCGGCTCGTCGGCGGACGCTGCCGGCGACGTCGCCAACGCCGCGGCGGTCAGTGCGCCAGTGAACAACGTGCAAATCGATCTCATGTGGCTACTCCGTCAAACGAAAAATGGCTAGATCCAAGGCCGCGGCGCCGTGCGGGCGTGCAGGAACCGCGCGCACCTTACCGCGAGCGTGGCAACCGCAGGTTAACCGGCGTTGGTGTCGAGGCGGGAGCATTTCTGTCTGCTGCCTGCTGCCGTCATTCAGCAGCAACGGAAATCCTGCGCCTGGTCCGAAACGACATCCGGCGCACCCTGTCTGGTGGCTGCTGATACCGGTCAGCGGGCAGCGTCTGCGGTCGATGGCTGCTCCGCACCGGCGTGTCCGACCGGCAGCCGTCGCGCCGGCTGAAAGCTGTCCGGGCGCGCCAGCGGCCAGAATCGCTCGAACACCACGTGGTCGGGAACACCATCCAGCAGTTCTCCGCGTGCTAGCCAGCGATAGTTGGCCGCCATCGAACGGACCTGGAACGGCGAGACCCGACGGATGATGTGCTCGGGGCCCAGCATCAACGGATGTTCCAGCCCCGCCGCCTCGACCAGCTCCTTCAAGGCCACGAGCGTGTTCTGGTGGAAGCGATAGACGCGCTGCGCCTTGTCCTCCACCACCAGTCCGCGTTGACGCAGCGGATCCTGGGTAGCCACGCCGGTCGGGCATTTGCCGGTGTGGCAGCTCTGCGACTGGATGCAGCCCAGGGCGAACATGAATCCCCGTGCCGAATTGCACCAGTCGGCACCCAGCGCCAACGTCCGCGCGACATCAAACGCGGTCACGATCTTGCCAGCTGCGGCGACGCTGACTTGCTCGCGCAAGCCCAGGCCGACCAGTGTGTTGTGCACCAGCATCAGGCCTTCACGCATGGGCACGCCGACGTGATCGGTGAACTCCAGCGGCGCCGCGCCGGTGCCGCCTTCGGCACCGTCGACCACGATGAAGTCCGGCGTCAGCCCGGTCTCCTGCATCGCCTTGGCGATGGCGAACCACTCCCAGGGATGACCGATGGCCAGCTTGAAGCCGGTCGGCTTGCCGCCGGACAGTTCACGCAGCCGATCGATGAACTGCAGCAGGCCGATCGGCGAATCGAAACTGCTGTGCGCCGCCGGCGAGATGCAGTCCTCGCCAACCGGAACGCCACGCGCTGCCGAAATCTCGGCGGTCACCTTCGGCCCTGGCAGGATGCCGCCCTGCCCCGGCTTGGCGCCTTGACTGAGCTTGAGCTCAATCATCCTGATCTGCGGATCGACTGCCTGCACGGCAAAACGCTCGGGATCGAAGCGGCCATCGGCGCTGCGGCAGCCGAAGTAACCCGAACCGATTTCCCAGACCAGGTCGCCGCCGTGTTCACGGTGATAGCGCGAAATCGAGCCTTCGCCAGTGTCGTGATAGAACTGGCCACGCTTGGCGCCTTCGTTGAGGGCGAGGATGGCGTTGGCCGAGAGCGAGCCGAAGCTCATCGCCGAGATATTGAACACGCTGGCGGCATACGGTTGCTGGCGCGCGGAGCCGACCAGTACACGAAAATCAAGGCTGACCAGACGCGACGGCTGCAGCGAATGGTTGATCCACTCGTAGCTGCCGTCGTAGGTGTTGAGCTGGGTGCCGAACGGGCGCTTGTCCAGTTCGTCCTTGGCCCGCTGGTAGACAATGGCGCGCTGCGCGCGCGAGAACGGCAACTCCTCGGTATCGCCTTCGATCAGGTACTGCCGGATCTCGGGGCGAAAGGTCTCGAACAGATAGCGGAAATGGCCGAGGATCGGATAGTTGCGCAGGATCGCGCGCCGGGTCTGGACGATGTCGCTGATCCCGAGCAAGGTCAGTGCGCTGCCCGACAACGCCAGCACCCAGGCCATCACCACGCCCGATCTTGCCAGCCACCACCAGCCCAGCACCGCCAGGGCGACGGCAACGACCAGGCCAAGATATCGACCGATGATAAGACCGCGCATTTTCACCTCCGTCAGCGCGATCTTACCGGAGCCGTCGATGCGGCTCCCGCGATGCGACCGGATGGCATCCGCGAAAACGGCAACGCGTGTCGATAGTGCCTTTCGCACGCCGCCGGCGCTAACCTGTGATCGACACCATGCAACGGCACAGCCATGCGCCTGATCGACAGCCACAGCCATCTCGACGCGCCAGAGTTCGACGCCGATCGCGTCGCCGTGCTCGAGCGCGCCCGGGCCGCTGGCGTGCTCGAACAGGTGATCCCTGCCGTCGCCGCCGCCGGCTGGCCAGCCTTGCATGAACTGTGCAACGCGCAGCCAGGCCTGCATCCTGCCTGGGGTCTGCATCCCATGTACCTGGACCAGCATCGGCCAGCGCATCTGGAGCAGTTGCGACAGTGGTTGAAGGATCACCGCCCCTGCGCCGTCGGCGAATGCGGTCTGGACTTCTGGGTCGAGGATCTCGACCGCGAAGCCCAGCAAGCCTTCTTCCTGGGGCAGTTGAAACTGGCCCGCGAGTTCGACCTGCCGGTGATCCTGCATGCCCGCAAGGCACTGGACGAAGTCACCGCCGCGCTGCGCCGCATCAGTGGCCTGCGCGGAGTGGTACACAGTTTTTCCGGCAGCCAGTCACAGGCCGAGGCGTTGTGGAAACTCGGGTTTCATCTGGGCATTGGCGGCCCAGTCACCTACGAACGCGCTCAACGCCTGCGCGGCATCGTCGCCGCCATGCCGATCGAGTATCTGCTACTGGAGACCGACAGCCCCGACCAGCCGCTGCACGGCCATCAAGGCCAGCGCAACGAACCCGCACTGCTTGCCGAGATTCTATTGACCGTGTCGCAGTTGCGCCGCGAATCGCCGCAGGCGGTCGCGTCGACCACGACCGCGAATGCCCGATCGTTGTTCGCGCTGCCGGAGCAGTGACCGCTCTCCGCCGACCGTGGCGACTGGGAAGGTGCCAAAACTGAGGTTGGTGTTGGTCGGACCGCCTGCCTGGCCGGTCGATGGCCCGGTCGACGTACTGGACTTCTTAAGCGCCGCAGGTCAACAAACTAAGTGCACCACCTGCGCATCAACATGGGCTGACAGATTCCCGCAGCCTCAGCGACGGCGACATCCGGCGGGGTTACCCGACATCCCGATGCGCCTGATCCCTGCCGGCCCGCCCCACAAGTCCGTCGGTGTCGCTTGCGCGGCGCGGGCAACCAACGGGCTGGATACCCAAGTTTGTGCATCGACGGCGGGAGGCAGCTCGTGAGCAGTCCTGCTTCCTGGATATGAATAGCAGCATTGATCCTCCGGCTGCTGGCGGCCGTGTTCGTCGCGACACGCAAGCGGCTCGATGCAAGAAGGCCTGGATCGTCCCAACCGTGCTTACCGGCCCGCTGGGACTGATCGTCTTCCTGTTCCTTGGGCCAGCATGGCGCAGGGGACCGCAGCCAGGCCTCGGAGCCTTAGACTCAGACCGGCAGCAGGCGCATGGACAGGTCGACCGCGCGGATGTGCTTGGTCAGCGCACCAACCGACACGTAGTCGACGCCAAGCTCCGCCACGCGGGACACCTTGTCGAGATCCATGCTGCCGGATACTTCCAGCTCGGCACGACCGTCGGTGATGGCCACCGCATGCTGCAGGTCATCCCAGCCGAATTCGTCGAGCATGATGCGCTCGGCACCTGCGTCAAGCGCCTGTTCGAGCTCGTCGAGGTTCTCGACCTCGACCTCGACGAAACGACCGGCGCCAGCTGTTCGTGCCGCCAACACGGCCGACGCGATCGAACCAGCCGCGGCGATATGGTTTTCCTTGATCAACACAGCGTCGTAGAGGCCGACGCGATGGTTGTCGCCACCGCCGGCGCGCACGGCGTACTTCTGCGCCAGACGCAGACCCGGGAGGGTCTTGCGGGTATCGAGTACACGCGTACGGCTGTCGGTCAGAACCCGGGCGTAGCGGGCGGTCTCGGTCGCGGTGGCCGACAAGGTCTGCAGGAAGTTCAGGGCACAGCGCTCGGCGCTGACCAGCGCGCGTCGATCAGCCACCACTTCCAGAAAGACGCGATCGGCGACCAGTGCTTCGCCATCGCGGACATGCAGCTGAAATCGTGCCTGCGCGTCCAGCGCCGCGAAGCAGCGGATCGCCCACGGCAATCCCGCCAGCATCGCGTTTTCCCGTGCCAGGATCGTCGCCCGCGCAGGTCCGGGTGGCAACAAGGCAGCACTGAGGTCGCCGGAGCCGATGTCCTCGGCCAGCGCGCGCGCGACATCGGCATGGATGCTGTCGGCGAAAGGCGGCTGCAGACCATCGACAACGCAATCCGCCAGGGCCTGCGGTGTCGCCAACCCGGACGCCCCGACCGGCCCGGTCATGCCGGGAAATCGTTCAACTGGGTGGTTCCAATCGCTTCGTCGGCCAGCAGGATCGGAATGTCGTCGGCGATCGTGTAGATCACCTTGCCGTCTTCGCGGATCAGGGCATCCGACAAGGGACGGGTGACCGGCTCGCCGCCGACCGTGAGCACGCCGCCGCGCCCGATCGCCGCGTTGAGCGCGCGCAGCTGCTCGCGACCGATCGGCTTCAGCGGCCGCTTGTCGACCGGGCAACACAGCAGTTCCAACAGGCGCTTGTCCATGGGTTTTCCTGGCAATCCGATGGGGCCGACAGGATAGCGGCTCCGCCCACCAACCACGCTGCGCCGCGCCGACCCGGCATCGCGACGGCGCTGCCGGCGTCTTGCCAGGTCACCGCTTCGGCCCGTGGTGTAGGCTACGCGCTTTGCGCTGCCTGACACCGGCAGCGACAGGACCTGGGACCATGTCGCAAAACCCTCTCCCTCTGGTCGGCCTGGTGATGGGCTCGCGCTCGGACTGGGACACCCTGCGTCACGCTGACGAGATGCTGACGCGACTGGGCGTGCCGCACGAGGTGCGCGTGGTATCCGCGCACCGGACACCGGATCTGCTGTTCGACTACGGCGGCAGCGCACGCGAGCGCGGCCTGCGCGCCATCATCGCCGGCGCCGGCGGAGCCGCCCATCTGCCTGGCATGCTGGCGGCCAAGACACCGGTGCCGGTGCTGGGCGTGCCGATGCAGTCGGCGGCCCTCAATGGCATCGATTCGCTGCTGTCGATTGCGCAAATGCCCGGCGGCGTGCCGGTCGCCACCTTTGCCATCGGCAAGGCCGGCGCGGTCAACGCTGCCCTGTTCGCGGCATCGTTGCTGGCAGCGACCCATCCGGAAATCGGTGCACGGCTGGATGACTTCCGCCGCGAGCAGACCGATACCGTGCTGGCCAATCCCGACCCGCGATCGCCATGAAAACCCTGGGCATACTCGGTGGCGGGCAACTGGCCCGCATGCTGGCATTGGCGGCGGCGCCACTGGGCGTACGCGTGCTGGTGCTGGACCAGAACAGCGACGCCTGTGCCGGTGATGTCGCCACCCTGATGGAATCGGACTACACCGATGTCGCCACGCTCAGCGAGTTCGCCGAACTGGTCGATGTCGCCACCTTCGATTTCGAGAATGTGCCGGCCGCCAGTGCGCACTGGCTGGCGCGCAAGGTGCCGGTGTTCCCCGCGCCCGATGCCCTGGCGGTTTCCCAGGACCGCCTCAGCGAGAAACAGTTGTTCAGCGCCGTGGCGCTGGACACGCCGGCCTACGCCGCAGTCGACAGTCACGCCGAACTGGTCGCGGCGGTGGACAAGATCGGACTGCCCGCCGTACTCAAGACCCGACGCCTGGGTTACGACGGCAAGGGCCAGGCCCGACTGAAGACCCGCGACGATATTGACCGCGCCTGGCAGACGCTGGGCGAAGGCCAGGTGCCGCTGCTGCTGGAGGCCTTCGTGCCCTTCCAGCGCGAGCTGTCGGTGATCGCCGTGCGCGGCCGCGACGGTGATTTCCGCACCTGGCCGCTGACCCGCAACTGGCATGTCGACGGCATCCTGTCGGTGAGTCTGGTGCCGGCCGGCGTCGACAACGCGCTCGCTGCGCAGGCCGTCGAAGCCGCGCGCAGGATCGCCGAACGCCTGGACTACGTCGGCGTCTTCGCGCTGGAGCTGTTCGAGCACGACGGCCGCCTGCTCGGCAACGAGATGGCGCCACGGGTGCACAACTCCGGTCACTGGACCATCGAAG
The DNA here is from genome assembly GCA_035911475.1 of Lysobacterales bacterium. GTDB lineage: Bacteria > Pseudomonadota > Gammaproteobacteria > Xanthomonadales > UBA2363 > Pseudofulvimonas. Next base: position 108,510 of record JAMHVM010000191.1, on the reverse strand, counting down.
GCGCCGTCACCAGCCAGTTCGAGAACCATCTACGCGCTGTGCTCGGCCTGCCGCTGGGCGATGTCTCGCTGCGCGACCCCAGCGTGATGCTGAACTTCATCGGCGAATTGCCCGACGCCGAACAGGCGCTGGCGGTCCCTGGTCTGCACTGGCACGACTACGGCAAGTCGGCGCGAGCCGGACGCAAGGTCGGCCATGCCACCGTCTGCGCCGATGACAGCGCGCAACTGGCGCTTCGGCTGCAACAGGCGGCGGATGCGCTGGGTCGGCCAGACTGGAACATTCAGATTTCGTAAAGCACTGCGGAATCAGCCATTGCGGTTGTACGCAGCGCCACCGCTGCCTATATGATCGGCCGCTCACAGAATTCCCCCCGGAGCTTCTCCCCATGCTCAAGTCACTGCTTATCGCCGCTGCGCTCGCCCTGCCCTTCACCGCGATCGCGCAGGAAACCCCGGCCGCGGCCGAAGCCAAGCCGGCAGCCAACGCCAAGACCCACCCGCGCGTGCTGCTGACCACCAACCAGGGCAACATCGTGCTGGAACTGGACCAGCGCAGCGCGCCGATCACGGTCGAGAACTTCCTCAAGTACGTTCGCGACGGTCACTACGACGGCACCATCTTCCACCGCGTCATCGACGGCTTCATGGTCCAGGGCGGCGGTTACAAGGAAGACCTGTCCGGCAAGCCGACCCGGCCGCCGATCATGAACGAAGCCCCGAACGGTCTGAAGAACAGCCGCGGCACCGTGGCCATGGCGCGCACCAATGACCCGCACTCGGCCAGCGCCCAGTTCTTCATCAACGTGGTCGACAACGCCGCACTGGATCACGTCGCACCGACCGACCCGCGCAGCTGGGGCTATGCGGTGTTCGGCAAGGTGGTGGAAGGCATGGATGTGGTCGACAAGATCAAGTCTGCCCCGACCGAGCGCAAGGGCGTGTTCGAGAACCTGCCGGTCACCCCGGTGATCGTCGAGAAGGCCTCGGTCGTCGAGGCCGCGGGCTGAGCATTTCCCGGCCTGCCCGGGGTGAGCCGGATGCCGTCCGGCTCGCCTGGCAAGCAGCTGTCGTCACCGCGATCGCGGTGACGATCCGCCATGACCGCCACATCAACACGCAGCCGTCATGAGCATCGTCTTCGTCTCGGACCTGCATCTGGAAGCTGCGCGCCCGGATATCACCGAAGCCTTCGGTCGATTTCTCGCCAGCCTGTCAGGCGCGTGTGAATCGCTGTACATCCTGGGCGACCTGTTCGACGCCTGGGTCGGCGACGATGACGACGCGCCGCTGCCGGCGCTGATCGCCGATCGGCTCAAGCGCCTGGCTGATGCCGGCACCGCCGTCTCGTTCATGGCCGGCAACCGCGACTTCGCGCTGGGTGCCGACTACGCGCAGCGCGCCGGGTTCCAGCTCCTGGACGACCCGACGGTGACCGACCTGTTCGGGCGCCGTACCCTGCTCATGCATGGCGACACCCTGTGCACCGACGATGTCGCCTACCAGGCTTTCCGAGCGCAGGTGCGCAATCCGGCCTGGCTGGCGCAGATGCTCGCGCAACCGCTGGCGGTGCGCCGCGCCTTCGCCGCCCAGGCGCGCGCGCAGAGCAGCACGCACACCGCGATGACCGCGGAGACGATCATGGACGTCAACGCCGAGGCCGTTGCGGAAGCCTTTCGGCAGCATGGGGTCGATCTGCTGATCCACGGCCATACGCATCGTCCGGCACAGCACGACATCGTTGTCGATGGCACCGCGCGCACCCGCATCGTGCTCGGTGACTGGTATCACCAGGGCACCGTGCTGGTCGCGCATGAGGATGGCAGGCTGGATTTGCGTGCGTCTGATTGACGCTTTCAGCGGGGCAAGCCCCGCTCCACGAATTGCTGTCGGGCGCGATAGCGCATCGAAAACCGGATTCGCGTAGAGCCGGGCTTGCCCGGCTGCACTTCCCACCAGGAGCGGGCGATGCCAGGATCGCCTGCTCCCCGGTTTCCGACAATCAGAACCGGAAATCGGCGCTGAGCAGGTACGCGCGTGACGGCCCCAGGAACACGCGGGTCATCGGCCAGTTGCCGGAGGTCGCGTAGAACTTGTCGGTGACATTGTCGACGTTCAAGCGCAGCGCGATGTTCTCGTTGAACGCCCACGATGCCATCAGGTTGGCCACGGTGTAACCGGGCAACTTGCCGTAGCGGCCATTGGGAATGAAGCGATCGGCATCGTCCGGGCGACCGGCCCAGGATTCGCCGACATGCTGCACGCCACCGCCCAGGGTCAGGCCGAAGTCGAACGCATACGTCGTCCAGAGATTTCCCGAGCGCTTGGGCGTGAACGCCAGTTCATCACCGATGGTGGTGGTGAAGCTGCCGTAGTCACCCGGATTGGCGGCACGGCGGGCGGCATCCAGGGCCTGGCTGTGCTCACGCTCGCTGTCCAGGAACACCGCGCCGGCGAACACCGTCCAGGCTTCGGACAGGTTGCCTTGCAGGCCCAGTTCGATACCGGTCACGGTCTGCTTGCCATAGCCGCGCAGCAGGTTTGGACTGCCGGCGACATCCGGGTCGGCACCGGAGACGGCCACGCTGCGCCGCTGCGTGCTGAACACGGCCGCGGTGGTGATCAGACGGTCGTCGAAGAAGTTCCACTTCACGCCGATCTCGTGGTTGACCGCACGCTGGGGCTTGGCTGCCTCGTTGTTCTGGCCGACCAGACCGGGGAAGGCGTTGTCGCCGGTACGCGAGAGATCCGGATTGGACAGGAACGAACCCGGCGGCAACGTGGCGATGCCCACCGAGGCGTACAGGCTGCCGTTTTCGACCGGCTTGTAGACCACGCCCACCTTGCCGCTCAGGGTGGTGTCGCTGACATGGTAGCCATCGGCGGAACCCTGCGAACTGCCGTCGATGTTGCGGCTGGCGATGTCGACCTTGTAGCGCTCGCCGCGCAGTCCACCGGTGATCTGCCACTGATCGCTGAGCTTGATGGTGTCGTAGGCGTACAGGGCCACGGTATCGATGTCGACGTGGCTGCTCTGCGTCGGCGCCGGCATGCCGATCACCGCACGGTGCGGATCCGGTGCCAGCACCGGCGTCAGCGGCGCGTTGCTGGTGCCGTAGCGCAGGCCGTCCGAACCCTCGCGGGAAATCTCCAGGCCTGCCGACACGGTGTGTTCCAGCGATCCGGTCTGGAAGCTGCCGGTGAGGTTGGTCAGGTTGTTGATGCTGTCGTTTTCGCGATGGTAGGCCTGGACCTGGCCGGTGACATCCATGGTCGCCGCGTCATAGCCGAACGGCACCGTGTACAGCGCGGTGCGCTCGGTGTCGCTCCAGCGCAGCAGGTTGCTGAGGACGAAACCGTTGCCGAAGTCGTGTTCGATACGCGCGCTCAGCGACAAGGCCTTGTTGTCGTCGAAGTCGCTGGCCAGACCATAGAAGCTGTCACGATCGGCGGCCGCGGCCGCTGCGTGATAGTTGACCGTGCCACTGACCAAAGCACCCGGCACGCCCCAGTCCGGACGACCGCTCTGGTCCAGATACTGGCCCGACAAGGTGACGCGGGTATCGCCATCCAGTCCGAAGCTGATCGACGGCGCAAAGCCGACCGATTCGGCCTGGGCATGCTCGCGGCCGGCGACACCGCTGTCCTGGTACAGCAGGTTCACGCGCACGGCGCTGCCGCTGCCGATCTGCCGGTTGAAGTCCAGGGTGCCGCGGGCGCGATGATCAGCGTCGGTGCTGTCGGTGCCGAATCCGACCGAGGCCTGCGCGAAGTCGGCCAGGCGCGGTGCCTTGGTCACCAGGTTGACGTAGCCGCCCAGGCCACCACGGCCGTTGTCGGCCGCCGGCCCCTTGGCCACTTCCACTTGCTCGATGTTGAAGACGTCGCGCGGGTAGTTGCCGGAATCGCGGACACCGTCGATGAACACGCTGCCGCTGGTGTCGAAACCGCGCAGGCTGAAGTTGTTGTTGTTGGTCGAGAAGCCGTTCTCACCGGCGTCGAAGCTGATGCCCGGCGTGTTGCGCAGCACATCGGTCAGGTTCTGCGCGCCCTGATTGTTGAACACGTCTGCGGTGATCACCGAGACCGTCTGCGGGGTGTCCAGCAACGGCGCGGTGAACTTGGACGAGGCCGCCTTGGCCGGCGCGTGGCCTTCCACTTCCACCGTGTCCAGACGACGGGCGCCGTCCGCAGTCTGCTGATCGTCGGCCTTGACCACGCCAGTCGCCAGCACGGCGAGACCTCCGCAAGCGATCATGATCGCCTGGGCCAGGGGGCGCACACGGATCGAACCGGGCATTTGACGGCTTGTGCTCATTGTCATCTTCCTCGAAGGTGGGTCGGCCCTGCCGGATTCGGCATCGACGTTCGCTTCTTGGGCGGCGTCGGGCGTTATAGTGGGGCGCTGAAAAAGGCGGCTAATAATAGTGATTCGCGTTTGTATTGACAAGAGGCTCACAAATCCGACCGTGTGCAGCCGGCGCCCGTTTCGTCCCGACGCCCGAAGGTCTTCGGCAGTGTGCGGAGAGCCACGGTGTTGCTGACCATTCCCGCTCTGCTGGATACCACCGCTGTCGCCGCTTTCCGCCGCACGCTGCTCGCCGCCGACTGGCAGGACGGCCGCGAAACCGCCGGCCATGTCGCCCGATCCGCCAAGGCCAACCTGCAACTGCCGGGCGACAGTCCGCTCGGCGTCGAACTCGGTGAGCAATTGCTGGCAGCGCTGTCGCGCAACCCGCTGTTCATAGCGGCGGCGCTGCCGCTGAAGGTGCTGCCACCGCGATTCAACCGCTACGAAGGCGGCGGCAACTACGGCGACCACATCGACAACGCGGTGTTCAGTGTGCCGGGAACACCGCACCGCATCCGCAGCGACCTTTCGGCCACGGTGTTCCTGAGCGAACCGGACGAGTACGACGGCGGCGAGCTGGTGATCCACGACACCTACGGCGAGCAGCGGATCAAGCTGCCAGCCGGGCACATGGTCCTGTATCCCGGTACCAGCCTGCACCGGGTCACGCCGGTCACCCGCGGCGTGCGGCTGGCCTCGTTCTTCTGGATCCAGAGCCTGGTGCGTGAGGACAGTCAGCGCAGCCTGCTGTTCCAGCTCGACGAAGCGATCCGCGAGGTCGCTACCGCATTGCCAGAACAGCCAGTGGTCGCCAGCCTCACCGGCGTCTATCACAACCTGCTGCGGCAATGGGCGCAGACATGAGCGATCCCGCCCCGGTCGCCTCCCTGCCGCAAATCCCCAACGACGTGGTCGCAGCGGCCGACTACGAGAGCCATGCCCGCGAACGGCTGGGCGAGGCGATCTGGGCCTGGCTGGATTCCGGAGCCGGTGATGGTCGCACCGTCGCCGGCAACCGCGACGCCTGGGACGAACTCAGCCTCGCCAGCCGCATTCTGGGTGATCTCTCCGGCGGCAACACCGGCGTCGAGCTGCTCGGCCAGCGCCATGAGCATCCGCTGCTGCTGGCCCCGGCGGCCTATCAGCGGCTGCTGCATCCGGAAGGCGAACTGGCCACCGCGCTGGCCGCCGCCGCACTCAAGACCGGCATGGTGGTCAGCACCCAGGCCACGGTTGCGCTGGAAGAGATCGCGTCATTGGCGCAGGCGCCGTTGTGGTTCCAGCTCTATCTCCAGCATGACCGCGGCTTCACCGCCGAACTGATCGGCCGCGTCGAGCGCGCCGGCTATCAGGCGCTGGTCCTGACCGTCGATGCGCCGCTGGTGGGATTGCGCCACGCCGAGCGCCGCGCCGGCTTCTCGCTGCCCGCCGGCATCGAAGCGGTGAATCTGCGCGGCCTGAAGTCGCTGCCACCATTCACCGCGCGAGCCGGCGAAACCTCGCTGTTCGACAGTCCGCAGATTGCCACCGCTGCGCGTTGGCAGGATGTCGAATGGCTGCGCAGCCAGACCACCTTGCCGCTGCTGCTCAAGGGCATCCTGCATCCGGATGACGCCTTACAGGCAAAGACCCTGGGCGTCGACGGCATCATCGTATCCAACCACGGCGGCCGCGTGCTCGATGGATTGCCGGCAAGCATCCGTGCCCTGCCCCGCGTTGTCGATGCCGTTGCCGGTGAGATGACCGTGCTGGTCGATGGCGGCATCCGTCGCGGCAGCGACGTGTTCAAGGCGCTGGCGCTCGGCGCCGACGCCGTGCTGATCGGCCGTGCCTACCTGTATGGCCTGGCGGTTGCCGGCGCAGCCGGCGTCGCCCACGTCCTGCACATGCTGCGCACCGAACTGGAAACCACCATGGCGCTCACGGGCTGTCGCTCCATCGCCGACATCGACCGCTCGCGGTTGTGGATCGCTGACTGACCAGCACACGACAGGCGGGAGAGCGATCAATCAGCGCCGATCGCGCTCATCCAGAATCTGCCGCAGATGGGCAATGGTCGGCTCGACCAGCGCCGGGTCTTCCAGCGCGTAGCGCAAGGTGGCCTGCACCAGCCCCAGCTTGTTGCCGCAGTCGTAACGGGTTCCCTGGAACCGGTACGCGTACACCGGCTCGTCCTGTTCGATCAGCGCTTCGATGGCGTCGGTGAGCTGGATCTCGCCACCGGCACCGGGGTTGGTGTTCTCCAGCAGGTCGAAGATCTTGCCGGACAGCACGTAACGGCCGACCACGGCCAGCGTCGACGGCGCCTTGTCCGGCGCCGGCTTCTCGACGATGGCGCTCATGCGGAAGGCGTGGTCGTGCTCGGGTTCGTCGGCGCGCAAGGAGACGATGCCGTAGCTGCCGGTCTTCTCGCGCGGCACGTCTTCAGCGGCGATCACGCTGGCCTGCTCGCGCTCGGCCACTTCCACCATCTGCGCCAGGGCGCCGTGGCTGCGGTTCCAGATCAGGTCATCCGGCAACAGCACGGCGAAGGGCTCATCGCCGACCACGGGACGTGCGCAGAGAACGGCATGACCCAGACCGCGTGCCTCCGACTGGGTCACGAACACGCAGCGGACGCCCTCGGGCAGGGTCGAACGCACCCGCTCCAGCAGATCATCCTTGCCCTTCTCCTGTAGTTTGTGTTCCAGCTCGTAGGCGGTGTCAAAGTAGTCGGCGATGGCATGCTTGTAGCGGTTGACGACGAACACCAGCGTGTTGCAACCGGCCTCGACGGCTTCGTTGGCCGCGTACTGGATCAACGGCATGTCGATCACAGGCAGCATTTCCTTGGGCACGACCTTGGACGCCGGCAGGAAACGCGTTCCCAATCCGGCGACCGGAAACACCGCGGTCTTGACCTTGAATCCCCTCGTCATGTCATCACGCTCTCGTTCTGGATGGTTTCACGCTGGAACTCGGGCACCTGCTCGACCAGCAGTCGCGCCAATTCCTCTTCGTTGAATTCGGCCACCGCCAGCGCGGCCTGATCGAGTGCGCGCAGCAGTCCGGTCCAGTCCGGTGACCGGGCCTGCGCCAGCAGGATCTTGCGATGCTCGGTGTCGAGATAGGTTTCCTGCGCGTGGAACAGTTCCTCACGCAACTTCTCGCCCGGCCGCAGACCGGTGTAGACGATGGCGATGTCGCGACCGGGCTGCTTGCCGGCCAGCTTGATCATCTGCTCGGCCAGATAGCCGATGCGCACCGGCTCGCCCATGTCCAGCACGAAGATCTCGCCGCCGCGACCCTGCACGCTGGCCTGAAGGATCAGCTGGCAGGCCTCGGGAATGGTCATGAAATAGCGCTCGATCTCCGGATGGGTGACCGTCACCGGACCCCCTTTGGCGATCTGCTCGCGGAACAGCGGCACCACCGACCCGGCTGAATCCAGCACGTTGCCGAAGCGCACGGTGATCACGCGCATGGCGCCGCGCTCGGCAAGTCCCTGGCAGAACAGTTCGGCCAGGCGCTTGCTGGCACCCATGACATTGCCGGGATTGACCGCCTTGTCGGTGGAAATCAGCACGAAGCTGGCGACGCCACCTTCCAGCGCGGCCTCGGCGACGGCACGGGTGCCGAGCACGTTGTTGCGCACCGCTTCGCGCAGCTGCGTTTCCAGCAGCGGCACGTGCTTGTAGGCAGCAGCGTGGAACACCTGGCTGGGCCGGTAACGCCGGATGACTTCGCGCGCGGTGTGGATGTCGCTGCAGTCGCCGATCACCGCGTCGAACGGCAGCTCCGGATGATGCTCGCGCAGCTCCTGTTCGATGCGGTAGAGGTTGTACTCGGACTGTTCCAGCACGATCAGCCGCGACACGCCCAGCCGCGCCAGTTGCCTGCACAGTTCGGCGCCGATCGAGCCGCCGCCACCGGTCACCAGCACGCGCTGATCGAGCAAGCCGCCACGAATGGCGTTCCAGTCCAGCGCCACCTCCTCGCGTCCGAGCAGATCCTCGATCGCGACCTCCTTGAGCTGGCCCAGTTGCGCCCGTCCGGCGATGACATCAGCCAGACGCGGCACGGTGCGGAAAGGCAATCCGGTTTCCTCGCACAGGGCGACCACGCGCTGCATCTGCGCGGGCGTCGCGGTCGGCAGTGCGATCACCAGCAGATCGGCGGCGATCTCACGCGCGATTTCCGGCAGCCGCTGCAGACGTCCCAGCACCGGTACACCACGGATGCGCGCGCCACGCAGGCCGTCGTCATCATCGACCAGCCCGACCGGACGCAATCCGCGCTCCAGGCTCAGATCACGCAACAGCCGTTCGCCGGCGGCGCCGGCACCCAGCACCAGAACACGCTTGGAGGCCTGGGTCTTGAGCAGGTCCAGCCGGCTGTCCTTCCAGTAGCGATAGGCCAGGCGCGGCGCTGCCAGCAGCAACGTCAGCACGAACGGATAGACCAGCAACACGCTGCGGGGAACGCCTTCCAGCCGCGTGCCGACGAACAGCGCCAGCGAGATCGCCAGCGCCCCCAGGACACTGGCACGGACGATGTTGACCAGATCCGGCAGACTGGCGAAACGCCACAGGCCCTTGTACAGACCGGTCCACCACAGCACCACGCCCTGTGCCAGCAGCACGACGGTCAGCTCCAGACCGCTGCCCAGGAATCGCGGCGAGGTGTAGCCCACGTCCGACAGCCAGAAGCGCAGCCACTGGCTGAGGTACCAGGCCAGCGTGACCATGAGCAGGTCATGCACCACCACGGCGAGGCGCGGTGTCATCCGACCGAACAGCCGACGCAGGGCCACGCTCATGATGCTGTCACCGGAGCCTTCAGGCGTCGCCGCTGTGCCAGCAGCGCACGCAGCGACAGCCACAGCATCAGGCCGACGGCGATCACGGTCAGCGCGATCAGCCACTGCCGGCTGCTCGAAGTCTGCATGCGCATCAAGAACACGCCCGGAATGGCCACGAAAAGGTTCCAGAGCATATAGCAGGCGCTGACTCGTCCATGCCCGTGGCCACCCTGGACCAGGCGCTGATACAGGTGTTCGCGGTGGGCACGCCAGACCGCCTCACCGCGTGCCGCACGCAAGCTCACGGTGGCCGCGCTGTCGACCAGGAAGGCCGAGGCGATCACCACGCTCTCGGGCCAGCTGATGATGCCGCGTACGGCGCCATAGACGGCAAACCAGGCGACCACGGCACCGATGTAGCAGGCGCCACCGTCACCCATGAACACCTTCGCGCGCGGCCAGTTCCAGGGCAGGAACCCCAGTGCCGACGCGGCCAGCACCGCGGCGAACACCGCCATCACCGGATCATTGCCGAGCAGGAACAACAGCGCGTAGACCGCGCCGTACCAGATCGCCTGGGCAGCCAGCAGCGAGTCGATGCCATCCATGAAATTGTGCAGGTTGACCGACCAGGCGATGACCAGGACCGCGATCGACCCCATGGCCAATGACAACTCGCCCCGGGCTTCGATCAGCGGCCGCAGCGCCCACAGCAACAGGATCGCACCGAGCAGATGCAGCAGCAGCCGCAGCCAGGCCGGTTGCGAGTGCAGGTCGTCGAGGATGCCGATGCCCGCGATCACGGCCAGACCGGTCAGCACCAGCCAGGCCGGGGTCGGCCAGCCATCGCCCAGAGCAAAGGCAACCAGCACCGCCAGGCCGACGATGACGATGCCCAGCCCGCCGCCGCGCGGCGTCGGCCGGTCGTGGGAACTGCGCTCACCAGGCTTGTCCAGCAACGCCGACCAGCGTCGCCTGGCGATCTCACGCGCCAGCAACCAGACCGTCAGTGCCGCCACCGCCAGCGACAGTAGCGACCACGCCGGCGGCAGCACGAAGCCGGGCTCGCTCATGCCGCGACCGGGATGGATCGGGTCTGGCCGGAATCGCCGACGCCCATGCGCGGATCGCCGTCGATCATTCCGACAACAGGCGATGCTGCGGCTTGAGCGTGTCCCAGCCCTTGCAGCTCGGACACTGCCAGTGGTGACTGCGTGCACCGAAGCCACAGCGACGGCAGCGATAGCCCGAACCCTGGTCGATCATGCGTTCGGCGACTTCCTCGATCGCCACCAGCAGCGGCTGCAGGTCACCGCCGGCGCGCTTGACACCGATCTGCGCCAGCCGGCTCAGGCCGGGCACGCTCGGATGCCGTCGCAGTTCGCGGGCCAGGAACTGTTCGCCCGCCGCCTCGCCTTCGTCCCGCGCAACCAGTTTCGCCAGTGCCAGCACCGGGCCGGTGCCGGGATAGCGGGCGCTGACCGAGGACAGGAACTCGCGTGCGCGGGCATCGTCGCCGAGCGCCTCGTAGCAGGCCAGCAGCGGCTCCAGGATCAGTGGCATGGTGTCCAGGTCGATGTGCGCGGCGCGCTCGTAGGCGCGCGCGGCCTGCGCATGCTGACCGGCCTGCAAGGCCAGTCCACCGGAGAGGATCTCGGCCCGGGCGCAATTGGGATCGGCCTTCAGGGCCTGATCCAGCTCGTCCTGGGCGACTTCGAAATGCTTGCGCGACTTGGCCCGTTCGGCCAGCTCGCAACGGTAGTTCGCGATGATGCTGCCTTGCGGACGACCGGTCATCTGCTCCAGGCGCTCGGCCGTGTCGATGGCCTTGCCCCAGTCGCGTTCGGATTCGTAGATGGCCACCAGCTTGCGCAGGGCATCGGCGGTATCGACGCCGGCGGCAACCAGATCGGAGAACAGCGCTTCGGAACGGTCGAGCAGACCGGCGCGCATGTAGTCCTCGCCCAGCTCGAACAGCGCGGCGGTCTTCTGCGCCTTGCTCAGGTTGTCGCGCTTGAGCAGATCCTGATGCAGACGGATGGCCCGGCCGACTTCACCGCGGCGGCGGAACAGGCTGCCCAGGGCAAGTTGCGTCTCGACCGCCTCCTGATCCAGTTCGGCAATCGACAGGAATACCTCGATGGCCTTGTCCGGCTCCTCGTTGAGCAGGTGGCTCAGACCCTTGAAGTAGCCACTGGACAAACGATCCACGCGGGCACCGCTGACCAGCTCGGTGCCGCGGCGGGCGAAGAACCAGCTGGCTGCCGCCACCAGCGGCAACACCAGCCAGAACCAGTTGAGTTCGGACATTCCGACGCTATCCGGCGATGGAAGGGATCAGGGGCAGGCAGCCGCAGCGGGGCCGGTCAGGCCTCGATCAGCGGTCGACCGTCCCTGGCGCCCTGGTTGACCCGCTCGCGCAGATCCTTGCCCGGCTTGAAGTGCGGCACATGCTTGGCCGGCAGCGCCACCGGTTCGCCGGTCTTGGGATTGCGACCCACGCGCGGCGGACGGTAGTGCAGCGAGAAGCTGCCGAAGCCGCGAATCTCGATGCGCCCACCCTCGGCCAGGGTGGCGGCCATCTGTTCCAGCACCTGCTTCACTGCCACTTCCACATCGGCCTGCTCCAGGTGCTTGAGCTGTTCGGCCAGGGCATTGATGAGTTCCGACTTGGTCATCGCGACTTCCTTCCCGCAATCCGGTCACCAACCCCGAGGGCTGGCCGCATCACGGCCAGCCCTCGTCCCCATGGGTCAGTCTTCCTTCTGCATCTGTTCCTTGAGCAAGGCGCCCAGGCTGGTCGTGCCGGAAGAGGCGTTCTGGTATTCCTCCAGCACCTCGGCCAGCTCGGCCTCGTCCTTGGCCTTGATCGACAACTGCAGCAGGCGGCCCTTGCGGTCCATGCCGGTGAACTTGGCCTCGACCTCGTCACCGACCTTCAGCACCGTGCTGGCGTCCTCGATCCGATGCTTGGCAATGTCCGCCACGCGGATGTAACCCTCGACGCCGTCACCCAGATCGACCGTCGCACCGCGCGCGTCGACTTCGGTGACCGTGCCCTTGAGGATGGAACCCTTCGGATGGTTGGCCATGTAGGTGCCGAACGGATCCTGCTCGAGCTGCTTGATGCCCAGCGAGATGCGTTCACGCTCCGGATCCACGGCCAGCACCACGGCCTCGATCTCGTCGCCCTTCTTGAACTGGCGGACCAGGTCTTCGCTGGTGCCCTGCCAGGTGATGTCGGAGGTGTGCACCAGACCGTCGATACCACCGTCCAGACCGATGAACACGCCGAAGTCGGTGATCGACTTGACCGGACCGGAGACCTTGTCGCCCTTCTTGTAGATGGCGGCAAAGGTTTCCCACGGATTGGGCTGCACCTGCTTCATGCCCAGCGAGATGCGGCGACGCTCTTCGTCCACGTCCAGCACCATGACCTCGACCTCGTCGCCGACCTGGACCATCTTGGCCGGATTGACGTTCTTGTTGGTCCAGTCCATTTCCGACACGTGCACCAGACCCTCGACACCCGGCTCCAGCTCGACGAAGCAGCCGTAGTCGGTGACGTTGGAGATCTTGCCGAAGAAGCGGCTGTTGGCCTGGTAGCGGCGGCCGATGCTGATCCACGGATCATCGCCCAGCTGCTTGAGGCCCAGGGAAACGCGGTTGCGCTCCTTGTCGTACTTGAGCACGACGACGTCGAGCTCCTGGCCGACTTCCACCACCTCGGACGGATGGCGCACGCGCTTCCAGGCCATGTCGGTGATGTGCAGTAGACCGTCGATGCCACCCAGGTCTACGAACGCGCCGTAGTCGGTGAGGTTCTTGACCACACCCTTCAGGCGGGCGCCCTCGACCAGCTTCTCCATCAGCTGCTCGCGCTCGACCGAGTATTCGCTCTCGACCACGGCGCGGCGCGACACAACGATATTGTTGCGCTTGCGGTCCAGCTTGATGATCTTGAATTCCAGATCCTTGCCTTCCAGGAAGGTCGGCTCGCGAACCGGACGGATGTCGACCAGCGAACCGGGCAGGAACGCGCGCACATCCTTGATGTCGACCGTGAAGCCGCCCTTGACCTTGCCGCTGATGCGACCGGTGATGGTGGCGTTGTCGGTCATGGCTGTTTCCAGCTCGTCCCAGACCATGGCGCGCTTGGCCTTCTCGCGCGACAGCATGGTTTCTCCGAAACCGTTCTCGATGTACTCCAGGGCAACCTGGACCTGGTCGCCGACATTGACGTCGAGGGAGCCGTCGTCACCACGGAACTGGTCGATGGCGATGACGCCTTCGGACTTCAGACCGGCATTGACGATGACCACATCGGAACGCACGTCGACCACGGTTCCGGTGACGATGGCGCCGGGCTTCAGCTTGGCGAAGGCCTGGCTCTGTTCAAACAGCTCAGCAAAACTCTCAGACATAGATTTTCCAGTTGATCCACGGGTCGCCCGAGACGACCCACCCGTTGATGCGCTTGCGCGCGAAAGGATGAATCCGGCACATCCTGCGACATGCCGGCGCTTTTCGACCATGCGTTTCCGAAAGGCCGTACCCTTCAGGATCGGGATGCGAGTTCACCAACGCGGGCGAGGACGACGGCAACCACTTCCTCGACCGGCATGGCCGTCGAATCGATGATCACTGCATCCTCCGCCGGCCTCAGCGGCGCCACGCTGCGCTGACTGTCGCGCGCATCGCGGGCCTCGATCTCCTCCAGAAGGCCGGCCAGTTTAACGTCGACGCCCTTTGCCTTCAACTGTTTATGGCGGCGTCGTGCGCGCTCCTGCGCGCTGGCGGTGAGGTAGAACTTGTACCTGGCTTGGGGGAACACCACCGTGCCCATGTCGCGTCCGTCGGCGACCAGACCCGGCGCCCGGGCGAAGGCACGTTGCCGATCCAGCAGCGCGGCGCGCACCGCCGGAATCGCCGCAACCTGGGAGGCGGCGGCGCCGGTGGCCTCGTTGCGCAGGTCAGCATCGCGTGCCCGACCCTCCAAAATCACCGAAACTCCGTCTGGCAGGCCCTTGAAATCTATGGGTAATTCCAGCGTCAGCCGGGTCAGTGCGTCGATGTCGTCGAGGGCGACGTGCCGGTCCAGGGCGAGCAGGCCCACTGCCCGATAGAGGGCGCCGGAATCGAGCAGATGCCAGCCCAGCGCCTGCGCCACCCGCACCGCGACGGTGCCCTTGCCGGAACCGCTGGGACCGTCGATGGTGATCACCGGGGCGCCCGGCTCGGGCGTGGCGGCGGATTCCGGGCGGGTGTCGGACATCGGCGATCTCACGGCATGCGGCCGGTCGGGCCGTGTCTCATTCGGAAGGGGGGCTCTCGGCAAGCTCCATGCCGATGGCCCGGGCAAGGCTAACAAAGTCCGGGAAGGAGGTGGCGACGTTGGCGCAGTCGGTGATGGTCACCGGCGCGTCGGCACGCTGCCCGGCCAGCGCCAGGGCCATGGCACAGCGATGATCGCCGGCACTGGCCACGGTGACATCGCCTACCGGCAGCCCACCCTGGATGACCGCGCCGTCCGGGCGTTCCTCGATGACGACGCCCATTGCGGTCAGCCCCGCGGCCATCACCGCGATGCGGTCGGATTCCTTGACCCGCAGCTCGGCGGCATCGCTGATCACGGTCTCGCCTTCGGCCAGGGCAGCCGCGACGAACAGGGCGGGAAACTCGTCGATCATGTCCGGAACGCTGTCGGCCGGCACGGAGATGCCGCGCAATGGCGCCGAACGCACGCGCAGGTCGGCCACCGGCTCGCCACCGGCATCGCGACGGTTGTCCAGGGTGATGTCGGCGCCCATCAGCAGCAGCACGTCGAGCAGTCCGGTACGGCGCGGATTGATGCCGACGCCCTCGATCACCAGGTCCGAGCCCGGCACGATGCTGGCGCCGACCAGGAAAAAGGCGGCCGAGGAAAAATCGCCGGGCACCACGATGTCGCCGGGCGAGACCAGATTCGACGGCGGCCGCAGTTCGATCCAGCCATCGCCGCGATCACCGACAGTCACCCCGAAGGTGCGCAGCATGGATTCGGTGTAGTCGCGGGTGGGATGCGGCTCGCGCACCCATGTCGTACCCGCGGCGTACAGGCCGGCCAGCAGGATCGCCGACTTCACCTGGGCACTGGCCACCGGCAACGCGTAGTCGATGGCCGTGAGTGCCTGACCGCCGCGGATGCGCAGCGGGGCGGTGCCGCCCTCGCCGGTGACGATCACTGCGCCCATCGCGGTCAGCGGATCGACCACGCGACGCATGGGACGACGGCTCAGCGATTCGTCGCCGACCAGCATGCTGTCGAAGGCCTGGCCGCTGAGCAGACCGGCCAGCAGGCGCATGCCGGTGCCGGCATTGCCGCAGTCCAGATCACCGACGGGCGCGCGCAGACCGTGCAGGCCGACGCCGTGCACGATGCGCGTCGATGGCCCGGTGGTTTCGATGCGCACACCCAGGCGCGCGAAGATCGCCGCGGTGGCGCGGGTGTCCTCGCCTTCCAGAAATCCGTCGATGCGGGTAACGCCGTCGGCGAGCGCGGCAAACATCACCGCGCGGTGCGATACCGACTTGTCGCCCGGGACACGGAGGGTGCCCAGCAGTGGCCCACCCGGCCCGGCTCGCCAATCCAGTGGCCGGCTCATGCCATTGTCTCCAGAGCCGCCAGCAGGCGGTCGTTCTCGCTCACGCTGCCGACGCTCGCACGCAAGGTGTGCGGCAGGCCATAGCCGATCATCGGGCGCAGGATCACCGCCTGTTCGCACAAGGCGCGCTCGATCTGCGCGCAGCGCTCGGCAGAGCCGAAGCTGATCAGCAGGAAATTGGTGCGCGAGGGCCACACCCGCCAGCCCATGGCCGAGATCGCCTGTGCCATGCGCTCGCGCTCGTGCTCGTTGTGCGCCAGCCCGAGTTGCAGATGGGCCTCGTCGGCCAGCGCGGCCTGCGCCGCAGCCAGCGCGACGTTGCTGACGTTGAAGGATTCGCGCAGCCGTTCCAGCACAGCGATGGTTTCGGCGTCACCGATGGCATAGCCGACACGCAGTCCCGCCAAGGCATAGGCCTTGGAGAAGGTGCGGGTCACCAGCAGGTTGGGGTGCTGATCAAGCAATCGCAACGCGCTGCTGGCGTCGGCATCGGGCTGGCATTCCTGATAGGCCTCGTCGACCACGACCAGGGTCGACGCCGGCACGTGTGCCAGCAACCGCGTCAGTTCCTCGCGCGCGAACCAGGTGCCGGTCGGATTGTTGGGATTGGCCAGATACAGCAGTCGGGTTTCCGCGTCGCAGGCGGCAGCCAGCGCGATCAGGTCGTGACCACACGGGGCACTGTCATGATCTTCCGGCAACGCCGACACCCGAACGGCCTGCGCACCGACGGCACTGGCGGCAATCGCGAATACCGCGAAACCGAACTGCGAATACACCACCGGTGCACCGGCCGGCACGAAAGCCTGTGCCACCTGCATCAGCAGCTCATGCGAGCCGTTACCGAGCACGATCTGCGCGGCATCGACGCCGTGCCGCTGCGCAAGCGCCTGTTTCAAGGCACCGCCACGCGGATCGGGATAACGAAAACTCTCGGCCAGCGCAGCCTGCGCAGCAGCGAGTGCCTTCAGGCTGGGTCCGATGGCGTTCTCGTTGGAACCCAGTTCGGCCAGTCGTTCGCCATGACGCGCGCGCCAGGCGACCAGATCATGACCCGGATCATAGGCACGCAACTGTGCGATCGGCGCCGGCAGGCGCTGCGGCTGCCAGGGCATGGCCATGTTCAGACGATGGCCATCGGATACGAGCCGAGCACCCGCACCTGGGCGATCGCCTGCATCTGCGCCAGAGCCGCCTTCACCGCCGCGTCCTCGACGTGGCCGCCGATGTCGATGAAGAACGCGTACTGCCACAAGCCCTCGTGCGATGGCCGCGATTCGATGCGGTTCATGCTCAGCCCATGCGCGGCCAGCGGGCTGAGCACATCGAACAGCACGCCCGGACGGTCCTCGATGAACACCAGCAGCGAGGTGCGGTCGGTGCCCGAGGCCGGGAACAGCTCGCGACCCAGCACCAGGAAGCGCGTGGTGTTGTCGGAACGGTCTTCGATCGGCCCGGCGATGGTCTTGAGGTGATAGGCATGACCGGCCGCCTCGCCGGCAATGGCCGCGGCATCGTCGGCATTGCGCGTGCGCCGCGCCGCTTCGGCATTGCTGACCACCGGCACCAGCTCGGCTTTGGGCAGATGCCGACGCAGCCAGCCGCGGCACTGCGCCAGCGACAGCGGATGCGAGTACACCCGCTCGATCTCGCCCAGCTGGCCGGTGCGCGACATCAGGTATTGATGGATGCGCAGTTCGACCTCGCCGCAGATCTTCAACTTCGAGGTCAGGAACATGTCCAGCGTCGACTGGATCGTGCCCTGCCCCGAGTTCTCCACCGGCACCACACCGAAATCGGCGTCACCGGCTTCGACGGTGTTGAACACCTCCTCGATGCTGGCCAGCGGCAGCGCGTGCGCGGAGTGGCCGAAGTGCTTGCGCAAGGCCTGCTCGGAGAAGGTGCCGTTGGGACCCAGGAAACCGATCTTGAGCGGTTCCTGCTGGGCCAGGCAGGCCGACATGATCTCGCGGAACAGGCGCACCACTTCCTGGTCGGACAGCGGGCCTTCGTTGCGGTCGACCACACGACGCAGCACCTGCGCCTCGCGTTCGGGCCGGTAGTAGTCCACCGCGGCCTTGAGCGCACCCTTGGCCTTGCCGACCTGACGCGCCCAGCCGGCTCGCTCGGCGATCAGCTCCTGGATGCGCAGGTCGATGCTGTCGATCTGCGCGCGCACCTGGGCCAGATCCAGCGCGGGCGATTCCTTGCGCGCGCCGCGCGCCGGCGTGTCGCCCGTGTCTGCCACCTTCTTCTTCGGCGCGGACTTGCCCGTAGCCGCTTTCCTGCCTGCCATGTCAGATCATCCTTGTCTGCATCATGCCGTCGATACCGGCGATCGCGCGCAGTACCGGCTCGGGCACCACCTCGTCGACATCCACGAGCGTGTAGGCCACCTCGCCGCGCGCGGCATTCTGCATGCGCGCGATGTTCAGTGCACTGGCGCCCAGCGCCTGCGACAGCTGGCCAATCATGTTGGGCCGGTTGCGATGGACCAGGCACAGGCGGGCGACACCCTCGCGCGGCATCTGCAAGGCCGGGAAGTTGGCCGCGTGCAGCACGTTGCCCTGCTCCAGATAGCCTCGGATCTGGTCGACCACCATGATCGCGGCCGTCTCGGCGGCCTCGCGGGTGGCCGCGCCGAGCCGTGGCAAGGCGATCACGCCGTCGACATCCAGCAGTTCCGGCACCGGGAAGTCGGTGACATAGCGACCCAGCCGACCACTGGCCAGCACGTCTCGGATCACGGCGGAATCGACGACGTCGCCGTGGCTGAAATTCAGCAGCACGGCGCCCGGACGCAGACGTGCCAGCGCATCGGCAGCGAACAGATGATGGGTGTCGCGGCCATGCGGCACATGCAGGCTGAGATAGTCCGAGCCGGCATAGATCTCGTTGATGGAACCGGCCTTGACCACTTCCGGCGACAGCTTCCAGGCGCTGTCCAGGCGCAGGTCGGTATCCAGACCAACCACGCGCATGCCCAGGGCGCGGGCAGCGTTGGCCACCTGTACTCCGACCGCACCCAGGCCGATCACGCCCAGGGTACGACCGGACAGCTCGCTGCCGCCGTGCGCCGCGGCGAATCCCGCGACACGCTGCTGCAGATCGGTAT
The DNA here is from genome assembly GCA_035911475.1 of Lysobacterales bacterium. Taxonomy (GTDB): domain Bacteria; phylum Pseudomonadota; class Gammaproteobacteria; order Xanthomonadales; family UBA2363; genus Pseudofulvimonas. Next base: position 89,621 of record JAMHVM010000191.1, on the reverse strand, counting down.
CGTCGTCAGCCGTCGCCACCTCGTGCAAGGCTTCGGGCAGATGGCGCGCCGCGAGCAGCAAACCGGCGATCACCAGTTCCTTGACCGCGTTGGCGCCGGCACCGGGTGCATGGAACACCGGCACGCCGCGCAAGGCCAGATCATCCAGCGGCAGGCCCGCCACATCGACCTGGCAGCATCCGACCGCCTTGACGCTGGCAACGACATCGCCCGGAGCGAGCGTCGATCCGCTCAGCAGCAAGGCATCCGGCTCGGCCAGATCGCTGCCGACCCGGTAGTCGCCCGCGGGGAAGCGCGACAGGCCGGACAGCGGAATCGGATCGAGGGTGCGGACAATGAGCATGGCGTTGTCGGTTTTGCGCCGCACCATAACGCGCCAGCCGGAACTTGGGAACCTCCACCAGCGTTCCGGTCGACGGGCTGCCCGTCGTGGCCGATCGGGCCGATGGCGACCTTGCCTGATCCGGCGGCGGCGCGAGGCGCCGCCTCTCCCGCGATGCTGCGGTGGATACCCGTCGCCTGATCACCGCGATCGGCGGCAGCAACGCAGTTGCGTGGCTCGGCTTTCAGCGCCGCAAGGCAATCCACCAGCCACGCTGGCTGGGATCCTCCAGCCAGTAGTTGCCAACCCCGTCGACGAAGTACTGGTGACCCTGATGGAACTGGTAGCTGTTCGCCGGCCAGGTGTGGGGCAAGACCATCGAACTGCCGTTGGGTGCATGGAAGGTGCCTTGACCCAGCAGACCGCGACCGGCCTCCTGCTGATTGCGCGACTGGCTGTCGGCCCATTGCGCCTGGGCCGCGCCACGCGCGGCTTCGGCCTGACGCAGGCCCTGCCAGGCCGCCTGTTCGTTGGCGGCGATTTCCTGGCTGCTGCGTTGATAGTGGCGCATGCCGGGACCCGAGAACCCGGCCGTGGCCGCGTACTGGTAGGCGAAGCTGGCCAGATCCAGCGCCGGCTGTCCCTGTTGCCGAGCCAGCCACTGATGTTGTTGCCAGGCCTGGATGACGACCGGATCGCGCATGTTCGCCTCGACGATCTGGCGTGCCTGCGCCTGGGCCTGATCGACGATGGCGTTCTGCCGGGCCAGCGCCTGGTTGATCATCGCGCTGTAGTCCTGGCCGCAGGCGTGACCCGTGGCGATGGCGAGCAGCGCGATCGGCGCCAGCGAGAGCGGGTTGCGGCGGCGCGGCGTGATGCGGTTCATGGCGTGCTCCTGTGTGGCTGCGCAACGAATGTCCGCTGCCTCCCTACAGGCGCAGGAAAGATCGCCGGTGTCTCAGCGGGTTCTGGCGGACGGATTGAAGCGTCGGCCAGTGGCCTTCCCCATCGCCGTCAGTCTGGCCGCGACTTGTTTGCCGCGCGGGCAATCAGGCGGCTGGTTGCGCCTGTTCGATCACCCGCGCCAGCGAATCCGGCGCGATCCGCCAGCGCTGCGGCGCGTCGTACTCGAACTCGACGGTGAAACGGCCGCTGTCGCGACGGATACGGAATACGCAGGCCTGCCAGGGATCCTTGTCCTGTACCCGTGTGGCCGCACGCAGGTCATCAACCAGCGCTCCGAGTTCGACGGCATCGGGCGTCGCCGGCGCAGCGCCGGCACCATCGTGATAGCGGAAACCGCTGATGTGCCGGGCCTCACCCTCGTAGGACACGATCAGCGCGTAGCCGTCCCAGTCGGCTTCGGCGAGCGCGCGGTCATGCATCAGCGTCTGACCGATGGCGGTGATCAGCGCATCCTTGTCCCTAGCCGGCATTGCTCACACCCATCCGTCGCGAGGGCGTCGAGACGCCGGTGTGGCGCGGCGCGCGGACCGGAAGGCGGCGAAGGCATCGTCCAGGCCCTGTAGAGCCGACTTGCGGGAGCACCCGGCGCCACGGCGAGCGTATCGGCAGCCGCTGCAGGAGCGGGGCGAGAAATGCGAGCTGGCCATGGCGTCAATCGGCTTCGGCGCTGGCGATCAGGTCGGCGATCTTCGAACGCGATACCCGATCGAACACCTGCCCGGCCTCGTTGTCGAAAATGGTCACACGCGGATCATAGATCAGCTCGCCACTGTCGGGATGGACCACCTCGTAGTCGACAACGACCTGATCCGGTCTATCCACGCCCTCGGGCAACAGACGGATACTGACCTGGATGTCCATGCCCGCCGACAGCCAGTCCGACCATTCGTTTTCGAGTTTCACATAGGCACTGGTGTTGAAGTTGCCATCCTGCGGAAACATGTTGATGGCGCCATGACCATTGACGAACCGGTAGGCGAAGATGTGGCCGACGTGATCGCCGGTGCCGACCAGTTCCCTGTCCTTGCGGAAGGTGCTCTGGGCATCAGCCTCGACCTTGTCGGAATCACGACCGCGACTGCCCGGCTCCCAGGTCAAGGTCGCCTCGGCGGCCACCGGCCGACCTTCATCGTCGTAGCTCCACAAGACCTCGTTGGCCTCGCCCGAGGCAGTATCGACCACCATGCCGAGGATCTCGTTGACACCGGTCAGCTCGTGCACGCCGACGGTGCCGTCCGGCAGCCGACCGCTGACCAGCATCTCGCGGAAACCGGCCAACTGCCCGGCATCGCCATCGCGCAACAGCGTGGTGTGGATGCTGAAGTCCTGGCGGTCCAGCACCGCCGAAGATGGCCCGTGCTGCTTCGGCGCGTTGAACACCTCGGCTGCACCGGACATCACACGAGTCAGGCCCTCGCGATCCTTGGCGATCACCACCTGCAGGTCGGCGAGGTCAGCCACGCCATTGGCGCTGGCCAGTTCCCGGAAAGCCGCCTCGAACGGCGTGCCGACGAAGTCGCCGCCATGCAGCGTCACCGTGGTGTTGTTGGGCAGGGTCGCCGGCTCGAACGGATTGAGGCTGCGCATGGCCAGCGGCGTGGCATCGGCGGCCGCCATCGACGCCTGGAATGCAACCGGCAAGGTCGTGACCGGCTGGCCATCCATCGACACGCTGACCTCGGTGCTGGCCGACCACTCGCTGCGCCGATTGCGGGTGCGTTCGTCGCTGGTGCGGGTTGCGGTGGCGTCGATGTCGAACCCGAGTCGGTCACCTTCGGCATCGGCGATCGCCGGGTCGAAGCGATCCGCTGCCTGTGCGGCCGTCGACTGCCAGGCCGAGTTGTTCCACGGCGACGACCAGGCACCGATTCCGCTGTTCGCTTCAAGGGTCATCGCCACACGCGCTCGGGTGTCGGCGCGAGTGCGCCATCGCGAACACCCTAGCCGCGTGCGCCGTTGCCGCCTATTGGGGACTACCCGGTGTGCAGCACCTTCGTCGCCTTACCGTTTGACGACGCCAACGCGTGCTGTCCCAGCCCATGTCGCGGAGCGGATGGACTACTGATCGGCGAAATGCCCGTTGCCAACGCGATCGAGCCCAGGCTCGCCGGCCATTCGGCGCGAACCAGCCCACTAAGCAATCGGTGCCGAGTCCACGTCGCTCGTCGCATCGGGCACAGGGTTTACCCTGGAGCAACTACGCGCTCAGGGCTTCAGGCGCTCGGCCAGAAAGGTATCGAGCGCCTGCCGCGACCGGCGGGCGGCGGTGGCGTCGAACAGGCAACCGGGCGGTGTGTTGTTCGCCTCAGGTTCGGCGAAACAGTGTTTGGCGCCGCCATAGCTGATCAGCGACCAGTCGGCGCCAGCGTCGCGCATCTCCTGCTCGAAGCCGCGAAGCTGCGCGTCCGGCACGAAGGTATCGTCGGCACCATGCAAGACCAGAACACTGGCCGGAATCGTCGAGCCGGCGGGCGCCAGCACCGGGCCCGGGTTGCCATGGATGGACACCACGCCACGAACATCAGCACCGGCGCGGGCCAGCTCCAGCGCCACGGTACCGCCGAAGCAGTAACCGATCGCGGCGATCCGGTCCGACTGGAGCCGGTCACCGCCGTGCTCACGGAAGCTGGCCAGCGCCTGCGCGATGCGCGCGCGGGTGACCGCGCGATCGGCCAGTGCCGACTGGCTGGCGGCGCCCGCCTGATCGAAATCAACGGGCCGGGTGTCCTTTCCGTACATGTCGACCACGAACACGACATAGCGGTCGGTCAACTCGCGCGCCCGCGCCATCGCGTTGTCGTTGATGCCCAGCCAGTTCGGCACCAGCAAAACGCCGGGCCGACTCGCGTCAGCGTCGTCCGCGTGAACGAGCAGGCTCTCGTAGGCTGTTCCATCAATCTCGTAGCTGACTGGAACGATGATCGGCTCGGCTGCTGCCGTGGCGGCCAAGACCACGCCGAAAAACCAGACCGGTGTTCTGTTCACGCATCCCCCCCCTGAAAGTCGCCGAGATGGCCAGCAAGTTCGAAGCCAACAAGATACAGCGCCCAGCGACGGTTGCAATGCGCAATGCTCCGGGCGGTCTCGGGCGCGGGTGACGCATGATGAAGTGCTCATCCGATCCCGCCGTGGGCTTCTGGCGACCCCCTTCCGTTGCTGATGCCGGCAGGCAAGCGATGACCAGGCTCCAGTGATCGACCTGGGCTGCTGCCAAGCCGTCATGAATCCAGGAGGTCGGTGATCGCTGGCGTCGCGAAGGTCGCCATTGTCTCATCGGTTCTCGAAGCACCAGGACGCGCCGATCCGTTCACAGGATAGTGACGACGACCTGTGCTCACAAAAAAAAATCAAAAATGCATGGCACACCTGCCTCGGCTTCGGCGTAGTGAGCGGCAAGACGATGCGCCACGTGTCGTCGCAACTGCCCTGACCAAAGAGGATGCGCCATGTTCATTATTCCGCTGTTGTCGGCCACCCGCCGGCGATCAACCGACACGGCTGCCACGCGAACCGGCAGCCACTGGAATCGCTTTTTCGCAGCTTGTCTGCTTTCGGCTATCGCGCTTTCCAATACCGCCTTGGCCCTCGACAGCAACACCCCCGACAAGGAGGCTGTCCCGGTCGACATCTTCGCATCTCCACTGCCCTCGCCGGAAGAAGAAGCGATGTTGCGCGAGCAGCGCACCGCCGAACTGTACGGACAAGGTGAGATCGAGCCGGACCTGAGTCCTCTAGACCAGCTGCGCCAGTACCTGGCGCAACTTGGCTTGGACCCCGACGACCCGGTGAACATGGCAGTAGCCCGGTTGGAATACGGCCTCTGGAGCGATGTCGTCATGGGCGGAGAACGCGCCGCTGTCGTCGACGAGCGCTACGGCGTAAACGGTTGGAGCCCGGACCAGATCGCCAGCACATCCGGTGGCGTCTATCGCACCGTTGCCGCTGCGCCACTTGCGAACAACCTGATCGTCGAAGTCAATTTCATGAACACCGGGACTGGCAACAGCAATATAGCGATCGTAAAACGCAACAGTCGCGGGGTTCGTGTCCCCTGGTCCAACGTGAACGACACCTTCGGGCACTTCAACGACCAATACATCATCTATCCCAGAAATCCCAACCTCAGCGTCTATTCGGTTCAAGACATCCTTGTCCACAACAACCGGATCTACGTGTTGATGACCGAACGCTATGTACATGACGACGGCGTTACCCGGTATCGACCGCATTTGACGGTCTTCAACGAGAACGGAAGCTGGGTCGGCTTCTGGGTCTACTGCCAGGACTGCAGTGCGGCAACGCAGGACGGCGTTGCGATGGACATAAGCCCGAGCATTACCGGCGGCACGCTGGTTATCCTGGGTCGACATACGCTAGCGGAGTCAGGCGGCTTCTGGACTGTGAGATTGCCACTCCAGTCCAATGGCGCACCTGGTGCTGCCACATTTGCAAACTTCCCAGTCATCAACGGCCACAATCGAAACTGGCCAGTCGATATCGCGTTTCGGGGTAGCGGGTTGCTTATAGGAGGCACCGCCTACTATGTGCTGACCAACCGCAAATTCTCCGCAACCCCGGAATCGACCGACGTCGACCCATGCCTTTTGGCCGTCGGAGGCAATAGCCAGCCCGACACTTCGTTCGGAACCGGAGGCCTACGATGCAAGCCATTCGACCAACCGGCAAGCAGTTCCCGGGATGTCGGCATCGCCGTCAAGACTCGCGGCTCGAGCACTAATCCGAGTGTGGAAGATGTGTGGGTCCTGGCAAGCGTGCCTCGCGCATCGCGAAATGGTTTCGGAATCTGGAAGATGACCGATCGTTCAGACTCGCTCGGCTTCGGAAACATTGGGAACGGCAGGTCCCTGCATGGTGGCTGCGACGCGGCCAACAACGGCGAGGGCTGCCCGTCTCAGGGACCGATCTTTACCTTTCCGGCAAAGCATCACATTCCAACCGGGCTGTACCAGATCAGCAATTCCTTGGCGATCTCTGGTTACTCTGATGGCGGCAACTCCACGGTCCTTGGCGGCGGAATTCGTCCGTACTTCTCACAGCAGCATATTCTGAGTGGTGACTTGATCCTGCTGGGCGATCATCCCAGCCCCTATGGCACGGCGCGTTTCTTGAATGTCACGGCACGCGCAGGAAACGACTTCCTGCCGGTTGGCTGGACGCGCTGGCCGGGGACGGCCGACTCGGCACAAACAGCCATTTCCACCAGGCTGCTACGTGACCCTGATCGGATCTTCTACAACGGCTTTCTGTGCCGGACTGGACGACCTGGCTGCTGATCCATAAAAAGCTGCTCAAACCGGGCCGACCGCTGCCCAGCAGCGGTCGGCGTTTCCGGTGGCCGGCGAAACACGCCGGCGGATTCGGGAGCAACCAAAGCTCGTCTCACTGTGGCGCTTGAACTACAACGGCAGCAACGGCAACAAGCGCAACGGCGAGGACGATCAGCGCACGATCGTTAGCCGTACCTGGTGATCGCGGATCGGCATCCAGTTGCAGACGACCGTCGCCGAAGATCGGGCTGATGCGGTTCTCGCGTTTGCGCAGCAGATACCAGAATCCGGCCGCGATATGCACCACGACCAGCAACAGCAGTGGCCAATGAAGCAGGCCATGCAGGTCGTCCAGCCACAGTCCGGCGTCCCGCGACACCAGATGCACCAGGGGACCTTCCAACCCGCCGCGGCGACTGGAAAACAGACCGGTGATCGACTGCAGCAACGTCAGGGTCAGCAGCGCCACGCTGGACCAGCCGCCCAGCGGATTGTGTCCGGGCCAGCGCGTCGGCTGGGCGGATGCCAATGTGCGCAGGTAGGCAAGCACCGCTGCCGGTCCATGCAGGAAATGGCTGAAGCGAGCGCTGTCGCTGCCCACGAAACCCCAGATCACCCGGAACAGGACCACCACCAGCAGGCCATAGCCCAGCCAGAGGTGGCTTGCCATCGGCAGCCAGCCGAACAGGCCGCTGGCAAACTGGGCGAACAGGCCGATGACCAGGCCCCAGTGGCACAACCGGGTCGGCCAATCCCAGACCGGATAGCGGACCGCCGGCTTGCTCTTCACCGGCATCAGGCGACGCCCAGTCCGCCGATTTCTCCCAGGGCGCTGCCGTCAAAGCCGGCCAGAGCGGCGAAACGACGCCCCCGCGCCGTGTAGTCGCTGAAGTCGGGAAAGCTCGGTGAGCCTGGCGCGAGCAACACGACGCCACCATCGACCAGCGCCTGCCGCGACTGCGCCACGGCCGCGGCCAGATCGGCGCAGACAACGGCATTCAATCCCTGCTGCTGCAGCACGGCGGACACCCGGGCGCGATTGGCCCCTTGCACGCAGAGGATGTGCGGTGGTCGCGTGCTCAGCGCAGCAGCTGCGCCATGCCAGTCGAGCCCGCGCTCGTGACCGCCGACGATGATCGCCAATGGTCGATGCTGCCAGCACTGCCAGGCGGCGACGGTGGCATCGGGTGTCGTGGCGATGCTGTCGTTGACCCAGCCGACCCCGTCGCGCTCGCCCAGCCATTGCAGCCGATGCGGCAGCGGGCGGAAGCTGCGCAGATGCGGCACGAGGGCACGGGCATCGAAACCGGCGCTGTCGAGCACGGTCAGTGCCGCACACACGTTGATGGCGTTGTGCCGCCCGGGCAACGGCAGTTCCGACAGAGCGAGTACCGCTTGCCCGGCGAAGAAGATGTGCTCGCCGGCGACATGCCAGCCCTCGCGTTGACCAAAGCGGGTGATCGGGCCGGTCGAGGAAAGCGCGATGCCGGCAGGCGCAACGACACGACCGGCGCGCTCGAACAGTCGCAGCTTGTCGCGCCGGTAGCGGTCGACATCGCCATGCCAGTCCAGATGCTCCTCGACCAGACTGGTCAGCACCGCGATGTCGGGCGCGATGTGCAGGTCGGCGGTCTGGAAGCTGGACAGTTCGATCACATGCCAGTCCGCGCTGGGCAACTCCTCCAGATCCAGCAGCGGCAGACCGATATTCCCCGCCAGCGCGGTGCGCACGCCGGCGGCGCGCAACAGGTGCGCCAGCAAAGCGCTGGTGGTGCTCTTGCCCTTGGTGCCGGTGACGCAGATCGTGCGCGCCTGCGCGTGCGTCGCAAACCACAGCGCGGAGCCGGAACTGAAACCGACGCCATTGGCCTGGGCAGCGAGCACATCGGGGCGGTACAGGGAAATGCCCGGTGACTTCACCACGACCTGGAAGTGTTCCAGCTTCGCCGCCTCGTCGCCCTCGGCAAGCACGGTGACGCCATCGCCGGCATCGACCGACAAGTGCGCTACTTCCTCGGGCCGAACGATCCAGACCAGGCGCCGTCCTGGCAGATGCCGCTGCCAGGCCGCGACCACGGCGCGGCCCTCGCGGCCGGCGCCCCAGACCGCCACCGCACGACCGTCAAGCGCGTCCCAGGCCATCGAGCAGATCCTGGTAACGATCGGGCACTGCGTGATCGGGACGAAGCGCCAGTATCGGCGCCATCGCCAGCGCTGCCCGTTCGAGTTGCGGCAGGATTTCCTTGCCGAAGCGACGCACGATGGCGTCCTCCTGCCATTCGGCGCGCAAGGCCAGCAGCGCCAGCGCTGCCCGCGATTCGATGCCCTCGCCCACGCACTCGAACGGCTTGTGCGCATTCCATTCGATCAGCGCGTCGAAGTCGCCGGCCAGTGCCGCGTCATCAAGCAGGTTGCGCCCGAAGATCTGCATCAGCGCCGGCTTGGGCAGGAACGGTGCCAGTGCCAGGAACACGAAATGACATTTCGGGCACTGGCCGCACCAGCGCTCGCGTGGCTTGGCGCCGAGGATGCGGAAATTGCGGTTGCAGCTGGAAAAATGCTGGTGGTAGCGGGTCAGCAGGGCGAACTGGCGGGTCACCGCCAGCTCGCTGAGCGGGCGCAGCAGCGAGTAGTAGTCGAGATCACCCGCCACCGTGCCACGCACCAGCGCAGCGAAGGCCTGTTCGAAATCGTAGCCCTTGCTCCACTGGTGGTTCACCACGCGGCCGTCGCGCTCCAGCGTGGCGCTGGAGGCGGAATGTTCGTTGGAGAACACCACCGCGTCGTAGCCGTACAACACCGCAGCCATCACGCCGATGGCGGAATTGATCGCGGTGACCGGGATATGGCCGTTCAGCGCGCCCTGACGATTGAACTCGAACAGTTCCGGCGCCAGCCGCCGACCGATGTTGAGCGTGGGCAGCCCGGTATGCGTGGCCACCGCGGCAATCAGCGGCGAATCGCCGACCCAGAACAGGCGCTGCTCTTCACCGGCGGCGCGCAGCAGCTCAGCACTGACCAGCGAATCCTTGCCGCCACCGATGGCGACCAGGCTGCGTGCCGGCAGGTTGAGGCCCGGCGCTGCCGGGGTCGGCGAGTCGTCGACCGGAAAGCGGATGCGCCCGCGCAGGTCGATGTCGTTGCGCCAGGCGAATTCGGCCAGACCGTCGGTGTAGACCGCGGTCAGCAGGGCCGCGGTCGCGGCATCGGGCGCGCCGTTGTCGCAGAGGATCGTTTCCGGCACGGCGGCCTTGAAGTAGCTGACACCGGCGATCCAGTGCACCAGCCGCAGGGCGCGTTCGAAGGCGGCCGGATGACGCGGCGTCGGTGCGTCGGGGAAACGGATGATTTCCACCAGCGGCGAACTGTCGTCAAAGGCATAGCTCAGACGTGCCTCGCCAGCGTCGGCGTCCCAGATCGCATCGACGAAACGAAAACTCGTGATGCGTTCGCGATCGAAGGTCCAGGTATTCATGGCATGACCTCCGTCGACGGCGACAACACGATTTCCGACGGCAGACCTCGGCGGTTGTACTGGCTGGCCATCACCGCGCCGTAGGCGCCGGCCATGGCGATCAGCAGCACATCGCCGACCTGCGTCTCCGGCAGGCGTCTATCCTCGCCGAGACTGTCGGCACTCTCGCAGATCGGGCCGACGATATCGGCACGCCAGACCAGCGGGTGATCGAGCCGGCTGAGATTGACGATGCGATGCCAGGCCTCGTACAGCGCCGGGCGCAGCAGCGTGTGCATACCAGCATCGCAGCCCACATACAGGCGCGCACCCTTGCGCTTGATCTGGCGCACCGTGGCCAGCAGCACGCCGGCCTCGGCGACCAGGTAGCGGCCCGGTTCCATGGCCAGTGACAGCTGCGGATAGGCCACACGCAGTTCGGCCAGGCCGGCATCGACGGCAGCCAGATCCAGCGCTGGCTCACCGGGCAGATACGGCACGCCCAGACCACCGCCAATGTCCAGATGACAGACCTGCGGCAGGCGTTCGGCCAGCGAGGCCAGCTGCAGGCCGACCTCGCGCCAGTGACCGGCATCGGTGATGCCCGAGCCCAGATGCGCGTGCAAGGTGTCGACAACAAGGCCACGCGCCTGTGCGGCCGACAGGAACGCCGGGAGATCGGACAGTGGCAGGCCGAACTTGCTGTCCTGGCCGGTGCGGACATGGGCGTGCTGACCACGACCAGGGCCGATGTCCAGGCGCACCGCGATGCTGGCTGCAGCGACCGATTCCGGCAGCGCCTGCAGCGTGGCGACCGAATCGAAGGTGACCCGCAGGCCACATGCCAGCGCCTGCGCGTACTCGTCGGCGCCAACCATGCTAGGCGTGAACAACACCCGCTCCGGTGCCAGCTCCGGCAACGCCGCGAACACGGCCTCGACTTCGCCCGGCGACACGCATTCGAAATCGAAGCCTTCGGCCGCCAGCGTGCGCAGGATGTCGGCGTGGGTGTTGGCCTTGACGGCATAGTGCCAGCGCGAAACCGAAGCGATGCCCTTCAGCGCGCGGGCGCGGGCACGCACCGTGTCCAGGTCATAGACATAGGCGGGTGTGCCCTGCCCGACCAGCGCCAGCAATTGGTCACGGCGATGGCGCCACCACACCGGCTCGTCGCCAGTGGCGGCACCGGCGTAGATCTGCGCCCAGCTCGGTCCGAAGATGGCGTTGTCTTCGGCCGGCATCGCCTGTGCCGCGATCAGTGCCGCATGCAGGCGCGGCAGCAGACCTTCGGCATCGGCTTCGTCGAGCACGAAGGTGAGATTGAGATCGTTCGACGACTGCGACAGCAGATGCACACGCAGCGCGCCGATTTCGGCCAGCACCTCGTGCAGACGGAACAACTGCCCGCGCATGCCGCGCCCGACCAGGGTGATCGCGGTGCACGGGGTGATCGCACGCACCCGGCAAAAACCGGCCAACTCCTTGCACAGCGCTGCCAGCGCGTCACTGTCGACCAGGTTCTCGCTGGGATCCAGCGACACAGTGACGTTGGTCTGGGCGGTGCCGATCAGGTCGACCGACAGACCGTGACGCTGGAACACCGCGAACACCTGCGCCAGGAAACCGACCTGCTGCCACATGCCCGCGGTTTCCATCGAGATCAGGGTCACGCCCTTGCGTGCCGAGATCGCCTTGATGGTCGGTGTCGCGTCCGGCACTTCCGGACCGATCCAGGTGCCTTCCAGCTCCGGCCGCTCGGTGTCGCGCACCAGCAGCGGCACCCCGGCGCGGCGCACCGGCGTGAGACAGCGCGGATGCAGCATCTTGGCGCCGGTGAAGGCGATCTCCTGCGCTTCCTCGAAATCCAGCCGCTGCAGCAGACGCGCACCCGGCACCTCGCGCGGATTGGCGCTGAACAGGCCGGCGACATCGCTCCAGATCTCCACCCGCGCTGCCGCCAGCCGGGCACCGAAATACGCGGCCGAGGTGTCGGAACCGCCACGACCCAGCAGCACCGTGGCGCCATCGACGTCGCGGGCGATGAAGCCCTGGGTGATGAAGATGTCGGCATGGCGCCCAGCCAGACGCGCGCGCAGCTCCTCGTCGCGCTCGGCCGCGACCGTGGCCGACAACCAACGCGACCAGTCGCTCTGTCCCGCACGCGCTTCCGCCTGCAGGCATTCGCGCGCGTCCAGCCAGCGGCTGTTGAGCCCGGCCTGACGCAGCACGGCATTGCCGAGCGTGCTCGACATCAACTCGCCCAGCGCGAGCAGGTCGGACTGCCAGGCGTATCGGCCTTCGTCGTGACCGGCTTCGCCGCTGACCGCCAGTTCGGCCAGGCGCGCCAGCCACGGCGCCACCAGTGCCGGATCGACACCCAGCTCCCCGGCAAAGGTGATGTGACGCTGGGCGATGGCCTCGGCTTCCTGACGACGCGCGGCCACGCTGTCGGCTTCGGTGACACGCTTGAGCGCGTCGGTGATGCCTGCAAGCGCCGACACCACGATCAATACCCGCGCGCCTTCGGCATGACGGGCTCGCGCGAGTTCGGCGATGTTGCGCCAGCGGTCTACGCGGGCGACGCTGCTGCCGCCGAACTTGAGCACGATCCACGGCGCATCCGGCGCCAGCGGAGGGGAAATCTGGGTCATGGGAACCATCGGAAAGCGGGCGTAGATTGTGCCTCAAGCGCATCTGCTGCGCTGCAACGCAAGTGCAGATGAAGTCAGCGAGCGGCCGTTTCCAGAGCTTGCGCCATGCGCTCCACCGCCACGCGCAGGAGCGGGCGAGGCATGGCGAAATTCAACCGGGCGAAGCCGATGCCGGCATCGCCACAGTCGGCGCCGTCGGTGAGCGCCACCTGGGCATGACGCCTGAAGAACCGGCCGGCAGCGATTGGCAAGCGCAGCTGCCGGCAATCCAGCCAGGCCAGATAGGTGCCTTCAGGCATTACCCAGTCGATCTGCGGCAGCTGTTCGGCCAGCAACTGGCCGAGCAGTTTCCGGTTGCCGTCCAGATAGCCGATCACCTCGGCCAGCCATTCGCCAGCGTGCCGCCAGGCCACGGTGTTGGCGACCACACCGGCGGTTCCGGTACCGTGGCCGGCCAGGAATGCGACCTGTTGCCAGCGCTGGCGATCGCTGGCGCGGGTCAGGATCAGCTGCGCGCACTTCAGCCCGGCCAGATTCCAGGACTTCGAGGCCGACACGGCGGTGAGGGCATGATCGGCGGCCGCGTCGCTGACCGAGGCATAGGGCACATGGCGATGCCCCGTATAGGTCAATGGCGCGTGCACCTCATCGGCGAATACACGCACGTCGTAGCGATCGGCCAGCTCGGCGAAACGTGACAGTTCCTCGTGCGTGTGCACCCGACCGAGCGGATTGTGCGGATTGCACAGGATGACCAGACCGGCACCTGCCGCGAACGCCGCCTCCAGCGCCTGAAAATCGAACTCCCAGCGCTGCTCGCCTCGGCGCATCGGCACCTGGATGACCGGATGCCCCATCAGTCCCAGCATGGGGATGAACGGCATGTAGGCCGGTGTCGGCACCACCACCGGTACGGCCGGTGGCAGCAGCCAGCGCAGCATGCTTTCCAGCGCCGACAGCACATCGGGCACCGGCTGGATCCAGTCTGGATCAACGGCCCAGCCGTAGCGTTGTTGTTGCCAGTCAGCACAGGCACGCGCGAGATCCTCGGTCTGCGAGCGAGACAGGTAGCCGTGCTGGTGTGCATCGACCATGCCCTGCATGGCACGGGTCACCGCCGGTGCGGTCGCGAAGTCCATTTCGGCAACGAAGGCGCCGATGCAATCGGGAAACGCCGACCACTTGAAGCTGCCCGCCGCGCGCAGTTGCGCTTCGCCCAGGGCATCGATGGCAGCAGGGTCGAAGCCGTGACCGTCCACGCGCTTGTCGCTGGCGTTCACGGGTCGGGGTTGGCCACGCCATGCGGCACATGGCCGGTGGCGACAAACCGACGCGCGGAATCGACATTGACACCCGAGTCGTCGAAGAAGATGTCGGCGGCGAAGGCCTCCAGAAACGGCCCCTTGGAACGGCCACCAAGGAAGATCGCCTCATCCAGACGCACGCCCCATTCACGCAAGGTCAGGATCACCCGCTTGTGCGCGGGTGCCGAACGCGCCGTCACCAGCGCCGTGCGGATCGGCGGCTGGTCGTCTGGAAATTCCTGCTGCAGATCGTGCAATGCCGACAGGAAGGCGCGGAAGGGTCCGCCCGACAGCGCCTGACCGACGTGCTCGGTCTCGTGCCGATGGAAGGCATCGATGCCCTGCTCCACGCTGATCCGCTCGGACTCGTCACCGAATACCACCGCATCGCCATCGAAGGCGATGCGCAAGGCGCCGTCGGGATCGCCGCTGCTGGCCGAGGACAGGATGGTCGCGGCGGCGATGCCGGCGCGCAGCGCGCGGCGCACATCCTCGCCGTTGGCCGACAGGAACAGCTGCGCGCCGAAGGGCCGCACATAGGTCCAGGTCGGGGCGCCGCCGGTGAAGGCCGCGCGCACGATATCCAGGCCGTAGTGCTGGATGGAGTTGAAGATACGCAGACCGGTGTCGCTGCTGTTGCGCGAGAGCAGGATCACCTCCACCAGATCGCGACCGGCGCGCTGGTTCAGCGCCAGCAGCTTGCGCACCAGCGGAAAGGCCACACCCGGCGCCAGCGGCTGATCCTCGCGCTGCACCTGATATTGCGCATAGGCGGTGACACCCTCGCTCTCGAACACGGCATGGCTCTCGTCCAGATCGAACAAGGTGCGCGAGGAGATCGCCACCACCAGCCGCGGCTGGTGGGCGCCGTGCAGTGCCCTGCCGGCGACTGGTCCAGTACTACTCGAAGTCATCGGCAAACAAGGTGTCGACGATGACGAATGCGTTCCAGGCGTCAATGCGACCGCTGCCGACCACGAAATTGGGCAGAACCTCCGGGGCGATGCCACCGCAGGTCTGGACATTGGTCAGCGGCACCGCCGACGCGCGCATGATCTGCTCGATGCGATCGACATCGCCGCGCAACGAAGGGTCCGCGGAAATCAGCAGGGCGACCACACCGGCGACATGCGGACCGGCCATGCTGGTGCCGGACGAGTTGCCGTAGCTGCTGGTGCTGGCGCGGGTGGCCGAGCGGATCGCGGATCCCGGCGCCACGATGTCAGGCTTCATGCGCTTGCCGATGCCATCGGGAACCGCCGGGCCGCGACTGGAAAAGCCCGACATGGCTTCGGCATTCGTGGTCGAACCGACCGTGAAGCTGGCATCGTAGATCGCCGCGGGCGTATTGATCGTGGCGCAGGCGGAACCCGCGTTGCCCGCCGACACCACCACCACGATGCCGGCCTCGCGCACGGCATCGACCACTTCTTCCAGGATGGTCGGCGAGGTGCAGCCTTCGGAGACCGGACAGCTCCAGGAGTTGTTGATCACATCCGGCGCCATGGCCGGATCGGGATTCTCGCCCGCCAGATCGGTGGGCGCGACGAACCACTGGAAGCACTCGGCATAGGTCGATGGTGTGCCGTCACCGGATTCCATGTTGCGGCAGGCGATCCAGCGTGCGCCGGGGGCGACGCCGATCTGGTTGTTACCGCCATCATCACCGACGATGGTGCCGACGGTATGGGTGCCGTGGTTGTTGTCATCGCACGGCACCGGGCTGGACAGTCCGCAGGGATTGGGTGCCGAGCCGATCTCGGCGTGGATGGCGTCATGCCAGTGATAGTTGTGGTCGGCGACCTTGCCATCCCAGCCCCGATACTGGCGCTGCAGCGCCTGATGGTCCCAGCGCACACCGGTGTCCTGGCCGGCGATCACCACACCCTGACCGGTGAAACCCCGGGCCCACACTTCCGGCGCGCGGATCCGCGTCACGCCCCATTCGACAGCGGTGACCTCGCGTGACGGCAAGGTCTCCGCCTCAGGCAGCTGCTGGCGCATCGGCCAGTCGGCATGGATCCGTTTCACATCCGGACGGGTCGTCAATGCCTGCAACTGCCGGCTGTCGGCACGTACCACCAGGGCGTTCACCAGCCAAAGGCTGCGATGCTCGATGCCGGCCTCGGCCAGCTGCCGGCGCAACCCGGCCTGGCTCACCCGCGCCTGTTGCTGCAGGTGATCCACCAGGCGGCTCCGAAACGTGGTGGCAGGTTCGCCGGGCAAGCGCACCGGACGCTGCAACGGCAAAGCCTGCTCCACCTCGATGATCGCCGATACCGGCCCGATCGCATTGGCCAGCGACGGCTCGATCTTCGTCGCCGCCACGTCCCAACCGGCGACCAGGAAACTGGACAACAACACTGCGATCACGGTAACCCCTGGTCTGTTGGGAAGGCGGGTCCAAGTGTGCGGCCACGATGACCGCGGCTGCAACAGCAGCCGCCGTCGCTGGCCTGTCTTCGCAGCAAGCAGACGATTGCCGCAAACCTCGACGGTGAGTGCTCCTCCGGGTAAATCCGGTCTGGCTCCCTGGCCAGCCCCGTCACTCCGGGAAACGCCTCTGGGACGAACCTGGATCGCTGAGCCGATCGGTGCCGCAGGCGTGGTGATGGGCGAGCCCGTCGCTTTCGCGTTTGACCGCCCAGGCCAGACGCGACCAGCGATTTCCGACCGCCCGCCCCGCAGGTGTTGGACGGCGAAACGTCCGGCGGTGGTCGCACGCCGCGCTTCCTGGATGCCGCCGCGCCAGCACCAGCTGCCTGCCTGCTAACCACTCGCAGCTGCCGTTGAATACCAGGTTTCCCTTCGACGGGATCGATGCCCGGAGGATGCCCGATTCCGCCGCAGCCATCGCCCGCTCTCAAGGGCGTCGAGACAGCAAGAGCACGTGCTGCTCGCGCGGGCGTCGCACCGCGCCATCATGGCTACCCGTCTCGGCGACCGGTCCAGGTCCTCGTACGACGTGACGAGAGGGAAACGCCCGTCCATCCCGGACATAGGTCAACCATGCCATGGCGCACTGCAGCGTGATAATCGCCCCGGCAATCTCTATACGGTTGGCGAGACAAGACTTGACAAGTATCAATTTTTCCCCGGGCTGCACAGACGGCACACACAACGACCACGGCAAACAAGATGGACGAGAAACCTCCTACCGGGCGCGAGGCTTCCTGCGAACCTTCGACCGCGCTACGGCCATGATCACCATCGGTGGTTTCGACATCCATGCAACCACCGAGCAGCGCGCGTTGCCGGTGCCGCAGGCGGCGACTCCGAGTCGAACCCCACCGTCACGCATCTCGGCGCGACACTGAGAGGCTCCCATGCAACGCAACCCATGGTTCCGCGCATCCCCGCTTGCACTGCTGCTGTCCGGCGCGGCGGCACCGGCAATGGCGATAGACATCATTCCCGGCGACTACACCCTGCTGCCGTCAGGCACGACGCTCGGCCTGATCTACCTGCAACGCAATTCCAGCGACGAGCTCAATGTCGAAGGTGTCGGCGAAATCGCCGGATCGAACCTGGATGCCAGCGTCGGCATTGCCCGCGCCGTGCACTACAGCCAGATCGGCGACCTCCCGGTTGCCTATCAGGCGTTCATTCCATATGTACAGCTCTCCGATGTACGTATCGGTGGTGTCAGTCCACCGATTGCCGACGGGATCGGCGACCTGACCCTGGGATTCACCGCCTTTCTGGCCAGACCGGTCGATGCCGCCACCGGTACCACGGTCGGCCTGACCGCCTACCTGACGACGCCGACCGGGCGCTACGATGCGGCCAGACCCAGCGTCGGATCCGGCACCTACACGCTGGTGCCGCAGCTGGGAGTGATTCACGGCTTCGGCAACGGGTGGTTTTTCGATGGCGCCGTCGATGTGTCGATCCAGCGCGACCACCGCGAAAACGGGGTGGAGATCTCCGTCGATCCCTCCGCGCAGCTGCAGGCCTATGCCCGCTATCAACCGTCACCGGTCGGGTCGTTCTCCGTCGGCTATTCGGGCCTGTTCGGCGGCAAGCAGGAAGTGGACGGCAGCTACACGGGCCAGAAGTCGCGATCGGATTCGCTACGCCTGGTCGCCAGCCGGATGCTGTCGCCAAGCTTCCAGATCATCGGCATGCTCGGCAGCGAGGTCCGTTCCGACGGCGGTTTCCGCGACAGGTACAGCGCCACCTTGCGTTTCATGAAGGTGTTCTAGGCAGGAACGGTGATCGACCGACCCCGGCGCGGCTGTCGCCGTGCCGCGTACCCTCCAACTCAAGGAAACAGCACACATTGCGCGAAATCCCGCCGCGGAGCGTGCGCAGTGTGCCGAGCCGGCATGGCGGTTTCGCGGCGACGGCGGCGATCACCCATTGTCCGGCGCTGGCGACTCCATGCCGCCGAACCGCCGTCCTGCAGGCATCTGCGTCGTGTCCGGGCATCAGTCCCATCGAGCGTGACCCGGGCGCCACTACCTCGGCTCCAACGATCGACCGCGCCGAAGCGAGCGTCAGGCGAACTGCTCATTCTGGATGCGTTCTTCGAGATTGTGGTCAGGGTCGAACAGGACCGTGGCAACGTGTTCGCGCGCCTCACGTACATGCACCTCGATCACGCCGCGCACCTCATGGGCATCGGCCGTGGCACTGACCGGCCGCTTGTCGGGATCGAGGATGTCGATGACCACCTCCGCGTCCGAACGCAGGATCGCACCACGCCAGCGCCGCGGCCGGAATGGCGCCAGCGGCGTCAGCGCCAGCACCTGGCTGCCCAGCGGCAGGATCGGCCCGTGCGCGGACAGGTTGTAGGCGGTGCTGCCGGCAGGCGTCGCGACCAGCACGCCATCGCAGACCAGTTCCGGCAGCCTCTCCTTGCCGTTGACCTTGACCCGCAGGTGCGCCGTCTGCCGGGTCTGACGCAGCAGCGAAACCTCGTTGAAAGCCAACGCGGTGACCATGCCGCCGGATTCGCTGTGCGCGCGCATCTGCAGCGGCACCAGTTCGGTTTCGTTGGCCTGTGCGACGCGCTCGGGCAGGTCGCCGCCATCATGCTGGTTGAGCAGGAAACCGACCGTGCCGAGCTTCATGCCGTAGAAGCGCTTGCCCAGGCCGCCATGACGATGCAGCGTGTGCAGCATCAGGCCATCGCCGCCCAGGGCGACGATCACGTCGGCGTCCTCCACGGGATGCTCGCCGTATCGCGCAGCAAGGCTGGCGTGCGCCGCCCGGGCGACATCGGTACGGGCGGCAACGAAGGCGAAACGCGGTCGGCTCATGCCGCCAGTCTAGTAGGAGCGGGGCTCGCCCCGCTCAAGACCCGACCCGGCCGAGACCTCAATGGGGCGATCCAGCCGGGCAAGCCCGGCTGCTACAGGTGCCGCGTTCGTCGCCGCGATCCTGTTGGAACGGGGCTCACCCCGCTCAAGCCCCCGACTTCCCGACAACGCACGCGCCGATCAAGGCGTCGCATTGCTGTCGCCGACCAGTCTCGCCAGGGTACGCACGGCCACCATCACCGTGGCGAAGTCGAGGCTGACCTGGGTACGCAGGTCGGCGAACAACGCCAGGGTCGGGGCCAGTTCATTGCCGGCTGCTGCCTGCCACTGCTGCACCAGCTTGCGGGCGCTGACATTCTCGCCCTTGCCACGTGCCAGAACCTGCGCGGTCAGCGTGCGATGCTGTCCGAACAGTTCCTCGCGCAGTTCGCCGCGCGCCTGCGCATGCCAGCGACCGGCCACCTGCAACTCCTCGATCCGGCCCATCAACCAGCTCAGGTTCAGCGCGTCGCCGAGCTGGAAGTAGACCTCGGCCACCTGTGGCACGGTCAGTTCGTTCTGGTTGGCAACGTCGATGATGTCCAGCGCCGAGGCCAGCGGCCCGAGCCCGGCGATATCGTCGGCCAGCGCCTTCGGCAAACCGGCCTCGCGCCACTGCGCGGCATCGGCGGCCATGGCCTCGCGCACCGGTGCCGAGACCACCCTGGCCAGCACGCCACGCAGTTCGCCCAGCCCCGGCGCGTAGCGTTGCACCGCCTGGGCGATACCCAGGTCGGAATGGCGGGTCAGCAGCCAGCGGGTCATCGAACGCAACAGGGTCCAGATGCGGGTCAGCGCATCGACCTGCACGGCGTCGGTGACCTTGCCGTCGAGCGCGTCGATGGCCGCCCACAGCGCGCGCGCATCCAGGGTTTCCCGGGCGATCGAGTAGGCCTTGGCGATCTCGCCCGGTCCCTTGCCGGTGTCTTCCTGCATGCGCAGGACGAAGGTCGAGCCCATGCGGTTGATGATCGAGTTGGTCACCGCCGTGGCGATGATCTCGCGACGCAAACGGTGCTCTTCCAGCTCGGTACCGAAGCGCTCGCGGATCGGCTGCGGGAAGTAGCGCGCCAGTTCGGTCGACAGGTGCGGGTCTTCGGGCACGTCCGTTTCCAGCAGCTGCTGGAACAGCTCCATCTTGGCGTAGGACAACAGTACCGACAGCTCCGGCCGGGTCAGGATCTCGCCGCGCGACATGCGCTCGTCGAACTCGGCATCGCTGGGCAGGAACTCCAGCGCGCGATCAAGCTTGCCCTGGCTTTCCAGCACCCGGATCAGGTGCTGCTTGGAACCCATGCGGCTGCGGCACAGGCGCTCCATGACGCTGATCGCCTGGTTCTGGCGATAGTTGTCGTTGAGCACCAGGTCGGCGACCTCGTCGGTCATCGCCACCAGCAACTCGTTGCGCGAATCGAAATCGAGCTTGCCCGCGGCGACCAGTCCATTGAGCAGGATCTTGATGTTGACCTCGTGGTCCGAGGTATCCACACCGGCCGAGTTGTCGATGAAATCGGTGTTGAGCAGCACACCGGCCTGGCGCGCAGCTTCGATGCGGCCGCGCTGGGTCATGCCCAGATTGCCGCCCTCGCCCACCACCTTGCAGCGCAGCTCGTTGCCGTCGATGCGCAAGGCGATGGTGGCGCGATCGCCGACATCGGCATGCGTTTCGCTGGCCGCCTTGACGTAGGTGCCGATGCCGCCGTTCCAGAGCAAATCGACCGGCGACTTCAGGATCGCCCGCATCAGCTCCACCGGCGTCATAGCGCTCACGCCGTCCTCGATACCCAGGGCACCGCGCATTTCAGCCGAGACCGGAATGGTCTTGGCGCTGCGCGGCCAGATGCCGCCACCGGCACTGATCAGCTGGCGGTCGTAGTCGTCCCAGCTCGACCGCGGCAGCGCAAACATCCGCTCGCGCTCCTTGAAGCTGCGTGCCGCGTCGGGCGTCGGGTCGACGAAGATGTGCCGGTGGTCGAAGGCCGCGACCAGACGGATGTGCTTCGACAGCAGCATGCCGTTGCCGAACACGTCGCCGGACATGTCGCCGATGCCGACCGCGGTGAAGTCCTCCTTCTGGCAGTCCACGCCCAGCGCGCGGAAATGGCGCTTGACCGACTCCCAGGCGCCACGGGCGGTGATACCCATGCCCTTGTGGTCGTAGCCATAGGAGCCACCCGACGCGAAGGCATCGCCCAGCCAGAAGTCGTGTTCGGCGGCCACGGCATTGGCGATGTCGGAGAAGGTCGCGGTGCCCTTGTCGGCCGCGACCACCATGTAGGAGTCGTCGCCGTCGTGGCGGACAACACTCTCCGGTGGCACGTTCTTGCCGTCAATCAGGTTGTCGGTGATGTCGAGCAGGCCATTGATGAAGGTGCGGTAGCAGCTCACGCCCTCGGCCAGCACCGCGTCGCGATCGCCGCCGACCGGCGGGCGCTTGACGAAGAAGCCACCCTTGGCGCCGACCGGCACGATCACCGTGTTCTTCACCATCTGCGCCTTGACCAGACCCAGCACCTCGGTGCGGAAATCCTCGCGACGATCGGACCAGCGCAGACCGCCGCGCGCAACCGGACCGAAACGCAGATGCACGCCCTCCACCCGCGGCGAGTACACGAATACCTCGCGATAGGGCTTGGGCTTGGGCGCCTCGATCAGGCGACTGGGGTCGATCTTGAAGCTGAAATAGGGATGCGCCTTGCCGTCCGAACCGTCCTGGTAGAAATTGGTGCGCAGCGTCGCATGCAGCGCTGCCATCAGGCTGCGCAGGATGCGGTCTTCGTCCAGGCTGGACACCTGTTCCAGCAGCGCCTTGAACGCCTCGACCACCGCCTTTTCGAACGCCACGCTGCCCTGTCCGCGAGCTACCGCCAGCGCCTCGATCTGCTCGCGTTCAGCATCGGTGCGCGACATCCGGGTCAGCGCCCGGCGCAGCACAGCCTGCTCGCGCTCGATGTCCTCGGCGCTCTCATTGGCACGGGCCGGTTCGAACTTGGCCTGGAACACCTCGATCATCAGGCGTGCCAGCACCGGATAGGCATTCATGGTCTGCTCGAAGTACGCCTGCGAGAACGGCACACCGACCTGCAGCAGATACTTGGTGTACGCGCGCAGCACCGCCACTTCGCGCCAGAACAGGCGGGACGCAACAATCAGCCGGTTGAAGCTGTCGTTCTCGGCCTTGCCGCGCCATACGGCCTCGAACGCCTCCTCGAAGAACACGTGCGCAGCCTGCACGTCGACATCGATGCTTTCGTCGCTGAAGGTGATCTCGAAATCCTGCACCGAGATCCGGCTGCCGGCGATCTCCAGCGTGTAGGGATGTTCGGACTGGATGCGCAGACCCATGTTCTCCATCATCGGCAGCGCTTCGGACAAGGTGATCTGGTCACCGAGCCGGTACAGCTTGAAACGGAAGTGCTTGTCGTCGTCCGGATCGGGCTGATAGAGATTCAGGCGCAGATCGCTTTCGATGCTGAGCTGGTCGATCGCCTCGATATCGGCGGCAGCCACCTCGGGCGCGTTGTCCTCGATGTAGGCCGACGGCAGGCCACGCGCGTAGCGGTTGACCAGACGCAGGCCGGTGTCGGCACCGTTGCGATCGACCAGCACATCGCGCAGTTCGTCGTGCCAGTTGCGCACGATGCGCTTGACCTGGGTTTCCAGTGCGGCGACGTCGACCTCGCCGCTGTTGCCACCCTTGGGGCGGATCACCAGATGCAAACGTGCCAGGCTGGATTCGCTGACCTGGATCTGGGTATCCATGGCCTCGGCGTCGAAGGCCTTGTACAGCAACGATTCGATGCGCTCGCGCACCGTGGTGTTGAAGCGGTCACGGGGAATGAACACCAGCGCCGACCAGAACCGGCCAAAGCGCCCCCGGCGCAGGAACAGGCGGGTGCGGTTGCGCTCCTGCAGGCTGACGATGCCGGTGGCCATGGTCGAGAGTTCATCGACCGAGCACTGGAACAGTTCGTCGCGCGGCAGCGTCTCCAGCACATGCTTGAGCGCCTTGCCCTTGTGGCTGTCCCCGCTCAGGCCCGAGCGCGTCATCACCTGCTCGACCTTGGTACGCACCCAGGGCACGTCGCCGGGACGGCGCATGTAGGCGCCGGAGGTGAACAGGCCGATGAAGCGGTGCTCGCGCACCGCCACACCGTTGGCGTCAAACTGCAGGACGCCGATGTAGTCCATGTGGCCGGGACGATGCACGGTGGCACGGGCATTGGTCTTGGTGATGATCACCGGACCGTTGCCGGCGGCATCGTCGCTGTTGCTGCCGGCATGCAGCGACTTCAGGCTGCGGCAGGACGGATGGGCGCTGTCGTCGCGCAGAATGCCCAGACCGGTACCCGGTACCGCCCGCAACACTTCCTCGCCGTCGGCCTTGGCGACCTCGTATTCGCGATAGCCGATGAAGGTGAAATGATCGCCGGCCACCCAGCGCAGGAAATCGCGGGTCTCGGCCAGTTCGTTGTCAGACAGGCGGCTGTTGTCGGCGGTGACGCCGTCGGCGACCTCGACCATGCGGTCACGCATGGCACGCCAGTCATGCACCGACGCACGAACGTCGCGCAGGGCACGCTCGATGGCTTCGCGGATGGCCCGGATGTCTTCGGCCTCGACACGCCGGTCGATCTCCATGTGGATGATCGACTCGCCCTTGCAACCACCCTTGCCCGGCTCGCCAATGGCCAGCAGATGACCACCCGGATCGCGGTTGAAGCCATAGACCGGATGGATCAGCGCATGGGTGCGCACGGAAAAGCCGTGCACGACCATGCTCACGCTGTCGACCAGGAACGGCATGTCGTCGTTGGCGATCTGGATCACCGTGTGGACGCCGTCCCAGCCGTGTTCGGCCACGGTCGGATTGAACACCCGCACCTTGGCGGAGCCGGCCGGGCGGGTGCGCGCGAACTCGAACAGATCGGTGATCAGATGCGACCAGGTGTCAGCGTCACGCTCGACCAGATCCTCGTCGCTCAGCCCGGCCAGAAAGCCTTCCGCAAACGTCCGTGCTTCCTTCAATCTCGCACCGGACAGACGTCCGGAAAGGCGGTCGAGGATGGCAGTTACCGTGCCGGACGTGGGGACGACCGCGGCCAAGGCATTCATAGATTTAGGCTCCCAAAAACAATGATTTAAAGAATCACTCGCTCTTGGGGTGCGCAGGATACTCGCCGACGTTTGCTTTATCCATGTTGCACATGCACAGAAGGCAGTCGCGGTTCATGCTCGATGCAGACGATTCCGCGACGAGCAGCGAGTCGGTTCGATGCCGTTGCCGCCACCGGTCGCCGAGCAGCGCAGTCAATGCAGCCCAAGAGGCAGCCGGTTGCCGATTGGCCGCGCTGTCTACTGGAAGCCGTTGGCAAAAATGAGATCACTGACGCTGCAGGCCACGGCGAGGCGCACGCTGTCCTGCGCCGAACGCACCTGGCCAGCACCGTTGCGGATCTCGGCATATACCGTGGCTGTGCCACCGGCCGGACCGGACAGGTTCCACAGCACGTTGCTGGCGAACGGCTGCCACGCGCTCCAGTTGCTGCCGTTGTTGCTGAGCCGATACTGGGTCGCCCAGCCACTGCCGTACAGATAGACATCAATGCTGCACTGGCTGACCTGCCAGGCCTCGCGCGCGATCACCACCGGGTACACCGCGTCGCGGCGACCGAAGTTCTGGGTCCAGTAGTGAAGGTAGGGGCCAGCGGTCTGTCCGCTCGGGGTGCATCCGTTCATCCGGCGGACGTTGCTGGTGTCCGGCATGTCGGCGTAGTACCCAACGCCAAGTTCGCGGTATCCGGTAGAGAGAATATTGCTGCGATGACCGGGGCTGTTCATCCAGCCCTGCATGACGTCCGCTGGATCGAAGTAACCGGCCGCGATGTTCTCGCCACCACTGTTGCCCGAGTAGCCAGCCGCGGTCATTCGAGTACCCGGCTGCGATCCCGTATCAGGATCGCAATGGCCGAAGAAGTTGCGAACGCCCATCGCCTGGCTGTGACCGAAGGCGGCCGCGCGCAGATTCGATTGGCCTTTGAGCGGTGGTAGCTCGCCGTTCTCCCAACGCGCCAAATTGACCCGCTCCAGCACCCGCTCCTCGAAAGTCTGAGCATGCACCATCGGCACCACAGCCGGCGCGAGCAAGCAGGACATCAGCACACGGATCGGCGGCTTCATAACACCAGTATGGGCGGATGCCAGGGCAAGGTTCTGTGAGCAGTTGCCCACCTCGACGAGCTCTGCAGCTCGTCTGAGATGCTGTCGGCTCACCCGAAGACGACGGCACGATGCCCGACGCGAGGCCACCCCTCGACAGCGGATTCGCCAAACCTGTGGACAAGGCCGCTAATTCGGCCTTGTCGGTCGGCCAACGGAATCAACGCACCCCGGTTTCGTTGCGCGCGATCACCAGACGCTGGATCTCGCTGGTGCCCTCGTAGATCTCGGTGATCTTGGCGTCGCGGAAGTAACGCTCCAGCGGCATTTCCTTGGAATAACCCATGCCACCGTGGATCTGGATCGCCTGGTGGGTGATGTACATCGCCGCCTCCGAGGCGGTCAGCTTGGCCACCGAGGCCTCGGTGCTGAATCGCGCACCGGTGCTCAGCGACTGCTGCTTGGCCCAGGCCGCGCGCAGGGTCAGCAGTTCGGCGGCATCCAGGCGGCACTTCATGTCGGCGATCTTGGCCTGGATCATCTGGAAGCTGCCGATCGGCTGGCCGAAGCTCTTGCGCTCGCCCGCATAGATCACCGAGGCCTTGTACGCCGCCTTGGCCAGACCCACCGCCTGTGCGGCGATGCCGATACGCCCGGCGTCGAGCACGCCCATGGCGATAGCAAAGCCGCGACCCTCGTCGCCGATGCGGTCCTCGACCGGAATCCTGTAGTCCTGGAACTCGATCTCGCAGGTGGCCGAGGCACGAATGCCCAGCTTGGGTTCGGTCTTGCCACGGAAGAAGCCTTCCCGCTCGGTGTCGATGATGAACGCCGAAATCCCCTTGGCACCTGCCGCCGGATCAGTGACCGCGAACAGCATGATGAACTTAGCCACCGGGCCGGAGGTGATCCAGCTCTTCTTGCCGTTGACCACGTAGTGGCTGCCGTCCGCCGACAGCACGGCGCGGGTGCGCATGGCCGAGGCATCCGAACCCGATTGCGGTTCGGTCAGCGCATAGGCGCCGATCGCTTCGCCGGTGGCGATCGGCGTCACGTACTTGTGCTTCTGCTCCTCGGTGCCGTTCTTGAGCAGGCCGTTGCAGTACAGGGTGTTGTTCACCGACATGATGGTCGAGTGCGCGCAGTCGGCCTCGGCGATCTCGAACATGGCCAGCACGTAGCCGATGGCATCCAGGCCGGCGCCGCCGTACTCATGCGGTACCTCGATGCCCATCAGGCCGTTCTCGCCCAGCAGCTTGATGTTGTCCAGCGGAAACTCGCCGACCTTGTCCCAGTGCTCGGCGCTCGGCGCGATCTTGTCCTGGGCGATCCGGCGGGCGATGTCCTGGATCATCAACTGTTCTTCGGTGAAGGCGAAATCCATGATCGGTTCCTGGCTGGCGGCGGTTGGCGCGGGTGGCGAAAGCCGGTCATTTTAACCTGTCGCGGCCGACCGCCCCGCGTGTCGCCCCTTTCCGGCGCGGCAGCCCAGACGACGAGGGGCTGCCATGCATGCCATCGCCCGTGGTTCATGGGCCATGCACAGGCTTGACCTGCGCCGGTTTCACGCCTAGTCTTCGCAAAATCTTTTCATCGCGATATAAAGATGAAGCTCGAAACCGGCTCCAACCTCCTGCGCGTCCTCGCCGACGCCACCCGACTGCGCCTGCTGGCGCTGTTGAGGGTCGAGGAACTGAGCGTCGCCGAGCTCTCCGCCATCACCGCCCTGGCCCAGCCACGGGTTTCCACGCACCTTGCAAAGCTCAAGGATGCCGAACTGGTGCAGGACAGGCGCCAGGGCGTCTCCGCGTTCTATCGCGCCAACGAGCGCATCGACGCCACCACCACGCAATTGCTGAATACCTTGCATGGCCAGCTCGACGATGCCCTGCTTGACCAGGACGCCGGCCGCCTGCGCCAGGTGCTGGTGGAGCGGCGCACGGGCGCCTGGGCCGACACCGTCGCCGGCAGCATGGAGCGCCACTACTCACCCGGCCGCACGTGGGAAACCCTGACCCGCGCCTTCACCCGCCTGCTCGACCCGGGCGATGTCGTCGATGTCGGCTCCGGTGATGGCGTCATCGCCGAGCTGCTGGCGCCGCGGGCGCGCAGCATCGTCTGCCTGGACATTTCCGAGCGCGTGGTCGACGCCGCGCGTGAACGCCTGAGCGGACTGGCCAACGTCACCGTCCAGCACGGCGACATGCATGCCCTGCCGTTGCCTGATGCCAGCGCCGACCTGATCCTGCTCTTGAATGCGCTGACCTACAGCGAAAAGCCCGGTCGCGCCCTGGCCGAAACCGCCCGCGTACTGCGCCCCGGTGGTCTGGTGCTGGCCACCACGCTCAGCCGCCACGACCACGCCGAAGCCGTGCGGCCGTTCGGCCACATCAACCTCGGCTTCAAGCGCGAAGACCTGCAGCGCTACTGCCGGCAGGCCGGGCTGGAAATCGTTTCGCTGGACCGTGGCGAGCGCGAACGGCGCCCCCCGCATTTCGAAATCCTGACCCTGGTGGCACAACGTCCATGAGCACCCTGCCCTGGCTGGATCCGGCGCGCGTCGACGCGCTGGAACGCGCCCTTGCCCGACGCATCCTGGTCCTGGACGGCGCCATGGGCACGATGATCCAGAACCATGGCCTCAGCGAGGACGATTTCCGCGGCGACCGCTTCAAGGCGCACGCGCACGAACTGCGCGGCAACAACGACCTGCTGGTGCTGACCCGCCCGGCCATCATCCAGGGCATCCACGAGCAGTACTTCGCTGCCGGCGCCGACTTCGTCGAAACCAACACCTTCAACGCCACCCGGCTCAGCCAGTCCGACTACCGGCTGGAAGAAGTCGTCTACGAACTCAACCGCGAAGCCGCCCGGCTTGCCCGCGCTGCGGCCGACGCGTACAGCGACCGCACGCCCGACCAGGTGCGCTTCGCCATCGGCGTGCTCGGCCCGACCAGCCGCACCGCTTCGCTGTCGCCGGACGTGAACAATCCCGGCTTCCGCAATGTCACCTTCGACGAACTGGCCGAGAACTATCGCGAGGCCACCCGCGGCCTGCTCGACGGCGGCGCCGACACCATCATGGTCGAGACCATCTTCGACACGCTCAACGCCAAGGCGGCTCTGTTCGCGGTCGACCAGGTCTTCGCCGAGCGCGGCATCCGCGTGCCGGTGATGATCTCCGGCACCATCACCGACCGCTCCGGCCGCACCCTGTCCGGCCAGACCGCCGAAGCCTTCCTGTATTCGGTTGAACATGCCCGACCGATGAGCGTGGGCCTGAACTGCGCACTCGGCGCCGACGACATGCGCCCGCACGTCGAGGCCATCGCCGAAGCCAATGCCGGCTACGTCAGCGCGCACCCGAATGCCGGCCTGCCCAATGCCTTCGGCGGCTACGACGAAACCCCCGAGGACATGGCGCACACGCTGGAGGGCTTCCTGCGCGACGGCCTGCTCAACATCGTCGGCGGCTGCTGCGGCACGACACCGGCGCACATCAAGGCGATCGCCGATGTCGCCCGCCGCATCGAGCCGCGGCGCGCGCCCGCGCCGGACACCCGCACCCGGCTGTCTGGCCTGGAACCGCTGCGGCTGATTCCGGAGCTGAACTTCATCAACGTCGGCGAACGCACCAACGTCACCGGCAGCGCCAAGTTCCGCAAGATGATCCAGGCCGACCAGTACGACAAGGCGGTCGAGGTCGCGCGCCAGCAGGTCGAGAGTGGCGCCCAGGTCATCGACATCAACATGGACGAGGGCCTGCTCGACGCCGTCAAGGCGATGACCACGTACCTGAACCTGATCGCCGCCGAACCGGACATCGCCAAGGTGCCGGTGATGATCGACAGCTCCAAGTGGGCGGCGATCGAGGCCGGCCTGAAATGCACGCAGGGCCGCGCCATCGTCAACTCGATCTCGCTCAAGGAGGGTATCGAGCCATTCCTGGAACAGGCGCGGCTGGTGCGCAGCTACGGCGCCGCCGTGGTGGTGATGGCCTTCGACGAGACCGGGCAGGCCGACACCATGGCGCGAAAGGTCGAGATCCTGTCGCGCGCCTACAAGATCCTGACCGAGGAAGTCGGCTTTCCCCCGCAGGACATCATCTTCGACCCGAACGTGTTCGCCGTCGCCACCGGCATCGAGGAACACAACAACTACGCGGTCGATTTCATCGAAGCGGCGCGCGAGCTGCGCCGGCTGTTCCCGCTGGCACACATCTCCGGCGGCATCTCCAACGTCTCGTTCTCGTTCCGTGGCAACGAGCCGGTGCGCGAAGCCATCCACAGCGTGTTCCTGTTCCACGCCATCAAGGCCGGTCTGGACATGGGCATCGTCAACGCCGGCGCGCTGGCGATCTATGACGACCTGGATCCGGAACTGCGCGAGCGCGTCGAGGACGTGATCCTCAACCGGCGCGAGGACGGCACCGAACGCCTGCTGGAAATCGCCGAGAAGTTCCGCGGCGGCAAGGGCGCCAGCGCCGACAACAGCGAAAAGCTGGCCTGGCGCGAGTTGCCGGTGGCTCAGCGATTGTCACACGCACTGGTGCATGGCATCGACGAGTTCGTGGTCGACGACACCGAAGAAGTGCGCCTGCTTTCCGAGCGGCCGCTGCACGTCATCGAAGGCCCGCTGATGGATGGCATGAACGTGGTCGGCGACCTGTTCGGCGCCGGAAAGATGTTCCTGCCGCAGGTGGTGAAATCCGCCCGAGTGATGAAGAAGGCGGTGGCGCATCTGCTGCCTTTCATCGAAGCCGAGAAGGAAGCCAGCGGCGAAGCGCAGAAACCGAACGGCCGCGTCATCATGGCCACCGTCAAGGGCGACGTGCACGACATCGGCAAGAACATCGTCGGCGTGGTCCTGGCCTGCAACAACTTCGAGATCATCGACCTGGGCGTGATGGTGCCGGCGCAGAAGATCCTCGACGCCGCCCGCGAACACAACGCCGACATGATCGGCCTGTCCGGCCTGATCACGCCCTCGCTGGACGAGATGGCGCATGTGGCCAAGGAGATGCAGCGCCAGGGTTTCGACATCCCCCTGCTGATCGGCGGCGCCACAACATCGCGCGCACACACCGCGCTGCGCATCGAACCGGGCTACAGCGGCTCGTCCGTGGTCTGGGTCAAGGATGCCTCACGCGCGGTCGGCGTGGCGCAGTCGCTGGTGTCCGACAACCAGCGCGACGAATTCGCCAAGTCCATCCGCGACGACTACGCCGAGTTCCGCCGCCGCCACGGCGAGCGCGGCCCCGGCAAGCAGATCATCCCGTTCGCGCAGGCGCAGTCCCAGAAACCAAAGATCGACTGGGCCAGCTACACACCGCCAGTCCCGAACCAGCCCGGCCTCACCGTCTTCGACGACTACCCGCTGGCCGACCTGCTGCCCTACATCGACTGGACACCGTTCTTCCAGAGCTGGGAACTGGCCGGCCGCTTCCCGGCGATCCTGGAAGACGCGGTCGTCGGCGAGCAGGCCAAGGCACTGTACGCCGACGCCAAGGCCATGCTGAAGAAGATCGTCGACGAAAAGTGGTTGCAGGCCAAGGCCGTGATCGGTATCTGGCCAGCGCACTCGGCCCGCGAAGACGTCATCGTCGACTCCGGCAACGGCGACACCGCCACGCTGCACTTCCTGCGTCAGCAGGTCGACAAGCCCGCCGACCGCGGCCACTTCTGCCTGGCCGACTGGGTCGCCCCGGCCGACAGTGGCAAGCCCGACTGGATCGGCGCCTTCGCGGTCACCGCCGGCATCGGCATCGAGCCGCACCTGGAACGCTTCCACGCCGACCACGACGACTACAGCTCGATACTGCTCAAGGCGCTGGCCGACCGCCTGGCCGAAGCCATGGCCGAGCGCATGCACCACCGCGTGCGTACCGAAATCTGGGGCTTCGTGCCCGACGAGGCTCTCGACAACGACGCGTTGATCAACGAAAAGTACCGCGGTATCCGCCCCGCACCCGGCTACCCGGCCTGCCCCGAGCACACCGAAAAGCGCACGCTGTTCAACCTGCTCGCCGCCGAAACGAACGCCGGCATGGAACTCACCGAGTCGATGGCGATGCTGCCAACGGCAGCCGTCTCCGGCTACTACTTCAGCCACCCCGACAGCCGCTACTTCGTCGTCGGCAAACTCGGCAAGGACCAGATCGAAGACTACGCCGCGCGCAAGGGCTGGCCGGTCACCGAGGTCGAGCGCTGGCTTGCGCCCAACCTCGACTACGACCCCTGACGCGGCCAAGCCCAAGATCGCAAAACTGATTCGCGGCTTAGCCAGAGTCGCACAGTGCCCTAGAGCACTCACTGATGAATCGCTGGCATCTCAGTCACGAATGACACCAGCCCGCCGAAGCGCCATGTGCAAATCGATGGCTGGCATAGCTCAATGCACCAAGCTATAGGGCAAAGCACGAAAGAACTCATGCAATATCGCACAGGCCGTACTTCACGCTTATGCGCAGTTGTATCGCTTTTCTGCCAAACTGGACGGCAGTCAAGGGAGACTCGAATGCTGCGCAAATCGAAACCGGCGAGCCTACTGGCGGGCTTTGCCATGAGCGCTGTCTTTAGCTGCGCTGCGATGTCGCAAACAGCGCCCATACCGTCATGGTCACAGACGATCACAAATGATTCGCCGCAGCCGGTCCACCACACACTGCTGATGGCTACAGCTTCGGCAGATCCCCACACTGGCCAGATCTACCTGGCCGGAGATGGATTCATGCGTCTATCGGGTTCCGGCGATATCGAAGTAATGGCTGGACCCGATCTGCACCTCGATCCGCCCACCATGTACAGCATCAACTGGTCAATCGTTGCGACAGATGGCGACCTGATCATGGGCCTCCCGTCTTGCCAAATATTCAAGTTCACGCCAAATGGCCATCGGCGATGGTCATGGAAAAGTACCGTCCAGCCCAACTCATGCAAGGTCCAGAAGCCGTTTTCCGATGGATCCTTGTACGCATTGGAGCGAGACGCGACTACCGGCACGCAGTCCAATCTGCGGTTGCTGCGCATTCTCACCGACGGAACGCAACGCACTGTAGGCAACTGGCACATTCCTGCAGCCACAACCACCGACATGGCTGTTTCCGAGCGCCCTGGCGAGAACCTCGTCGACATTCGCTACCAGGAAGAATCTTCGTTCCGACTCATTCGAGTGGACAGGGGTGGCCAGCTTCAGTGGATTCATACGATCAGAGGGCTCAATCAGGTCGAATCAACGGCCGGTTCCAACGGCAGTACCGTCCTCGTTGGCACAATGAACAACCAGCTATTCCACATCACCATTGACTCGGATGGTCGCGAGATCCGCCGATCCGTTTTGCCTCTGCAGCATGGCACCATCCATGCATTCGCTTTCCCATCAGACAATGGCAGAATCTTCGTCGTCGAATCAGACGGGCACAACCGGCTAGTCAGGGTACTCGACCAGGAACTCGACGAAATTACACGAGTCGCTACCGCAGATTTCTCTTGCAACGGCGACGCGAAACCCTGCCGAGCGTGGATCGAACCCAATGGCGACCTTGTCCTGACCAGCGGTAGCGAATGGCGAGAGGATGCGGTCGAACGTTTCGACCTTGATGGAAATCTGCGATTCCAGTACCGGTTTCTCGTCGCACCCAACAGCGACCCATTGAGTGTGCAACGACGAATCCATTCGCTGGGAGACAACCGGCTCCTGCACATTCACCGTCTCAGAGCGGATCAGGTGTTCAATGGCGTAATGCCCCGCATTGAGATCGTTACCGAGACCGGGCAAAGCTCG
The DNA here is from genome assembly GCA_035911475.1 of Lysobacterales bacterium. Lineage (GTDB taxonomy): Bacteria > Pseudomonadota > Gammaproteobacteria > Xanthomonadales > UBA2363 > Pseudofulvimonas. The sequence goes on along the minus strand of JAMHVM010000191.1, from coordinate 56,392 downwards.
GGTGCGATCACACTACCGGTGACGCCGACTTCCAACAGTATCGACCCACCACGAAGCTTGACGACTCCTGACGGCTGGACATTCACATTGACGAATGGCGCAAGCAGCAAACTCGTCGCCATCGACCCGCAAGGCCGCTCTCAGTGGACTCAACCAGTGGCCGGCCCCAATGCCTACAACAACACATACTTGCTCGCGAACTGCGGGAACGGCGTTGCGATGATCGAAACCACAGGCCAGGTAGCGTGCCGAGAGCGCAGCGACGGACGGCTGCGCTGGCGGACTCTGGGTGGTACCGGCCCATGGGCGTGGACACTGGCATCGTTCGACAACGGAAATGTTCTTGCGTACGAGCGCGATCAGGTCTGGCTGCTTGACTCAGCAGACGGGCGAATTCTTTGGCACAGGGAGTGCTGCGGAACACCGTTCGCGCTTCACCCGACTCAAGGCGCGGCTTTCGTCGACGGCAGCGGATTCTTGCGCCGCCTGACCCCTCAAGGCACCCTCATCGACCTGTCACCGCCAAACATCAGCCATGACTTCCGTGCCTCTGCATTGGATAGTCTCGGCGGCTTGACATTGGCTGCGCCTGCTAGCGATGCGACGCCAGGAGGCGCTTGGTCGCGTAGCGTTTCGATCAAGCGCATTGAAGACCGGCGCCTCATGTGGAGCCACACGATTCCGTTTCACATGAACCTGCGTGAAGTCATGGACGTTCATGTCACTGACGATGGATCCACGCTTCTGCATGTAGCCGGATATCCGCCGGAAAGTACGGACTACCACCGAAATCATGTACTGATCCACCTCGATCGTACGGGCGCCGAGACATGGCGACGAACCTGGGCAAGATCGTCCCTGACCTCGCAACGGATCGTCGGGGTTCACAACAATCGGATTCTGCTCTCGAGCAATCGGGCGAACACCGGCGATCTTGTCTTGATGATCCTGGACGGGAGCACGGGGAGCACGCATCGGGAACTGCGCATCCCGTGTGATCTTTCCTGCTCGACCTGGTATGTAAACAGCGACGAGATTTCGTCCCTGGTAGCCATGGACGGTAGCGGAGCGATTGTTGTTACAGATTCGATCAGCGGGGCGATGGGATCACACATTCTTGTGCAGAAGCACGCCAACGCTTTTCTTGACAACGACTCGCTGCCCCTCGGCCAACCAATTGTCGATGGTCACTGGCATCCAATTTACAGTGCCGGACAAGGTTTCCTGGTCAAATGGATTCCTGCCTACAACACGATTTTCATGCCGTGGTTCACCTATTCAACCAGCGGCCAAAATGATCCTGCCGAACTTCGCTGGTACCTTGTGCAGGGCCAGATCGACCCCAACGACGAACTGGCGCTTCTTCCGATGTACAGCCTTTCCAGCGGACAGTTCGGTCTTCCTGGTTCGTCAATGACTGAAGTCGGGACCGCTTTGATCAGGATGGACGATTGCAACAACCTTGCCCTTGAGTTCGAGTTTGTCGCTCCACACAACGAAGGCGCAACCAACAGCGTTGCATTGACACGGACGCTGCCAAGCCAAGTTCCTTGCCCATCGTCGGGCAACAATGGATCGCTACCGGCTTATGACGCGGCGATAACGGGTGTCTGGTTCGACCCTGACACTGCAGGACAAGGACTTGCCATCCAACGGGTGGCGTCTTCCGCTGGCAGTCCCGGCTTCCTATTCGGCTCCTGGTACGCGTTCGATAACCTGACACCCGACGGTGACAGCCGCGACCAGCATTGGTTCACGATTCAAGGGCAGGCCACGACCGACAGTTTGATTCGATCGACAATCTACCAGTCGATAGGTGGGCAGCTGGACGTCACGGGGACTCTTAATCACACACCAGTCGGTGAGGTGACGATCAGTTCTCTGGCCTGCGACCGGTTGCGCATCAGCTATCGTTTCGCTGATCTCGACGAAGCCGGCGCTTTTCGATCTGCCGAGGGAGAAATGGATCTCCACAGGATCGGCGACTGCCAGTGAGCAGATGACTTGCCCACCAAACAAGAGATCGCTGCCTTCAATCTCCGACCGAATGCATGGCCATCGTGTAACGTGTTTCCGTGACGCCGCGGCTGAACACCGACCTGCTGCGCACTTCGTGGCCATCGCCGAGGCAGGCGTGCTGGGACGCGCAGCGAACGCAGGATCGGTCTGGCCGCGTTCTCCGTCGAAGCGATCTTCTACGACGGCTTCGACTCGCCCTGAAAAAAGCCGGGCATTTCGCTCAGCCATTCAGCTCGGGGCAGTCGCGATCATCCCGATCCGCTGGAATGGCGCGGAGCGCATGCACGCAGCTGCCGCACGCTTCGCTCATGCCGACCACTGAGCAGATCAGACACCGAACAGCATTGCCCGCACGGCTGGCCATGCCAGCAAAGACGGGTGCTGCCTATGCAGCGAGCCACGTTCGTTGCACCCGGCCGCGGGCTCACCCGGTGATTCAGGGTGCTCCGGATTCCGGGTGCTTGCGCGCCCGCGTGAAGCGACGCCACAACCACCGCCACAGCAAGGCCAGCGGAAACACCAATACCAACAGCGGCAATCCGTAAGCCAGCCATTCCAGCGCGTCGCTGATGCCCTCGACCAGTGCGTCGCCGAAGTCGGCGAAGGCGCCGCCAAGTCGGCTCCAGGCGGAGTCGCGCGCGCTGGAACGGAAGCTCAGGGTCAGGCGGTTGGTCTCCAGCCGATGACGCAGCTGGGCCGCACCCTTGTCCAGCGTTTCGATCTGCGTGTCGACCAGCGACAGCTCGCGGGTCAGTGCGATCAGGTCGGATACCGCCAGATCCTCACGCGACTGCAACGCCTGCAGCCGAACACGCTGGTCGCGCAGCTGGCTCAACTTCTGCCCGGTATCGGCTACCTGCGCGCCCAGATCTTCGGCGCTGGTCTGGCGCGAACCGACCTGCCCGCCTTCGGCAGCCAGAGCGACCATCGGCTCCACAGCCTCCGGCACCAGCCGCAAGCCAAGCGTGCCGTGAGCGTAGCGACCGCTGCCCTGCTCGATCTGCAGCACGCTGCAGGAGCCGAAACGTCCTTCATTGCAGGCGCGTCGTACAGCCTCCTGTCGTTCCAGGATGCGCGCATCCCCGTCGACAGCGACGTCGACCCGATGCTCGTAGGCGAGAAAGGTCTCGGTCCCGCCGGCCTCGCCGCGCACCGGATGACCGCCTTCGACGGCACTCTTGCCGCAACCGGCAACCAGCGCCGCCACAGCCAGCATTTGCAGGTATCGCTTCATGCCACCGTTCTCCTGTTGGCCAGGGTCGCGCACCACTTGACGGCTGCCGGAGACCGTGCGGTGACGCAGAACCCGCACGGGACCAGGACGCCGCGATCGATCTGATTGCCGAAGCATACGGCACCGATCACCGTCGCTGCCTGTGCGGCAGATGCGGTCATCGGCCTGTAGTCGCGCGGATCGTCGCAGCCGATTCCCACCCCGTGTGAGCAACGATGGCGCTCCGGAATCAGGCCCCCGCTGACCCTTTCACTGCCGGACCGGGGCGCTGACCGGGCCCGAACCGGACCTGAATTTGGATACCGCAGCGACAGTCATAACTAAACATTACATCCTGTATAGTTGCGGCCTTGAAACCACGGATCATCGCCATGACAACGCCGGTACAACGCTGGTCGCTGCTGCTGACGCTGGCCTCGGGCCTGCTGCTGATCGCGCTCGACAATTCCATCCTCTACACCGCCTTGCCGACGCTGAGCCGGGAGCTGGATGCCTCGGCTGGTCAGGCCCTTTGGATCATCAATGCCTATCCGCTGGTCATGGCTGGCCTGCTGCTGGGCGCGGGGACCCTAGGTGATCGCCTCGGGCACCGGCGCATGTTCCTGGCCGGCCTGTGGATCTTCGGTGCCGCCTCGCTGGCAGCAGCCTTTGCCCCCATCCCCAACGCCCTGATCGCAGCGCGCGCCGCGCTGGCGGTCGGCGCGGCGGCGATGATGCCGGCGACCCTGGCACTGATCCGTCTGGTGTTCACCAACGAACGTGAGCGCAACCTGGCCATCGCCATCTGGGGCAGCATCGCGCTGGTCGGGTCGGCCCTGGGTCCGGTGCTCGGCGGCCTGCTGCTGGAGCGGTTCTGGTGGGGTGCGGTCTTCTTGGTGAATGTGCCGGTGGTGGCGATCGCGCTGGTGGCGACGCACTGGCTGGCACCGGCGCAGATCGCCGATGCCCGCCGCCGCTGGGACGCACCGTCGTCGCTGCTGGCGCTGATCGCCCTGTCCGGCCTGGTGCTCGGCATCAAGGCGCTGGCCAGCGCGCCGCCCAATGCGGTCCAGGCGGGCGCCGGCTGGAGCGCCTTCGTGATCGCGGCCTGGCTGTTCGTGCGCCGGCAAACCCGGCTGCCGTACCCGCTGCTGGACTTCGCCCTGTTCCGCAACCCGGCCTTCCTGTCCGGCGTGCTGGCCGCCGTGTTCACCACGTTCGCCTTGGGTGGCCTTCAGCTGGTGACCACGCAACGCTTCCAGCTGGTCGCGGACTTCACGCCGATGCAGGCCGGTCTGCTGGTTTCGGTGCTGGCGCTGGGGGCGCTTCCCGCGGCCATCGGCGGTGGCGCCCTGCTGCACAGGGTTGGCCTGAGGCCCTTGCTGAGTGGTGGCCTGGCGGTGGCGGCGCTGGGTACGCTCATCGTGGCGACCACCGTGCAGCAGGAACTGTCGTGGATCATCGTCGGCTGCCTGATCACCGGCGCCGGTCTTGGCGCGACGATCTCGGTGGCCTCGGTTGCCATTGTCACCAACGCACCAGTGCATCGTGCCGGCATGGCCTCGGCGGTCGAGGAAGTCTCCTACGAACTGGGCGCCTTGTTCGCCGTCGCCTTGCTCGGCAGCCTGATCGCCGCATTGTATTCGGCCTCCGTGGTGCTGCCCGCCGGTGCGCCGGAAGCGGCCGGCCGCAGCCTGATCGAGGCGCTGGCGCTTGCCGACACCGGCAACGGCACGCTGCTGCGCAACGCAGCCACGGCAGCCTACGACCATGGCTTCCTGATCGTCGGCATGGTCGGTGCCATCGCCCTGGCCCTGGCGTCGCTGATCACTGCGATGCTGCTGCGTGGACCGGGCACGCGTCATGGGCGCGTCGGCGCAGAGCGGATCGACGCGATACAGTCGCCATCATGAGAACGAGCAATCGCGAACGGATTCTCGACGCCGCCGTGCGCCTGGTCGACGTCGGCGGCATGACCGCAATCACCTACGAGGCGGTCGCCGCCGAGTCAGGCCTGACCCGCGGCGGCCTGCTCTACCACTTTCCCTCGCGCGAGGAATTGCTGCTGGCGATCCAGCAGCACATGGCCACGCGCTGGGAGCAGGCCATGACCGAAAGCACCGGACGAACGCCGGAACAGCTGACACCGACAGACCGCCATGCCGCCTATGCCCGCGCCAGCGCGCACGGCGCGACCCGTGCCGAATTGTTGCTGCTGATCGAGGCCGGCAGCGAGCCGGCGCATGCCGCTGCGTGGCGCGCCGCGATGTCGCGCTGGGCCTACCCGCCGCCGCGCGATCTCGACGATCCCGACGCGCTGGGGCACTTCATTGCCCGGCTCGCGGCCGATGGCCTGTGGTTGTACGACGCCATGATGGACGCGCCGCTTGCCGATACGGTGCGACGGGAGATTGCCGAACGTCTGGCCGCGGTGCTGGCCAACCCGGCCCCGACCGAAGCCACGGCAGAGGCGCCGACGACGAAAGTGCCGGCAAAGCGACGGGCGCGCGCTACTCCGGGTCGACGTTGACGCGCACGCCCGGCACGGTGTTGGAGACGATGGTGACCTCGAACTTGTCGGTTCCCAGCCGTCGCTTGATCAGCACGTCTTCGCCGTCGTCGCGCTCGACGTGATAACCGTCGCCGAGCGCGTCCCGCAGGACACGGGCCACAGTCCTGGCAACGCGATTCTCCGACAGGCGGCGGGCGATCCCGATATCCACCTTGACCGGTTCACCCTTCGCCGGCGTGATCGCGATCACCAGCGTCCCCGGCGCCTCGGCGTTGCCACTGAACTCCAGGCGCCATTTGTTCTCGACCGCGAACGCGGACATTCCAACAAGGATGGAAACCAGGCCAACAACGATACTTGCGATGCGCATGTGACCTCCAACGGATGGGCAGTACAGTTGGCAACAGAGAGTGCTGCCAGCCTACTCTATCCGGCCTTCCGCGAAAGCAGGAGCCACCAGTTTCATCGGATCCGCGTTTTCGCAGGCAGATTGAACCGGCTGCTGGAACACGCCCTGACCGATCACGTCGCCTGCCGTCCGCAGGTGTCTTGCATGCGTGCCGATGACCACCGTACGCCTTTCGACGCCGCAGCTCATCGCGACCGCTGCAGATCCGCCTCGGCAGCGATGTAGCCGAAGGCATTCCAGCCGGCGCCGTCGACGATCCGCTGAAACACAGCCCTGGCCCGAACCTGATCGCCGTGCACGTAGTGGTAGTTGCCGACGCCGTAGCCCTGCGTGGCGATATCGGTGGCATCGCCGGAGGCGACATCGAGCAGCGCGCCGGGAGCGATCCGCCCCTGATACATCAACAGGCGCCGGTGATAGCTGGCGTTCTCCAGCAGATCCATTTCCGGCGTGATGTCGGTGAGCAATGCCGCTGCGGCATCCGGCTCCCCCAACCGCATCAGGCTCATCCACATCCAGTCGGTGACCGCGACCATGGCATCGTCGTTGTCCGCCACCGCCCGCGCATCGGTATAGGCCGCCACTGCACCGTCATAGTCACCCTGCAGGTAGCGGGCCAGGCCCAGGTGGTACCAGATGTTGTAGAACAGCGTCGTACGCGGGATGCCGGCGGGGTTCGGTGCGCCATCGGGTTCGATCTCGTCATCGCGGCCGGCAATCAGCACTGCCGCGCGCTCCAGATCGGCCTGCGCGCGCGCGAACTGGCGCACGGTGATGTGGCGATGACCGCGATGACGATACAGCCGCGGATTGTCCGGCCAGCGTTCGATACCCTGATCGAGCACGGCGATGGCCTCGTGATAGCGCCACAGATAGCCCAGACGACGCGCGACCCATATCAACGCATCGGCATCGTCCGGATTGGCCGCGAACACGGCCTGTGCCACGGCCAAGTCGGCTTCCAGTTCGTCCCGGTTCGGAATCGTTGACGGCGGTATCAGCTGCACGCCCGACAGTGCAGTGACCGGTGCCGGATGATCGACGTTGGCGACCTGTTCGGAAGCATCATCCCGGGACATCGAAGCTTCGAGGGCAGGCCCTTGGCAGGCCGCGACCACTAGGCCCAGCAGAATGACGGAACCACATAGCCGCATCATGTTCCTGCTCCTGACTACTCCCTGGCGCGAACGGTGACGTACGAGCACAGCCGTTGATGGCATGCCTGTGGACCTCGATCTCTCACCGAACTGCTGATCGTTTCGGCAAGATTACGCCATCCCATCACGGCATGAGCCCCTGACCAGACTCGGCAATGATCGCCGGTCGATACGACTCGAAATCCTGCCGCTTCCGCTGGCGGCGTCTGATGACCGCGGCGCCGAACGACGCTCCCGCCTGTCGATCATGCGCAATGCTCGAAACACCGGCGGTAATCGAGCGAATAGACCGATGCATTCCGGCATTGGCCACGCACTGGCGCGTTGCACTTGAGACGGCGCTGGTCGATTCGGTTGGCACAGGGTATGCAGCGAAGATCCCTGCCCGCCAGTTCCTCGCGCGGGCGCGTCACCACTACGGCATGGGAAAAGGTCCATGGCAAGCAAACCCAATCCACCGCAAACACAGTCCCGACAACCGGGCCGCGAATCGGAAATGCATCCCCGACCGGTGGTCATTCATCCCGACTACCGCGGCAGCGGCAAGCTGGAGGGACGTCGCGCCCTGATCAGCGGTGGCGACAGCGGTATCGGTCGCGCCGTGGCTGTGCACTTCGCGCGCGAGGGCGCGGACGTGGCGATCATCCATCTGGAAGAGGACGACGACGCCCGAGAGACCAGGCGACTGGTCGAGGCGGAAGGTCGGAGCTGCCTGGTGATCCGCCTGGATCTAGCCCGCAAAGGCAACGCGGCCAAGGCGGTCGATCGAACCGTCAAGGCGTTGGGCGGCATCGACATCCTGGTCAACAACGCCGCCGAGCAGCACGCGGTCGACGAACCCGAGCATCTGGATCGCGCGCAGGTGGAGAAGACGTTCCGCACCAACGTGTTCGCCTGTTTCGACCTGATCGATGCCGTCCTGCCACACCTGACGAAAGGCAGTGCCATCATCAACACCGGTTCGGTAACCGGCGCCCGCGGCCATGCCGAACTGCTCGACTACGCGGCGACCAAGGGTGCGATCCATGCGTTGACCTTCTCGTTCGCCCAGCGACTGGCCGAACGCGGCATTCGGGTCAATGCCGTCGCTCCGGGACCGATCTGGACGCCGCTGATTCCCGCCAGTTTCGACGCCGAAACGGTGGCGAAGTTCGGCGGCAACACACCGATGAAGCGGCCGGGACAGCCCGCCGAAGTCGCGCCGGCGTTCGTGCTGCTGGCCAGCCGCGATGGCAGCTACATCACCGGCCAGGTCATCCACGTCAACGGCGGCGGACTGATGGGTGATTGACCGCGTTGGATTGAAGACACGGAGTTCATGAGCCATGCCCTACGACAAACGCTCGGATCTGCCCGGGTCGGTGCGTGACAACCTTCCAGCCCACGCGCAGGACATCTACAAGGAGGCGTTCAACAGCGCCTGGGAACAGTACAAGGATCCTGATGACCGTCGCGACGATGCTTCGCGCGAGGAAGTGGCTCATCGTGTTGCCTGGGCTGCGGTGAAACGCTCGTATTACAAGGACGAAGCCGGCCACTGGCGCCGCTCCTGACCGCCCCCTGCACCTCTGGAAATGACCTGCGCCATGCCTCGGTGTGGCGGTTCAGCGTCCGCCACCGCCGCCACCGCCACCACCACCGCCCGACGAGCCGCCACCGCCGCTGCCGGAGGAACTGCCCGGCGGTGACGATGCCGAGGCAATCGAGGAACTCAGGCTACTGCCGACCGAGCGGGCCAAACCGCCCAGATCGCTGGCGCCACCGCCCCGGTACCAGGCGATGCCGGTAGTGACTGCAGCCGCCGCGGCGGCACCGACCGCCAGGGTGAACTTGCTCGTCCAGGCATCCTCGACATCCAGCGCCACCGCGTACGGCAGCAGGCGCTCGTAGCGCTCGGCGTCCAGTTGCGGCGGCGCATCCGGCCCCGGCACGTTCTTCAGTTCGTCGCGCTCGGCCACGCCCAGATACAGTTTGAGACCCTCGACTTCATCGAGCAGCCGGCGTCCTTTCTCGGTCGGCGCCTGGATCAACCAGGTGAAGACGCCCAGCACGATCAGCATCGCCACGCAGACCCCCACGATCGCCAGGACCCCGGCACCGCCCGACACTACGAAGGCAGCCACACCGGAAATGATCGCGATCAGCAGCGCGATCCCGGCGCTGCCGCTGTTGCGCCGGAAATACTCGCCATGCAGACGCTGGTCCAGCGCCTGGGTGTGCTGCTTGCGCACTTGCTGCAGGTGAAGCGCGTTCTTCTTGTCCAGCTCCAGCCGGCGACCGATTCCGGCGAAGACACTCTTGAACAAGGTCAACGCGGTCGGCGCGATAGGACCCCTGCCTTCTTCGCCGGTGCGCTCCAGTGCCCAGGCATCCTTGCGCAGCATGCGCTTTTCGCGGTCGATGCGGACATGCCCGGCCACTGCCAGTGTCAACAGGTCGGCGGTGAAGCAGCGGTCGTCGTAGCCGTGCCGACGAAGGTAGCGCAGCTCCGCCGGCGAACGCCCCTCCGGAGGTTCGTAGCGCGCGATGACAACACCGGAGCGCGGGTCGCGGCCAATCAGACGCCACCGGTAGACGCAGAAAGCCAGCATTACCAGAAGACCGGCCAGCGCCACCAGCACGCCGCGGTTGTCCTTGAGCAACCAGCCGATCCGCTCGGCGGTGCTCGGCACCGGCACCAGACCGTTGGGAAAGGTGAGCACGATGGTGAAACCTTCTTGCGGGCGCAGCGGCGCGGTCAGGCGCCAGCTGGCCTGGCCCGGCCCGTCCAGCGTGGCGGTATAGCCCTGTCCCTTGGCACCCTGCGGCCCGGTATAGCCTTCGGCACCCATGCGCTCGACCGGCACCGGTTCGGGCAGACGCACACGGACATCGGCGACGTCGATCGGAAAGTTCCAGCCGGTACCGATGGCGTTCCAGTACAGCTCGTCATGATCGGCGAAGAAGCCGAGTTGGCGCGTGGTCCGATAGCGGATGGTGTAGCGGATGTCAGCCGGCAAGCCTTGCAGGTAGTTGTCGCCACCGGTGTTGATACGCACGCCGTTGCTCATGCGCTCGGTGAACCAGGGCTCGCTGCTGCCGTCTCGCTCGACACCCTGTACCGCCAGCTCCACCACCACGTCGTTGCCGGCACGGTCGCGATAGCGGGTGGGAAAGTCGCGATAGATGCCACGACGAATCTGGCTGCCCTCGGCACGCACGGTGATGTTCTCCACCACGTCGATGCTGGCATCGGCATTGACGGTGACGTCGATGTCGTAGCGCAGGATGCGTTCATCGGCCAGTGCCGGCGTGACCAGTCCCGACAACGCGACGAGGCAAAGGACGACGAGAAAACGCGGCATCAGCTTCATGGCAGTTGCACCGGCACGGGCGACCGCTCCGGTTCTGCGGCCTGGTAGAACTCAGAACGCCCGAACTGCGCCAATCGGGCCACGAACAGATCGGGAAAGCGCTGGCTGGCGTCGTTGTAGTCGCGCACGGCGCCGTTGTAGAAGCGGCGCGCGTACTGAAGATGATCCTCGACCGCGACCAGGTCGCGTTGCAATTGTGCGAAATTCTCGCTGGCCTTGAGGTCGGGATAGGCTTCCTTGAGCGCGAACAGCCGGCCCAGCGCCTGTTCCAGCGCCGACTCCACCTCGCCCAGCCGCGCCGGACTGGTCAAGGCCATGGCCTGGGTACGCAGTTCGGTCACCGCTTCCAGCACCGCCCGTTCGTGGCCGGCGTAGCCCTTCACGGCCGCCACCAACGGCGGCACCAGATCGTGGCGCCGGGTCAACTGGACATCGATGTCGGCCCAGGCAGTGCCGACCTGGTTGCGAAGCCGCACCAGCCGGTTGAACACGACCACCGCCCAGACGGCGGCAGCCAGTACCAGCACCGCAATCAACCACTTCATGGTCCTGCCCTGTTCGTTCCCACCATGACCTCCGGCCTTGACGAAGGCCGTATCCTAGTACCGTGCGGCCGATGTTTCCCGAATCCCAGGAGAGCGCGACATGAGCGGCGAGTCGGCACCCGACACCCTTGGCGGAACCATCATTCCCTGCCTGCGTTACCGGGATGCCCATGCCGCCATCGACTGGCTGTGCCTGGCCTTCGGCTTCCACCGGCATGCCGTCTATGCCGACGAGACCGGCGTCCACCATGCCCAGCTCACCTGGGGCAAGGGCATGATCATGCTTGGCTCGGTACGCGACGACTCGGAGTGGACCGACCGCATCGTGCAGCCCGACGCGATCGAGGGTCGCGAGACACAATGCCCCTGCATCATCGTCGCCGACGCCGACAGCCACCATGCGCGGGCGCTGGCAGCCGGCGCGCGCATCGTCGACGACATTGCCGATCAGCCCTACGGCGGCCGGGCCTATTCCTGCCGCGACCCGGAAGGGCACCTGTGGTGGTTCGGCAGCTATGATCCCTGGGCGGCAGACTGAACCGGATCGTTGGCGATTTCGCCCACCGTGTTGCCCTTGCTTGCCGGACACGACGCCGCCCTCACCGACACCTGAAACCCGACTGTCGCCGCCTTGGCCCGCATTCCGCCCAATTTCATCGATGAGCTGCTGACCCGCGTCGACATCGTCGAGGTGATCGAAGGGCGCGTGCCGCTGAAAAAAGCCGGCCGCGACTGGACTGCCTGCTGCCCGTTCCACGACGAACGCACGCCCAGCTTCACCGTCAGCCCGAACAAGCAGTTCTATCACTGCTTCGGCTGCGGCGCGCATGGCAGCGCGATCCGGTTCCTGATGGAGTACGACCGCCTGGAGTTCATCGACGCGGTCGAGGAACTGGCCAAGCGCGCCGGCCTCACGGTGCCCTACGAGCAGGGCAAGGGCCCGGCCAACCGCGACGACCACAGTGCCGCCTACACGGTGCTGGAAAGTGTCACGGACTGGTTCCAGCGCGAACTGGCGCGCGATCAGCGTGCCCGGGACTATTTCGCACAACGCGGCGTGTCGGCGGAAACCGCGGAACGTTTCCGGCTTGGCTATGCACCGCCGGGCTGGGACGGCCTGAAGAACGCGCTGGCCGGCAGCGCAGCCCGCCAGCAGGAACTGCTGCGCCACGGCCTGCTGGTGCAGGGTGAACAAGGCCGGCAGTACGACCGCTTCCGCGACCGGGTGATGTTCCCGATCCTGGACCGGCGTGGCCGCCCGATCGCGTTCGGTGGTCGCGTGCTGTCGCTGGAAGACAACCCCAAGTACATGAACTCGCCGGAGACACCGCTGTTCCACAAGGGTCGCGAGCTGTTCGCCCTGTGGCAGGCGCGTCAGGCCAACAGCAAGCTGACGCGGCTGATCGTGGTCGAGGGCTACATGGATGTCGTGGCCTTGCACCAGTACGGGTTCAGCCAGGCGGTGGCGACGCTGGGCACGGCAACCACACGCGAGCACGCCGAGGTGCTGTTCCGCAATGCGCCGGACGTGTTCTTCTGCTTCGACGGCGACCGCGCCGGGAAACAGGCCGCCTGGCGGGCGGTGGAATCAGTGCTTCCGCGCATGACCGACGGTCGCCAGGCCTGGTTCGTGTTCCTGCCCGACGGCGAAGATCCCGACTCGCTGGTGCGCAAGGAAGGCACCGAAGGCTTCGAAACCCGGCTGCGCGGGGCCATGCCGCTGTCGGAGTTCTTTTTTCTGGAGATCGGCCGCGAGGTCGACACCGGCACACTGGACGGCAAGGCACGCCTGGCCGAGCGCGCACGACCGCTGCTGGCGCAGTTGCCCGATGGTGTGTTCCGCGACCTGATGCTGCGCGAGCTTGGTGAGCGCACCGGCAGCACGCGCATGCCGGCTGCCGCCAACGCGACTGCTCCGGAAACTGCGGCAACGCGTCCCCGCCGCACACCGGCAACCCGGCGCAGCCTGGTGCGACACGCCATCGCCCTGCTGCTGCAGCGCCCTTCGCTGGCGCAGGGCATCCAGCCACCGTATCCGTTCGCCGAGCTGCACATGGCCGGCGTGCCGCTGCTGATCGAACTGGTCGAGCTGTGCCACGCCCGCCCCGACGCCAGCACCGGCAGCCTGCTGGAACATTTCGCCGAGCGCGAGGAAGGCAAGGCCCTGCACGCGCTGGCCATCCTGGACCTGCCCGGCGAAACCGCGATCTGGCAGCTGGAGCTGGACGATATTCTGGTCCGGCTGCGTCTGCTCAGCGAAGATCAGCAGCTCGACCAGCTCAATGCACGCATGGCAACGCAGCCGCTGAGCGACGCCGAGAAGGCGCAGTTGCGCGAACTGCATCGACGCAAGGCCACCCGATGAACAACATCACCACACGCCTCGGTCATCGACTGGCGTCGATTGTGCTGGTGACGATACTGGCGACGGGATGTCAGCCAGCCGTCATCGAGGCCGGTCCAACATCCGATTCTTCCGACAGCATGGAGACAGTGTCGCCGACAGCCCTCGTGCGACTGACCGATCTGCGCGTTGAACTCGCGCACGCTGATCGGGACGACCAACGCCACCGCATCACCCAGATGATCGCCTTCGCCGAAGCCGAACTCGGGCGCTATCTCGAAGCCGAGCGCAGCTTCCCGTTTCCACCGCAGCGTGTCCCGGTTGACCTGCCGGACACGACCAGTCATCGCGCGGTCGACGCCATCGACGGCATCACCGCCCTGGCGCGTGATCGCCAGTTGGTGATGATCAACGAAGCCCATCATCTGGCCCGACACCGCACGCTGACGACGAAGCTGCTGCCGCGACTTCGCGAGCTCGGCTTCACCCATTTTGCCGCCGAGTCCCTCGACCCCGACGATCCGGACCTCGCGGGACGCGGCTACGTGCGCAGCGACTCCACCAGCAGCTACCTGCGCGAACCCCGCTATGGTGAGCTCATCCGGCAGGCCCTGGCGCTGGGTTTCGTTGTAGTTCCCTACGAATCGGACAGCAGCGATCTGGAAACCCGCGAAGCCGGCCAGGCGCGCAATCTGTTCGACGCTGTATTTGCCGAGCATCCCGATGCCCGCCTCGTGGTTCATGCCGGCTTCGCGCACATCGACGAAGCGCCGAGTCGGCGTCTTTGGAACATCGAGCCGCTGGCCATGCGTCTGAAGGCGCTGACGGGCATCGATCCCTTGACCGTGGAGCAGACCCTGTTCGCCACGGACCGATCGCAGGACACCGCCGTTACGGAGCCCGTCGATCTCGCCGAGCGCTTCGGCCTGTCGCAGCCGGGCATCCTGCTCGCCAATGCCGACGACAGCGCCTGGCGCATCCACCCGGATCTGCACGATGTCAATGTGCTCTGGCCAACGGACTCCGGTTTCGGCGGACCACGACCGGCCTGGCTGGCTCTGGATGGCCAAGCGGTGCCCTGGCCCGTCGATCCCACCCTGTGCGCCGGCCAGTTTCCGTGCCTGGTCGAAGCCACCCTGGCCAGCGAGCCGGCTGAAGCGGTCGCCATCGACCGCTATGCGTTTTTTGCCGCCAGCGATCCGGAAGTGTCGCTGTGGCTGCCGCCCGGTCGCTATCGGGTAATCGCCCGCGACCAGAACGGCGTGTCACTGGGCGAAGAGCGTATGACGCTCGATCAGCGCCAGCCGGCGCGGCAGTGAGACGCGCCCACGCTGGCATAATGCCGCATCGCATTCGCAGGTAACGGCATGACGCCGATCGTCCACAGCATCAACCCCATCGCCGTGCAGCTCGGTCCGCTGTCCGTGCACTGGTACGGCCTGATGTACATCGTCGGGTTCGGCGTAGCCTGGTGGCTGGGAAGGCGGCGAATTCGTCAGGGCCGGCTGCCGGTAGACGACAAGGCCTTCGGTGATCTCCTTTTCTACGGCCTGCTCGGTGTGATCGTGGGCGGGCGCCTCGGCTACATCCTGTTCTACAACGCCGGTGAGTGGCTGTCCGATCCGCTGATGCTGGTGCGGGTCTGGGAGGGCGGCATGAGCTTCCACGGCGGCCTGATCGGCGTACTGGCCGCGATCGGGTGGTGGTCGCACCGGCATGGCTTGCACATGTTCGATACGGTCGACTTCATCGCGCCGCTGGTGCCGATCGGCCTGGGGCTGGGGCGGATCGGCAACTTTGTTGGCGGCGAGCTCTGGGGCCGGGTCAGTGACGTGCCGTGGGCGATGGTGTTTCCCCACGCGCCCGGCGTACCGGCACTGCCCATTGCCGATCTGCAGGCATTGGCAGCAAGCGGCGGACTGGACGGCCTGGCCCGACACCCCTCCCAGCTCTATCAGGCGTTCATCGAGGGCGTCATCCTGTTCGCCGTCGTATGGTGGTATTCGTCGCGGCCGCGACCGCGCTATGCCGTGTCCGGCGTATTCGCGATTGTCTATGGACTCGGGCGCATTGCTGTCGAGTTCGTGCGCGAACCGGATGCGCACATCGGCTTCCTAGCCGGCGGCTGGCTGACCATGGGCATGCTGCTCAGCCTGCCGCTGGTCGCCATCGGTCTGTGGCTGTTGTGGCTGTCGCGGCGCGCACCGACGCTGCAGCCGACGGTAGTGAATGCCAGGGCGAAATCATGAAGGCCTATCTGGATCTGCTGCGCGATGTCCGCGACAACGGCACCATCAAGGGCGACCGCACCGGCACCGGCACTTTGAGCCTGTTCGGACGCCAGATCCGCTTCGATCTGTCGCAGGGCTTCCCACTGGTTACCACCAAGAAGCTGCACCTGAAGTCGATCGTGCATGAGTTGCTGTGGTTTCTGCGCGGCGACACCAACATCGGCTACCTGAAGGAAAACGGCGTCCGCATCTGGGACGAGTGGGCCGATGCAGACGGCAATCTCGGGCCGGTCTACGGCAAGCAGTGGCGTGCCTGGCAGGATGCGCGCGGCGAGACCATCGACCAGATCGCCCAGGTGGTCGAACAGATCCGCCGCAACCCGGATTCGCGCCGGCTGATCGTCAGTGCCTGGAACGTCGGCGACCTGCCGGCCATGGCCTTGCAGCCCTGTCACGCCCTGTTCCAGTTCCATGTCGCCGACGGAAGATTGAGCTGCCAGCTCTACCAGCGCTCGGCCGACGTGTTCCTAGGCGTGCCGTTCAACATCGCCAGCTACGCCCTGCTCACCCACATGATCGCGCAGGTCACCGAACTGGCCCCGGGCGATTTCGTGCACAGCTTTGGCGACGTGCACCTGTACAGCAATCACATCGAACAGGCCGATGAGCAGCTCGCACGTGAGCCGCTGCCGTTGCCGGCGCTGCGTCTGGACCCGTCCATCCGGCGTCTGGAGGATTTCCGTTTCGAGCACATCGCCATCGAGAACTACCATGCCCATCCCGCCATCAAGGCGCCGGTTGCGGTGTGAACGGTGATGTCCGGACAAGCCGGTTGGTTCCGTCGATTCGACAGCGCACTCGCCCGTCACACCGATCTGGGATTGCTGATCCTGCGCGTCGTGGTCGGTGCACATCTGATTTTCATGACCCAGGACAACGTGCTTTCCTGGGAACGGATGCTGGAGTTCCGCGATTTCCTGGCCCGGTTCGGTTTTCCCTGGCCGCTGTTCTGCGCGGTACTTTCCGTGGCCGCCCAGTTCCTGTGCGGCTTCGCCTTCGTACTCGGGCTGTTCACCCGTGCGTCTGGCGCGATCATGGCGTTCAACTTCATCGTCGCCATCGTCATGGTTGATCGCCTACAGCCCTATCCCGGGGCCTTCCCGGCGCTTGCGCTGGTTGCCGTTTCGCTGTGCCTGCTGTTCACCGGCGCCGGCCGCTGGTCGCTGGATCGCTACTGGCGCCACGCCGCGTGAGCGTCCGGCTGGCACTGATCGCGGCACTGGACAACAACCGTGCCATCGGGCGCGACAATGCGATGCCCTGGCATCTGCCCGAGGATCTCAAGCGCTTCAAGCGCCTGACCCTCGGCCATAGTGTGCTGATGGGCCGGCGCACCGCGGAGAGCATCGGCCGTGCCCTGCCCGGCCGGCGCAACCTGGTGCTGACCCGCAGCGGCAGCGCGCCGTTCGCAGGGCAGCATCCGGTCGCCTCGCTGGATGAAGCGCTGGCCGCAACCGATTCGCCAATCCTGTTCGTGATCGGCGGCGCCGAGGTCTACGCACTCACCCTGCCGCAGGCCGACACGCTGCATCTGACCTGGGTCGATACCGAGGTCGTCGACGCCGACACCTGGTTCCCGGACTTCGATGCGACCCAGTGGCAGGTGGTCGCCGAGCAATCCCTGCCTGGCGATTCCCGCCACGCCTTCGCCTGCCGCTTCGTCGACTACCGGCGTCGATCGGAAAACCCGACCGGACCGGGCTGAGCCTTCAACCAGCCGGCCTGGGTCGGGTTCCGTCAATCGGGTTCAGTGGTGCGAAGTACCGCCGGCGCCCTCCCGGCGCCGAACGGTACCCCGCACCACCCCCCACTCCCGCGGACACCTGCCGAGGCCCGTCCCGACCTCGGCTGGGCACCCGTCCGCGGAAATCCCCCGGCCCTCTGTCCTGGAACTCCTTCGAAGCCGTCGCGGGGCGTCCGATCCGCCCGTACCACCCGCGGATCGACGCGTGGCGGCTCCCAACAAGCTCATCGGAAAAAGTGCTCGTCGATGACATCTGCGTCGGATCCCGGCCCGGCGGCTCATCGCCTTGTGTGAAGACGATCCTGTCCAGCGACCGAAACCGCCCGACAATTCCGCAATCCGTCCCGACGACTGCGTCGTCGCCTGGCCATCGCCAACGCGATCGACTTCAGGCAGATGGTCACCAGGAGCAGCCCGGCATCCAGCGTGCTCGGAGCGGCAGGACCCGGGATGGTGCCAACGGCATCTGAGGGTTGCCGCTGGACGAAACAACCCGGTAGCACGCGCCTGTCCCAGAGGCGTGTACAACCGGAACGAGACGCGGTCGTTGGTCGATTGCGCCCCAATCATGCGAGCAGGACCGAGCAGGAAGTGACGCGCCATGACGAGATCCTCTGGTGGCTACCGAAACCGACCACGAGTGTCGACAGTCCGCGCGACGTGGTCGCGTCTTTTTCGTGACTTCTTCTTCCGAAATTATTCCGTTGCAGATCAGGCGGCTGACAGCCCAGAGCCGTACTGAAACGGCGTCCCAAAGGATTTCCGCCTGTCTGGACATCGCCATGCGCGACTTGCTTCGCCAACGCGGGCAGTCATGCGGTCCACCAACGACGCATCCGATCGGGCCGGCGGCTTTGCCACGACAGCGATCAACGCTTGGAGTGATTCACCCAGCCGCACAAGGGCAGCATCCGGGCAGACGCCAACGTGCCGAGCGCACCGGCATTACGCAATGCGCCCTTGATTCGTCGTGCGGCGGCTCAGTCTTCGGAATCGCCGCGGAAGCGCTCGGGATTGGCCGCGACCTGGACGATCTGCGGGGTTTCCGTGTCCAGGCGCAATGCGGTCAGGTAGCCGCCCCAGACGCAGCCGGTGTCGATGGCGTAGACACCCAGCCCCATGAACAGGCCGAGCGCCGACCAATGCCCGCAGACCACACGGGTACCGATCTCGCGACGGCCGGGTGCGGCAAACCAGGTGTACAGCCCGGCCTTCTGCGTGCCCGGCGGCCCCTTCTCGCGGAAATCCAGCTTGCCGCGCGGACTGACATAGCGCATCCGGGTCAGCACGTTGATGATCACCCGCCAGCGTTCGGCACCGCGCAACCGGGAATGCCAGGTGTCCGGGCGATTGCCGAACATCTGTCGCAGCAGGGTCCGGTAGCCATCGCCACGCAGTCGCGCTTCGACCTCGCCGGCATAGCGCAGGGTCGCTGCGACATCCCACGACGGCGCCACGCCAGCGTGCACCATGAGGAAATCCAGCGACTCGTCGTACCAGGCCAGGTTCTGCCCGCGCAGCCAGTCGATCAGGGCGTCGCGATCGTCGGCGAACAACACCCGGCGCAAGTCCGGATTCACCCGCGCCTGCTCTTCCGGCTTGCGCTCGGCCACCGACAGCAGGCTCAGATCGTGGTTGCCCAGCACCACCACGCTGTTCTCGCGCAACGAGTGCACCAGGCGCAAGGCCTCCAGCGACTGGCCGCCGCGGTTGACCAGATCACCGCAGAACCAGAGGCGATCGACCGAGGGATCGAAAGCGATCAGATCGAGCAGGCGCGCCAGTTCGTCGTAGCAGCCCTGGACATCGCCAACGGCATAGACAGCCATCGCCCGTGCTCCCGGCCGAGGGTCAGTGGATGACGCGCGGTACCGACAGGGTGAACTGCGGGATCGCGGCGTCGAAGCGCGTGCCGTCGTCCGCGACCAGCTGATAACTACCCTGCATGGTGCCCACCGCGGTCTCGATCACCGCGCCGGAGGTGTACTCGAAACGGTCGCCAGGCCGCATCCACGGTTGTTCGCCGACCACGCCCTCGCCACGCACTTCTTCGACCTTGCCGTTGGCATCGGTGATCACCCAATGACGGCTGACCAGTCGCGCCGGAACCGAGCCGGCGTTCTGCATCGAGATCGTGTAGGCGAACACGTAGCGATTGTCATTCGGCTGCGACTGATCGTCGAGGAAGCGCGTGCTGACCTCGACCGCCAGTTGATAGGTTGCGTCATCGTCCATGGTGGCAGTATCCGCAAAGCGCACCTGACAGCGCAAGTCGACGCCCTAGCTCGTCCGATCGAAGGACATGGCTGTCCGATCAGCGCCACGCCATCGGGGTTCTCCGATGGCGTGGCGCGAAGACGAACGGACATCAGGCGTCGGGCAGACCGCGCCGGCCCTTTTCGGGCAGCTCGCGCTCCACGTAGTCGTCGTCCGAGCGCAGGTCCAGATTCGGGCGCAGCACCTTGCGCAGCTCGCCATCTCCGGCCTCGGGCAGTTCGCTGGCGACGAACTCGTCTTCGGTACGCATGTCCAGATTCGGGCGCAGCACTGTGTGCATGCGCCGGTTGATGTTGCGCTTGCTCCACAGGTTCAGCGCCTCGACGCTGGCCGAGAAGGCCATGGCGAAGTAGACGTAGGCCTTTTCGATGTGGATGTCGAAACCGGCCAGGGTCAGCACCACGCCGACCAGCACCAGGAAGGCCAGTGCCAGCATCTTCACCGAGGGGTGGGCGTCGATGAAGTTGCCCAGCGGATTGGCGGCAAAGATCATCACCGCCACGGCGATCAGGATGGCGGCGACCATGATCGGAATGTGGTCGACCATGCCGACCGCGGTGATCACACTGTCCAGCGAGAACACGATGTCGATGACCGCGATCTGCGCGATCACCATGCCGAAGCTGCTGAAGGCCTTGCCGCCGGGCGTACCGTGCTCCTCCTCACCCTTGACCAGGTTGCGGATCTCCATCGCGCCCTTGATCAGCAGGAACAGGCCACCGCCGATCAGGACCAGGTCGCGGGTGGAGATGCCCTGCCCGAACAGGTGGAAGAGATCGCCATCCATGCGCGCCAGGTAGACCAGCATCAGCAACAGC
This sequence comes from Lysobacterales bacterium, assembly GCA_035911475.1. Taxonomy (GTDB): domain Bacteria; phylum Pseudomonadota; class Gammaproteobacteria; order Xanthomonadales; family UBA2363; genus Pseudofulvimonas. The sequence continues at coordinate 35,710 of JAMHVM010000191.1, read as the reverse complement.
AGGATGCGCGTACCGCAGGCCAGTGCCAGACCGAACTTGCGCGCGAACGAGCGCCGCTCCGGCGGCAGCTTGCTCACGGCGATCGAGATGAACACCAGATTGTCGATGCCCAGGACGATTTCCAGCGCGGCCAGGGTGGCCAACGCGATCCAGGCATGCGGGTCCTGCAACAACTCCAGAATGTATTCCATGCGTTTGTCAGCTCATTCGAAGAAACGCGGCACCACGATCAGTGCCCAGCAGACGACGACGTTGATCAGCGCCAGCAACACCGCCGCCGACCCCATGTCCTTGGCCCGACCCGCCAGCTCGTGCCGTTCCGGCGACGCCTTGTCCACGATCGCCTCGATCGCCGAGTTCAGCATCTCGACGATCAGCACCAGAAACAGGCTGCCGAGCAGGATCGCGCACTCCACACCGGAACGACCCAGCCACAACGCCAGCGGCGCCAGCACGATGAACAGGTACAGCTCCAGCCGGAACGAGGCCTCGTGGCGGACGGCCGCCGCCAGGCCCTTCATCGACCAGCCCAATGCCTGCCGCATCTGCCGCGGCCCGCGTGGTTGCGTGGTAGCCATGGATCAGGCCGGGAGCAACGAGCCGGTCACGAAAAACAACGGCTTCGCGGCTTGGCTTCCGGGCTGACGCCCCTGGCTGGATTCGATCATGTCTGGCCGGATGGTCGGGGGGCGCCATGATAAGGCATCGGCCGTGAAACCGGATTGTGAAGGCGCCGCTGGCTGAACAGCCCAGACCGACGCCACGACGATGCCGCTTTCCCGCTCAGTTGCTGGATGCCGTGGCAATCCAGGCATCGATCTCCCGCTCCAGCAGCGCCAGTGGCATGGCGCCCCGGGTCAGTACCCGATTGTGGAACTCGCGGATATCGAAGCGCTGGCCCAGCACCTGCTTCGCCCGCTCGCGCAGTTCCAGGATCTTCAGCATGCCGACCTTGTAGGCCAGTGCCTGACCGGGATTGACCAGATAGCGTTCGATCTCGGCGACCACATCGGTTTCCGGCTGGCCGGTGTTGGCCATCATGTAGTCGATCGCCTGCTCGCGGCTCCAGCGCTTGGCATGCATGCCGGTGTCAACCACCAGACGCACGGCCCGGAACATCTCGTCGCGCAGACGGCCCAGGTTGTCCAGCGGCTGCGACTGGAAGCCGATCTCCCAGGCCAGCTGCTCGGTGTACAGCGCCCAGCCCTCGTTGTAGGCAGTGAAGCCGAGCAGACGCCGGAAGGTCGGCACCCCTTTCAGCTCCTGCATGATCGCGACCTGGAAATGATGGCCGGGCACGCCCTCGTGATAGGCCAGCGTACGCATGGCAAAGCGCGGCATTTCCGCCACGTTGCGCAGGTTGGCGAAGAACACGCCCGGCCGCGAACCGTCCATGGCCGGCCCCTGATAGTACGCGCCCGGCGCGGTCGCTTCGGCGAACTTGGGTACGCGCCGGACTTCCATCGGCGCCTTCGGGCGCACGTCGAAGTACGGTTCAAGCCCGGCCGAGATCTCGTCGATGATGCGCTGGAACTCGGCCAGGATCTGCTCGCGGCCCTCCTCGCTGTCCGGGAACAGCTGGTCCGGGCGCTGATTCAGGATCTGCATGCGCTCGCCGATGCTGCCTTCGACAAGGCCTTCGGCGCGCAGGATCGCGTCCATCTCGCTGCCGATCCGCGCGACCTCGGCCAGTCCGATGGCGTGGATCTGCTCGGCGGTCATGTCGGTGCTGGTGTGGGTCTGGATCTGCGCGTCGTAGTACGCCAGCCCGTCCGGCAGCGACCAGGCACCCTGGTTGCCGGAAACCTTGCCCTGCAACGTCTCGAAATAGCCGATCAGCTCGCGGTAGGCCGGATAGACCTGCTCGGCCACCGCCACCCGCGTATCGGCCAGCAGCTGATCGCGCTGCTCGGGCGCCACGGTGGCGCCCAGCGCGTCGAGACGATCGCGCAGATGCGTGTACAGCAGATGCTGGTCTGGCGCCGGATTGATGAAGTCGCGCATCTGCGTCAGCACCTTGTCGACCAGAAAGCGCGGTGGCAGCACGCCAATCGCCTCGCGATGGTGCAAGCCCTCCAGCACCTGGCCGAACTTCACCGGGAACTGGCGCAGCCGACTGACGTAGTTGTCGGCGTCGCCGGCGTTGCCGATCTGGTGCACCTGGACCATGAAGTCGGGCAGCGAACTCTGCACACCGAACAACTGATTGACCGGAAAGTTGTGGTAGCGCCAGCGCTCCTGAGCCACCTGCTGGTTGAGGAAATAGTCCAGGATGTCGTAGGACAGCCGGGCATCGGCATCCATGCCGTCGCGGTCATAGGACTTCAGCGAGGCGTAGTCACGCTTGAGCTTCTCGAACTGCCGGTCGCCGCGCGCCATCGAGGAGTCGCTGAGCTTGTCGGAGTGGAAATCCAGCCATGAAGGCAAGACCCGCAGACGAGAAAGCATCTCCGGATCGGCCAGCGCGAACTGCAGGAAGATGCGCTCGTACAGCCAGTTCGCCGACAGCGGCTTGGCGGTGTTCCACTGCCAAGCGACGAAAACGCCGGCGAGCAGCACCAGCGCCAGCAAGGTCAGGCTGATGCGTTTGAACCAGCGCCGCAAACGGCCGCGTCTGTTTGATGGTCGGTGGATGGCCGCTGTGGTCATGGTAGGGGTTCCAGAGAATGGCAATGGCATGGACGACTCCGCGCCACAATCAACGCGTGCGCCGCAACCGCCGTAGACTAGCGCTGAAGGCATCGTGGGCAACCGCCAAAGGTCACGCGCATGCCCCCGCTGGCCACAAGATCCGAGCAATGAACTACCGACACCACTTCCATGCCGGCAATCACGCCGACGTGCTCAAGCACGTTGCGCTGCTGGACCTGCTGGCTCGGCTCACGGCCAAGGACAAGCCGCTGGCCTACGTGGAAAGCCACGCCGGCGCCGGCCTGTACCGGCTCGACAACGCCTCGCCGGAACCTGCCGGGTCGACGCCGGCCGAATGGCGCGATGGCTATGGCCGGGTCCGCGCCGGCGCCGACGCGCCGCCGGCGATCACCCGCTACCTGGGTGCGGTGGCAGCATTGGACGACAGGGATCCGGCACGCCTGCGCTATCCCGGTTCGCCAGCCCTGGCGGCACACGCCCTGCGCGGCGGCGACCGCATGGCGCTGTGCGAGACGCAGCCCGAAGTCGCCAGCGAGCTGCGCCGCCAGCTCGCCGACAACGACCCGCGCATCACCGTCTTCGAGGCCGACGGCTACCACCAGGCCCTGTCTGCCCTGATGCCGCCGCCGGAACGGCGCGGGCTGATCCTGATCGATCCGCCCTACGAGGCGCAGCAAGCCGAGTTCGCCACCATCATCGCGGCGCTCCGCGAAGGCCTGCGCCGCTTCGCCACTGGCGTCTACGCGATCTGGTATCCGATCAAGCAGGCCTCGACCTTGGCCCACTTCCTGCGCCAGATCACCGCCTTGCCGGTGAAATCGGCGCTGACCGTCGAGCTGTGGGTACGCGCCTGTGACTCGCCGCTGCGCCTGAACGGCAGCGGCCTGATCGTGTTGAACCCGCCCTGGCAGTTCGACCACGATGCCGCCACCGCCTGGTTGCCCTGGCTGGCCCGGAACCTGGCCCAGGACCCGCGCGGCGCCGGCTGGCGCTGCCATTGGCTGCGCCGGGAATCCGCACCGTGACGCTGATCAACATCGAGATCACGGCTTTCAGCAGCACATCCTGAGACTTGGCCGAACGCGCCGCTGCCGCTACAATGTGAGGCCGCGTGGGGGGGTAGCTCAGCTGGGAGAGCGCCGCGTTCGCAATGCGGAGGTCGGGAGTTCGATCCTCCTCCTCTCCACCAAGACAACGTCCAGCAACATCCGATGAAGTCCGAAAACCCCGCCGAAACGCGGGGTTTTTTGTTGCCTGTCGTCCGCCAGCGTCCAGAGACGTGCGCTTGAAGCCGGGGTAACTCCGGGGTAACTTCCCGGGTAACACGGTTACCCGCCGAAGAGTTACCCCGACATGGCACTGACCGACGCAGCAATCCGGAAAGCGAAACCCGGCGACCGCGCGCGCAAGCTCGCCGACGAGCGCGGACTGTTCCTGTTGTTGAATCCGAACGGCTCTCGCTGGTGGCGATTTCGCTACCAGCTCGCCGGCAAGGAGAAGCTGTTGAGCCTCGGCGTCTATCCGGATGTCTCCCTGGCGGATGCTCGCGAACGGCGCGACGAAGCCCGCCGGCAACTCGCTGCCGGGATCGACCCGAGCGCAAAGCGGAAAGCCGAGAAGATCGCCGGCACCGAACGCAACGCCAACAGCTTCGAGGTCGTCGCTCGCGAGTGGTTCGAGAAGTACCGCCCCGGCTGGGCCGACAGCCACGCCGACAAGGTCATCCGCCGTCTGGAGCGCGACGTCTTCCCATGGCTGGGCAGCCTGCCTATTGCCGACATCAGCGCGCCGATGCTGCTGGCCTGCCTTCGCCGGATTGAAGCCCGTGGCGTTCTGGAAACCGCACACCGCGCCCTGCAGAACTGCGGCCAGGTGTTCCGCTACGCGATCGCTACCGGCCGCGCCGAACGCGACCCGACGCCGGATCTTCGTGGCGCCCTGCCCCCGTGGAAAGCTGAGCACTTCCCTGCCGTCACCGAGCCCGTGGCCTTGGGCGACATCCTGCGCACCATCGACACCTACGGGGGCGGTCTGGTCGTCCGCTGTGCCCTTCGCCTTCTGCCGCTGGTGTTCGTGCGCCCTGGCGAGCTGCGCACCATGCGCTGGGCCGATGTCGACCTCGATGCCGGCGAGTGGCGCTACACGGTCACCAAGACCAACACGCAGCACGTCGTGCCGCTGGCTGAGCAGGCCGTGGCTGTCCTTCGTGAGCTGCATCCGCTCACCGGCCGCCACGAGTACGCGTTCAGCGGCCGCACGCCACGCCGGCCAATGTCGGACGCGGCGATGAGCGCTGCCCTTCGGGCACTCGGCATCCCGCGCGAGACGCTGACCCCTCACGGCTTCCGTGCGGCCGCACGCACGATCCTCGACGAGGTGCTGAACTTCCGGCCTGACTTGATCGAACACCAGCTCGCGCATTCGGTGAGAGACGCGAACGGCCGCGCCTACAACCGCACCGCGCACCTGCCCGAGCGCCGCAGGATGATGCAGGCTTGGGCCGACTATCTCGACCAGATCAAGGCCGGCGCTGACGTGGTCCCGATACGGAGAGCGGCGGGTTAGCGCCAACTGCAAACCTTCGTCACGCGCGATCAGAATCAGAAACTTCCGAGTCCGCCCAAGCGTAGACTCTCGGACCAAGGGAACTCGGGCATCGGAGCCTGCGCAGGCCTCGGGGAGGACTTCGTGAAATCAGGGATTGCAACGTTGCTGCTGATACTCATGCCTGCCTTCACAGCAGACGGCGCCGGCAAGGTGAGCGACGCCGAGGGGCGAGTTCTGGGCACACTCCTGTCGGCTGACCTGTTCGACACGATGATTGTCACCAGCACGGGTTTTCTCGTCGCCATCAGCAGAGATGGCATCCTGGGTCAGCGCGATGGGGCTCAGCTCGCCTATGTTGGGCACGACTGCCAAGGCGGCACATTCCTCAGGCACGCCTCGTACACAGGCACGGTTCTCCGAGCAGGGAACACATCGAGCGACGAAGTCACCACGGTGTATGTACCGCACGATGCCGAGGCGCTGAGACTGGAGGATGGCGCCCCCTACTCCTACTACATGTTCTACTACCCACCGGACCAGCCCGGGCTGTTCGGCTGCTTCAACACAACGTCATCACCAGATTATCCCGTCACTCTGACACCGGCGTTCCCGAACGATCCAGCGACAACGGGAATCGGTAACGGTCCGTTTCCAATGCCCCTCGTGTTCACGCCAGACCGAGCTCTATTGAGCGGGTTCGAGCGGAGCGCGCACTGATCTGTAACGGCCGCAGAACCCCGCACTATGCGGGATCCTTTGTCACATCACATCCGCAAGGACTTAATCATGCGTCCAACGCTCCACATCCTGAAAACACTTGCCAGAGCAGATCTTACACTTCTGGAGATACACCAAGGGACGAATCCCGAGTACCGAACGGTGAGTCCAACGCGGGTGCTCAACACGATCGAATCAGTGGTTTCGGAGCTTGAGCAGATACTTCTGGAGTTCGAGTCTGATCCTGATGCCTACGCCGAAATCGGCATGGCGCTACGGTCGGCGTACACGTCCATGCTACGGCCAGCGGCTGAGTACTGGGCCAGCTCAGAGCCATTTCAGAAGGTTCGCGAACGAGTTGTAGAAGGCCTGCAGAAGCTTGCCGGAGAGGTGCCTCTGGATCGCTAACCGGCAGCACGAAGCGACCGTGCCCGCTCACGCCGAACCTTGAGCAGGTCAGCAAACGACCGGTGGACCGCGTGCTCGATCTTCTCAACGTAAAGGCCGGCAACCTTGCCGCGGTTCGTCTCGGCCGAGATCGCTGCACTGAACTGGCCCTCGGCCTCGGCCTTGCGGCTCAACTCGTCCAGCCGGGCCAGGTGGCTTTCCAGGGTGATCTGCGCCTTTTCCCGAACCGGTGCGCGCAATTCATCCAGTCTTGCCCGAACCTTGCCCGTCGCGAGCAGCCGCGACGCCTTCTCGTTCACGGTCTTGGCCGCCATCCGTTGCGGCTTGTAGGCCACCCGATAGGCCTCGCTGGCGTTCCCGGTTTCCAGGTAGGCCAGGCAGAAGGCTTCCTGCTTCTGGGTCAGTGCGGTCGTGCCCATGCGTCCGTTCCTTCCAAGGCATCGATCTGCGCCCGGTAGCCTGGCGCCGCTTCCAGCACCAGCGCGCGCAGGTAGTCAGCGTATCCCGTCATGCCGGCGTCGCCGTGCTCGCTGTAGATGCGTTCGGCGTGCTGACGGATGTCACCCGCCAACTCGTCCAGCCTGCGACTCGCGCAGAACATGATGACCCAGTGATAGGCCGGGAAGCGGTGTTCGAGATTGGTTGAAAGCTGCATTGTCAATCCTCCGGCCCTGTCCAGGCGTTGACGGTTTCGTTCCATGCGCGGGTGAAGGCCTGTTGCGCGGCTGCCCGCTGGTCTTGTAGTTCCCGGATGCGGCGGTCGCGCTCCCGGTTCGGACGAAGGCCGGTGCCGTACTCTGCGTACAGACCACGGATCCGCTCGTTGGCGTCGGAAGTGGCATCCGATGCTGCCTTGTACCGACCGAACAAGGTGGTCGGGTTCCTGGCCACGATCTGCGGCCTGCCGTGGGTGCCGGACTCGCGACCGGTCACCACCACCGCGCCCTGCTTGTTGCGGCGAAGATCCGCGCCGGTGAGCTCTGGCATCGAAACCAGCAGTTCCCGCGCAGCTCCCTGCCCGTCTCGCTCGAACGTGTCGCGAACCCGCGCAAGTGACCGCTCGATGGTGTCGCGACGCTCGTAGAACAGGGATTGCTGAGCAGCGTTCTCGTCGATCCCACTCCAGAACCGGTTGGCGATCGGCACGTCGCGGGCCTCGACCTTGATACCAGGGTCATCCAGCGACCCGAGCGCTTTGTTCGAGAACGTCGCGGTCTGGACAACGAAGCGCCCAGCACCGCCCGTCAACTGCGTCAGCAGGTACTGCAGGTCCTCCGGTGCCACGTCGAACCACGACAGGGATGGCGGGGTGTAGTCGTTGCCGCCACCGATCCGGTTCAGACCGGTCGCCGCCAACTTGAAGATCTCCAGCGTGTCGGCGCGGCCCAGGCTCGCCCGCGGTATGTCATGTTTGCTGAACTCGCGCTCCTGCCGGATGCTGTTGCCGAAGTCGTTGCGGTTGGCCTGGACGTTTAGCGGAATCCGCGCGATGGTCGGGATCAGCCCCATGGCGCCGTCGTCCAGCGGCACCGGTGAGAATGCCTCGACCACCGCCGACATCAGGTCACCGGTCACCGCGGCCGCACCGTCGCGGGGGTTGTCGTCCCGGCCGAAGACGCTACCGGTGATCCGGCCAGCGGCATAGGTGAACCAGTTGAAGCCGTACGGCATTGGGACGGTGATGACGCCCTTGTTCGGGGTCACGATCACCAGATTCCGGCGCTTCACGTGATCGGGGATCTTGTCCCAGATCAGTTCGCCGTCGTCATCTTCCATGCCCATGGCCGCGAGTGCCGCCATGATCTGGGCACCGGCCAGCGTCCCAACGAACGTCATCACCTTCGGATTCCGCAGCAGGTCGCCGACCCGCTTCGATCCCTGGATGGCTGCGTTGGCAAAGATGAACCAGGCATTGAGCCGGGTTCCCATCTCGCCCTTGCGGTTGAAGTTGACCGTGATGTTCTTCGCGTACTCGGCGGCTCGGTCCTTCGATGCGCCACGCTTACGCAGGGTGAAGTAGGCCGACAGGCGTAAGGCGTTCTCGATGGCATCGTTGCCAGCCTCAACCACGTCGGCCAGCGAGCGCGCAACCTGTGCCAGCCCTGTCGGCGAGTAGCTGGTCAACCGACCCGTGCCGATCTTGCGCTGCAGGTCTTCCACCGACGGCATGTGCACCAGACCGGTCTTGCCGCCGGCCTCGGCGAACTCCCGGGCCCAGGTGTCCCACGCCTTGGTGGCATCGGTCTTGCCGGACTTCCCGCGTGCTGCGCGCCATGATGCCCGTGCGGCGCTGGGATACGCGGCGAAAGCCTCGGCTGTGGCCTGCACGCCATGCTCGGCCAACAGTCCCGACAAGCCGAAGACCGCATCACGGGCGCCGTTCACAGCCAGGAACACAGGGTTGTACCGGGTGAGCATCGCCGACAGGTAGCGATTGAACCCACCGGCCAGACGGGTCACCAAGCCCAGATGCTCGACGCCGACGTTGTTCAGCGCGCGCGCCAGTGCCGGACTGTTGAACTGCACCCGGTAGACCTTGCCGCGGTTGCGAACCGCGACGATCGACGGATCCGACCAGTCGTTGACGACCGCTTCATAGACCTCGCCGTTCGCATCCAGCCGTCGCTCGGTGATCACCGGTTCCACCTGCCAGAGAGCGGGGTTCGGATTGGCCAGCACGATTCGCATCACGGCGCGGCCGACCCGGGCCTTCTCGCCCAGGATGATCGAGCGCTGCGCGTCGCCGATGATCTCGCCGAGAATGTTCTTCGCCCGATTGCCAGCACCGCGGCCGAGCGCGTCTTGGAATGGCCGGGTCCGCGTGTCGAGTCCGCGACCAGCACCACCTACGCCGGCAACCGAGTCGGGTTCCTCGCGATGTCCGCGCAGCGGCACGTAGTTCCTGTACTGCGCCTCCATCGCGTCGAACTGCTCCTGCGAGATCAGCCCATGGTGTAGCAACCGGTTCCGAGTCTGGCGGGTGATCCGGTTCACCATGCGGCCGAGCTCGGCGAGGTTGGAATCGGCACCGGCCAAGATGACGTCGGCATCGGCATTGGTCATGCCAGAGCCGCCGTCCGGCATGGCCTTGTTGATCTTGGCGATCTGCGCGTTGCGCTCCTTCGCATGCCGGGCATACAGGTATTCTTCGAGCTGCTCGACGGTCACGTCCAGCGCGCGCATGCGCTCGATCAGCGGCACGATCCGCTCACGCTCCAGCCGGTCAATTCCTTCATGCACACGACCGTGCATCAGGTTTTCCAGTCGCCAGACGTTCTGTGCGTCCGGGATCGCTTCGCCCAAGTGATCGGTGATCACGTCCTGCACATCACGCCATGCGAGCATCTTGTCGTCCAGCACCACCCGCGAACGACGCACAGAGGCCTTGCTGCCGATGTAGGCGTGGTCATTGAAGCTCCAGCCGACGGCACCGCCTGCAGTCGGACCGCCCAGCGTTTGCCGGACCTCGTCGCGCCGTAGTTCCGCGCGGGCTTCTGCATCCTGCCGGGTGACGCGGGCGAAACGGATGTCCGGATCAGTGGCATCGAACGTGCCGCGGTTGTCGGTCGCGCTCTTGATCTGGTTGGGCTGGAACACCACCCACTGGCCCCACTCGGGGATATGGATGCCGTCGTGTCCCTGCTGTTCGAGCTGCGAACGAAATTGGCGTGCCTGCTCCTGGCTGTCGATCGCCTGAAACTGCTCCGGCGTCAGCTCGGCGGGATTCTGCACGTTGAGGTAACTGTCGATCACCCGCTCGTACATCGGCATGCCGTCTGCGGCCTTCTCGGCGTAGCGTTCGGCCGACCGGCGATCCTCGGTGAAGAAGTTCCCCAGTGGCGCGGTCATGTGGCCAGTGCTGCTGCCGGCCCGGTCCGCGCTGAACGCATTGAAGTCCGACGCGGTGCCGTGGTGAACGACGATCGGCTGACCGTTCCGCACTACCTTCGACCGACCGAACCAGTCGCGGAAGTATGGCGAGTCCGTGCCCTGATCACGCCAGGCCTTGCGGGCTTGCTCGACTTCAGCCGGTGTGGCACCGGCATCGCTCGCAAGCTGTCGGGCGAACTTATGGTGCGCGGTCGATAAACCTGTCCCTCCCCGTGCGGTCGCACTCTCCCGCACCGACCGGCGAGCGATCCGGGCGAAGTCAGCAGCCGTCATGCTGTCCGCCAGCGCCTGCCGCACCGCCTCGGGCAGGTGCTTGCGATCCAGTAGCCACTGGCGAATCGCTGCCTCGATCTCCCGCGCCAGCTGCCGGGCGACCATGCCGATGGTCTCGCTCCGCTGCCCCTGAGCCAGCTCGATGAAGTGCGCCAGACGCTCGGCGTTCAACTCGGCGGCGCCGGCTGGCAGCCCATCCGCCCGACGCTGAGCGATCTCCGCTTGCGCCAGACGCTCCGCCTGGGCGGCGATGTCGCGATCCAGACGACCGCCCAGACCGTTGCCGAGCCGCTGGAACCGATCGAGCAGGCCGGTGTAGCGCTGACCGAGCACCGTGTCGAGCCGCGTCTCGGACTCGTGAGTGTGTTCGTGTAGCAGCGCACCGAGTGCGGTGTCGGCGTCCAGGTTCTCGGCAACCAGCCAGGCAGCGCCGTCCCGGTGCATGCCGCGGATGGTTCCCGCGTGACGGCCAGGCAGATCGGCCTGCGATGCCACGATGCGTAGGGCGCCGGATTGCTCCAGCGTTTCCAGCGTTCGCGCGCCCAGCCGATCCGCCAGCGCCGCCCGCACCGTTTCCGGTGTCGCCCGCGCCCCAACCGCGCCGCGCGACGCGGCCGGAGCATCGGACTGGACAGCCGATACAGCACCAGCGCCGGGACTGGCCAGTCCCGACACGGCGTTCACCGGACCGTCGTCCAGTGGCTGCGCGCCGCGCGGCGTTGCATCGGATGGCGTGAGCCCCAGCGGTGCATCCAGCATCGGCGTCCCTGCCGAAGGGAATGCGTTGTCGGGGATGACGTCGGGTCGCTGCATTGCCGTTGTGGCAGCAGCGGTGTCCGACAGGTTCGCGGGCGATGGTTGCAGCGCCATCGTCTCCGCAGGAAGTGGATCAGCATCAGCGGGGCGGCCGGTGCTGGAAGCGGTGGATACCGGCCGCTTCGTGAGCCGTGGTCGTTTCGTCCACGCCTTGAACTCGTCGAAGGCCATCTGGCGGATACCGCCGAAGCCCTGCCAGTCGGGTTCGTAGTTGGCGTGATAGGCGTCGATCGCCTCGCCCTCGGACTGGAACCCCATGAGCACCTTGTGTTCGTCGAAGGCACCGTCGGCGTTGACTTGGTCGACGACGAAGACCGGTGCATCCGTGTTGCCCTCGAAACCGGGACGCACGAACACGTCGATCGAATCCCCGTCCTTGCCGGTGGTGGAGCGGATGTAGCCGTAGTGATGGGCTAGCGGCTCCCATTCCGGCCGCCGCCGACTTCCCGCGGGATTCTCGATGCTGATATTCAGGCCGCCAATGCGGACGTGGCCGAGCTTGTAGTTGCCGGCCCGCTTCTGCGCCTCGGTCGGCTCGGGAAGGTCGTTGCCCGGATTGGTCGCCGCATCACTGGCGGCGATGTCGACTGGAGCGGTTCCCAGCGCGGGCTCGGAATTCTCCGAAGCCGGCATCGGAACCTCGGCCGGAAACTGTCGGATTCCGACGGTTGCCAGCAGGTCGTCGAGCCCTGCCTGATCGGCGTCGATGTCTGGCGGCAGAGCGTCATCGGGGTGTACGACTGCATCGGATGCAGCCTGTCCCGCGGACATGGAAATAGGCGCAGCGGCACCATTCTCCGGCCGATCAATCATTCCCGAATCAGCCAGACTACCGCGCGGCTTCGAAGTCCGATGCCCCTCGGCCTGTCGAGCCAGAATGCTGGCCAGCGCGCCTTGCGTGTTCTCGCCACCGAGCAGGTCGGCGCCATCCCGAAGCGGCGCGGCCGGCCGTTGCAGCAGCCCAGTCGCGGCACCGATCGGCGCCGACAGCGCACCCTCAAGCGCAACAGCGGCACCAACACCCTCGCCCATCGACCGGAACGTGGCTGCGTTCTGTGCCACTTGCTCGATGCCACCGGCAGCACCTTCGGACACGAACTCACCCGCGGAGCCGGTGATGGCGTTCCGAACCCGACTGGTTCCGGCAGCCGCAGCACCGCCCAGCGCGCGTTCGATCGTGGTGCCGCCAGGCACTGCGTATGGCAGGGCCGAGTTCGCGACGAAGGAAATACCCGCAGCGTCGGACGACCGCTGCACGGCAAGCAGATCACGTACCTGCTCGTCGGTCTCCAGTCCGGTGTCCGCCTTGATCTGGTCGAAGTCGACATGCTTGCGCAGCTCGGCGATCGGCATCGCGCGCAAAGCGGCATCAACCTCGCCACCCGTCAGGCCACCCGCCATCGCGCCCTGTGCGACAACCTGACTCCCGGTCGGACCAAGCACGCGGGTTGCCTGTGCGGCGCGACCGGCCAGGCCCCCGGGTACGAGCATGCCGGCGACCTCCGAACCTTCAGTCAAGAACAGGCGCGGGCTCCGCAGCAGCGTACCCAGAACGCCGGTGAAGCTGTCGGCCTCGGACAATTCCTGTCGGGCCTGAATCGTGTCCGCGCCGGAACGATCACGGCGCCGGTCTGCCGCTTCGTTCAACCAGCGCTCTGCGCCGCGAATCGCGTCCGGCTGCGGGATGTTGGCCCGGAAGGTGAAGTTCGCCAAATCGATGGGCGCGCGGGCAAGCCCGCCCAGCCCGCGCTGGATGCCAGCACCCAAGCCGAGACGCACATCCCCAGCAAGGTCGCTGGTGCGCTCGCCCAGTGTCGGGGTGTACGCGCTCGCCTCGCCCCGGCCGATCGGACCGCGGTTCTCCGACACCGGCCCCAACTCCAGGAACCGGCGGCGGCGCGTGATTTCATCGGCCGATTTCTCGAACCGCGGCGAATCCTCGTCATCGAATCCGAACGTGTCGAGCACGGCCGTGGTGCTGTATGGCGCATCCTGCTGTCCCGCAACGGTAGATCCCCGCGGTGACGGCGATGACCGATCGCTGGCCAGCGGCGAGGATTCCCACCAACCCTTTTCCTCGGCCAGCGGGGACGCCTGCCACCAGTTGGCAGCGCTCATGGCTTGACCCGCACCGATCCGTCAGGCGCTTGGAACTGCGTACCGCTGGGCAGCGTGTCGAACTCAGCCTGCGTCTGTGGTTGAGCGATGCGCGCTGATCCACCAGACCGGGGCTCGGCCGGTGCCTGCCCACCGTGCTGCAGGTGCTGCGCGTAGAGTTCAGCAATGCGACGCGCACTGGCATCGACCTCTGCGACTTCGTTGTCCTTCATCCCGTCATGCAGACGCGCCGCCAGAACCTCCTGATAAACCGCAGACGGCGACTTCGCCTTGGCTTGCTGCGAAACCATCCAGGCGCGCAAAGCATGCTGCTGATCGGACTCGCCCTCCTGCCGCGGCAGATTCCGTCGAACGTACTCGGACTGCTGAACTGCCGATGGCTGCTTCCCAGTTTGCCCGCCCCCGAACTGCTGCTGATAGCGCAGCTCCAGGAACGCTTCGGGTCGCTGCATGAAGGTCGACAGGACGTTGAACACGTCGTCGCGGCTGCCGATCTCCTGTTCATCGCCAGTGTCAGGGTCGACGAGCACGTAGCGATTCGCACCGGTCTTGACCAGCTCGCCACTGCCCTCGGATCCCATGGCGGTTCGCCACGCCTGGCTGAGTTCCTTCGTGTCGCCGTTCATCATGAATCGACGAGCACCGCTCGCAATGGCACTGGCGAACTGGCGGTGTTCGGCAGCAAGCCGTTCCTCGTCCAGCCCAAGCTGATCCAGCTCCATCCGGATGCGGTGCTGAGCATTCGCCCGCGCTTCCTGCGATGCCCGGACACCCATCGCCTGTCGCGTGTTCTGGATGTTCAGGCCGTGCAGTTCATCGGCCTGTTGTGCCTCAATCGGTAGACGTTCGATCTTGTGCCGATTGAGTTGCAGTGTCTGATCACCGGCCTGCCAGTTCTGATCGAGGATCGCGCCGCGAAGGCCGAGTTGCCGCGCCTGTTCGGGACGATCCTCTACTTTCCAGTCATGTTCCTGCTGGGTGCGCCCGTCCTGTTCCACTTGGCGCTGGCGCTGGAACTCTCGCTCCCGCCGCAGCCATTCATCCTCGCGGTCTTGACGATGCTGCTGCCGAGCGTTGTTCAACCCATAGACGAAATTGGAGAAGGTGCCAGCCATTGTCAGCCGCCTCCCGAGTTGCGGTTGTTCATGTACTGGCCGAAGCCCCAGCCGGCCCAGCCGGCCATGTCGCCCCATGCCTGCTGCGCACCCTGGTTGTAGTTCATCGCCATCCCGCCGAACTGGTTCGCGTGCTGGCCGAAGGCGCCGCCCAAGCCGGCGTAGGCGGCATTGATCATGCTCGACGCCTGCGCGCCCTGCCCGCTGCCCATCGAGTAGAGGCTCGACAGGCGGTTGAATTGCTGATCCTGGTGCGCGGTGCGCGCTCGGTTCCGGCCGTCGACCATGGCCTGCGCGCGGCCGAGTCCGTACTGGACTTCGCTGTTTTGCACGGCTCCGTCCGACGGGTTCAGGCCGAATCGCTGCATCTGCCGGCGGTTGATCGCCTGACTGGTGTCGAAGGCGGCGCCGACATCGGCGGTGATCGCGGCATAGTCCGGGCCGCGGTCCTCGTAGGCCAGGCTTGTCAGGCTGTCCATGATCGGGTTGAACCGGTTCTGCCAGTCCTGATACTGCTGCCGACCGAAATCCAGTTGCTCGCGGCCGAGCGCGACCTGCTGGTCCATCGCGCCCTGCTGCGCGTTCCGCGCGTCGCGCGCGGCACTGCGCTGTCGGTTTGCGGAGTACGCGCTGGTAGCGACGCCGACCGCTGCTGTTACGGCTCCGACTGGCATGAGTTTTCCTCCTTGAAAACCGGCGCCCCGTTCTCCATTCGGACCTGCAGCCCGTCAAAGAAGACCGATTCGCCATCCGTAGTGATGGCCTCGTAGCAGGCGAATCGCGCCCACCGGTTGTATAGGGCGACGCCCTTGCTGATGTTGCCTTTCTCTGCGCACGCGAGCGCCAGGCCGACATAGCAGTCGTGAACAGGGTCGTCGTCGTGATGATTCGGCGGAAATCCTGCAGCCTCCATGTCTTCATGGAAACGGTGACCGAGCACCCGAAGCGTGCCGTTGTCTCGCGCCCACTCGTCCAGCGTCAGGCCCAGGAAGTGGATGTCGACGGCGCCACCTTCCCGCTTCCAGGCACCACGACGAACGAACCGTTCCGTGAATCCCATCGCCTTGGCGAGCCCAAGCGCAGCGGGAATGTCTGCCGGCACCTTGGTGACCAGCTCCCAAGCGTCGGTTCCGGTGAACATCGCGTGCAGCGCGTGCGCCGCCTTCTCCCGGATGTCACGCGACCCCGGCAGGAACAGCGTGTGGACCTCGAAATAACCAGACCCCAGCCGCTGAAGTAGCCAGCCGCCGCCTTCGAATTCGATACCGAGCATGGTCTGCCAGACATCCGGAGGGAAGGCGACCGGTCCGTGCCCGTGCTCAGTGACAGCCGGAAGGACAGTGGGGTCATTCGCTATCCGCTCGAAGTATGCGGGTGAAGCTGAAAGCCGCATCGGGATCATGGCGAACCCTCACTCGCGGGGCCATAGTTGGCCTCGATGATGATCGTCCCGCTGTCGACACCGCTGACTTCCAGCGGGAGCAGTTTCGACCAGATCTTGTAGAACTCCGTTTGGTTCTTCTTCGCCCACGCCGTCAACGCCTTTACGCCGCCGATGCCTTCGAAGGCCAGCGCGAGTGCTTCGCGGGTCGCTTTGGTGAGCTTGTTCGGCACGCCGGGCTTCCGGCCCATGCCGCGGTTGCCGGCGCGCTTCGCCGGTGTTGGCTTCCCTGCCATCTTGTAGCCTCCGTGGCAGCCATCCTTGGCAGCCTGCCTGTTGTTCTATCACACTTTTCGCGCGCGCGTGGGTCATTCACGGAACCCATCGCATCAATTCCCCACAGAACCAACCGTGTGAAGAACAATGACTCGATCTGGCTGTCGGACGATGACGTGCAGAGACTGACCGGCAAGAAGCGCTGGTCGACTCAGTGTCGGGTCTTGGCAGCCATGGGCGTCCCTTTCCGCCCGAACGCGGTTGGTCGGCCGCTGGTTGAGATTGCGGCCGTCTCGACGGTGACGCCGGCCAAGCCGGTCACGCGACGGGAGCCGAACTGGGATGCCCTCCGCCGGCGGAATTAGCCTCCGTCCCGGGGACGGACCCTCCCGGGACGGACCGTCTCAGTTGCAGCGACGCAACCACGGCATCATGGCACCCATGCGCAAGACCCTCGAAACCGGCGGCGGCCTGGGCGTTCTCCTGGGCATGATGATCTGGGCCTCCAACGACCTCCCCGGCGGCAGCGAAGGGATGCTGTACTGGTCGCTCGCCGGGATGATCGGAGGAATGCTCGCGGCCTGCGCCATTGCGTTGGCGCTGTCGATCTGGCGCAGCCTGTAGCGATCCAGGGCCAGCACCAAGCGATCAACACGATCACGTCTCGCCGAACTCGTCTCTCGGTGGTCGGATGATGTCGTTGTTGGGGTAAGGCTTCGAAGCTGGCAGAAGCTTGTCTTTGTTCTGGTAGTTCTGGTAGTAAACCTCCCCAATTGGCTTCTTTTCACACCCCTTAATATGCGACGTACGCGGGCAATTTGGCGTACCAAGCACACCTGCCAGCGCATCACCGACGTAGCGGTCACCGTAGGCATCCGCCCAGGCGTCGATCGTCGCGGCGGGCACATCCGGTGACCATCTGGCGTGAAGGCACGGGTAGCCGACCAGTTCGACCGGCCAACAACCCCACCCGTTGGCCAGTCTCCGCACGAGTTCCACGAACACCATCGGCCGAGGACCCGTGTTGAGCGACTCCGGCGTTGCCCAGCCGAGCGTCAGCATCTGGTGCAATAGCAGAATCTCGGGGCACGTCTTGAGCGGCTCGCCCAGCAGGCCATCCCTCGTCGCCTTCTCCGAACAGAACTTCCGTACGTACGCGGAGTAATCCTCCGGCCGCCACGTGAGTTGTTCTCGCAGCCTCGCCCGGCGTTCCTCCGGTGTCAGCTCGGTCTGCTGTTGTTCGACCTCAGTGTTGCTTTCGTTCGCGTCCATGCGATGTGCTCTCCTGGTGATGCGCTTAAGCAGCGCGGGCTGTTGAATTCAGTTCGGCGAAGTGCGCGATGTCGGCCTGCACGTCTGCCTGCTTCGCGTTGTCGTCATAAACGCCGATCAGCCAACTGGGGTTCTGGGAAAGGGTCGGCTTGGCCTCGGCCTCGTCAGCGCGGACGATCGCCAGCTGGCCAGGTGGACGCCAGATCAGCCAGGTGTCGCAGCGCGAGCAGGTCGCGATGCGGTCGATGCGGCGGATGATTTTCGCCAGCGTGTCGGGGTGCTGGAGTTCTTCAAGCGTGGTGGCGATCCAGAGCATTGCTGTTCCCTCAGTTGGTGGTGGTGGTGCCGCGCACAAAGACCGGCGCAGGGGGCAGTTCCTGGGCGTTCGCAGCCCAGTACTTGCCGGCATCCGGAAATACTTCGTTCAGGTGCTTCAGTGCGTTGCGGGCATCCGCCAGCGCGCATCCGATCGCCCAGACCTCGGCCCCTGCATCCGGTCGTGCGGCCAATGGGACCACCGTCCGCGAATCGATCAGCGCGAAGATGGCGGTCAGCGCGCGCCAGGCGTGCAGGCCGGCGAACGCTGGAACCGAAACCGGGGTGCCGACTGGCTGCTGCGTGAGCTTCACCTGATCCAGCTCGGAGAGCACGCCGCGCAGCTCAGCGGCAGCAGCCTTGCGACTGATCCCGCGCCGCTGCTCAAGCTCGGCGGCGATCGAGAGAACGCCGAAGCGCGCGGCATCCAGCCACAGCGCTCCGGCGTCGGGTTCCACTGGCGCGTCCTTGCGCTCTGTCATTCGTCATCACTCCTTCATCGCGACCAGGTTGGCGACCGCGTCGAACGCTGCGCGCTGCAACGGCGGCGCGCTCTGATACAAGCGCGCCAACTCCAGCGATCTCACGTCGAGCATCTCGCCAGTCCAGGGCACGATCTCGACCTTTCGATTGTCCTGGCACTCTTCGATGATGTTCCTGATTTCTTCCGCAAGGAACTGATCGATCATGACCGCACCTCCACCGATTCACCAGCGTTCAACAGGTCATATCTAGCGTCCGCGAGCATGTGGTGCATCGACCCCTGCAGGTCAGCCAGAAACTCCAGCAGATACCCGGTGTCGAGGTAAGTGCGAGCCTCACATTCGGTGTCTGGATCGGCCGCCGATGCCAGCAGTTGTCCAATCGCCTGGATTCCGCAGGTGATCGGCAGCAGCACGTTCTCACATGCTTTCGTGATTCGCTCGGGGTCTTTCAGGTCGTGGCTTCTGATCAGAAGATCAGAAATACCCGGGGGAAACTTCATCGCCTCCTGCCCTTTGCTCATGGCGTCCTCCCTGGCCGCCAAATGCAGTCCGCCCAGGAGAACGCCTGTCGCCCGGCGCCTGGCCGATGCGCTGGCATCTTCACGACACCGATTCGGCGACTCTCAGTGCGATTCATCTTGGCCTGCAATTCGCCGAAGCAGGCGCACTCAACCGGCGGCATCGCTGCGGCGAGCTGCAGGGCCATGGCTTTGATTTGATCGTGGGAAAGGCTCATGCGATTCCGATCTCCAGTAGCGCTACGTCCGTGGTCGACCGCACCCGTCGCGAGGGTGGGAACAGAGTGACGTTCCCGATCCGGCCGCCGGGCGTGGTCTCCAGTTCGCGCAGGTAGGCGGATCGCTCCATAGCGAGCACGGCGGCACGCCGCAGCCGATCCATTTCGGTGTCGCCCAGCTCGCTCAACTCCAGCACGCCCGCGGGCGGCGGCTTGGTGTTGCGGTTCTGCGCCTTCCGCAACGCCCGCTGCAGGACGAGGTCAGCCATTCTCTCAATGCGATCTTCTCGGTTCATGATATGGACTCCTTTGTCTGTGGAGTCCGCCACTGCGAGGCAAATCGCGAGGTGGCGGACGGTGCGCGGTTGGCGTGCCGGTCCAAGGAACCGGTGAGCCCGAAGGCTCCCGCGCACCGCCCGCCATTGAACTGGCAAGCGCGCGACCGCTCGAACTGCGGACGCAAAAAAAGCGCCGACATCGAACGAGGGGCGCTGGTGCGCCTTGGAATTCGGGACGCCAATCCCGGCCACGCGATTTAGCGTGACGGGACGACGATGCACCCGAT
Organism: Lysobacterales bacterium; assembly: GCA_035911475.1. Classification (GTDB taxonomy): domain Bacteria; phylum Pseudomonadota; class Gammaproteobacteria; order Xanthomonadales; family UBA2363; genus Pseudofulvimonas. The sequence continues at coordinate 16,143 of JAMHVM010000191.1, read as the reverse complement.
GAGCCGCCATGTCAAGGGCCAACGACACGGTCAGCGCATCCGCTTCGGATACCAACTCGTCCGCTTGCGATCGATTCGCCCTTCACGCACCGCAGCGTCGATGTCCCGTTCAAGTTGACGGGCCTGGTCGGCCGGCACCAGACCGCGGGCGATGTCGCGATAGGCCTTCTCGATCTCGGTGCGCGTCCAGATGCGGGTTGCGGGGTCTGGTTGCTGGTTCATCGGGCTTCCTCCGTTTGGTCAGTTCGTTCTGGTGCAGGTGCTGTCGCTGCGACAGCCGGATCATGGGGACGACCTGGCCGGCAGCGGGGGCAGAAACACGACCCGGTCAGAATTTGCATCTGCTTGGCCATCACCACGCCCGGCAGCTGGTCGCGCGTAAGCCATCCGGCTTCCAGGTCGTCGGCAATGTCTTTCACATCGCCCACCGACCAGTGAGGAAATACCGAATAGGGGTTCACGCCGATCGAGCGGCAGGCCTCGCCAAGGCGGCGAACCATGGGCTTGATGCAATCTCGCTCACTCGCTGCCATGGCAAGGCGCCTTGTCGTGATGCAACAGTTCCGCCAGCTGACCATCGATCTGCTGCGCTGCTGCACTGGCGCTGCAGTCGCTGTCCTGATCCAGTGCAGCACTGCAGCAGCCCTGCTGCGCTGCAGTGCTGGGGGTTATAGGGGGTCTACAGCGCAGCGCTTCCGCAGCGACTGGCACGTACTTGGCGCGGACGTTTCGCTGGTTGTTCTTGAACTCCACCGCAGCAACCCGACGGTCCGAAACGAGCGAGTCCAGCGCTCGCCAGAACCTCTCCCCCTTGCTGGCCATGAGGTCACGAGGGATGTCGAACGTCCGGAGGCTGCACAGCGCCGAATAGCTCCCACTGCGGCCGGTATAGACCGTGGCACCAGCTGCCTCAGCGCGCTGGATAGCAGCCAGCACATCGTCGGCGTCCTTGGTCGCTCGAATCGCGTCGAGTGCTTGCGTCTTGGCCTGGGCGAGCTCGTCCGTCGTTGGCACGAGGATGCCGGTATCGGTCCAAGCGAACAGGCGCGCCCTGGCTGGGCGGCTCAGGTTGGCTTTTTCGTGCGCCAGCTCGACCACGCCGTCCTTGGCGCTCAGCGCGAGCCGTGACCGCGCACTGTTGTGCCAGGCGGTCGAGCCGCTGTAGGACTCGCCATTGCTCCCGTTCCGCGCTGCGGCCTTGTCAATGTGCGCGAGGAGGATCAACCCGGCGTTGTTCTCACGAGCGACGCCCGCCAGCGTCCTGACGAACTGCCGAACATGACGCCGACTGTTCTCGTCGAAATCGGCCGCGTCACTGGCGTTGTCGATCACCACCAGATCAGCGCCGTCGGCGGCCCCCCGTAGGGACGCCATCGCTTCGGACTCAACCAGCAGGCGCTGCCCATCGCGTGAGGCTTCGCACATCAGCCCGGAAGAAACGCCGCAGCCGTCCAGAACCGCCAACCTCGACAGCACAGCATCAGCTGGAAGGTTGCAAGCTTCAATGATCCGACGCAGACGACAGCGCACCAGATCGCCCGGATCCTCCAGGCTCACGAACACGGCCTTACCCTTTTTCACCTGAAGGCCCGCCCAGGAACAGCCAGCTGCAACGTGCGCCGCGATGGTGAGCGACAGCACTGACTTGCCGCTGCCACCGTGGGCCGCAAGCAAGGTCACAACACCGCGCGGCACAATCGAATCGACTACGAACCCGACTGGCGTCGGCACAGAGCTCATCAAGTTTCGCAGCGACACTGCAGTCAACGCGGCCATCAGCAGCCGCTCCCTGCCATCATGTCCGCCATGATTCGCAGCCCCGCCCTCTCGCTTTCCTCAGCGATCTTCGTGGCTTCCAGCGCTCCGATCGGCAGCAACGCTTCGATGCGTGATCGGAGCAGGTGACGGATATCCTTCGCCGGCATGGCCTCCGCCTCGACCGTGAACTCAACATCAAGCCGGCGCCGGTCGGACTCCTTGCGCGGCTTCGTCGGCAGATCATGGTCCGAGATCTGCTGCCGGGTGATGCCCAGGCGCTCGAAGATCAGTTCAACGCTCGGGTCCAGATGCTCGCGCAACCCCTCCTCTATCTTCTCGTCGATCAGCACGCCGGCAGGGTCGAAGTCGCCGATGTAAAAAACCCGCAACGGCCGCCCGTCGTGTTGCCAATTGATGACCTGGGCGGCTTCATGAACGAAGCTCAAGGACGCAAAGCCGCCACTCGGGTACAAGCTGACGCCCAGTTCCTCGCATAGGTCCTGCACCACGCCGGCAATCGATCTGGACTCGACCCAGACCTCACAGCGGCATCCGGCATCGCGCCACAGGTCCGCGCGGTAGTGCCCGGCCATGCGGCGCACGAAGTCGGCGCCGTCGGCGAAAGTGTTGACGAAGTAGCCGCGTCGGGTGGCGTCGGTGATCCAGCCGTAGGGCAATTTCCCCGAGCGCCTGAGTTCCGCGGTTCGGTGCTGGACGTGCCGATAGCCCCGGTCCGACTTCTCGACCGGCTCGGGCAACCGCGGGTCCGTCATCCGGTAGAAGACGTGCCGGACCGACTGCGGGTGATCCTCGGCCAGCACGTCCAGGATCTGCTGATCGAGCTGATCTACCTGCTCTCGCGTGCGCCGGTCGCGTTTTATCGACCGCGCACGATAAACCGATTTCGCGGCCTTGGTAGACTGCTCCGGTACCGGCTTCCCTGCCTGTGCGCTCTCGTCGGAGCCGCCCCTACCCGGGCGGTTTCGTCGTTGTGGGGTATCAGTTTCCATCCGTCGTGCCCTCCTTGGCGCTGACGTGTTGAAGTTCGGCCAGCAAGCGCCGAAGCCCTTCGACAGTGGCGACGGCGCCGGCCAGATCACCGGCCCGCGGCGGATCACTCCACCCGTCGACCAGTGTCGCCAGCGACGCAGCACCCGCGCGCAGCTCGGCCAGTAGCTCGTCCGGGTCTCGCATGCGGTGAAGGTGATGGGGCGGACTCGGCCGGCCGTAGAGCTTGCGCATCGCGACTATCGCGGCCTGGCTATCCAAAGCCGCCATCACGCAGCGGCCTGCCGATCGCCGCGGGCCTCGGTGATCCGATCTCGGATCCAGGCTCGAACCTCACCCTCTGACCACACGCTGCACCGCTCCGACAGCTTGATCGGTCGCGGGAATGCATCTCTCTGCGCCAGGCCGTAAATCATGCTTCGCCCCATGCCGGTGAGGCTCTGGACCTCAGGCAGGCGCAGCAGCCTGTCGCTATGTTCCACCTGGTTCTCCATCTGGATTCCCTTCCTTCTCCAAACCAACCGCATTCGAACGGGTCAGCCCCGGCCGCGTGGGTCATTAACCGTCCGTGGCGTCCTATGTTTGCCAACGTCGTCCGTCTCAGTGGGGAATTAACCGAGAGACGGGCAAGAAAAGCCCGCAAGCCGTCGCGAGTCGAGTTGCGGGCTATTCCGGAGCGGGTGTGCTATGGCCGGCCGCATCGTGGACATCGGCTTTCGTCGGGCGTCTGCTGAGCGTCTGCTGAGCGTCTGTTGGCAGTTGCGCGCAAGTGTGCGCAGGCGTCCGCACCGGCCTGCTTGGTCAGCTCCGACGTGGACGGTTCGAGGGTCCGTCCCGGGACGGAGGCTCCGCTCGAAGCTGGGGCGACCCGCCCACCAGATCGATCAGGCCGGGGTAACTTTCCGGGTAACTCCAGGATCTCCGAATCTACAATTCACTTCAAATCATATGGATGACAACGTTGTTCGGTTGCCCTCCTCCCACCACGAATCAAACCAAAAAGCCCCGGAGCTGCTGCTCCGGGGCTTTTTGGTTGCGTCACCGTTTGCCTGCCGTTGCATCGGAGTTCGACCAAACCGACGATCGCAAGTCGGACCGGCCCGACCCCGGGACACCGCCAGCGGCAGCCATGCCGACTACTGCGTGCCAGCTGCACGACTGGGTCGGATTATTCCTAGGCACAGGCGCGCATCCGGCTGATGACTCCCCGCCAGGACCGGCGCAGACTGCCGCCGTGGACAAGATCAAGTGCGGGCTGGATGAACGGGCGTGGCGATTGCGCTGGCTGGCCACGCGCGACGATGCCGACCTGCGCGCATGGCTGTATCACTGGAAGCTGGTGATGGTGACGCGGGCGATTCCCGAGGACGAGATCGGACAGACAGCACCGACGCTCGTCCAGATTCCCGAAACGAACCCGACGCCCGCTGTTCCGGACCAGACGACCACCGATGGTGGCGAATCCGACAGCGACTCGACGGCAGCTCCAGAGTGACAGCTCCTGCAACGCTGCGGGCGGTGCTGAAACGGCCCGGTCCGAAGTTCGCGGCGACCATCGACGATGCGTCGGGCGGCGCGTGAACCGATACGCTCTCCCGGAAAGTCACGGGGCTGCCAGGTTCTGATCAGGCCGGCCGCTTGAATCGTTCCCGCGCCCGATCGACCTCGGCTCGCGCGGGGCAATCATGCAAATGATCATTGACCAGGCCCATGGCCTGCATCATGGCGTACATGGTGGTCGGCCCGACGAAGCGCCAACCGCGCTTGCGCAAGTCTTTCGACAGCGCATGTGACTCCGGGGTCTTGGCCAGTGTGGCGGCCGTTTCCCGGGTCAATCGCTTCGGCCGCGACGCCGGGTCTGGCTCATAGCGCCACAGGAATGCCGCCAGCGAACCGGCCTCCTCGACCAGTTCGATCGCCTTGCCGGCATTGCCGATGGCGGCCTCGATCTTGCCGCGATGCCGGACGATGCCGGCGTCGCCCAGCAAGCGCGCGACGTCGCCTTCATCGAAGCGCGCGACGCGGCGGAAATCGAAGCCCGCGAACGCGCGTCGGAAGTTGTCGCGCTTGCGCAGGATGGTCAGCCAGCTCAGGCCGGACTGGAAGCCTTCCAGCACCAGCTTCTCGAACAGCCGTACGTCGTCATCGACCGGAAAACCCCATTCCCGGTCGTGGTACTCGATGTAGTCGGCATGCTCGCCGCACCACCAGCAGCGCGTCCCCGCTGCCTTCACTGCTGCCGTCATGACCACCTCGCTGCCGGTTCGAAACGCCACTATATCGGTGGCGCCCCGTCGCTCAGAAGCCGATGACGATTGCCCGACGGACTCGCTGCGCCTCAGAACGGAATCCGGACGCTGGCCGTCCAGGTTCTTCCGCGTCCGGTTTCAACCAGATTGCCACCGGCCGGCGTGCTGAGCACCGGTGTGAACGCCTTGTCGGTGAGGTTGGAAACGTTCAGACGCAACTGCGTGCCATTGCCGAAGGTGTAGTTGCCGAAGGCGTCGACCAGGTTGTAGCCCGGATCCCAGGGATCATCATCGAAGGTGTTGATGTCGCCGATGAAGGCATCGGAGACATGGAACCAGCGACCGCCGACGGTGAGCCGCTCCTCGAAGAAGCGCACGCCAAGGGTGGCACTGGCGACGCGATCAGGCACGTAACTCTGCGCGCCGAAGCCGTTGATCTGCGACGGCAACTCCGAATCGGTGTCGCTGTAGCTGATCGCGCCGAAAACGAAACCGGCGTCGTAGCCGCCTTCGACCTCGATGCCCTTCACCTCTGACTTGCCCGGGTTGTTGCCGAAGAAGACGCCTCCGGTCGGGGCGAAAGCAGCGGTGATGTAGTCGGCGATCTCGTTGCGGAAGTACGCCAGCTTGAAACTGAGCCGGTCGTTGCTCGCGAACAGGCCCTGACGATGGAAGTTGCTGCCCAGCTCCCAGCCGGTCGACACTTCCGGCTCCAGGAACGGATTGGGGAAGAACGACATCGGCGGACCGCCCTCGGCCGGATGGTCGCCGCCGGTGAGCAGCTCAGACACCGTCGGCGGCCGGAAGCTGCGCGACCAGGTCAGGTAGGGCTGCCACCACTCGACCGGATTCAAGGCCAGGGTCAGCTTGGGGTTGAACTCGCCCTCCTTGCGATCGAGCACGTAGGGCCCGGCTGGCATGCCGTGCGGATTGTTGGCAGTGACCGAGCCGCTGCCTTCCGCCGTGAAACGGTCGTAGCGCAGGCCGACAATCGCCTCGAAAATCCCGAAGCGCAGCGTGGTGTCCGAGAACACGCTGGCAATAGCGCTTTCGCCGCTGGGGTTCACACCGCGGTTCGGCACCGGCGAGCTGTTGATCACGTCGATATCGTCATGGAAGTACTCCACGCCGTAGGTGCTGCTCAGCCAGTCGTTGAACACGGAGGTGTTGTACAGCTCGAAGCCGGTACCGATGTCTTCGATCACCCGCCCGCGGGCACCACCACCGCCAGCCAGACCCGGCGCCGTGTAGTAGCTCATGGTCACGTCGCTGCGATGGACATTGACGCGCAGGTCGACCAGATCGCTGTCCGGCGTAAACGCATAACGCGCGGTGTACTGGCGCGAATCGATCTTCTGGCGGTAGGAGTTGGCCAGAAACTCGTTGTCGTAGGTCACCGCACCGATGTTGATGCGATGGTTCTCGCCCGGCATGAACTCGAATTTGAGCAGACCCGAGAGCAGATCCTGGCCGGTACCGGCGACGATCTCGTCATTGCCATTGCGGTAGTCGTCCGGCGCACGCATGCTGCCGGCCGCCACGAAGCCCCAGTTGTCGCCGCGATACGCCAGTGCCGCCGACTGGCCGAACTGGCCGCCATTGCTGCCCCAGCCGAAGTTGAGAAAACCGCCGATGCCGGCGCGATCCCTGAGCACGTCGTCGATGCCCAGGGTGCGGAAATTGGCGGTACCGGCGAGGGCGCCGGCACCGCCCGCGGTCGACACGGCGCCGCGGTTGATGTCGATCCCCGCCAGCAGCGCGGAATCGACATAGACCAGTCCCTGTGCCTCGTGGCCGGTGAAGCGAAAGTTCTGTCGCACACCGTCGATGGTCATGTTGACCCGACCCGAACCCTCGACACCACGGATGTTCACCGCGATGCCCGGATTCTGCGGGCTGTCGCGGGTGAAGGTACCCGGTGTAGCCCGCAACGCATCGTCGAGATTGTTGTCGCCGAACACCCCGATCTGGTCGGCGCTGATCACGCTCTTGGCGGAAGGCTCGGCATAAGGATCTGCTTCGTCGGCCTCGGCCACCAGCGGCGACAGATACACGGTTTTTCCGGCCGCTTCGGCGGTATCGACCTTGTCTCTATCCTGCGCCGTCGCGGTACCGGCGAGCGCCAGCGCGATGGCCAGGGGCAGCAGCCGGCAACGCTGTGTGGTGGCCGAACGGCGGTACGGGTACTTCATGGGCTCAGCCTCCGAACGGCTATAATCAAGAATGCTTCTCAATTATAGATGCGAATGCGTCTCATGCAATACCGGTCCCGCCCGCACCTTACTGATCGCTGCAAACCCGACCGACAGCTGGCGCGTGGCCCCGTGAATCAAGACGGTTCGGCGGACAGCGCAGGCTTCTCCGAGAGCCATGCCGGCTCCCAGTCCCGGGTTGCGCAGGGCGTTGCGACATCAGACGCGGGCCTCGCCGACAACCCCTTCGCACGGCGTCCGTTCGGTCCACCGTGGTCGAGCAGCGGCATGCGCCTTGCGCAGACCGACCGCGTGCGTCCGGAGCGCGTTCTCGGTCTGAGTGCGGCACTGATCGTGCACGGTCTGCTCGGATTCTGGTTGTTGCTGGCGCGGCCGAGCGAACCTCCTGATGCGGTTACCGCACCGGCGATGACGACCGTGTTCGTCGACATGAGTACGCCGGTGATCGCTCCGCCACCGCCGGTACCGCAGCCACCGGAGGAGACCAAGCCGCCTCCCACACCGGTAGAACCCGAACCCGTCACCGATCCGGTGGTGCTGCCCGATCCGCCAACGGCGATCCAGGCGATCACCCCGACCACCGTGACTGCACAGCCAGTCGCTGCACCAGCGACGGCTATCGCCAGCACGCCGACAGCGCCGGCCGCAACACAACCCGCCGCGGCCATCGACCTGACGGGTGTCCAGTCCGGTCCGCTCAACGAGTGGCAGATCACCCTGCTCCGCCACCTGCACAAGCATCTGCGCTATCCGTTGCAGGCCCGACGCCGACACCAGCAGGGCGTCACCCTGGTGCGTTTCGTGATCGACCGCGGCGGCCGACTGCACTCCGCCCTGCTCGAAGACAGCAGTGGTCACGACCTGCTGGACGAGGAAGCGCTTGCCGTCCTCGCCCGCGCGCAACCGCTGCCGCCGCCACCGGCCAGCGTGGCCGGCACCAGCATCGAGATCGTCGTGCCGATCAGCTACCGGCTGCGCCGCAGCTGATTCCCGGCCCGACGACACTCAACTGGCGTTGCTCACTGAGTGCTGCGGTTCGGCTCTCGGCTCCCGCGCGCGCCAAAGGCTCACTGCAAGGCAGACTCGAAGTCGCTGCGAAAGATGGTGTAGTCGTTGCCCAGTCCCTGCACGGTGGCGCGGATGTCCCAGCCGTGTTCGAGATATCCGTGGCCGAACGAGTAGCGTTCGTGCACGAAGATCTCGACGCGATCACCGTCGATCGTCAGGTCGCCGTTGTAGGTCGGGAAAAACGTCGGCGTGATGAACGAGCCGTCGTAGCGAAAGGCAATATCTGCCGAGGCGGTGATCGCGCTCACCTGCCCCGCCGCAACGGTGACGGTGCCGGAGACATTGCTGATGATGGTCTCGTAGCTGACACCGAGCGAACCCAGATCATCGGCGACATAAGGCGCCACATCCAGCGTCAAGCCGGAGATCGGGTGATTGCCGTCGCCGGTTCCGCTGTAGCTGACCACACCAATGTCGGCGAACGCAGCGCCGCTGGGAAACACGTTCTGCGAATCGCCATTGGGCGAGTACACGGTCGGGTTGAACGGGTCGCTCTCCGCCGTGATCGAGTACATCGGATAGGCGCCGATGCTGCCGCGACCGAGTTCGGCGAACTCGTTGGCCAGGAAGTCGTACCAGCGACTGTCGTTGTCAGCCTGCAGGGTGAGCGGGAAATCAGCGGCCTGCGCGGCGAAGGCACAGGAGGCGGTCGCGACGACGGCGACCAGATGAGTCAGTTTCATGGAGCAGTCTCCAGGATCGTGGATGACACGACCTGGCGTCTGCTGGGTCAGCGAGGGATGCCGACGGTTGGTACCGTCGGCTGGCGAGCATGATTCTGCCGGATCGCGACTTTTGCAAGCCGGCAGCGTGTTTGGCGACCCGTCAGCCGGGGTTGAAGGCCAGGATGCACCAGGCGATCAGCGGCCCCCAGAACAGGCCCAGGAACAGCTGCGCCAGACCATTGGCGCTCAGGCCGACGCTCAAACCCAGGTCGCGCGATGGCGTGGCGTTGGTCTCGGCCGGCGGATCGAAGTACATGGCCTTGATCACCCGCAGATAGTAGAAGGCGCCGATCACCGCGAACACGACCGCGACGATGGCCAGCCACAACTTGCCGGCGTCAACCACCGCCTGCAGCACCATCAGCTTGCCGAAGAAGCCGACCAGCGGTGGCACGCCGGCCATCGAGGCCATGAACAGCAGCATGATGAAGGCGGCCCAGGGCGAACGCTGGTTCAGGCCCTTGAAGTCGTCGATCTCCTCGGCCTCGAAGCCGGCCCGCGCCAGCCACAGGATCATGCCGAAGGCGCCGGCCGACATCAGCGCGTAGACGATGGTGTAGAACAACGCGGCCGCGTAGCCGGCCGGGCCGCCGTGCAGCAGGCCCAGCAGCAGGAAGCCGACGTGCGAGATGGTCGAATAGGCGAGCATGCGCTTGAGGTTGCTCTGCATGATCGCGGCAAGGTTGCCGATCGCCAGCGAGGCCACCGCCAGCAGGCTGAGCATGTCGCCCCACTGCGCCGACAGATCGCCCAGCGCGGTTTCCAGCAGGCGCCAGGCCATGCCGAACGCGGCCAGCTTCGGCGCCGAGCCGATGAAGGTGGTGACCGCGGTCGGTGCGCCCTGATACACGTCGGGCAACCACATATGGAACGGTGCCGCGCCGAACTTGAAGGCCAGACCGACCACGATGAAGGCCAGACCGAACAGCATCAGACCGCGACCGCCTTCGTCACCGGCGGCCAGGCGCTCGGCGATCAGGCCCAGATCCAGCGTGCCGCTGGCGCCGTACAGCATGGACATGCCGTAGAGCAGCATGCCCGAGGCCAGCGCGCCGAGCACGAAGTACTTCATCGCCGCTTCCGAGGCGCGGCCGTTGTCGCGGTCCAGCGCCACCATGGCATACGTCGACAAGGCCATGAGTTCGAGGCCCAGGTACACGGTCAGCAGGCTGCCGGCGGACACGAGGATCGACATGCCCAGCACCGCGAACAGCACCAGCAGGTAGTACTCGCCCTGCCACAGACCGCGATCGGCGAGATAGGGACGCGCGTAGATCAGGCACAGCGCCGAGATCAGGTAGATCGCCAGTTTCAGGATCGCCGCGAGGGTGTCCCGCTCATAGACACCGTTCCAGCCGCTTGCAGTCAAGGTCATGCCCTGCGCGATCACCACGGCACCGGCGATCAGCAGCAGCACGATGGAAGCGACATGCGTCACCGAGCGCCCGCTCTGACGCACGAACAGGTCCAGCATCAGAATCAGCAACGTGCCGGTGAGCAGCACCAGCTCCGGCAGGATCAGGTCGAGGTCGGCGTGGGAAAAGATCATGGACGTGGGATCCCGGCATTGCCGACGCCGGCGACGTTGTAGAGCGGAGCTTGCTCCGCTGAATCGGTCACCGCTCCGAATGGGAAAGCGCAGCGGGGCAAGCCCCGCTCTACGGATGAGGGTTTCAGAACGAACGTGGTCATGGCACCACCGACGGCAGCTTGGTGTTGAGCAACAGCTGGGCGACGTGTGCCACCGAGCTGTCCATCAGCGTGGTCAGCGGCTCCGGCCAGACACCGACCAGCAGCACGGCGAAGGCGAACGAGCCCAGCACCAGCGCCTCGCGCCGGTTGATGTCGGTCAGGGCACGCACGTTGTCGTTGGCGATATCGCCGTACATCACCCGCTTGACCAGCCACAGCGTGTAGGCGGCGCCGAGGATCAGCGTGATCGCAGCCAGCGCGGCGACCCAGCCGTTGTACTGGAAGGTGGCCAGGATCACCATGAACTCGCCGACGAAACCGGAGGTGCCCGGCAGGCCGCTGTTGGCCATCGCGAACAGCACCATGAACACCGCGAACCAGGGCATCACATTGGCGACGCCGCCGTAGTCGTCGATCATGCGGCTGTGCATGCGGTCGTAGAGCACGCCGACGCAGGAGAACATGGCGCCGGAAATGAATCCGTGCGAGATCATCTGCACCATGGCGCCGGACAGACCCAGCTGCGCAGCGGATTCGTTGCCGTGCTCGCGCATCAGGGTGAAGGCGATGAAGATGCCCAGCGTGACGAAACCCATGTGCGAGATCGACGAATAGGCGATCAGCTTTTTCATGTCCTGCTGGACCAGCGCCACGAAGCCGATGTAGATCACCGCGATCAGGCTGAGCACGATCACCAGCCAGGCCCATTCCTGCCCGGCGTCGGGAACGATGGGCAGGGTGAAACGCAGGAAGCCGTAGCCGCCGATCTTCAGCATGATCGCCGCCAGGATGACGGAGCCGCCGGTCGGCGCCTCGACATGGGCATCGGGCAACCAGGTGTGCACCGGGAACATCGGCACCTTGACCGCGAAAGCGAGCAGGAAGGCGAAGAACAGCCAGCTCTGCGCGGTCAGGCCCACCGGTGTCTGCGCCAAGGTGGCGAGGTCGAAGGTACCTGCCTGCAGGAACAGGTAGATCAGCCCGACCAGCATGAACACCGAACCGAAGAAGGTGTACAGGAAGAATTTCATCGTGGCGTAGACGCGGTTCGGCCCGCCCCAGATGCCGATGATGATGAACATCGGAATCAGCATGCCCTCGAAGAACACGTAGAACAGCAGCGCATCCAGCGCACTGAACACGCCGACCATGAAGCCTTCAAGGATCAGGAACGCGGCCAGGTACTGGTGTGGGCGGTTCTTGATCGATTCCCAGGCCCCCAGGATCACCAGCACGGTGGTGAAGGTGGTCAGGATTATCAGAGCCACCGAGATGCCGTCGGCACCCAGTGCGTAGGAAGCATTGATCGCCTCGATCCAGACGTGACGCTCGACGAACTGCATGGTCGCCGCGCCGGTGGCGGTGGCGTCGTAGCCGGTGTAGAGCGGGATGCTTATCAGCAACACCAGCAGCGAGATCGCCAGGGCCAGCGGACGCGACAGGCGCTCGCCCGCGGCGAGCACGGCGAATCCGCCAAGGATGGGCAGCCAGATCAGCAGGCTAAGCAGGGGCCAGGTACTCATGTGTCGTTGTCGTTATCGGTTGCCGTACCAGACGAAGGCGCCCAGCAGGACGATGAGGCCGACGATCATCGCGAAGGCGTAGGTGTACAGGTATCCGGTCTGGGCCTTGCGGACCAGACCGGCGATGCGGCCAACCGCCTTGGCGGAACCATTCACGATGCCGTCGTCGATCACCGCCACGTCGCCGCCCTTCCAGAAGCCCTTGCCCAGCAGCACGCTGCCACGCATGAACACCGCCTGGTAGAGATCGTCGATGTAGTACTTGTTGTCGAGCAGGCGCACGATCGGCGCCAGCGTTTGGCGTGTCGCCGTAGCGATCTGCGGACGGAACAGGTAGACGAAGGTCGCGAGCGCGAAACCGGCCACCACCAGCCAGAACACCGGCGTGACGAAGGCATGCAGCGCGAACGCTGTCGGGCCGTGGAAGTGTTCGCCGACGGCAGCGATGGTGTCGTTGGCCGGATGGACCACGATGGCATCGCCGAACCAGCCGCCGAACAGCATCGGTCCGACGGTGAAGTAGCCGATGGCGATCGAGGGGATCGCCAGCAACAGCAGCGGCAGGGTAACCACCCAGGGCGATTCGTGCGGGGCATGCGCGAGCACACCCGGTGTGTGATGGTGGTCATCGTGACTGTCGTGCTCGTCGTGATGGTCACCATGGCCATGGCCGTGATGCGCCTCGACGGTGTAGCGCGGCTTGCCGTGGAAAGTCAGATACAGCAGGCGGAAGCTGTAGAACGCGGTAACGAACGCACCCAGCAGCACGCACCAGTAGGCGTAGTCGGCAAAGGGGCGGTTCGCGTGCTTGACCGCCTCGATGATCGCGTCCTTGGAATAGAAGCCGGAGAAGAACGGTGTGCCGATCAGCGCCAATGTGCCGATGACCATGGTGATCCAGGTAATCGGCATCTTCTTGCGCAGGCCGCCCATGTAGCGCATGTCCTGCTCGTGATGCATGGCGATGATCACCGAACCGGCGCCGAGGAACAGCAGCGCCTTGAAGAAGGCGTGGGTCATCAGGTGGAACACCGCCGCCGAGTAGGCGCTGGCGCCCAGGGCGACGGTCATGTAACCCAGCTGCGACAGGGTGGAATAGGCCACTACCCGCTTGATGTCGTTCTGGACGATGCCGATCAGTCCGGTGAAGAACGCCGTGGTGGCGCCAATCACCAGGATCATGCTCAGCGCGAACTCGCTCATCTCGTACAGCGGCGACATCCGCGCCACCATGAAGATGCCGGCGGTGACCATGGTCGCGGCGTGGATCAGCGCCGAGATCGGGGTCGGTCCTTCCATCGAATCGGGCAGCCACACGTGCAACGGCACCTGGGCACTCTTGCCCATGGCGCCGATGAACAGCAGCAGGCAGATCACCGAAACCACCAGGAACTGCGAGTCACCCCCGAACAGCGCCATGGTGCGGCCATCGACCAGGTGCAGGTTGGCGAACACCTCGGCGTAGTCCAGCGTGCCGAAGTAGTACAGCACGCAGGCGATACCGAGCAGGAAGCCGAAGTCGCCGACGCGGTTGACCAGGAACGCCTTCATGTTGGCGAAGACCGCGGTCGGCCGCTTGAACCAGAAACCGATCAGCAGGTACGACACCAGTCCCACCGCTTCCCAGCCGAAGAACAGCTGCAGGAAGTTGTTGGCCATCACCAGCATCAGCATGGAGAAGGTGAACAACGCGATATAGCTGAAGAAGCGCTGGTAGCCCGGATCCTCGGCCATGTAGCCGATGGTGTAGACATGCACCATGAGCGAGACGAAGGTCACCACGACCATCATCATCGCCGTCAGCCGGTCGACCATGAAGCCGACATGGGCGGAAATGCCGCCGACATCGAACCAGGTGTAGACATTCTGGTTGTAGGGTTCGGCGCCACCCCAGACCAGCAGGTACAGCACGTAGAACGACAGTGCGCAGGCGATGCCCACGCCGCCGATGGTGACGCTGTGCGCGCCAACCCGACCGACCTGGCGACCGAACAGGCCGGCGATGATCGCACCGAGCAACGGAGCGAGAACGATGGCGAGGAGAAGGTTCTGGGTAATCACCGGCTCAGCCCTTCATGTCGTCGAGTTCGGCGACGTTGATGGTCGACCGGTTGCGGAACAGCACCACCAGGATCGCCAGGCCGATGGCCGCCTCGGCTGCGGCCACGGTCAGGATGAAGAACACGAACACCTGGCCGTCGATGTTGTCCAGGAAGCGCGAGAACCCGATGAAGTTGACGTTGACCGACAACAGCATCAGTTCGATCGACATCAGCAGGATGATGACGTTCTTGCGATTCAGGAAGATGCCGGCAACGCTGATGCAGAACAGCGCGGCACCAAATACCAGGTAATGGGCGAGCGTAATCATGGCTGGCCTCCGCTGCGCGGTTCGGCCGGCATCTTCACCACCCGTACGCGATCCTTGGCCTGTACCCGCACCTGTTCACCGATGTCCTGATGCTTGGTGCCCGGCCGGCGGCGCAGGGTCAGCGCGATCGCCGCGATGATCGCCACGGTCAGGATCACGGCCGCGATCTCGAACGGCAGAACGTAGTCGGTGAACAAGGCCATGCCCACGGCTTCAGTGTTGGAATGATCAGCCGGAAGTTCAACGGGCTGAGGCACCGCCGCCATGCGGCGCACCCCGATCAGCGCAATCATCTGTACCAGCATCAGCGTCGCCACCACCAGTCCGATCGGCAGGTAGCGGATGAAGCCTTCGCGCAGCTTCTCGGTGCGGATGTCCAGCATCATCACCACGAAAAGGAACAGCACCATGACTGCGCCGACGTAGACCAGCACCAGCGCCACCGCCAGGAACTCGGCCCGGGCCAGCAACCAGGTACAGGCAGCGCTGAAGAAGGTCAGCACCAGGAACAGCGCGGCATGGACCGAGTTGCGGACGGTGATCACCGACAGCGCCGACGCCAGGCAGATGCCGGCGAAGGTGTAGAAGGCGATCAGCTCCAGATTGTTGACGATGAAATCCACCGATAGCCTCCCTGCCCTTACCGGTACGCCGCGTCTTGGGCGCGAGCGGCGGCGATGTTGGCCTCGAAGCGGTCGCCGATGGCGAGCAGCTTCTGCTTGGTCACGATGTTCTCGCCGCGGTTCTCGAAGTGGTACTCGTGGATGTCGGTCTCGACGATGGAGTCGACTGGACACGATTCCTCGCAGAACCCGCAGTAGATGCACTTGAACAGGTCGATGTCGTAGCGCGTGGTACGGCGGCTGCCGTCGTCGCGCACATCCGAATCGATGGTGATCGCCAGCGCCGGGCACACCGCCTCGCACAGCTTGCAGGCAATGCAGCGTTCCTCGCCATTGGCGTAGCGACGCAGCGCGTGCAGGCCGCGGAAGCGGTTCGACTTGGGAATCTTTTCCTGCGGGTAGTGCATGGTGTACTTGGGCGCCACGAAGTAGCGCATGGTCAGACCCATGCCCTTGAGCAGTTCCCAGAGCATCAGGCTCTTGAAGTAGTGGGTGATCTTGCTCATGGGAGCCTCCGAGAAGCGTGACGAGCGAGCGGCTGGCGGTGGCCGCCGGAGCGCAGAAAGCGGAGTGCATATGCCAATGCATGAGCATTTCGAGCACCGCCGGACGCCGCCAGACGGTCGCGCAGTAGGTTGTCGGAGGTTCCCATGGATCAGGCGTCCAGCTGGGTCAACAGACCGAAGTGGACGAACAGCGCCGCCACCAGGATCCAGACGATGGTGATGGGAATGAAGATCTTCCAGCCAAGGCGCATGATCTGGTCGTAGCGGTAACGCGGAAAGGTCGCGCGGAACCACAGGAACACGAACATGTAGAAGATGACCTTGATGAAGAACCACCACCAGCCGTCGACGCCGAGGAACGGCACCGACGACGGGAACGGCGACAGCCAGCCGCCGGTGAACAGCAC
>JAMHVM010000190.1:0-1807 GCA_035911475.1 Lysobacterales bacterium | reverse complement strand
TCGAGTTCGAAGTAACGGACAATCCGTTGCAGATCGGAATCCTGCGCCTGCAGGATCTGTTGGATCCAGTGCACCAGTTCGACATAAGGATTTCCACGCAGCTTGCAGAAGACCGTGGCGCCCTCAATGGCCTTGTAGCCAAGGCTGTTGAGTTTGCCGAAAAGTGCGACCCGGCTGATCTCGCTCATGTTCGTGTCACCTCGTGGTTTCGGAAGGTTGGGCATGGCTGGCGGCATGGCGCTCGAGGGCACGGTTTACGTCCAGGATCAGGTCGGCGGCCGGTGCCTCGCTGCACCGCCTGCCCAACCAGCTGGTGTAGCCGAGCCGGTTGCCGCTGCCCAGGCGCAGCGGCGGCACGCTCTGCGCCTTGAGCATGAGCTGCGCGTCCCAGGTGTATTCGAGGCCGGCGTAGTTGCGCACCGCCGCCTGCAACTGAGCGACGCCTTGGCCGCCGGGCAGCAGGCTGCGATACTGGGCGAGATCAAGTGGGCCGAGGCGCAGACGGAACTTGTGCTGGCAGCCCCACACGCGCTTGCCGACCAGGGTGTTGCGGCCGAGGGTACAGCACGCGGTGCCAAGGTACGAACGGTCGCGATCACGCACCGGCATCCAGTGGCCGACGAACTGCTCGACCTCGACCGGCACCCGGAAGAAGCTGCCGACGAGCTGGCCAAGCCCTTCCGCGTTGCGCACCTGGCGGTTGAGCAGCGCAGCGTGGTGGAGCTTGACGAAATCCGACAACGCGTCGCGCCGACGCACGCCCGGCAGGCCAATGCCCGCCAGCGCGCCGACGTAATCGCCGAAACGATCCTCCGCCGGGCGGTCGAGGCTAACGCAAGGCTGGGCCTGCGCCCACGCGCGGTGGAACAGGCTCAGAAAACGGTGGTGGATGATGTCGGCAAAGCGCGCGAAGGTCGGGTCGCCGGCCTGCAGTTGGCGGCCGTAGGCGTATTCGGTAAGGTGTAGCGGCAGCGGACCGTTGGGGCCGAACAGGCCGAAGAATCGCTGCTCGATCCGTGGCGGACGACCATCCTCGCCGGCCACCAGCCGCGACAGCGCGGCCGGCGCAAAACCCAGGGACGGCTCCTGGCCGAGCCGCACCGGTTCGTCGGCCGGCCGAGCAGCGGTGCCAATCCGAGGCGAGGCGGGGCTGAGGCATTCGATACGGCGCAGCGCCTGATGAAAATCCCACGACCACGGCTCGCGGCCGATGGCAGCAAAGAGCCCGTCGAGGGTCAGAGGATCGGTCGGAGTCCACATCGTGCCGGCCAGTGCATGATCTCGCCGCGCGCGACGGTGCGCAGCACGGTTTCGGTGAAGCTGTTGATACTCACGTGGCGAGCCAGGAAATGCTCCAGCACGCTACCGAGCAGGAAGGCGCTCCCGCCTTCGAAAAACATCTCATCCATCTCGAGCACGACCTGCAGCCCACGGCCGA
The DNA here is from genome assembly GCA_035911475.1 of Lysobacterales bacterium. Lineage (GTDB taxonomy): Bacteria > Pseudomonadota > Gammaproteobacteria > Xanthomonadales > UBA2363 > Pseudofulvimonas. Next base: position 369 of record JAMHVM010000190.1, on the reverse strand, counting down.
AGCACAGCGGTCCTGGCATCGGCAGGCGGGTGATGACGGGCTCGCAGCGGATCGAGCGCAGGCCATCCACCTGCTTGAGGATACCCACCTCGGCGGAGGTGGCATACAGCCCAAGCAACTCGCGCAGCGCGGCGGCACCCTGGCGCGCATCGGTGTCGAGCAGCGACAGATAGTTGAGCGACAGCTGGCTGATGAAACTCCACGCCTGCGCTCCCTCAGCCATCGCAGAATAGGGTCGCGACGGCCCCTTCACGCAGCAGATCGCCTCGACCGGCGCAGCGACTTCCAACGAAAAATCGCTGGCACCGGCGCCAGTCGGCATGATGATCGGCAGATCGCGGTTTGTGCATCGAGCCAGCAGGGAGATCT
>JAMHVM010000189.1:0-177558 GCA_035911475.1 Lysobacterales bacterium | reverse complement strand
CTGGCCATTGCGCTGCAGGTAAAGGCGGGAATCCGGGGGTACCCGGCCGGTGCTCTGGACTTCATACGGATCGACGTTCTCGTCCACCGCGCGATACTCCAGCGTGGCGGTGGCACCCAGGATACGCTTGGCGGCAGCCGTATCCTGCACGCCGGGCAGCTGCACCACGATGCGGGTCTCGCCCTGACGCTGGATGATCGGCTCGGAGACGCCCAGTTCGTTGACACGATTGCGCAAGGTGGTCACGTTCTGCTCGATCGCGGTCAAGGCGATCTCGCGCAGGGCCTGCTCGCTGATCCGGCCATGGATCACCCACGCCGAATCCGAACCACTGCCCTGCGACAGCTGCAGTTCCGGAATGTCGGCGGCAATGGCACTGTAGGCCTGCTGACGGTCGGCCTCGCTGGCCAGGGTCACCACGACGCCACCGGCACCGCGCGAGACGTTGGCCCGGCGGATCCCGCTGCTGCGCATCAGCGCGCGGATGTCCTCGACCATGCGGTTTTCCTGCCGCTCGATGCTGGCCGCGCGGTCCACCTCCATGGTGAAGTGGACGCCACCTTGCAGGTCCAGACCCATGACCATGGACCGGCCACCCAGCATGCTCAACCAATCCGGCACGGTCGAGGCCAGGTTGAGGGCGGTTACATAGTCGTCGCCCAATTCGGCGCGTACCGCTTCGGCGGCGCGCAGCTGCACGTCGGTGTTCGGGAAATGCACCATGAGGCGATCGTTCTCGATCTCCGCATGGGTCATCTCCAGCTTGCCGGCGGCCAGAACGCCCTCGACCCGTTGCCGCAGGTCGGCGTTGACCTGCCCGCCCCGGTTGGCCGAGATCTGTAACGCCGGATCTTCGGGGTAGAGATTGGGGAACGCGTAGAACGCGGAAATTGCCAGTACGACGGCGACCAGCGCGTACTTCCAGCCGGGGAAATTCAGCATCGGGAACGATCCAGGTACTCGTTCGCCCGCACATGCGGGCGAAACCGAGGGATTGCAAGAGATCAGACGTCTTTCAGGGTGCCCTTGGGCAGAACGTTGCCGACGGCGTGCTTCTGGACCTTGATGTTCACCCCTTGGGCGATCTGGACGGTGATGAAGCTCTCACCGACCTCCTCGATGCGGCCGGCGATGCCACCGCTGGTGATCACCTCGTCACCCTTGGCCAGCTGCGACACCATCGCCCGATGCTCCTTGGCGCGCTTCATCTGCGGGCGGATCAGCAGGAAATAGAACACCGCAATGAAGATCAGCATCATGATCAGCGGCTGGAAGGCGCCCATGCCGGCGGCGCCCGGGTCCTGGGCCTGGGCGCTGGAGATGAAAAAGTCCATGGAATCGGTCTCTTGGGATAAACGGGCACGGCCCGAAAGGCCGCGCATTATGCCATAGCTGCTGCACCGCACCCCGGCCGGTGCATGGTCAGCCGCGATCGACGGCGCTGCCGCGCGCCTGCCGGAACCCCTCCACGAACGTTGTCAGGCCACCGGCGGCGATGGCGGCACGCAGGTCGGCCATCAGACGCTGGTAATAGCGCAGGTTGTGCAAGGTCGCCAGCACCGAACCGAGGATCTCGTTGCAGCGGTCCAGATGGCGCAGGTAGGCGCGCGTGAAGCCTTGGGCGCAGGCCGGACAGTCGCAGCCGGGCTCGATCGGCGACAGGTCGCCGGCATAACGGGCGTTGCGGATGCGGATGTCACCGGTGGCCGTGAAGTAATGGCCGTTGCGGGCGTTGCGGGTCGGCATCACGCAGTCGAACATGTCCACGCCACGCAGGACGGCGGCGACGATGTCTTCGGGCTTGCCCACGCCCATCAGATAGCGTGGCCGATCGGCCGGCAGGTGCGGAACGGTGTCATCCAGCACCTGCTCGCGCTCGCCCGCCGGTTCGCCGACCGACAGGCCGCCGATGGCGTAGCCGTCGAAACCGATGTCGCACAGCGCCTGCGCCGACTGCCGCCGCAGGTCGCCGTACATGCCGCCCTGGACGATTCCAAACAGGGCATTGGCATTGCCTTCGTGGGCGCGCTTGCTGCGCTGGGCCCAGCGCAACGACAGCTCCATGGAGTCGCGCGCCTGACGTTCGGTCGCCGGGTACGGCGTGCACTCGTCGAAGATCATCACGATGTCGGAGTTCAATACGCGCTGGATGCGCATCGACTCCTCCGGTGACAGGAACACCGGGGAACCGTCCACCGGCGAGGCGAAGCGCACGCCCTCCTCGCTGATCTTGCGTCGCTCGGCAAGGCTCCAGACCTGGAAACCGCCGCTGTCGGTGAGGATGGGGCCGTCCCAGCCCATGAACCGGTGCAGGCCACTGTGGGCCTCGATCACGTCCAGGCCCGGCCGCAGGAACAGGTGAAAGGTATTGCCCAGCACGATCTGCGCGCCGAGGTCGCGCAACTGGTCGGGTAGGACCGCCTTGACCGTGCCATAGGTGCCGACCGGCATGAACGCGGGGGTTTCGATGTCGCCGTGCGGCAGGGACAGGCGACCCCGACGGGCGGCGCCGTCGGTGGCTAGCAGCTGGAAATCCATAGGGCGCGCAGCTTAACGGATCAGGTCGCCGAACCGGCAGCGTTGCGCAGTCCGGCAACCTCGTCGGCGGTCAGCCAGCGCCATTGGCCCTTGCCGAGTTGTCCCAGCGGCAGATCGCCGATCGCGATCCGCACCAGGCGCAGGACAGCAACATCGCAGGCGGCCAGCATGCGCCGGATCTGCCGGTTGCGACCCTCGCTGAGCACGATGGCCAGCCAGGAGTTCCTGTCACCGGTGCGCAGCCGTTCGACGCGATCCGCGATCAGGTGTTCGCCGGCATCGTCGATGCCGTCACGCAGGCGCGCCAGCAGCGCATCATCGGCGATGCGGTCGATCTGCACGTGGTAGTGCTTGCCCAGGCGCGATTCCGGACCGGTGACCGCCGCCGCCCAGGCACTGTCGCTGCTGAACAGCAGCAGGCCTTCACTGGCCTGATCCAGCCGCCCCACCGGTGCCAGCCAGCCTTCGCCGGCATCGCGCAGGCAGTCGTAGACGGTCGCCCTGCCCTGCTCGTCGCTGCGTGTGGTGACCAGCCCGCGTGGCTTGTTCAACATCAGATACCGATGCGCACCGGCCACCTGATCGAGCGGCTTGCCGTCAACAGTGATGTTGGTCGAATCCAGCGCCGTCCGTCGCTCGGGATCTCGGCAGACGCGACCGTCGATCCGGACCCGGCCGGCCTCGATCAACCGCTGCGCTTCGGCGCGGGAACAGAAGCCGCGCTTGGACAGCACGCGGGCGAGGCCGTGGGCAGCAGCAGGCTTGTTCACGATAGAACTTCGTGACTACAAGAAACGAGTGGCGAGGAAAGAGAAACGAGTGCGCAATCGGAAGAACGAGTGGAGCGCAAAGGGCAACGAGAGCGCATCAACCGCGCTGGCTGGTAGCGTACTGGCGCCTGGCATCCGCTCCCACCCGTTCCTCATTTCTCTCCACTCGTTCCTCGCCCATCTTCACTCGCTACTCGCCTGTGGTTCGTCATCGGCCCAGATCGCGGTGTGCAGACGGCCATCACGGTCGATGCTGCCGCGAAACATGCTCGGGCTGCTGTAGGTCATGACGATGCGCCCGGCATCATCGATGACGATGACACCGCCATTGCCACCCAATGCCGGAATATCGCGTTCGACGACATCGCTGGCCGCCTGCGCCAGATCCTGCCCGCCCAGCCGAACCCGCGCGCAGATCTCGTGGGCGGCCGCGGTGCGGATGAAGTACTCGCCCCAACCGGTCGCCGACACCGCGCACTGCTTCTCGGCCCAGGTGCCGCCGCCGATCACCGGCACGTCACCGACACGGCCGTAGCGCTTCATGGTCATGCCACCGGTCGACGTGGCGGCAGCGACGTTGCCATGCCGGTCCAGTGCCACGGCACCGACCGTGCCGTAGTGGTCTTCGGCACGCAGCGGCGGGCTCATCGACAACTGGTCGCGGCGCTTCGCCTCCTGGAACGCCCGCCAGGCGTGATCGGTCCGGAACCAGCGCGGACTGACCATTTCCAGGCCCTGTTCGCGCGCGAACCGCTCGGCGCCGGCACCGATCATGAATACATGCGGCGACTGCTCCATCACCGCCCGTGCCAGGCGTACCGGATTGCGGACACGGGTGAGTGCAGCGACAGCACCGGCATTCTGTGTGGCGCCGTCCATGATCGCCGCATCCAGTTCGTTGCGACCATCGGCATTGAAGACAGCCCCCTTGCCGGCGTTGAAGTACGGCGCTTCTTCCAGCGCAACCACAGCCGCCGTGACCGCATCGAGGCTGCTGCCGCCGTCGGCCAGAATCGCGTGACCGGCCTGCAAGGCCTGCCGCATGGCTTCATTGATCGCCGCCCGGCGCTCGTCGGGAATGCTGCCCGGCGCGACACCACCGGCGCCGCCGTGGATGGCGATGGCCACCGGCGATTCCGCCGCAACCGCTCCGACCGCCAGCATCGCCAGCACCAGCACGGAACCGATCCGTCTGCTCATTGCCCACCTCGCCCGATCATCAGCGCGCAGTATAGGCGCAGGCGCGATCACCACTCCGCGCGACCACATCGGGCAAAGATCCGGTGGCGCCCACCGCACGCAACCGGGCGCGCGGCTCAGGCGGTATTGGTCCTGACTTCCGCGCCCAGGTCGGCCATGCGGTAACCGGCGCTGTGGATGGTGTGCAGCAGCGAGGTCTGGAACGGCTTGTCGATGATCTTGCGCAGGTTGTACAGGTGCGAGCGCAAGGTATCCGAATCCGGCAAGGTGTCGCCCCAGATTTCCCGTTCGATGTCCGCGCGACTGACCACGCGCGGCGATTCCCGCATCAGGATGCCGAGCAGCTTCAGCCCGATCGGCGACACCTGAAGTTCCACGCCGCCCCGGGTCAGGCGCAAGGTGGCGGTGTCGAGCATCAGGTCGCCGACGGTAAGTGTCTCGGCGCTGACCTGGCGACGCTCGCGCCGGATCAGCGCACGCAGCCGTGCTTCCAGTTCCTCGATGGCGAAAGGTTTGATCAGGTAGTCGTCGGCGCCGGTATCCAGGCCATTGACCTTGTCGTCCAGACTGTCACGCGCGGTGAGCATCAGCACCGGCGTCGACTTCTTGGCATCGGTGCGCAGCCGGCGACAGACCTCCAGACCATCGACGCCGGGCAGCATCACGTCGAGCACGATCACGTCGTAGCTGTTGTCCATCGCCAGGCGCAAGCCGGTGAGACCGTCGGCCGCGAAATCCAGGCCATAGCCGCGTCGCTCCAGAAACTCGCCAACCATTTCGGCGATGCCGCGATTGTCTTCCACCAACAACACCAGGCCCCGGTTCTCGCTGCGAACAGCCATGATCAATCGCCTCGGCAGGATTCACGTTAGTGAAGGAACGGTAACGTCATTCTTGAGGCATATCAACGAATCTGTCGACATTTGAGCGATGGTCGACAAAACCGTGATTGCAATATGCAAACTAGTGCGGAATGAATCGCAAAAGATGGTCCGTCTGGTGTCGAAAAGTCTCGCCGGTCAGTGGCGGCCGCCGTCGCCTTCGCGCCGACGCGCGTTCTCCATGGACTCGTCCGGAACCCGATCGCCGTCCTCCAGCAGACGCTGGTCTTCGTCCAGCTGATCGTTCTCCAGGAAGCGCTCATCGTCCGGCGCCGCATCGAGGGCGGCCTCCGTGACCACCTGTTCCTCGCTGGCAGCGATGCCCAGGTTGTAGGCCGCGAAACCGGGCAGCACCAGCTGGTTCAGGGCCATGCCGATGATCCGGCCGGCGTCGTTCGACACCACGTCGGCTGCGCGATTGCTGACCGGATCGATGACCCGACCCAGACGCTGACCGCGCTGCACGCGGTCACCCAGTGCGACATCGGAAAACAGCATGCCGCCGTGGTCGACGCGGACCCAGCGCGATTCGTAGAACACGGCCTGCGGCTCGCGCCAGCGCCGACGCTGTTCGATCATGCCCATCTTGTTGAGCAGCGTTTCGATCGCCTGGACGCCGTGCTCGATCTCTTCCGGCTGCAGGCGCAGCGGAGCGCCGATCTCGAAAGTGACCGAGGGAATGCCGCGCACACTGGCCGCGTGACGCAACATCCCCATGCTTCCCGGCGAGTGCAGAACCGCTGTTGCCCCGAAGCCGCGAGTGAACTCCAGCACCGCCGGGTTGGTGAGATCACCGCGGACCTGCGGCAGGTTGGCTCGATCCAGCGAGCCGGTGTGCACATCGACCAGGGCATCGCAGTGAATGATGATCGACTCGAAGAAACTGTTGGCGATCCGGGAAGCCGAACTGCCATGCAGGCTGCCGGGGAAGAAACGATTGAGGTCGCGGCGATCGGGCAGGTAGCGCGAGCCGCGCGAGAAGCCGAGCAGGTTCACGATCGGCACGGCGATCACGGTGCCGGCCAGCGCCTGCGGTTCAACCCGGTAGGCCAGGCGACGAACCACTTCGATGCCGTTGAGTTCGTCGCCATGCACGCCACCGGTCAGGCACAGACGCGGCCCGCGCCGCTGGCCATGCACGACGACCACGGGCGTTTCCATGACGCTGCCCGAGAACGACTGTCCCGTGGTCCAGTGCAGGCGCTCGCGGTTGCCGGGCTTGATCTCGCTGCCGAGCAGCGAAATCGGCACGGCGCCGAATTCGTTCGCGGCAGGATCGGGCGGCGGCGGTCCCCACAGCTTGGGATCATCCGGCCCACCCGGTATAGGGCCAGGCTCGGAGTCGACGATGGCTTCGACCTGGTTGTCGGCATTGGTGCCGGTTGCGCCCTGCGTCGTGCCGGCATGATCCGCGGTCGATGCGGTTGCTTCGTCGCTGTCGTCTGCTTCGACCGTGTCGACCGCCTGCGCGTCGACCAGCGCCGCATCGGAATCGCTGGCTTCCTCGTTCGTTGCCGCGTCGTCTTCAGCACCGTTTTCAGACGCCAGCGCATCGGCACCGCGGACGTCCGGTTCCGGATCGATTGGTGTCTGGTCCGCTGTTTCCGGGTCGCCTTCCGGAGCCGGTGTGGCAGCCTCGGCGGTGGTGGGACGCGCCGTCGCCCTCTCGGTACGCTGCGCGGTCGACGACTCGGCGGCGGCAGCGCTTTCGGCAGCGTCGGCGCCGTTGCGCAGCTCGTCGCCCATCCGGTCGATCAGCTCCTCCAGCATCGGCGGCAGCTCGAAGCCCAGCGGCGAGATGCCTTCACGTGGCGATTCCTCGCCGGTGCCGTCGGAACGATCGCGCCGGTCGGCCGTGGCCGTCACCGGAGCCGGTTGCTTGTCTGTAGCCTCCGGCGGGGCCTCGTCAGCCTGCGCCGTCGACACGCAGGACAAGGCCGCAGCAAGCAGCCAGAACCGCCACCGCGCGCTCACAGCTTGCTGCAACGGGCGCATAGACCGTGGATTTCCAGTGTCTGGGCCTGTGGCGTGAAACCGAGCCGGCGGGCGGCGCGCAGCAGGGCGTCCGTGACCGAAGCATCGGCCAGTTCAACCGTGGTCGCGCAGCGATCGCAGATCAGGAACGGCGGCTGATGCGGTCGCTCGTCGTCCTGGTCGGCGTGGACATGATCGCAGCCGATGAAGGCATTGATCGACTCCAGCTTGTGCACGAATCCCTGCTCGAGCAGGAAATCCAGTGCCCGGTAGACGGTGGGTGGTGCCGCGCCGTCGCGTTCGCCACGGATCAGGTCGAGCAGCTCGTAGGCCTTGACCGGGCGCGCCTGCTCGATCAACAACTCCATGACCCGACGCCGCAACGGCGTCAGTCGCACGCCACGACGGGCGCAGGCCTGCTCGACCTGGCTCAGCGTTCCGGAACTGGCGGTGGCGGCCATCATTGTCGCCATCGATCTTAGCCCAGGCGTTCCAGTGCGGCGTCGATGCGCTCGAGCGCGCGTTGCCTGCCAGCCAGATAGACCGTGACATCAATCGATGGCGATGCCGCCGATCCGGTGATGGCCACGCGCAGCGGTTGCGCGATCTTGCCCATGCCGATCGACAGGTCCTGCGCCGAGTCGCTCAGCACCTGATTCACCGTCGCCACGTCCCAGGCGGACACCTGGGCCAGCTTGTCGCGCACGAGTGCCAGAGGCTCTCTCGCTGCTTCGGTCAGGTGCTTGCGCTGAGAGGCTTCGTCATAGCCGGCCAGGGGGCCGTACCAGTGCCGGGATTTCTCGGCCATCTCGACCAGGGTCTGGGCGCGCTCGCGCATGGCCACGACCACCTCTTCCGGCGCCGGCCCATCGGCGGGATTCAGGCCGATCCGGCGCAGGTGATCGGCCAGCAGCGGTGCCAGCGTGCCGGGTTCGGCAGCGATCATGTACTGCTGGTTGAGCCAACGCAGCTTGTCCAGATCGAAGCGCGCGGCGGCGACATTGACGTCATCGACCGAGAACGCATCGATCATCTGCGCACGCGAGAAAATCTCCTGGTCACCGTGCGACCAGCCCAGCCGCACCAGATAATTGAGCAAGGCGTCGGGCAGGAAGCCCTCATCCTGATAGACCAACACGCTGACCGCGCCATGGCGCTTGGACAGCTTCTGCCCGTCCGGACCCAAAATCATCGGCAGGTGCGCGAACTGCGGCACCCGCGCGCCCAGCGCCTCGTAGAGGTTGATCTGGCGCGGGGTGTTGTTGACGTGGTCGTCGCCACGGATGACATCGGTGATGCGCATGTCGATGTCGTCGACCACCACCGCGAAGTTGTAGGTGGGATGACCATCCGAACGCCACAGGATCAGGTCGTCCAGTTCCTCGTTGCGCCATTCGATCCGGCCCTTTACCCGATCATCAAAGACCACCGGACCCGACTTCGGATTCTTGAACCGGATCACCCGATTGGGATCATCGCGCACCGGTTCGTCGCGATCCCGGTAGTAGCCGTTGTAGCGCGGCTTCAGGCCCTGTGCCATCTGCTCGGCTCGCATGGCATCGAGTTCTTCGCGCGTTTCGTAGGCGTAGTACGCCTTGCCCGCGGCCAGCAGCTGATCGACGACCTCCCGGTAGCGATCGAAGCGCCGGGTCTGGTAGTACGGGCCTTCCTCGTATTCCAGCCCCAGCCAGGCCATGCCGTCGAGAATCGCCTGCACGGCTTCGGGCGTGGAGCGTTCGCGATCGGTGTCCTCGACACGCAGGATGAACTCGCCACCGCGATGGCGTGCTTCCAGCCAGCAATAAAGCGCGGTGCGAGCGCCGCCGATGTGCAGGTAGCCGGTCGGGCTGGGAGCGAAGCGGGTACGGACGGTCATGGATCAGGAATCGCATTCGGGCGCGGCTGCGCGGGATTGAACCGGAGTGCCCGGCGGATATCGGAATGAATGGCCACTGGCATGGACAGCCCAGCGGATGCCGCATGACAGGCTGCGACGGGGAAACTGTGGCTTGTGCAAAGTCTACACGGCGATGTCGCCATCAGACACGGTCAGGCGCCGCGTCGACCTGCTACTTGATCACCCGCAGGTGGCTGCCGCGATTGCGGCGCGCCGCTCCGCCGGGGCCATCGTCATCGTCGTCTCCGACATCGACTTCCGGCGGAAGTTCGACCGGGTCGTCGCCCATGCCGGACGGTGTCGGCGTCGACTCGGCCGATGGGACCGCTTCCGGCGGCAGCACCATGCCCTGGCCGTTCTCCATGGCATAGACGGCATTGACCGCCGATACCGGCACCAGCACCAGCGTGGACACACCGTTGAACCGGGCCTGGAAGCTGATCACATCGTCGGCCAAGTCCAGGTTGTGGACCGCGCGCGCGGCGATGTTGAGCACGACCTTGCCGTCCTTGACCGCCTGCGGCGGAACCCGGACACCGGGTACCCCGCTGTCGACCAGGATGTAGGCGGTCTGTCCGTTGTCCTCGATCCACTGGTACAGCGCGCGGATCAGGTACGGTCGGCTGGAGGTCATCTCCGCCACATCGGCACCCGGATCAACCCGTCGGCAGATCCCGCAACTGCCGCTCGTCGACCGAGAGACTGCGTGCGAAACCGGGGTTGCGGAAGATGCGCTCGCCATAGTCGTAGATCGCCTGCGCTTCGCGCGGCAGCGAAATGCCCAGCCAGGGCAGACGCCAGACCAGCGGCGCCAGCAGACAATCGGCGATGCTCATTTCCGGATTGAGGAAGAACTTGGCCGCCTTGAACACCGGCGCACTGGTGATCAGCGCGTCACGCAGGTGCTTGCGCGCCTTGTCGGCCACAGCCTTGTTGCCGGACTGGATCTCCTCGACCAGCGGCAACCATTCCCACTCGGCACGACGCTCAGCCATGCGCAGGCGCGCGCGCGAGATGGGATCGACCGGCATCAACGGCGGATGCGGATAACGCTCGTCGATGTAGTCGCAGATGATGTCGACGTCGTGCAGCACCAGATCACGGTCGACCAGCGTCGGCACCGACTGGTAGGGATTGAGGTCGATCAGGTCTTCCGGAGGGCGGGCCGGATCAACCAGGATCAGATCATAGGTAACGCCTTTCGCCGCCAGCACCAGGCGCACCTGGTGCGAATGCAGGTCGAGCTTTCCCGAATAAAGTGTCAGCATGTTTCGCGAACGAGCGCTGCTCATCAACTGGCCTCCATAGACCTTCTTTTTTTATCTACCGGGCTGGCGGAAGCTTGCCCTTGCCACCTGTCACCTGCCCTGCGGACGGGACCGGTCGCAGGCGGCGCCGGTCCGATCCGTCGGTCGTTCAGTGAACGTCCTTCCAGTATTCCTGCTTGAGCAGCCACGCGATCAGCGTGAACAGCGCCAGGAACAGCAACACCCAGATGCCCAGGGCCTTGCGCTTGGCCACCACGGGCTCACCCACGTACTCGAGGAAAGAGACCAGGTCGCGCAACATGGACTCGTACTGCGCTGGCGTCATCAGGCCGGCCTGGACCAGTTCCAGACGCTCGACATGGGTCTCACCGGTTTCGGTCGGCTCGCTGTGATGCGCCACCTGGGTGCCCTGGAGCTCCCACAGCACGTGCGGCATGCTGGCGTTGGGAAACACCGAGTTGTTCCAGCCAACCGCGGCGGTCGGATCCTGATAGAACGACTTCAGGTAGGTGTACAACCAGTCCACCCCGCGTGAACGGGCGATCAGCGACAGGTCCGGCGGTGCCTTGCCGAAGAACTCGGTGCCATCGGCCGGCTTCATCGTGGCCTGGATGGTGTCGTGGAACTTGGCGTCGGTGAACACCAGGTTGTCCATCACCTGCTCTTCGGTCAGACCCAGATCGGCAGCCAGCCGGGAATAGCGCACGTACTTCGCGGAATGGCAGCCGGCGCAGTAGCTCATGTAGGTCGCGGCGCCACGCTGCAGCATGGCCTTGTTGCCCGGCTGGGTGTTGGCCGGCTCGTAGTCGCCACCACCGGCGGCGAAGGCGGACACCGACACCAGCAGACCGGCCAGGAAGGTCAACAGACGACTCATCGGGACTCTCCTGTCAGTCATGCGTGGTCACCCGCTCAGGAACCGGCTTGGTCTTCTCCCAGCCAAGATGCGTGTAGAGGAACAGGAACAAGAAGTAGGCGAAATAGACCACCGTCAGCAGGCGGCCGATCTGGGTTTCCACCGGGTCGGTGCCCGGACCACCGCCGATCTTGCCCAGCCAGACGAAGCTGAGCGCGAACAGGCCCAGTGCGACCTTGAACGCGGTACCGCGGTAACGCCACGACTTGACCGGACTGCGGTCCAGCCACGGCAGCAGGAACAGCACGGCGATCGCCGCGAACATCACGATCACGCCCAGCAGCTTGTCCGGCACCACCCGCAACATCGCGTAGTACGGCGTGAAGTACCACACCGGCACGATGTGTTCGGGGGTGACCAGCGGATCGTAGGGAACGAAGTTGTCCTTCTCCAGGAACAGGCCGCCGAAGGTCGGCTCGAAGAAGATGATGAAGGCGGCAATCATCAGGAAGAAACCGACGCCGACCAGATCCTTGAGCGTGTAGTAAGGATGGAACGGAATGCTGTCAGTCGGCGCATCGGCCGACCAGCGGTTGCCCTTCGGACCCTTCTTGATCTCGACGCCGTCCGGATTGTTCGAGCCCACGGTGTGCAGTGCACCCAGATGCAGCACCACCAGTAGGAGCAGCACCAGTGGCAACGCAATCACGTGCAAGGCGAAGAATCGGTTCAGGGTGGCGTCGGAGATCAGGTAGTCGCCGCGGATGAACTCCACCAGCGCATCGCCGATCCAGGGAATGGCCCCGAACAGCGAGATGATCACCTGCGCACCCCAACCGGACATCTGCCCCCAGGGCAATACATAGCCCATGAAGGCTTCGGCCATCAGCACCAGATAGATGAACATGCCGATCACCCACAGCAGTTCGCGTGGCTTCTTGTACGAGCCGTACATCAGGCCTCGGAACATGTGCAGGTAGACGACCACGAAGAACAGCGAAGCGCCGGTCGAGTGCATGTAGCGGATCAGCCAGCCCCAGTCGACGTCGCGCATCATGTACTCGACGCTGTTGAAGGCCTCGGCCGCGCTGGGCTTGTAGTTCATCGTCAGCCAGATGCCGGTGATGATCTGGTTGACCAGTACCAGCAGGGCGAGCGAGCCGAAGTAGTACCAGAAGTTGAAGTTCTTCGGCGCGTAGTACTCGCTGGTATGCGCCTTGGTGAAGCTGAAGATCGGCAGGCGTTCCTCGATCCAGCCGACCAGACCCTTCTGGGGAGCGCCATTGTTGGGCAATTGTCCGGCCATCACGCGGCTCCTTCAGGGTCGAGGCCGATCTCGATGAGGGTGTCGGACAGGAACCGGTGCGGCGGCACCACCAGGTTCGTCGGCGCCGGCACACCGCTGTAGACGCGGCCGGCCAGATCGAACTTGGACTTGTGGCATGGGCAGAAGAAACCGCCCTTCCAGGCCGTGTCGAATGGCTGCGGCGTCAGCTCCGGCACGAACTTCGGCGAACAGCCCAGATGGGTGCAGATGCCGACATAGACGGCGATCTCTGGCCGCTGCGCACGGTACTCGTTGACCGCGTACGGGGGCTGCTGCTCCGTGTTGGTGGACTCCGGATCACGCAACTGGTCGTCCAGACCCGGCAGCGCCTGGATCATCTGCGGCGTGCGCCGGAACACCCAGACCGGCATGCCGCGCCAGGGCTCGATGATCAACTGACCGTCTTCCAGCCGCGAAATGTCGATGCGGATCGGTGCACCGGCCGCCTGGGCACGGGCACTGGGCTGCCACGACTTGATGAAGGGCACGGCCGCGAAAGCCGCCCCCACTCCCCCGACCACTGCGGTGGTCGCCGTCAGGAACCGTCGCCGGCCCTGATTGACGTTTTGCTCCGTCATTGCTACTCCGTCGGTTTGTTGCCCAAAAGGGCAGAAAATGGGGTTCCCCCAAAATCGTGTTAGTGTAACGAAGTCGGTTGCTCGACGACTAGCCACCGGCAGCAATTCGAGCTCACGGCGCCTTCCAACCGTCTGATTCTCGAACCATTAGCGCCGTGAAGCCTGCCCTGCGCCTGGCCCTTTTCCTGCTCCAGTTCGCCGTCCTCGGGCTGGCCGTGGCGTTCGTTATGACGCAATGGCTGGGCTCGGGCAAGGCCGACAACGGCACCACGGCCGGCAATGGTGGCCCGGCGGGTGTCGACAGCGGTGGCAATGGCTCGGGCCCCTCGTCCTACGCCGCGGCGGTCCGGGCGGCGGCTCCGGCGGTGGTCAATATCTATGCCAACAGCATCGTCACCGAGCGCCCGCTGGTGGTGCCGGAGAACATGCAGCACCTGTTTCCCGGCGCCTTCGGCCTGGGACCGCCGAGACAGCGCCTGAACCAGAGCCTGGGTTCCGGGGTCATCATCAGCCCCGATGGCCATGTCCTGACCACCTACCACGTGGTCGCCAACGCCAGCGACATCCAGGTGGCTCTTTCCGATGGCCGGGTAACCCGAGCGACCCTGGTCGGCAAGGACCGCGACACCGACCTGGCCGTGCTCAAGGTCGAGGGCAGCCAGTTGCCGGCTGCCCGCTTCGCGCCCGCCGGTGAATTGCAGGTCGGCGATGTGGTGCTGGCGATCGGCAACCCCTTCGGCATCGGGCAGCGCGTGACCATGGGTATCGTCAGCGCCACCGGCAACGACCGCCTGGACCTGCTGACCTACGACGACTTCATCCAGACCGATGCCGCCATCAACGACGGCAACTCCGGTGGCGCCCTGGTCAACGCCCAGGGCGACCTGGTCGGCATCAACACCGCCGTGTTCCGTTTCGGTGAGGGCATCGGATTTGCCGTACCGGCGCTGGCCGCGCGGCGGGTGCTGGAACAGATCCTGGCCCAGGGCTATGTCACCCGCGGCTGGCTGGGCATGGACTATCGCGACCTGCCGGCCGAGCGCCAGACTGGCGCCGCCGGTGCGCAAAGCGAGATGCCGGCCGGCGTGCAGATCACCCAGATCTACCGCAACGGACCTGCCGACCGCGCCGGTCTGCGGCCGGGTGACGTGATCCAGCAACTGGACGGCCAGACCATCGCCAGCCAGGCCGCCTTCCGGCAAGGCGAAGCAGCGTTGCGCCCCGGCGACAGCACGCGCTTGACCGGCCATCGCGCCGGGGTCCCGCTGGACATCACCGCCACGATCATCCAACGGCCTCAGCGCAGCGACTGAACAGCCGCGACGCGACACGCAATTTGGCAGCAACGGCAACAGGCCGCCGTTGTCGGGCTTGCCGCTGCCACGCCCGGCTCCTTATGATTGCGCCCCTCTCAGCTGCGGAGACCCGCTTTGGACAGCGATTCGTGCCGAACGAGCGCCCGGTCCGTCGACGGGTCGATGTGCTGATCGCATCGTCCTGACGCCCTCCGGGCTTTCTCCTTCGATCACGACCCCAGACCGCGGCGGCTGCGTCGCTGGTTGGGGCTCGCTCGTTTCCGGAACGGGTCGACGCCATCGGAACCGGTTTCCGGTGAGCACGTCGTCAGGAACAGGCCATGGAAGAAATCCGCGACAAGGTCGAGCACCTCCAGGAACTGATCGAGGCCGATGACCTCGACCAGCTGCGCGCCTGGTTCGAGGAACTGCGCGTGCAGGACATCGCCGACCTGTTCAGCGAACTGGACGACGACGCCCCGTTCGACACCCTGTTCGGCCTGCTCGAACCCGAACGGCAGGTGCGCACTTTCGCCTATCTGGACCTCTCGCTGCAGCCGGCGATCCTGGAGGCGCTGTCGCCGCATCGACGCAAGGCCATCGTTGGCGAACTGGACTCCGACGACCGCGCCGCACTGATCGACGAGCTGGAGGAGCCGCAGGCCGAACAGCTGATCGCCGACCTGCCGCATGAGGAGCGCGAAGACACCCGCGAAATGCTGGCCTACGACGAGGACAGCGTCGGCCGCCTGATGAACACCGACTTCGTCGCCGTGCGCCCCTACTGGACCATCGCCGAGGCACTCGACCACATCCGCTCGGCCAATGAGAACGGCGAATCGGTCAACCGCATCTACGTCACCCAGCTGGAGGGCAAGCTACTCGACGCCCTGCCCTTGCGCGACTTCATCCTCGGCCGGCTCGACCAGCCGGTGCGCACACTGGGCCAGCAACGCGAGCCGATCACGGTCAGCCCCGAAGCCGATCGCGAGGAAGCGGTTCGCCTGATCCAGCGCTACGACCTTGAAGCACTGCCAGTCGTGGACGAGGACAACGTATTGCTGGGAACGGTCACCGTCGACGACGTGATGGACGTGGCCGAAGAGGAAACCACCGAGGACTTCCACAAGCTGGCCTCGGTCGGCTCGGTCGACGTCAGCATCCGCGACGCCAGCATCTGGTATCTGTTCCGTCGCCGTGCGCCGTGGCTGGTGCTGCTGGTGTTCGCCAACATCTTCTCCGGCGCCGTGCTCGCCCACTATGAGCAGACCATCTCCGCGGCGATCGTGCTGCTGTTCTTCCTGCCGCTGCTGATCGGCTCGGCCGGCAACGCCGGCTCGCAATCCTCGACGCTGATGGTGCGCGCATTGGCTACCGGCGACGTGTCCATGCGCGACTGGTTCAGCCTGCTGTTGAAGGAATTCGGCGTAGCCCTCGCGCTTGGACTGGCGTTGGCACTGGCGGTCGCCGGCCTGGGGATCTGGCGCGGCGGCGTGGAAATAGGCATCACCGTCGCACTGACCATGGTGATCGCGGTGATGGCCGGCAGCCTGATCGGCATGAGCCTGCCGTTCGCCTTCTCGAAGCTGAAACTGGATCCCGCCACAGCCAGCACACCGCTGATCACCTGCATCGCCGACATCAGCGGCATCGTCATCTACTTCGGCATCGCCAGCATGATCCTGGACCTGCCGGGTTAGCCCGCAGGTGGTTCATCTGACCTGCGAGCCTGAGCGCTTCTGACCTTGACCCGGCATGCCGGGTACGCCCCCGGTGGCGTGCATGCCTCGGGGTTATTGGCGACCAAACGAGTCAGCTGCCTTCGCCGCCCACGCGCAGGCGGAAGCGCGAATCCAGCGACGCCGC
The DNA here is from genome assembly GCA_035911475.1 of Lysobacterales bacterium. Classification (GTDB taxonomy): domain Bacteria; phylum Pseudomonadota; class Gammaproteobacteria; order Xanthomonadales; family UBA2363; genus Pseudofulvimonas. The sequence goes on along the minus strand of JAMHVM010000189.1, from coordinate 161,108 downwards.
CGAGCCGTCCGCGAGCGAGGCCAGATCAAGATCATCCGGAAGCGGCGGCTGCCAGGGTGCGCGATTGACCGGGCCTGGCACCAGCGCGCGCCAGCCGATCTGTTTTGGTCGCGACGCGGCCGGTGTGGTGATGGCGAAGTCGATGGGGATGATTGCGCTCATCGCCACCGACTCGCCATCCACTGATTCGGCCATCCTATAGCGCCAGTGGACAACGGCCTTCAGAGCCGCCCGCTCCAGTGCTTCGCGCAGCTTCTGCGACTGTCTTTCGCCGGGCTTCACATCCAGACTCGTCTGATAAGGATGGGCTTCGATGACGTTGCCATCGTTGTCGATGCGCACCGCCAGCAACACCCTGCCACCAGCCCTGACCCCGAGCAACGCTCGCGGATACTGGATGGCACCCTTGCCTCGTTGGCTGGAAGCGATCTGCTCCGGCGAACCGAAGCTCGCCTTGCCGAAATGCAGTTCAAAGCGGTTGTCGGCAATCGGATCGGCGCGAATGGTGAAACTCATGCTGGTGGTTGCCGGCACAGCGACGCCGTCAACGATGATGGGCTCGAAGCGCCAGCCGCGTACGCGTGAATCAATCATCTTGCGCAACTCGGTGGAAACGTCGGTATCGAGCCCGTGGTCGACCACCGAGCCATCAGGATCGATATGGATTTTTCCGGTAACGGACAACAGGATCTCGGCATCGTCGCCCTTGGGCTCAGCAAGCGCAACTCCTACGACGAGGCTCAAGCACAGGATCCAGACAATTCGAGTCATGACCTACTCCGACGCAGATGAGATTTCAAATTGTACAGACCATTCCCATTATGGAAAGTGAAATTCCGAATCGAATCACCGCTCCCGACAATAGTTCTTCGACCCAGCGACGTTTGGTAATCCGTGACCGGGATTGCCGTATCGATGTCCGATCCCACAGTAACGGACAAGCACAATGCTGTCGATTTTCGCCACCGGCACCCGATCATTAGCGCTCACCACGCTGCTTGTGTGCGGGATCGGATCACTGGCGGCGCAACCGCCTGTGCAAGTCCGCAACGGTTATTTCGACACCGGGATCGCGCTTTGGCAGGTCGCGTCCGGCGAAATCGCAATCTGGTCAGTTGAAGACGCATTCGGCGACCCGTTGTCGGGATCGGCGCAGGTGGCCATTGCTGATGTCGATCCGGTCAATCCGTACCGCGTACTTCAACAATGCGTGCCGGTAAACCCTCGGGGCCAGGCACATCGGGTCCAGGCGCTGGCGAGGATGGTCGACGACCCACTGTCGCGCTCGTCGGCCCGTATCGTGTTGCTGGCCTACGCCAGCACCAATTGCAGTGGCGCCTACTCCGCGCACTACACCAGCAATGGCGTATCGGAAACGATCTGGAAGAGACTACAGGTCAAAATACCCGCCGACCCGGGTACAGGATCTTTTTCGATCAATCTCGGTATCCACGCCGATGATGGCATGGGCTATCCATCGATCGCCAAATTCGACCGGATCCAGCTGACAGCCGACATCCTGTTCGCCAGCGATTTCGATCCATGAAAACAGTCATGTCCCGTCAGCGGCGCACCACCGTTTTCGATGGCGCATTCGGCAAACACCTGCAGGCGTATCAGGGGCTGGCGCTGGTGGCGACACCGACCGCGGCAGCGGGCGCGGCCTGGATGCCGCGCAGGCCACTGGCCGCGTCGAGCGCGGCACGATAGCGGGCGTGCAGGATGGCCACGCGTTCCACGTAGACCTGGGTTTCGGCGTAGGGCGGCACGCCGCCGTGCCGATCGACGGCGCCCTCTCCGGCGTTGTAGCCGGCAGTCGCCAGACGCACATCGTTGTTGAAGCGCCTGAGCAGCCAGGCCAGGTATTGCACACCGCCGCCGATGTTCTGCACCGGATCGTAGGCATCGCTGACACCGAAGCGCTCGGCGGTGGCGGGAATCAGCTGCATCAGGCCTTGCGCGTTCTTGTGCGAGCGTGCGTTGGCGCGGAACGCGGATTCAGCATGGATCACCGCGCGGACCAGTGCTTCGTCGACACCGTGTGCCAGCGCGGCGGCGGCGACTTCGTCGCGGTATTCGTCCATGCGCAAGGCGACGGTGTTGAAGTCCAGTGTCGAACGGACCTGGCAGGCGACACAGGTTTCAATCGTGTAGGTGAACAACACTTCGGCTGCTGCGCTCCGGCCCGGTTGCACGTTGGTGTAGTGCATCACGCCGTCGTTGTTGCCGAAGCGGTAGACCTTGCCGGTGCGAACCACGCGCTGGCCGGAACTGCGGTTGCCGGCTGCGGCAGCGCCGGCAGCCGCGGCCGGTGCGCCAGCGGCGGGTCCGGCAGTTCGCGCTGGCGCCGGACTGGTCGAGACGGATGCACGGACCGGCGAGGTCTGCGGACGCGGGTAGCGCGCTGCCTCGCGGCAGTTGCTGAAACCCTCGCGTGTATTGGTGAATGCGGTGACACCATTGCCATCGGTGCAGCGATAGAGCACCGCATCGCCAGCGAACGTCGCCCCCGCATACCCGAACAGCGCGGCCAGCATTGGCAGCGTCCGGGGCAGGAATCGACGGTTCGGGCTCATGGCAGGCTTGGATACCTCGATGGACGGTTAGTTTCCGACAAATGCCGGTGCGCGTAAACTGGCGAACCTGTTCACGTTTTTCCGAAGCTCCCTGCCGGGAAACCACCCTGGGAACGGGTCGCGCGGGTGGCTGGCGACCGCCGCCGGCGCGCTGGAGGCAGGTTGCTGAGCTATATCATGCCCATTCCCGGCCCTGCCGGACGCCGTCAGACACACGTACAGCAGTCGATCAGAGATTTCCATGGCCAAGCTTCTCATCAAGACCCACGGTTGCCAGATGAACGAGTACGACTCGGCCAAGATGGCCGACGTGCTGGGCGCCTCGCATGGCCTGGAGCCTACCGCGGACGAGTCCGAGGCCGACGTGATCCTGATCAACACCTGCTCCATCCGCGAGAAGGCGCAGGAAAAGGTGTTCTCCCAGCTCGGCCGCTGGAAGGCGCTGAAGCAGAAGAACCCGAACCTGATCATCGGTGTCGGCGGCTGCGTGGCCAGCCAGGAAGGCGAAGCCATCCTCAAGCGCGCGCCGTTCGTGGACGTGGTGTTCGGCCCGCAGACCCTGCATCGGCTGCCGGAGATGATCGAGGCCAAACGCGGCAGTGGCCAGGCCCAGGTGGACATCTCCTTCCCGGAGGTCGAGAAGTTCGACAAGCTGCCGGAGCCACGCGCCGAAGGCCCGACCGCCTTTGTCTCGATCATGGAAGGCTGTTCGCGCTACTGCACCTTCTGCGTGGTGCCCTACACCCGCGGCACCGAGGTCAGCCGCCCGGTCGAGGACGTGCTCACCGAAGTGGCGCTGCTCGCCGCACAGGGCGTGCGCGAGGTCAACCTGCTCGGCCAGAACGTCAACTCCTACGCCGGCCCGATGGGCGACGAGGAACCGGCCGACCTGGCGCTGCTGATCCGTTACGTGGCACAGATTCCCGGCATCGGCCGGATCCGCTTCACGACATCCCACCCGGTCGAGTTCACCGACCGGCTGGTCCAGGCCTATGCCGAAGTGCCGCAACTGGCCAACTTCCTGCATCTGCCGGTGCAGGCCGGCTCCGACCGCATTCTCGCGGCGATGAAGCGCGGCCACACCGCCATCGAGTACAAGCAGAAGATCCGCAAGCTGCGCGAGGTTCGACCCGACATCTCGATCAGCTCGGATTTCATCGTCGGCTTCCCCGGTGAGACTGATCGCGACTTCGAAGCCACCATGAAACTCATCACGGACATCGGCTTCGACCACAGCTACTCCTTCATCTACTCCCGCCGTCCCGGCACGCCGGCCGCCAACCTGCCCGACGATGTCGATGCCGAAACCAAGAAGGCGCGGCTGGCGCGGCTGCAGGCGGCGATCGAGGCCAATGCCCAGGCGATCAACGCCGGCATGGTCGACACCGTGCAGACCGTGCTGGTGGAAGGCCCGAGCAAGAAGAATCCCAACGAGCTGACCGGGCGCACCGAGAACATGCGCTTCGTCAACTTTGTCGGCCCGGCGCGACTGGTCGGTCAGTTCGTTGACGTGCACATCACGCAGGCCATGAGCCATTCGCTGCGTGGGCGTGTGCTGACCAGCGAATCGGTAGCCGCCTGAAGGCGCAATCAATGGCGCGCGCACCTGCGCGCGCAGGCGCGGTCCAGCACCGCGACTACTGCCAGCGTCCGCCGTCCAGGATGCGCTGATACTCGATCGCCACCGGATCAGCCGCCACGCCCTGGTCAATGCGGAAAACCTGCGCTCCCTCACGACCGCTGACGTAGAAGCGCCGGTCATCGAGCACCGACAAGGTAAGCAAGGTATCCGGCGCATGCGCCAACGGCCAGACCCGCAGGACCTGGCCGGTCTGCGCCGAGCTGCCGAACACATATCCCTGAACGATGTGCAGGATCAGCCCGCCGGTATCCGGCAAACGCATGTAGGTGGGCGCAGGCGGCTGAAGCCCTTGGTTGAACCGCTCCACCTCATAGCGGATCTGCTGCCGCGGCTGACCGGTGCCCGGCAAGGTCACGCCGTCGCCGTGCAGCAGCCAGACACGGTTCGTGGCATCGCGTCCGATCTGCATCGACAGCGGCGCACACAGCTCTGATCGCGACCGCCCCGGCAACGGATCGGCGTGATCTTGGCAGTGGCGGGCGCCGGCAACCTGTTCCGACACGCCCTCGCGCAGATCCAGCGCGAACACGGCATTGCCGGCCACGCGCAGATACAGCCTCCCATCGCCCTCCTGCACCATCGTTTCCGCCCACGGCCAGCGCATGCGGCTGCGGGTGGATTGATCGGGATGTTCGGTGGGAATGAGGTGGACTGCCCGCACCTCGCCGGTGTCCGCATCGAGCACGGTGACCGCGCTTTCGGCCTGGTCGAATACCACGACCACGCGACCATCGTCGGACAGCAGCAATCGGCTGGGGAAGGCACCGGTCGCCACACTCCAGCGCTGCGCCCCGCTGTCCAGATCCAGCCGGGTCACCTCGCCCTTGACCAGACTGCTGGCAAAGGCGACGCCGGCCGGTTCATCCAACGCCAGATCGGTTAGCCCGACCCCGGCGCACTGGTCGTGACCGCTCGGACATCCCCAGACATCACCGGGCGCGTAGGGCTGGACCAGCCAGGTACGCACGGCTTCGTGCCGGTCCAGGTCGTATTCGATCAGCCTGGCCTCGTCGTAGTTGTGCAGCAGATGGACACGGTGATCGTCACCAGTGGGCACGATGCGGGTGACGAAGCGTTCGGAAATGATCACGCCTCGTGCCTGCTCCGGAAGGACCGGGGCCGGCCATTGCGTGCTCTCGGTGGTCAGCAAGGTCTCATGCGCTTGCTCGGCGCGCCGTTGGTCCTGCTCACGCACGAATTCCCGATGGATGGCCGAGGCATCGGGGTGGGAGGTCACGTTGACATGCCCCAGCCAGGCCATGAAACCGCCGATCAGCAAAACCGTGGCGGCGGCCAGACTTCCTGACCATTTCCGCCCGGAAACCGTCGTCACGGCAATCGCGACCCCGAAGGCGAAACCAGCCATGAAGCCGGCAACATGCGCGACGTTGTCCACGCCCTTGTTGAACAGTCCGTTGATCACGGTCAGTGCGACCACCGCGACCGTGTTGCGCAGGAGCACCCACCGGCCGATATCCAGATCCAGCGCGCCGGAGCGATGGACCAGCGCGACCACGATCTGCGCACCCGCCAAGCCCATGACCGCGCCGGAGGCACCGACACCGACGATGACAATCCGGTTGACTGTGCCCAACAGTGACATCTGGGTCGTGTCGAAGTGCCACAGGGCCGACATCCAGGCGGCGAACAGGCCGCTCAGCAGATAGATCAACAGCCATTGCCAACGCCCCAGCAATGATTCCAGCGCCGAGCCGACGAGCAGCAGGAAAACCAGGTTCTGGAACAGGTGCCACCCCGAAGCATGCAACCACAGGCTGGCCGGCAGCCGCCACCAGTCGCCCATCACCGTCAGCACGGCGACGTTGCCGCCCACCTCGATCAGCTGCTGCGGCGAGAAAGGACCCCATTCGCCCAGGGTGTGGACCATCCACAGGTAGGCGGCCACGTTCACCGCCATCACGCAGAGCGTGAGCACCGGCCAGCGCCAAGTCAACGCGTGCATCGAATTAAGTTCACGGTTGGACATCAGAGAGTCATCGCAGCGACAAGGCAGGGCGCGGACCGGCCTTTGCCACCGCGGAGATACGGCCAGACGGATTCGCCGGGCCTGCTGTCGATCTTAGACGTGCAGTTCTGGCTGACTCGTGAAACCGGCGTCGCAAGCAACTTCATCATCACCGGGGCAATGGCATGTCAGGCGTGCACCAGGGCCGACCGCCGCCATCCAGCAGCGACGGCAAGCAGCGAAGACGAACCTGGTTGCGCGCTGCTTTGCCGTCGCGCGCCTGCGCAGGCGCGGAGCTGGCGACAGCGGCGCCGCGACGCCTGGCCGCGGGCGCCTGCGATCGGTCCGGAATCACGCCGTCATGCGCGGCTGCGCCACCTGGAAAACACCGGGCACGAGCAGGGTAAACCCCGGATTGTCAACACAGGTGTCGCGCGTCATGTTGCCCGCAGCAGGATCCCGACAATCCGGTCAGGCCTGTCCGTGCTCGACCTGTTCACCGGTCTGGTTGCGCTCTGCGGCGATCACGCCTGCGGCTCCGCCGCGCGTGCGCCGGAGTTACTACAGGAGGGGAGTCATCCATGTCGCTGCAACGCTGCTTGCTGACGTTCGTGCTCGCTGGTTTCGTACTGCCGGTCTTTGCCGACGATGCCACGGATTCGGAACTGGCAAGGCACCTGGCCCAGGAAGAGGTCGAACTGACCACCTACCGCGCCAGCCTGCCCGCCCACTTCGCCGAGGCCTACCGCGCCTACCCGCAGATCCCGACGGGTGTGCTGGAAGCCATTGCCTACAGCCAGAGCCGCTGGCATGCGCTGGCACCGGAGGCGGGCCATGAAAACCATCACCATATGCCCAGCGCCTGGGGCGTGATGGGTCTATACGCTGGCGAGGGCTTTGCCGACCAGCTTTCCGACGCCGCCGCATTGATCGGCGCAGATCCGGTCGACATCGCCACCGACGATCGCCTCAACATCCTGGCCGCCGCCGCGCTGCTCGCGCGCGAACTCGACGGCGAGACCACACGCGAGGCGATGGTGCCGGCGCTGTCCCGATACGCGGGATTCTCTGCGCAAGACGGCAGCGCCATCGACGATTTCGCCCGCACCAGTTTTGCCTTCGACGTGCTGCTGGCGATCGACCGCGGCGTCAACGACAAGGGCATGCTGGTGCCCGAACACCCGGTGCATTGGGAGCAGGCGTTCGACGCCGACACGCTGGTCGCGCTGAAGGCGCCATTCGTGCGTCTGGATGTCACCGCGGACCGGATCGAGGTGGACGGCTATGCGATCGACCCGATCAGCGAAACCCTGGTCCATCCCGGCGGCAACCACTCCGCCCTCCAGTCGGACGGCAAGGACGACCCGGGCAACGGCCTGTTCAGCGCCGACTACGGCCCCGCCCTGTGGAATCCGGCGCATTCCTCGAACTACACCGCCTCGCGCAGCGCGGCGGTGAGTGCGGTGACCATCCATACCGCGCAAGGCAGCTACGCCGGTACCATTTCCTGGTTCAGGAACTCCACCTCGAATGTCAGCGCGCACTACGTGATCCGCAGTTCCGACGGTCAGGTGACCCAGATGGTGCGTCACGCGCACACCGCCTGGCATGTGCGCAACCACAACAGCTACACGCTCGGCATCGAGCACGAGGGCTTCGTCAACAACAGCTCCTGGTACACCACGGCCATGTACAACGCGTCCGCGGCACTGGTGCGGCACTTCTGTGCCAGCTACAGCGCCATCCCCTGCAGCAGCGCCTACAGCGGCGCGCCCAGCAGCGGCATCGTGGTCCTGCCGACCAGCGTCAAGATCAAGGGTCATCAGCATTTCAGCGGCAACACCCACACCGACCCGGGCATCAACTGGAACTGGTCGCACTACTACGGCCTGCTCAATCCCGGGAGTGGTGGCACAACGCGGATACTGGATTCATTCGAAAGCAATGTCGGTCACTTCAACACCAGCCCGACCTACTCCGGCAGCACCACCGGTATCTCGACCGCGTCGACGGCGACCCGAAACTGTTCCATGGCCCGCGTCGGCAACTGTTCGCTGCATGTGCGCCTAGTCGACAACGCCAACACCACAGCAAGCTGGAATGTCCGGCTGTTGTCGGGTGCTGGCACGCCGGCGAACAACGTGGCACTGACCCGCGCCAACGGGCGCATTGGCTTCTGGGTGTACTCGGGTGGCACAGGCATGTCGGTGGCCGTCGGCATCGATGACAGCGACGGTACCGAGCGCTCGATCGCGCGTTCGATTCCGGCCAACGCCTGGACCTTCGTCGAATGGAGTCTCACCGACGCGGCGCAGTGGAACGCCTGGGTCGGCGGCAATGGCGCCATCACCGCCGCCACCGTGCGCCTGGACGCTATCTGGTTCTACCGCGCCAACACCAGCTACACGGTGAACGTCTACGTGGACAACGTGCAGATCAGGAACTGACCTTGCTGACGAAGACGCCCGCGCACTGGCGCGGGCGTCGTTGTTCCCAGACTCGAAGCCGGGCAAGCCCAGCTCTACAGGCCCGGATCTCGATGCGGCCAAACGGCGAAGCGGAGTCGGCACTACCGCCTGTCACAGGACATCCCGGCGGAACGCCAATATCCGGGGGCCTTTCCATCCCATGAGCCAACCGCCGTCGACCGACGATGACGCATGGTCATCGTCGTTGCGTCGTCAACCGGCGGCAGCGAACCGCTTGTTGACCTCGTTCCAGTTGACCACCTTCCACCAGGCGCCGATGTAGTCCACGCGCTTGTTCTGGTAGTTGAGGTAGTAGGCGTGCTCCCACACGTCCAGCGCCAGGATCGGGGTGCCCTTGTCCTGCACCACGTCCATCAGCGGGTTGTCCTGGTTCGGCGTGGCGGTGACCTTGAGCTTGCCGTCGGCACCGACCACCAGCCAGGCCCAGCCGGAGCCGAATACCGTGGTGGCCGCCTGGCTGAATTTCTCCTTGAAGGCATCGAAGGATCCGAAGTCGGCATCGATCTTGGCAGCCAGCTCGGAACTGGGATTTCCGCCCTTGCCTTCCGGCGCCATCACGGTCCAGAACAGGCTGTGGTTGTAGTGGCCACCGGCGTTGTTGCGCACACCGGCATCGAAGCTGGACACCTTGGCCATGATCTCTTCCAGGCTCAGGTTCGCCAGTTCCGGAAACGTGGCGACCTTGCCGTTGAGGTTGTCGACGTAGGCCTTGTGATGGCGACCGTGATGGATCTCCATGGTCTTGGTGTCGACGTGCGGCTCCAGCGCCTCGACCTTGTACGGCAGTTCCGGCAAGGAGAACGGCTTGGCATCGGTGTTGGCCGGCGCCGGTTGGGCCATCGCCGTGGCCATGAGGGCGGACAGCAGGTTGATCGTCATGACGGTTTCCTCGCGTTCGTGGATTGCAGCGGATTGTCCCGGTGTCGGCCTGAAACGGCCGTCAACACGGGCCTGTTCGGTTTGAGCCGGATTCTAGCCGACCCATGGCATGGCACTTGGGGCCGAAAACCGGTTTTTCAAGTCGCAGTGCCCGACCCTGCCTGTTTCGAGCATCCTTAGTCGGGTCGACAATGGCCTGCCCGGTCGATGCCTCGATGGCCCTGCGCGGCCATTCGCATACAGCCGGGCACGTGGCGATCGGGCGCCAACCACGCGAGCCGGCATCACCGCATCGGCCCGGAACGCGCGGACAGAAGTGCAATCGCGCGCGCAGGGCGCTAGGCTCCGCGACCATGAATGCCCCTCTGCAACAACGCGATTTCGTGCTGGAGCCGGACGACAGCGAGCGTCTGGCCAACCTGTGCGGCCCGTTCGACGAACACCTGCGTCAGATCGAGCTGCGCCTGCGTGTGGAGATCGCCAATCGCGGCAACGTGTTCCGGGTCATCGGTGCCGATGAGAACAGCCGTGTTGCCGAGAGGATCCTGCACGAACTTTACGCCGTCACCGCCAGCGAAACGCTGACACCAGCCAAACTCAACCTGCATCTGCAGCAGGCGCGGGTTGAACAGATCGCCCAGGCCCAGGCGGAGCAGGCCCAGGAAGTCACCATCCGTGTGCAACGCGGGTTGATCAAGGGCCGCGGCCCGAACCAGCAGCGCTATCTGCACGCCATCGCAACCAACGATGTCAATTTCGGCATCGGCCCGGCCGGTACCGGCAAGACCTATCTGGCGGTGGCCAGCGCGGTCGAGGCACTGGAGAAGAACCGCGTCCAGCGCCTGATCCTGACCCGGCCGGCGGTCGAGGCTGGCGAGCGCCTGGGCTTCCTGCCCGGTGATCTCAGCCAGAAGATCGATCCCTACCTGCGGCCGCTGTTCGATGCGCTCTACGAGATGCTCGGCTTCGAGCGCGTGGCCAAGCTGATCGAGCGCAGCGTGATCGAGATCGCGCCGCTAGCGTTCATGCGCGGGCGTACGCTCAACGACGCCTTGGTGATCCTGGATGAGGCCCAGAACACCACCGCCGAGCAGATGAAGATGTTCCTGACCCGCATCGGCTTCGGCTCGATCGCGGTGGTCACCGGCGACGTCACCCAGATCGACCTGCCCAAGAGCCAGATATCGGGTCTGCGCCAGGCCATCGAGATCCTGCGCGCGGTCGAGGGCGTGTCATTCACGTTCTTCACCAGCAAGGACGTGGTCAGGCATCCGCTGGTGCGCAAGATCGTCACCGCCTACGAAGACCACGAGCGCGCCGGTGCCCGGGCTCAGGCTGCGGGCGAGACGTCGCCGTCAGCTTCGAACTGAGGCGGCGATCGGAAGCCGGGAGCCACCTGCCATGAGCCGACGTTCCCCGACGATTCCGACGCCGGATGTGCGTGTCGGCTATGGCCTGCCCCGTGCCGGGCTTCCGGCCAGCGCCAGCTTCCGGCACTGGGTGGTCGCGGCCCTGGCCGAGGCCGGTCGTCTCGGTCCTGCCGAGCTCTCGATCCGACTGGTCGACGCCGAAGAAGGTCGCGAACTGAACCATCGGTACCGCGGTCGCGACTACGCCACGAATGTGCTGTCGTTTCCGGTCGAACTGCCCGCGGGCGTCTCGTCGCCCCTGCTCGGCGACATCGTCCTGTGCGCGCCCGTGATCGCCCGGGAGGCGCAGGAACAGGGCAAGAGCGGCCGTGATCATTTCGCCCATCTCACCGTTCATGGCGTGCTGCACCTGCTCGGTCACGACCATGGCGAATCGGCGGCGGCGCTCGCCATGGAGGCCTTGGAGATTCGTGCCCTGGCGACGTTGAAGATAAAGAACCCCTATGAATAACAGTATCTTGTCGGCCGTTTCGCAGGCTTCACCCGACCTGCGTTGCCGCTGGAGCCAGGCATCGGTCCGACCGCCCAGCCACTTCGTAGCAGTCCGGTCAGCCGGATCGGTTACACTCGATCACCGGTGCTCCCTGCGAGCGCGCACTCACCGGCAATGAACGACGACCCTCCGAGTACCTCCTCCCCATCGCGATCCTGGTTCGGCCGCCTGGCACACAATCTGGGGGGCGACGCGCAAAGCCGCGATGAGCTTCTGGACGAGCTGCGGGCCGCGCACGGCAACGGCCTGTTGACCGCCGAAACCCTGGGCATGATCGAAGGCGCCCTGCGCGTCACCGACCTGCGCGTGGACGATGTCATGGTGCCGCGGGCACAGATGGTGTCGGTCGGCCTGGACGCCAGCTTCGACGAGGTGCTGGCGACCGTGATCGGCTCCGGCCATTCGCGCTTTCCGGTCTATGGCGAGGACCGTGACGAGATCGTCGGCATCCTGCTGGCCAAGGATCTGCTCAAGGTCGCCGCCCGCCGCGAAGGCAAGTTCGCGCTGGGGCCTTTGCTGCGCCCGGCGGTGCTGATACCCGAAAGCAAGCGCCTGAACCTGCTGCTGACCGAGTTCCGCGCCAGCCGCAATCACATGGCGCTGGTTGTGGACGAATACGGTGGTGTCTCCGGCCTGATCACGATCGAGGACGTGCTGGAGGAGATCGTCGGCGACATCGACGACGAACATGACGCCGACGACGGCGAAGCCGGCCACATCCAGGCCAGTGGCAACGGCTATCTGGTCAGTGCCCTGACGCCGATCGCCGACTTCAACGAACGCTTCGGCTGCAGTTTCTCCGACGAGGACTACGACACCATCGGCGGCCTGATCACTGCCAGCGCCGGCTACGTGCCGCAACCCGGCGAAACCATCGACCTGGGCGAGTTCCATTTCCGCGTCGACCAGGCCGACGACCGGCGCGTGCACCGTCTGCACCTGCAAACCGATTCCTGACGCGGGTGGGTTTCCCAGGTCGCACCCCGACCGGCGCCTGCCGACCCTGGCAGGTTGCGCTGGTGGCTCTGCTGCTCTCGGCCGCCCTGTCGGCCCAGGCCCGCGAGATCAGCCTGGCCACCATTGATCCGGGCGAGATCTACTGGCAGCGCTTCGGTCACAACACCCTGATCGTGACCGATGGCGATGGCGATGGCGATGACGATGACGCCGGCGTTTCCTACAACTTCGGCTACTTCGACTTCGAGCAACCCGATTTCCTGCCACGCTTCCTGCGTGGGCGCATGCTTTACCAGGCGCTGGCGCTGCCGGCCGCGGCGGACCTGGAAGGCTATGTCGAGGAACAGCGATCGGTGCATCTGCAGCGACTGAACCTGTCGCCGGTGCAAGTCGATCACCTCGCCACCGCCCTGGCACGCGCCGTGCGGCCGGAGAACCGCGACTACCTCTACGAGTACTTCCGCGCCAACTGCTCCACGCGTCTGCGCGACGCCCTGGACGAGGCACTGGACGGCGAACTGCGGCAACTCACCCAGGGGCGTTCGCGCGGACTGACCTACCGCATGCACGCGCGGCGCATGGCCCAGGGCAACTTCTGGCTGGCCGCCGGCATCGACCTGGGACTGGGGCCAGACACCGACCGCGGCCTGAGCTTCTGGGAAGAGATGTTCCTGCCCGACCGCATGCGCCATTACCTGAGTGACCTGGTGCTGGCGGATGGTCGCCGGCTGGTCGCCGACAGCGACACCTGGTTCGACAGCGGCAAGCCGGAGCCTGCCGACGAGATCGGCGACTGGCGGTTGCCGTTCGCCTTCGCTGGCCTGGCACTGGCGATCGCCCTGCTCTGGCTGGGGCGGCGCGCGGAAGGCGGCCGCGCCTGGGCCAGACGTGCGCTGATCGCAACCGGCACGACCCTGCATCTGCTGTTCGGCGTCGCCGGCGTGGTGCTGGCGCTGCTCTGGTTCGGCACCGATCACGTCGCCGCTCACCGCAACGAAAACCTGTTCCTGTTCAGTCCACTCAGCCTGGTCATGGCCGGGTACTGGCTGAGCCGAATGCGCTCCGGCGCGCGTTCGCGCCTTGGCGATGTCGTCGCCACGCTGGTCGCGGCCAGCGCCCTGCTCGCCCTGCTCAGCAAGACGCTGCCGTTCTGGTTCATCCAGGCCAATCTGCACTGGTGCCTGCTGCTGGTGCCGGTGCACCTGGCGCTGTGGCGAAACTGGCAACGCAGCTGATGGTCGAGCTGCTCAACCGGCAAACGCGGTCGATCGACCCACGGAAGGCTTGGCACCCGGCCGGCACGGCTCTGGCCGATTCCCGGCGTATAGAACGCAGACCTGCCGGGATTCCGGCGACCCTGACGGAGCAGCGCTGAGGTGTCCGGACATCCTCTGCCTACCATCGAACAGTTGCGGGAACGAATCGGCCTGCACGCAGCCGATGTCGATGAGTATCTGCGCGGCCACTATCCTCGTTTCGCCAGCACCTGGAACGCGTATGTCAACGGCCCGTTCGGCGAGCGACGAGGCCACCTGCTCGACATCGGTTCGCATTGGCTGCACCAGACCCTGATCTGGCGCCTGCAGGGCTTCGAGGTGACCGCCGTGGATGTTCCGGCCACCATCGATACACCGATAGTGCGTGACATCGCCGCGCGCGAGGGAATCGCTCTTTGCCGCAACAGCAATCTCGAACATCCCGATGGGCTGGACGCATTGCCCAAAGACTGTGCCGACGTGATCCTGATGTCGGAAGTGATCGAACACCTCACGTTCAACCCGCTCATTCTTTGGCGCACGCTGTACAGGCTGCTCAAGCCCGGTGGCGTGCTGGTGCTGACCACGCCGAACTATTATGCCCTGCGCGGCCGCGCTTGGAATCTGCCACGGTTCCTTAGCGGTCGTGGTGGCGGGATTACCGTCGACCAGATCCTGCGTACCCACAGCTTCGGTCACCATTGGCGTGAATTCACCGCCTCCGAGCTGCGCGACTATTTCAACCTGCTGTCGCCGGATTTCCGCATCGACCGTCTGCTGCGACTTCCACGCCGCTACCGGAACACCTCCCGAGGGCGAATCGCATCTTGCATCGAGCGACTGCTACCCTTCCTTCGCGATCAGATTTACGTGGAAGTGTCGCTCCCTGAAAAGCGCGCCGGCATCACGCTGGAAGCCAGCTGGTAGCGAATTCCTGCCAGAATCCCCCGATGAGCGACAACAATTCCAGGGCAGCCGCGCGCGCGACCGCGTCGCGCGACGGCATCCATGTCATCGACACCGGTCAGGAGCGACCGCAGTTCGCCGCCGCCTACCTGATCGAAGGCGCGGAGCGTGCCGCCTTTGTCGACTGCGGCACCAACTACAGCGTGCCGCATCTGCTCGCAGCGCTGGACAAGGCGGGCATGACGCCGGACCAGGTCGACTGGCTGATCCTCACCCACGTCCATCTCGATCATGCCGGCGGTGCCGGCGCGCTGCTGCAACGCCTCCCCAACGCCCGTGTCGTGGTGCATCCACGCGGCGCGCGGCACATGATCGACCCGGCAAAGCTGCAGGCCGGTGCCGCCGCCGTCTACGGCGAAGCGGTGATGGCAGCGACCTACGGCGCGCTGCTGCCGATTCCGGCCGAGCGAGTGATCGAGGCAGTTGACGGCCACGTCGTAGAACTGGCGGACCGCCCACTGACCTGTCTGGACGCGCCCGGCCATGCCCGTCACCACATCGTCATTCACGACGCCCAGGCGAACGTGTTCTTCACCGGCGACACCTTCGGCATCGCCTACCGTGAGTTTGCCGACGACACCAGCGACTTCATCTTCCCGACCACTTCGCCGGTGCAGTTCGACGCCGCCGCGTTGCACGCGTCGATCGAGCGCATGCTGTCGTACCAGCCCGTGGCCATGTACCTCACCCACTACGGCCGGGTCGAAAACGTGGCCCGGCATGCGGCGGAGCTGCATGACCTGATCGATGCGTTCACGGCCATGGCACGCCGACACCGGAACGATGAGTCGCGTCATGCCGCGATCAGCGCCGATCTGAAGACTTTGTTTCTGGATCGTCTGGGCGGACGAATCCCAGGCCTCTCTCCCGATCGCATGCTCGACCTGCTCGCCATCGACATCGACCTCAACGCCCAGGGTCTGGAAATCTGGCTGGACCAGCAGGATCAGGCCTGACCGGTCAGCCTTCCACGGCATCCTCTCGCCACTTCTGACAACCCGCGCGCTGCGCATTCGTGCACCATCGATCGAACCGACCATGAACGATACGAACCCGGAAATCC
This sequence comes from Lysobacterales bacterium, assembly GCA_035911475.1. Taxonomy (GTDB): domain Bacteria; phylum Pseudomonadota; class Gammaproteobacteria; order Xanthomonadales; family UBA2363; genus Pseudofulvimonas. Next base: position 145,391 of record JAMHVM010000189.1, on the reverse strand, counting down.
ATTTGTTCGCATGAGCAACTCCGTCATTCGTGGTACATCGTTGCGGAGATGGCTTCTGGTCTTCGCCATCCCGCTGGCAGTCCTGTCCGCGCTGGCCATCGTGGCGCACGATCTGCTCTACGTCGGCCCCATGCTGTGGCATATCCGCCAACCGGCCTCGATCCAGGGTGGCATCGAGGCCCTTTTCCTGATGCTGGTGCTGGTCGCGGCTGCCGGCTTGCGCTGGAGATGGCTGGTCATCGCCAGTCTGTTCGTGGCTGCGCTGTACCTGCGTCGCCACAACGCCGAGCTCACGCTGTTCGCCGGCGTGTTCTACATCGAAGCGATGTATGCCATAGGATGTCTCGTTAGGGCGAGACTCGGCGCATCGACCACAACGCTAGAATCGGGTTTGATCGCTGTCGTAACCGGCGCCAGCGCGTGGCTGCTGCTGATCGCCGCTCTGTCGCTCTTGTCGCTGGCGACACCCACGACGCTGGCATGGATACTGGCTGTTGCCGGCGCCACAGCTATTCTGATCTGGCGCAAACCGGCCACCGTGGCCCTGTTCTCCGCGGTCAGGCTCCAGGCTGGCGTCGAACGCACTGCCGCTGCATTGCTGGTGGGCTGGATAGTGGTACTCGCCGCGAGATCGGCCAATGTCATCGGTTACGACACCGTCTGGTACACCGGTCAGGGTGACCGGCTGCTCGCCCCGGGCGGATCCATCTTCGAGTTCCTCGCGCTGGTGTCGCCGGTCCACTACTTCCCGAAACTGTGGGAAACGCTGCTTCTGCCGCTTACCGCGCTGGACCAGTTGCGACCGCAGGTCGGCCTGTGCATCGCTTTTGCCGCCCTGTTGCTGGCGGCAATCTGGCTGATCGCGCAACGGATCGGACTGCCGAGACCCTGGCGCTGGTGGCTGCTGTGGATACTGGCGACACTTGCCGCCATCGCCAACAGCACCTTGAGCCTCAAGAACGACATCGCCTGCGCGTTCTTCCTGGCGATGATGTGTGTGCAGCTGTTTGCCTGGCTGGATCGACGATCACTGAACGCCCTGTGCTACGCCGCAGCCTGTGCCGCATTGGCATGCTCGACCAAGTTGACCGCCATTCCCTACGTCGGCGTGGCCGTACTGTTTGTTCTCGGCGACCTCCTGCTATGGCGAAATCGCCTGCCCCATGCAGCCGTCCTGTCCTCGACGACCGATGCCGAATCCGCGGCGAGCGCCAGATTCGTTGCGCTGCTCGCGGCTGTCGTCGCTGCGGCTTTCGTGGCCCGTACCTGGCTGCTCGCCGGTGTACCCACCATCGGACCTGACGCCATTCTCGCCGTCTGGCATGCGATCGGATGGCGCATCTCCGAGCCCGCAGGCACCCTGCAATGGACCTCGCCACAGGTCTGGTCGGAGGTCCCCCGACTCCTGCACGACTGGTTGCTGGCACCGAGCACCATGCGGACCATGCCGGTGAGCTGGACCGGCAACATCTGGCTGGTGCTGGCCCTGTTAGGGGCTGCTGCGGCGGCATTGGGGTTTCGCCGTGCCGAACCGCACTCATCGCGGTGGAACAAGGCCCTGCTGCCGGCCATGGCACTGACCGGCCTGGCGCTGGCGGTGGCATGGCGATATCACTCGCGCGGCAGCGATGGCAACTACTTCATCCTGCCAGTTGCGCTGGCGACCTGCCTGGGACTTTCAGCGATCGCCTCGCGAGTGCATGACGATCATGCCTTGCGGACCGCACTCGCGGTGGCGCTGCTGGCAACCGGATTGACCCACGCCATCCATTCCTTCATCAGTGCCGGCTGGTCCCCGCCAGGCACACGTACCTTTGACGTGGTTCTCGATCAATCACCCTGGCAACCGGGGAAATGGCGCAACGATACCCTGCGGCGGATCGGTCTCACCGGCATCGCCAGCCACCTCGAAGGGCGACCAGCCTCCGAGCGCGGCATCGCTTTCGGAAAGGACGACCAGCAAGGACATGTGATGCTGCCGATCGCCATGGAGGAAATTCGCAGCATCGGCTTCTCACGCCCGGAATACCTGCGCGATGGCGCCTCGCTCATCAGCTTCATGCACACCTGGAACATCGACCATCTGCTCCTGCCACCGGATGACAGCTCAGCGCCCGAAATCGCCAGCTATCGAGACGCGGTGGTCGCGGTCGGCTGGTCTTCGATGACCGACGACGGCGGCATCCTCTACAGCCGACCGGTGACGAAGCCTCGATAAGCAACGGACGAGACGCCGCACCTGCCCGCGGTTCGCGCCCGTCAGGCGTCCGGATGGCCGTGGCGCGTGCTCTCCAGCAACATGAAGGCACGCTCGTCGTGGTCGGCCTGTGCCGGGTTGGAGCGTTTGGTATCACCCACGGTGAACTGCGACACGACCCGCCAGCCGGTGCGTTCGGCCAGCCGCACCAGTCCCGGCAAGGAAAAGATCCAATAGTTGGTGGCGTCGTTGTTGCACTCGTCGGGCGCCAGCAGGTAGGCCAGTGGTGCGCGGTCCAGCGCGACCTTGCCGTCGACAGTCTGGCGTGCGATGCGTGTGCTGATCGCGCAGTACCGGGTCGACTGCGCCAGCTGTTCGAGCACGAAGAACGGGTTCTTGAGGTGATAGAGGATGCCGAACAGGAAAACCATGCCGTAGCGTTGCCGCGGCAGCTGGAACTGGGAGTCCAGATCGATCTCGTGGATACCGACCGACGATGACAGCAGTTCCTTGAGCCGCTTGGCACCGCGCAGGCTGTTCCAGTTGGTCGCAGGCCAGTCGATCAGGTCGACCTCGAATCCGAGTGATTCGAAGAAGTAGCCCAGATCACCGTCAGCCGTGCCGATGTCGGCAATCGGCTGACCGGCAATCTGCGACAGGAAATCGCGTTTGTCGCGCGCCAACAGGCGATCGAAATGCCAGATGTTGGCCAGGATGTCGTAGCCGTACCAGGTGAACTCCTCCGGCACATGATTGGCCTTGACACCTTCCAGGTGCCGCTTCCATTCGGCGGCGATGTCCTTGACCTTGTCGAAATCGCGAAGAACCGTGTTGTCAGTCATTGTTCCCATGCCGTCCATACGGCCATGTGCAAAGGTTGGTTGTGGCCCGTCGTCATCTGCCGGACGACCGCCTGCGAAAGTGCGGATCGCGTCCTAGGCAGTTAACCTGGCACTCGCTTCGGGTGACAAGCCTCGCGCGAAATGAGGCGCGGCGACCGGCGATTTGCCCAATGCGGCGATCATGTGCGTCGGCGTCAGCTGTCCCGACGCAAAGCCCTGTTCGTCGATGCCGTGGGCCCTGTCGATGAATGCCCGGTCCCACTCGGCGTCGGCGTCGAAGTTGTGCCCGAAGCTGCGGTCGACAAAGACATCGACCACATTGCCGTAACCGATGAACACCTCGAAGTGGAAGCGCTGCAGCAACAGCGGCAGGATGTCCTGGGCGCGAACACCTTCAAAACCGTACTGTGAGCAATCCCAGTTCTCGAAGACATCCTCCTGTCGACGCAACTGCTGGTTGTAGCGATATTCCCGGGGCAGTTCCTGCCACAGCTCATGAACGCGCTCCAGCGCCTCGGGCCAGCGCACGTGACCATTGCGTCCGATCATGTCGTTGACCACGAACAGCGCCCGGTCGTCCAACGCTGCGTACGTGGCCTTGAACAGGGATTCCAGGTTGACCACGTGATGCAGGGACTGGTTGGCCAGAATGCCCTGATAGCGCCGCTTCGGGCGCCAGTCGTTGAAGTCGCCGTGCACCGGAACCACCCTGCCCGCGAAGCCGGCCTGCTCGGCCAGAGCCAGACCGCGCTCGCGCATCGATGGATTGATGTCCACGCACTCGATGCGGAAGTCGGTCAGCCCATGTTCCTCGACCAGCAGCCTGGCGATGCCCACTTCGACATCGCAGTTGCCGGCGCCGAGGCTGGCAAACACCGGCGTGCTGGCGCCGGTCCGGCGGGCGCTCTCGGCGAGATATTTCGCCGCGAACTTGTCGGGATGGTCCACCCCCAGCTCTTCCAGCAGGGGGCGCAGGTATCGATTGGCCCAGTAGCCGGTGATCTCGGGCAGCGCGCTGACGTCGAGGTAGTCCTTGTGGAATGCGATCTCGTCGTTGAGGCGTGCCTGGTAGTCGACATCCGAGATGACGGCCGCAGGCGCGCGATATGCCGCGCGGCCACGCCCCATGTTCAGCCGATAGCGCCAGAACTCCAGCCAGTGACGGAGGGGCCCGCCCAGGGGCGAGCGCAACAATGCCTGTTTCCAGCGTGCCATCGAAAACCCGTCCAATGAATCCGGATCGGCGGCTTCAGTCGACCAGCCAGCGGTTCAGCCAGGCCTTGACCGTGTCATGCCACAGCACCGAATTGGCCGGCTTGAGCACCCAGTGGTTCTCGTCCGGGAAATACAGCAACTGCGACTCGATGCCCTTGCGCTGGAGGGCGGTGAAGGTCGCCAGGCTCTGCGTGGTCGGGATGCGATAGTCCAGCTCGCCCTGCACCACCAGCATCGGCACGCGCCACTTGTCCACGTGCAGCGCCGGGTTGAATTTCTCGTAGTTCTCCGGCTGCTCCCAGGGCGTACCGCCGTTTTCCCATTCGGTGAACCACAGCTCTTCGGTCTCGTAACCCATGGCACGGGTGTCGAAGACGCCGTCGTGGTTGACCAGGCACTTCCACGGCTCGTTCCAGTTGCCGGCAATCCAGTTGACCATGTAGCCGCCGTACGAGGCGCCGAGCGCACAGGCCTTGTCGCCATCCAGCCACGGGTACTTCGCCAACGCCGCGGCCCAGCCCTTCTGCAGGTCGACCAGCGGTTTGCCGCCCCAGTCCTGGCTGATCGAGTCGGTGAAGGCCTGGCCGTAGCCGGTGGAGCCGTGGAAATCGACGAACACCACCGCGTAGCCGGCGCCGGCATAGGTCTGCGGGTTCCAGCGGTAGTGGAAGTTGTTGCTCATCGAGCCCTGCGGACCGCCGTGGATGATGAAGGCGACCGGATAACGCTTGCCTTCGGCGAAGTTCCAGGGCTTGACCACGTAGGCGTAGACCGTGGCGTCGTCCGCGCCTTCGAAAGTGAATTGCTCGTAGGCACCGAAGCGGACATCGGCGAGCTTGTCGACATTGTGGTTGGTCAGTCGAACGGGCGGCTTGCCCTCGCCTTCCAGGCGGTAGAGGTCCACCGGTGCAGCCAGGTTGTTGAGTCCGACTACAGTCATCGATTCGCCGACGGCGAAGCCGGCGACATAGCCGTCACCGGTGCGCCTGGTCACTTCGCCGCTGGCGACGTCGATGGCGAACAGCGGGTTCTGGCCCAGATCATTGGCGGTCACGTACAGCGTCTTGCTGTCGGCCGAGAAAGCCAGGTCACCGGCCGAACGATCCCAGTCGGCGGCAAGTTCGCGCACTTCGCCGGAAGCCAGGTTGCGCAGCATGATGCGATGGCGATCGGCCTCGAACCCGGGACGCGCCATCGACAACCAAGCCAGGGTCCAGCCGTCCGGCGAGATCACTGGATGGCTGTCGCTGCCGGGGAAGTCGCTGGTGAGGTTGATCGGCGCGGCGCTGCCGTCGACCGGCACCTGCCACAGATCCAGGTTGGTCGAAGTGGGCTCGAGCGCGGCATCGGCGTCGCGCAGCACGAAGATCAGGCTCTTGCCGCCGGCCGTGAACACGAAGTCACCGTCGCCTCCGAAGGGCTTGCTCGGCACGTCGCCGTTGAGGCCCTTGCTGACCCGGACCGGTTCGCCACTGGCCTTGCCGTCGCGGCCCAGTTCGCTGACAAACAGCTGCGAGCGGGTGCCGTCCTTCCAGGTGTCCCAGTGGCGCACGAACAGACGGTCGTAGAGCACGCCGCTGGCCTTGCGCTCGCCCTGCTCCTTCCTGCGCTGCACCGTGCAGGCCAGGGTGTCGCAATCGGGAAAGACATCGAAGGAGACCGCCAGATGCGCGCCGTCACGGCTGATGCCCCAGGCGCCGACGCCCAACGGATAGTCGGTGATCTGCACCGGCTCGCCGCCATCCGGGTCCAGACGCCAGACCTGGTTGGAACCGGATTTGCCGGTGCTCGCGTACAGGCGGCCTTCCTGGTCGAAGCGCGGCGAACCCCAGCTTTCGCCTTCGGCGGTCAGGCGGCGCGGTTGCGGTGAATCCGCATTGGGGTCCAGCGCCCACAGGCTGTTGACGCCGCGGTTGCCGTCCATGTCAGTCTGGCGCAGGGCATAGACCAGCAGGTCGCCGTCCGGTGACAGGCGCGGATCGGAGACCCGCTCCAGGGTGACCAGGTCGCCAACCTCGAAGCCACGCTCGGCCGCCGCGATCGTCGAGGCTACCGGCCCGATTCCGAGAAGGCATGAAAACAACGCGAGCGGTCTGCGCATGGCGGGAGGTCCTTGGTCGGCGGAAGCCACAATCTTACAACGCCGGCGTCTCGCCACCGATGCGAACCGGGCCGGCTACCTGGCGTCAGGCGACGACACCACCAGCAAGAAAACGGGGCAGACTTTGGCTGGCGTGCCGCCCCTCCCGCAAATGAGGAGCCCGCAGACGGGCCCTGGCTGGACGCAACATCTCGGCAATCGACGATTCCCCGAAAGCCAGTGCCCGGGCAGCCGGGTGCTGAGCATCCCGCTGCCGCCCGTCGCGCGTCCCCCGTCCCGGAAAACAGCGGTCAAGGTTCAGACGCCATCCAGTGGATGCAACCACTGGGGCGACTGCTCCACGTAGTGCTCGCGCTTCCAGATCGGCACCCGTGCCTTGACCTCGTCGATGACGCGGCGACAGGCGGCGAAGGCGGCATCGCGATGACCGGCACTGACACCGACCCAGACTGCCACCTCGCCCACCGCCAGGGTGCCGATACGGTGTTCGCAGACGATCGCCGTCACCGCGAATCGCTCCAGGGCTTCGGCGACGATGGCTGCACCCTCCGACTGCGCCAGTTCCACGTAGGCGTCATAGTCCAGACCGGTGACCGCCCTGCCCTGGTGATGATTGCGCACCCGACCCTCGAACACGCAGCAGGCGCCGGCGGCGGCATCGTCCAGCCGCTGCAGCAAGGTCGCGCCGTCAATCGCGGTTTCGGCAATACGGAACCCGCTGGGTGCTGATCCCACGTCGGTCACGTGCCTGGGCTCAACCACCGGAAACCGGTGGGATGAACACGATCTCGTCGCCGGTCTCCAAGGGTCGCGACCAGACGACGAAGGCACCGTTGGCGGCCACCCGCAGGTGCTCGCGCGGCCAGCCCAGATCCAGCGCGTGGCTGCGTTCCTCGTACAGCGCCGCCAGATCGGCTGCCTCGCTGGCGATCTGCTCATGCTCGATGCCGGCACGCTCGCGCAGGTTGGCGAAGTAACGGATCGATACCTCAACGGCCATCGCCATCTCCCATCGCCGCGTCTGCGGCACCGATATCGCTCTTGCCGCCGCGCTTGGACACCAATTGCACCGCTTCGATGACAATGTCGTGCGACAAGGCCTTGCACATGTCGTACACGGTCAGCGCTGCCACGCTGGCGCCGGTCAGCGCCTCCATCTCCACGCCGGTGCGCGCGCTCACCGCGACCTCGCAGCTGATCTGCAAACGATTCGCCGCCGCATCCGGATCGATACGGATGGCGATGGCGTCGACTGGCAGCGGATGACAGAACGGAATCAACTCGTGCGTACGCTTCACCGCCATGGTGCCGGCAATGATCGCGGTATCGATCACGGCACCCTTCCTGCTGCTGCGGAACTGACCAGCGGCCAGTTCGGCGAAGACTTCCGGCGGAAACCGGACCGCCGCCTGCGCCGTGGCACTGCGCCGCGTCACCGGCTTGGCGCCGACATCGACCATGCGCGGCCGGCCGTCGGCATCGACATGACTGAGGCGCTGATCCGCGGAATTGTCGGCAGTTCTGGTCACGGGCACGGATACGTCACGACGGGATCGCTCAGCCACCGATGGTATACATCTCGACGCGCTGGCGGTCGTCGCGGGCATCGCCATGACGCAGCTCGGAGTAGCGGTCGATGCGCCCCTGCCAGATCGCGGAGATCCGCGTCAGCAGGCTGGCGTCGTCGTCGCCGGCGCGCATCGGCGTCAGCAGGTCATGTCCGCGACCGGAAAACAGGCAGGTGTACAGCTGGCCGTTGGCCGACAGCCGCGCGCGCGCGCAATCCCCGCAGAACGGTGCACTGACCGAGGAAATGAAGCCGACTTCACCCCCGCCATCGAGATAGCGATAGCGCTCGGCCACTTCGCCGCGGTAGGCCGGCTCGACCGGTTCCAGCGGCCAGCGTGCCCGCAGTCGCGCCAGCAACTCGCCGCTCGGCACGACCTGATCCGCCTGCCAGCCATTGCAGGTGCCGACATCCATGTACTCGATGAAGCGCACAATGTGGCCGCTGCCGCGAAAGCGTTCGGCGATGGTCTCGATCTCGTCATCGTTGACGCCACGCTGGACGACGGTATTGATCTTCAGTTGGGTGAAGCCGGCCGCTTCGGCAGCAGCGATGCCGGCCAGCACCGCGTCCAGTTCGCCCATGTCGCCGCTGCCGCGCCGGAACCGCTCGGGATCGATCGAATCCAGGCTCACCGTCAGACGATGCAGACCGGCCTGACGCAGTTCCACCGCGCGGCGCGCGAGCAGACTGCCGTTGGTGGTCAACGCCAGATCCTGGATGCCGTCGATGGCGGCCAGCGACGAAATGATCTCCGGCAGCTCGCGCACCAGCAGCGGCTCGCCACCGGTGAGGCGCAGCTTGCGCACTCCCAGGCGCACGAACAGCCGCGCCAGCCGCACGATCTCACCCGGCTGCATGCGCTGGCTGCGGGTCAGGAAGGCATGGTCGCGCGGGTAGCGGTCGGCCGGCATGCAATACGGGCAGCGGAAATTGCAGCGGTCCACCAGCGACAGACGCAGATCGCGCAAGGGGCGCTGACGCTGATCACGCGGCGTGTCCGGCAGCCGCAGGATCGGGATGCTCTGTGCGCTGGCCATCACGCCCGCTCCAGCACGGCCATGGGATCGACCAGGCGCGCCGACGGTAAGGGGTAGCGCTGGCCGGGCGTGGCCACGGCATAGCCGCGTTCGCGCAACTGCTCGCCGGCTTCGATGTTCTCGTAGTGGTAAAGCACCATTCGACTGCGCAGGTTCTCGCCGTATTCGCGTTCCAGATCGACCAGGCCGGTGTGCGAGGGGTTCCCGTGCAAGGCGCAGTCGTGGAACACGATCTCGCCATCGCTGCTGTAGCGCGGCAGCGTTTCCGGAATCGGCCGGGTGTCGCCGGTGTAGACAAAGCTGCCGCGCAAGGCCAGCCCGAAGGCCGCGTTGACCGCGTGGTGGCGAACAGGGAACACATCGAACCACAGGCCGTCCCACCAGAAACCCTGGCTGACCGGCACCAGCTGGAAGGCCTGCCAGAAGTTCACGCCGCCCTCGGCCAGCGCATTGGGATGACTGGCCACGCGCTCGTGCAGCAGGGGCAGCAGCGGCGCCGCCAGGAAGATCGGCACCCGTCCGCGACGCGCCTCGTCGAACCACAGCTGCGCGAACAGCTGCTCCAGCCCGCCGACATGATCGAAATGGCTGTGGGTGATGAACAACGCCGGCGGCGCGGCCCCGAAGCGCTGCCGATAACGCCCCGGCACCTGCGCGCCGCAATCGATCAGCAGCCGCGGCTCGCTGCCACGCAACCACACGGCCGATGACTCGCCCAGCGCCACGGCGCCGGCATTGCCGACACCGAGAAACTCCAGGGCCAGATCGTCCATTGCAGGAGGCTTCGTGTTCATGCACCGATTCAAGGCGCGACGAGCGCCATCGTCAGCCAGTTTACGCGGGGAGCGCCGGCACCGCAGGATCGGTCGCGACAACACGCCAAGGCACGCCGTGTAGCGCGCCGGCTCATCGTCCGGCAGTCAGCTGACGGTGGTGCCTCGCGCGGCGCGATAACGGGCCTGAAACCCCAGCCATGCCGCTTCCACCGCCGGCAGCCTTTCCGGAGGCAGATGCTTGCGTAGCGACCGCAACAGGCGATCCAGGTTGCCGGCGAGGCGATCGTTGTCGACCACATCGGCACGTGAACGGTCGAAATCGATCAGCCAGACCTTTCCGGCGGTATCAATCAGAACGTTGTCGGCATTGAGGTCGGCATGCCAGACCCCATGATGATGCAGGCGTGCAATGGTGTCGGCGACCGGCGTCAGTTCGGCTTTGGGCGACGCGCCAGCGGCCAGACGCTCGCGCAGCGTCTGCACGTCCGGCAGCAGCCGGGTAAGCAGTGCCGCGCGATAGCTCAGCCACCGGCGCCAGTAACAGGCGGCAATCGGTTCCGGGACCGGCAGGCCCAGCTCGAACAAGGCCCGGGTCAACCGGAACTCGCTCAGCGCGCGGGTGCTCTCGACGCCGGCCCACAGATATCGGTCGCGCAGCAGATGCCGCGGCAGACCGCCGCGCAGATAGTTGCGACGCAGCAGCGGACCCAGCACGGTATCAACCACCGCCACGCTGCCGCGACCGCCGCCGCCAGTCAGCGCCCGCCCCGGCTGCCGGAACCAGTCCGCATCCAGGGCATCGGCGTGTTCGGCGGCGACGATGATGCCGCCATCGGGCGTATTCTGCCGAACGGGCGAATGACTCAACGGATCTCTCCGTGCTGCTAGGCTGCCGCGAGTTTAACAAGCCCTCGCGCACGCCATGTCGCCACCGAAATCCATCTGCCTGCTGCGTCTGTCCGCACTGGGCGATGTCAGTCACGTCGTGCCGGTGGTGCGCAGCCTGCAGCAGGCCTCACCCGAGACTCGCATCACCTGGGTAGTCGGCAAGCTCGAACAGCGGCTGGTCGGCGACATCGCCGGCGTCGAGTTCATTACCTACGACAAGCGCGGCGGCTTCGGCGAATGGCGTCGCCTGCGCCGGGAACTGGCCGGCCGCTGCTTCGACGCCTTGCTGCTGATGCAACTGGCACTGCGCGCCAACCTGGTCGCCACGGCCATCCGCTCCGATGTCCGCGTCGGCTATGACCGCGCGCGCAGCAAGGAGGGCCATCGCCTGTTCGTCAATCGACGCATTCCGGCGCGCACCGGTCAGCACGTGCTGGATGTGCTGGGCAGCTTCGTCGAACCGCTAGGGCTGCGCCAGGATCAGGTGCGCTGGGATCTGCCCATTCCCGACGACGCCGAAGCCTTCGCCCAGGACATCCTGCCCGACGATCAACCCACCCTGATCATCAGCGCCAGCGCCAGCCATGCCCTGCGCAACTGGCGACCGGATCGCTACGCCGCCGTCGCTGACCATGCCGTCAGCGCGCTGGGCATGCGCGTGCTGTTGTGCGGTGGCCCGGCCGCGGCCGAACGCACCTTGGCCGACGCCATCCTCGACCACTGCCGGCAGCGGGTGCACGATCTGGTCGGCAAGGACACCATCAAGAAGGCGCTGGCGCTGTACCGACGCGCCAGCATCGTGCTCAGCCCCGACTCCGGCCCGGTGCACATGGCCAATGCCGTCGGCACGCCGGTGCTCGGCCTCTACGCAGCCACCGATCCCGCCCGCAGTGGCCCCTACAGCGACCGGCAATGGTGCGTGGACCGCTACGACGCCGCCGCACGCCAGTTCCGCGGCAAGCCCGCGAGTGAACTGCGCTGGGGCAGCAAGATCGAGGTCGACGGCGTCATGGACCTGATCAAGACCGACGCCGTCATCGAGCGCCTGGAAGCCTTCATGCACACGCGTCGCTGACGACGCGCTACGTCGCCCCCGGTCGCCTGTGCGAAAATCGCCGTCACGGCCCCGTAGCTCAGCTGGATAGAGCGTCCCCCTCCTAAGGGGAAGGTCGCCCGTTCGAATCGGGCCGGGGTCGCCAGCATGTGTGTGGATCAGTCGGTGCATCCGTCGCCGCGAGACGGTGACTGCCATGTGCACGTCTTGTGCAGATGTCCATATCACCGCCATTCATGGCGCGGGCAGCGACGGCTTGCTATGTTTGCCAGCCGATCCTGCAGGCCCTTGCCAGCCCATGACAGCCAGCACCGACATCGCCGTGGATTCCCAGCGCCTGGCCGCCTGCGCGGACGGCCTGATCGCGGCCGGGCGCGCGCTGGCGGGGCGTGGCTGGACGCCGGCCACCAGCAGCAATTTCTCGGCCCGGCTGGACGCGGACACCGCCGCGATCACCGTCTCCGGCTACGACAAGGGTGCGCTGGACCGCGACGGCATCATGGTCGTCGACCTGGACGGTCGCCCGGTCGGCACGGCCAGGCGCTCGTCGGCGGAGACCCTGCTGCACACCCAGCTGTACCGCCGCGATCCGGGCATCGGCTGTGTGTTGCACACCCATTCCCGCAACCAGACGGTGGCCTCGCGCCTGTTCGCCGAGGCCGGGATGATCCGCCTGGCCGACTACGAACTGCTGAAGGCGCTGGCCGGCAACGAAACCCACGAGACCGCCGTGGACCTGCCGGTATTCGCCAACACGCAGCACATGCCGGAGCTGGTCACCGAGGTCGATGCCTGGCTGGATGGTGGCCAGCCGGCCTGGGGTTACCTGATCGAAGGCCACGGGTTGTACGCCTGGGGCCGCGACATCGCCGAGGCGATGCGCCACATCGAGGCTTTCGAGTTCCTGCTCGATTGCGAACTGGAATTGAGGAGGTTGCAGGCATGAGCCGATTGCGCGTTTTTTCCGACACCGCCCCGGAGCGGGTGGACATCGAGACCCGTGACCACGCCGAGATGGCGAAGCATCTGAACGCCATCGGCGTGCGCTTCGAGCAGTGGCAGGCCAACCAGCCGATCCAGCCGGGCGACTCGCAGGAGAAGGTACTGGCTGCCTATCACGACGACATCCAGGCATTGATGGACGAGAAGGGCTACCGCTCGGTCGACGTGATCAGCCTGAACCCGGATCACCCGGACCGCGCGGTGTTCCGCAAGAAGTTCCTGGACGAACACACCCACAGCGAAGACGAAGTGCGTTTCTTCGTCGCCGGCTCGGGCGTGTTCACCCTGCATGTCGACAACAAGGTCTACGAGGTGCTGTGCGAGGCCGGCGACCTGATCGGCGTTCCCGATGGCACCCGGCACTGGTTCGACATGGGCCCGGCGCCCTACTTCGTGGCCATTCGGCTGTTCACCAACACCGAGGGCTGGGTCGCCAACTTCACTGGCACCGACATCGCCAGCCGCTTCCCGCGCTACGAGAACGCTGCGCAGGATCAGGCCGCGTGAGCCTGAAAGCGATCGTCACCGACATCGAGGGCACCACCAGCTCGATCAGCTTCGTGCATGACGTGCTGTTTCCCTATGCGCGCCAGGCGCTGCCGGCGTTCGTGGCCGCCCATCGCCAGGACGACGCCGTGCGGCCCTGGCTGCAACAGGTCGCCGAGGAGATCGGCAGCGAACCCGACGATCCGGCCGTGGTCGACACCCTGCTGGGCTGGATCGACGAGGATCGCAAGCACACCGCGCTCAAGGCGCTGCAGGGCGAGATCTGGCGCAGCGGCTACGAGAACGGTGACTTTCAGGCGCACGTCTACCCGGAGGTCGCCGACCAGTTGCGCACCTGGAAGGCGCAGCCGCTGAAGCTGTATGTCTACTCCTCCGGATCGAATGCCGCCCAGCGTCTGTTCTTCCGGCACAGTGAAGCCGGTGACCTGGAATCCCTGTTCGACGGCCATTTCGACACCACCACCGGTGCCAAGCGCGAGGCCGGATCCTATCGACAGATTGCCGACGAGATCGGCCTCAAGGCGACGCGGATACTGTTCCTGTCCGACATCGTGGCCGAGCTGGATGCGGCACGCGAGGCCGGACTGCACACGATTCTCCTGGAACGTTCAGGCGCTGTTTCGGATCGCAACGGCCATCTTCACGCAGCAGACTTCAATGAGGTGGCTAAGATGGTCCGCGTGAATTTCCTCGACATCAACGCCTGAAGCGATCGGGACGACAGCATTCCATGGGTATCGGCCGGATCTACCGTTGTTGCGTGATCTCGCTCGCCGGGCTGGCGTGTGCCGGCAGCGTGCTGGCGCAGGAACGCTGGCAGGTGGAGGCCATCCGGATCGTCGGCAACAACGTCACCAAACCCGAAGTCATCGAGCGGGAACTGGCGGTGGCCGTCGGCGACACGCTGACCCCGGAACTGCTGGACAACAGCCGCCAGAGCGTGCAGAACCTGGGCCTGTTCCGCGATGTCCGTATCGACCTGGAGCCAACCGGCGCCGTGGCGGGCGACCCGGTAACGATGGTCGTGCATGTGCGCGAAAAGCGCTATTTCCTGCCGATTCCCCGCGTCGACACCAGCTCCGATCTCGACTACACCTACGGCGCGCAGCTGCTGTGGTCGAACGTGTGGGGACTGAACCACCGTTTCAGCGCCTACTTCGAGCAGACCGAGTACAACGATGATCGGAACCGAGACAGCTCGACCAGCGCACGAATCAGCTACATCGCACCGTATCTCGGTGGCAGCAATTTCGGCTCTCGCCTTCTGATCGACCAGACCGAGCAGGACACGATCGATCGGCGTGATCCGGACCAGGACGATCCGCGGACGTTTCAGGAGACGTTCCACCGTCTGGAGCTGCTGGGCACCCTTGACCTTCGTCATGAGCGCCCTCGCCGCGGCTGGATCGTCGGTTCAGGCCTGCTATGGCAAAACCAGAAAGCCGCCGGCCCGCAAGCCCCTGCTTCCGATGGCGCGGCCACCGCACTGGTCGGCATCGCCAGCTACGACGATATGGATTTCAACTTCTACAGTAGTACCGGCCGTCGCTTCAATTCCCGTATGGAGGTTGCCTTCGACGGGGTTGCCTCCCGCTACGGTTACGAACGCCTGCAATTCGACTACCGCGACTATCGACAACTTGGCAGAACGCCGCACCAGACCGTTCATCTGCTGGTTGGCGGTGGATCGGTAACAGGAGGCCCCCGGAGTCGCAACAACTTCTCGCTCGGTGGATCAAGCCAGTTGCGTGGCTACGACAGTGATGCCATCGAAGGCGACAGTTACTGGTACGTTGCCGGCGAGTATCTGCGTCCGATTCGCTGGGACTGGCTGCGACTGCTGGCGGTGGCCGAGGTCGGCAGCGCCCGTCGTAATGTCTTCGGCGAGCACAACAAGGA
Organism: Lysobacterales bacterium; assembly: GCA_035911475.1. Classification (GTDB taxonomy): domain Bacteria; phylum Pseudomonadota; class Gammaproteobacteria; order Xanthomonadales; family UBA2363; genus Pseudofulvimonas. The sequence continues at coordinate 130,303 of JAMHVM010000189.1, read as the reverse complement.
GCTGTATGCCAGCGTCGGCCTTGGCGTGCGCGCCCGCATCAGCTGGTTCGTCGACATCGACATCGAGCTGGGTATTGCCATGCCGTTGATCGACGGCGACGGGCCGCGCTTCTTCGGGCGAAGCCTCTGAGGCATTGTCGATTGAGGCACCTGCCCATCACGGTCGACCCGTAGAGCGGGGCTTGCCCCGCTGAAAGCTGCAATCAGGCGAGAACGTCACTGCGCAGCCGGGCAAGCCTGGCGCTACGGGTCCGGTTTTCTCCGGTCGATCCGAACCACGTACGCGTTTCGTTTCTCACTGATTTCGTCACCCACGCGTTCCTCATTTCAGCCGCTCGCGCTCCGCTTAACCGCGACATCGAGGAACCAGTAGCCGTCGCGCAGGCTGACCTCGCCGGCGGCAATGCCGAGCGGCTGCGCGAAGCCGGGACTGTTCACGACCACGGTGTGGTACTCGCCCTGTTCGCCGGCCAGATCGACACCGACCCGGGTCAGTTCGGCCAGCAGGCTGTCATCCAGTCGACGACCCAGCAGATCCGGCGACAACACGCCGTCACGCACGGCGACCACCCGCGCATCGATGCCGTGCGCGATGACTTCGCGCACCAGCGTCTCACGCGCCTCGCCCCACAACGGGTGCAAACAGGCCAGTCCGGCCTCGGCACAGACCCGCAGGCACCAGTCGCGGTGATCCTGCAGATCGATGTCGCCGAACACCACAGCCTCGCCACCCTGCTCGCGAAACCGATGCAGCTGTGACAGGAACACAGCGGTGTAGTCGTTCCAGCTGGTGGCGGCGGTCCGTAGCGGCAGTCGCAGGGCGTCGGCTTGCGCCTGCAGCACCGACCGGGGCAGGCCGTGCGAACGCGAACGTTCGCCCGCTTCGGTGAACATGGTCAGCAGTCCTGCTTGGTCACCGAGTTGCCGCCTGGCCCGATCCAGCGCCAGGGCGCTGTCCTTGCCGCCGCTCCAGGAACACAGCCAGCGCATCGGCTCGGCCATTCGGTCAGCGCCGGTGTCTGGAACCGAGCGTCCGGGCCAGATCGCCCAGATCCAGGTCGCGACTGCGCAGCAGCACCAGCAGATGGAACAGCAGGTCGGCGGCTTCGTTGCGCAACTCGTCGTCGTCTCCGGCAACCGCTGCCAATGCCGTCTCGACGCCCTCCTCGCCGACCTTCTGCGCCATGCGCTTGCCACCCGCCTCGAAAAGGCCGGCCACGTAGCTGCCGTCGCCGCCCGCCTGTCGACGCTGGTCGATCAGGGCAGTCAGCTCGTTCAACCAGGGATGCGTCGGCCCTTCCCCGTCGAAGCAGCTGTCGCTGCCGCGATGACAGGTCGGTCCGGCCGGTACCGCCTGGCACAGCAAGGCGTCGCGATCGCAGTCGGTGACCACGCTGACCACGCGCAGCACGTTGCCGGAGCTCTCGCCCTTGCGCCACAGCGTCTGGCGCGAACGCGACCAGAAGTGCACCTCGCCGGTCGACAATGTCTGCTGCAGCGCCTCGCGATTGCTGTAACCCAGCATCAGCACCCGGCCATCGTGGTGATGCTGGACGATCAACGGGACCAGACCGTTCCCCTTCGCCCAGTCGACCCTGTCCAGCAGGTCGTTGCTCATGCTCGTCGTCTGCTCGCTCATGCCATCACCTCGTCGGCGGCGGCGACGGTTTCGCGGATGACGCAGCCCTGCCCGGCCAGCCAGCGCTTGAGCGCCGGAATCGCGATCTCGCCACTGTGGAAGACACTGGCGGCCAGCGCGCCATCGGCACCGGCTTCGATGAAGGCGGCGGCGAAATGCGCCGGTGTGCCCGCGCCGCCGGAGGCGATCAGCGGCAATCGCGTCTGGGCGCGTACGCTGGCCGTGGTGGCGATGTCGTAGCCAGAGCGGGTGCCGTCGGCACGGATGCAGTTCAGCACGATCTCGCCGGCGCCGCGCTGGCTGACTTCATCGACCCAGGCCAGCAAGGTCCGACCGCTGTCGCCAGCGTGATCCGGCTTGCCGCTGTTGAGCTCCAGCCGGCCGTCGCGCACATCCATGCCGATCACCACGCACTGGCTGCCGAATCGCGCCGCCAGTTCATCGATCAGTGCCGGTCGCGCCAGCGCCGGCGAATTGATCGAGATCTTGTCGGCGCCAGCAGCCAGCACTGCTTCGGCATCGGCCACGCTGCGGATGCCGCCCGCCACGCAGAACGGAATATCCAGCTCGTCGGCCACGCGCTCGACCCAGGCGACATCGACGCGGCGCCCTTCCGGGCTGGCCGTGATGTCGTAGAACACCAACTCGTCGGCACCCTCGTTCGCGTAGCGTCGCGCCAGGTCGACGATGTCACCGACCACCTTGTGGTCACGGAAGCGCACGCCCTTGACCACGACGCCATCGGCGACGTCCAGACAGGGAATGATGCGCCTGGCGGTCATGCCGCCAACGCCGTCAGCGGCAGGCTGCCTTCCAGCAAGGCGGTGCCGGCGACGCAGGCGGCGACACCGGTCGCGGCAAGTGCCGCCACATCGGCGGCATCCCGGACACCACCGGAAGCGATCCACGCCAGTTGCGGCCAGTCGCCGGCCAGCCATTCGTACAAGGCCAGGTTCGGTCCCTGCGCGAGGCCGTCGCGACCGATGTCGGTGCTGAGCACATGGCGCAGCCCGGCGTCACCCAGATCGTCGAGCAGGCCGCCGATGTCGCGGTCGCTGCTGGCCTGCCAGGCATCGACGCCGATGCGCCAGCGGCCGTCGGAAGGATCCTGACGCAGATCCAGCGCCAGGCACAGGCGGTCGCTGCCGAAATGACCCAGCCACTCGCCGAAGCGCTCCGGATCGTGGACCGCCACGCTGCCCACGACAACACGGCTGGCACCGGCGTCGAGCAGGGTCTGGACGTCCTGGCGCGTGCGCACACCGCCACCCCACTGCAGCCGCGCGCCGCTGGCCGCCAGCGCGGTCAGCACCGGAGCCTGCGCCGGTGAGCCGGCACGCGCACCATCAAGATCGACCACATGCAACCAGTCGGCGCCGGCCTGCACGTACTCGCAGGCAAGCCTTGCGGCATCGACATCGAAGGACCGGGTCTGATCGAAATCACCCTGGCGCAGACGCACGACGTGGCCGCCGCGCAGGTCGATGGCGGGAATGATCTTCATAGGGCGAGAAAATTCTGCAGTACCCGGCGACCGGCCTGGGCGGATTTTTCCGGATGGAACTGGGTACCAAACACGTTGCCGCGGCCGGCGACGGCGGTGAAGCCGGCGCCGCTGTTGCTGCTGGCCAGGGTTGCTAGGTTCGTCGATACCGCATAGCCGTGCACGAAGTAGAACCAGTCCTGGTTGCTGACGCCGGACAACAGCGGCGCCGCCGTGTCGATGTCATGCAGGCGGTTCCAGCCCATGTGCGGCCAGACCGGCTCGGCCGGCAACCGCCGCACCACGCCCGGCAACAGACCCAGCGTGCGGCAATCGCCTTCCTCGCTGGCCTCGAACAGCAGCTGCATGCCCAGGCAGATGCCCAGCAGTGGCTGGCCCAATCGCGGCAACCACTGGTCCACACCCAGGGCGCGGATCGACTGCATGGCGGCGCCGGCCGAACCGACACCCGGCAGGATCACATGGCTGGCCGCCTCGACCCGGGCGCGATCGGCACTGAACACAGGCTCGACGTCCAGCCGCTGCAGCGCCCGCCGCAGGGAACCGAAATTGGCGCCACCAACCGGCACCACCACCACCTGCGCTGCACTCACAGGCTGCCCTTGCTGCTCGGAATACCTGCGGTGCCGGCGTCGCGCGCCATGGCCTGACGCAGACAACGGCCGACCGCCTTGAAGCAGGCCTCGACCATGTGATGGGCATTGTCCCCGGTGACGCTAAGGTGCAGGGTCGCCCCCAGCGTGTCGGACAGGCTGCGGAAGAAATGCGGCACCAGCTCGGTCGGCAGGCCACCGACTGTCTCGCGGTTGAACCGACCCTCGAACACGAAGTGGCTGCGCCCGGAAAGATCCAGCGCCACCTGCGCCAGGGACTCGTCCATGGGCAGCAGGAAGCCGTAACGACCGATGCCGCGGCGATCACCCAACGCTTTGCGCAGCGCCTGGCCGAGAGCCAGCGCGCAGTCCTCGACGGTATGGTGTTCGTCGATGTGCAGATCACCCTCGCAACTCAGCGCCAGGGCGAAACCGCCATGCACCCCCAGCTGTTCGACCATGTGGTCGAAGAAGCCGATGCCGGTGCTTACCTGCGGGCGTGCCTCGCGATCCAGATCCACGCTCACCCGAATGGAAGTTTCGTTGGTCCGACGGCTGATCTCGGCGCTGCGGCTGCGCTCGAGCAGTTGCCGGACCAGCGTCGACCAGTCCAGGTCCGGACCGATGCGATGGCCGGCGATGCCCATGTTGCGGGCCAGTTCCAGATCGGTTTCGCGATCGCCGATCACCGCACTGGCTTCGGTGTCGATGGCACCGGCGCGCAGGTAGTGGCGGACCATGCCGGTCGCCGGCTTGCGCGTTTCGGCACCGTCGCCGGGAAAGTGCGGGTCGATCAGCACCTCGCGGAAGACGATGCCTTCACTGGCCAGCACGTCCAGCAGCAGTTGCTGCGGCCCTTCGAAATCGCCGACGGGAAAGCTGTCGGTACCCAGACCATCCTGGTTGCTGACCATCACCAGCTCGTAGCCGGCACCGACCAGCCGCTTCAGTCCCGAGATCACCCCCGGCAGCAGGCGGAACTTCTCGAAACGGTCGATCTGTTCGTCCGGCGGCTCTGCAATCAGGGTGCCGTCGCGATCGACGAACAGGATGCGCGCAGGCTGTGCACTCATGCCGCCATGACCCCGGACCACACCTCGAGCAGCCGGTCGTTGTCGGCGCCGCTGCCGATGCTGATGCGCAGGCAGCCCTCCAGACCGGGCCGGGTGGAGAAGTCGCGCACCAGCACGCCACCGGCGAGCAGACGCTTGAAAGTGGCGTCTGCCTGACGGCAGCGCACCAGCAGGAAGTTGCCCTGCGACGGCCAGACCTTGAGCACCTCAGGCAAGCAAGTCAGATGCTCGCGAACACGTTCGCGCTCGGCGATGACCGAAGCCACGCGTGTCTGCGCCAGCTCCTGCTGTTCAGGCAGCAACGCGGCTAGTGCCGCGTTGACGCTCGGGGTCGGCAGCGGGTACGGCGCAGCGATGTTGCCGACCATCTGCACCAGCCATGGCGTCGCCAGCAGGGCGCCAATGCGCGCGCCGGCCAGGGCATACGCCTTGGACAGCGTGCGCAGCACCGCGATGTTCTCGTGGCGATCCAGCAGCGCGCTGGCCGAAGGCTGATCGGCGAATTCGATGTAGGCCTCGTCGACCAGCAACAGCGCCTTGCCGGCCAGTCGCGTGGCCAGCAGCTCCAGCACCGCGTGATGATCGGCACCCGTGGGATTGTTCGGCGAGCAGATGACGACCAGACGGGTGGCATCGTCGACCAGCGCCAGCAAGCGTTCGGGGTCCAGCGCGAAGCCCTCATCCGCGGCCAGATTGAGCATGCGGTACTCGGCGCCCTGCAGTCGGGCGCTGACCTGGTACATGCCGAAGGTCGGCGCCAGGCTGACGATGTTGTCGCGTCCGGCCCGGCAAAAGGCGCGGACCAGCAGATCAATGGCTTCGTCGCTGCCGCGACCGACCCAGATCTGCTCCTCGCGCACTTCATAAAGTGCCGCCAGCGCCTGCTTCAAGGCCGGGGGCTGCGGCGAGGGATAGCGGTTCAGCGCCAGATCGTCGCCCGTCGCCGGCCACGGCGACTCGTTGGCGTCCAGACGCACCGGCGCTTCGAAACCGCCGCGTCGCGCCGACGCATAGGGTGTGAACGCGGCCAGATCGGGCCGGATGCGCCCGATCAGGCCCACGCGACCACCCGTTTGCCGGCGACGCTCTGTTCCTCGTCCGCCAGTCGCTGCAGACGCAGGTCGACGGCGCGCGCATGCGCCTCCAGTCGTTCGGCACGCGCCAGCAAGGCGGCTTCCGGGCCGATCCGGCGCAGGCCTTCGCCACTCAGTTCCTGCACGCTGACCCGGCGCAGGAAGCTGGCCACGCCCAGGCCGCTGAACGCGCGCGCGAATCCCAGCGTCGGCAGCACATGGTTGGGACCGGCGCAGTAGTCGCCGACAGTTTCCGGCGACCACGGGCCGAGAAAGATGCTGCCGGCCGCGTTGAGCCGCGGCAGCAGCGTGCGCGGCTCCCGCGTCTGCACGATCAGGTGTTCGGGCGCATAGCGGTCGGAAACCTGCGCCGCCTCGGCCAGGTCGTCGACCCGGATCAGACGGGCATGCGCCAGCGCCTCGCGGGCAATGGCTGCGCGTGGCAGATCGGCCAGCTGTCGTTCGCATTCCTCGCCGACGGCATCGATCAGGCCGGCATCGGGGGTCAGCAGCACCACCTGGGAATCCGGGCCGTGCTCGGCCTGAGCCAGCAGATCGGCAGCCACCAGCACCGGATCGGCACTGTCATCGGCGATGACTAGCACTTCCGAGGGGCCGGCCGGCAGGTCGATGGCTGCACCTTGCGGATCGGCAGCGACGATCAGCTTGGCCTGGGTCACCCAGGCATTGCCCGGTCCGAACAGCTTCTCGCAACGCGGCACCGATTCGCTGCCATAGGCCATGGCTGCGATGGCCTGGGCACCGCCGAGCTTGAACACGCGGTCGATACCGCACAGGCGAGCCGCGACCAGCACCAGCGGATCGGCGCTGCCGTCCCTGCGCGGCGGGGTCGCCAGCACGATTTCCCGGCAACCGGCCAGACGCGCCGGCACCGCCAGCATCCACACGGTCGATGGCAGCGGCGCACTGCCGGCCGGTGCATACAGGCCGACCCGTGCGATCGGCCGCACCAGATACTCGCAGACCACGCCCGGCTCGGTCTGCATACGCAGGCGCTGCGGAATCTGCGCCTCGTGGAAGCGACTGACGCGGTCGATCGCCGAACGCATCGCCGATTGCACCTCGTCGGAAACCTGGGCGAATGCAGCATCGAACTCGGCGGCATCGACCTCGAAGCGCTGAAGTTCGCAGCCATCGTGACGCGCTGTGATTTCGGTCAATGCGACATCGCCGCGCGCACGGACGTCTGCGATCAACGCGCGCACCTGCTCGATCTGCTGCGGGTCACTTGCCGGCGCCGGCCTGGCCAGCGCTGCCTCGCGCGCTGCCTCGTCAAGATTCGACCAGTCAAAACGTTTCATGCCAGCACCTGTTCGACATTGAGCACCATCACGCTGTAGGCACCCAGTTGCTTGATCCGCTCCAGGTGCTGCCAGTCCAGACTTCGATTGCACAGCGCCTGCATGGCGATGGCATCGGGTTGATCGTCCAGCCGCATCACGCAAGGGACCTGCTGCGCGGGCAGCACGTCGGTGATGGCAGCCAGCGCAGAACGCGGCGCCTGCAGCATCAGCAGGCGCATGCCGTTGCCCGACAGCACGCCATCGATGCGCGCACTGAGCCCGGCCATCAGGCCGGACAAGGCCGGCGACAAGGCGCGCGTGGTTGCCGCCAGCACGGCCTGGCTTTCCAGGATGGTGTCCACCTCCTGCAACTGGTTGGCCACCAGGGTGGCGCCGGTCGAGACCAGGTCACACACCGCGTCGGCCTTGCCCAGCCGCGGAGCGATCTCGACCGAACCGTTGAGCACGACGATCTCGGCGTCGACATCTGCACGTGCCAGCCAGGCCTGCAGCAGGGCCGGATACGAGGTCGCTATCCGACGTGCGGCCAGACTGGCCGGCGAGGTGTAACTCTCGCCCTGGGGGATCGCGACGGCCAGCCGGCAATGCCCGAAGCCCAGCGGGCTGCGCAGTGCCGGAAACGCGTTGCCGTCACCGGCAGCCGCCAGTCGTTGCTCCTCAAGCACATTGCTGCCGACGATACCCAACTCGGCACTGCCCTCGGCGAGCAGGCCGGGAATGTCGTCGTCGCGGACCAGCAGCACGTCGACCGCCATGTTCTCGCCGTAGAGAAACAGCTTGTCGCGGCTGCTGCGGAAGACCAGTCCGGCCCGCCGCAGCAGGTCGGTGGACAGCTCGCTCAGACGCCCGGACTTCTGTACGGCGATGCGCAGCCGGTCGCGCGACTGGCTCATCAGGAAGCCTGCACCGGCGTCAGCTTGCCACGCGCTCGCAGGCGACGCGCGGCGATCTGGTAGCCGCCTTCGGAACCATTGCCGAGCGTGCGAGCCACCCGTCCTATGGTGGTGATGCTCACCGCCGTGTGCTCATAGATCTCGCGATAGGGCTGGCCGGCCAGCAGGTGTGGCACCACGCACCATCGATCGCGCATGGCTTCCAGCTCGGCCGGCGTGCACAGGTCGCGCAGGAATGCCTGCATCTCCTCCACGGTCTTCAGCGACAGCAGGGCGCGACACAGCATTTCCTCGCTGTCGCCGGAATCGATCTCGGGGTCGAAGAATCGCTTTTTCATGAGGCGGGTGGTTCCTCGGGTGGGTGGCGTATTAGCGCGCTAGCATGCTGCGGACCCTATCCGACCATCGTTTGGGTCGTCAAGCCCTTCGCGCGTGAAGAAGGCCAAGACACCCAGCGATCATCACCAAAGTGAAGGCCGCATTGCCGGATGCGGGCGCCAACGGCGATAATTCGTCGTTGCGCCTGGCTCTGCCTGACCTCGGGCGGCCACCCGCGAACACGAACCCTTCACGCAATGACCACCACTGCCCTGCCCGCTGCGCCAGCCACCAGTCGTGGCCATGCCGTCGAACACGTCACCTGGGTCCATCACTGGAACCGCGGCCTGTTCAGTTTCCGCACCACCCGCGATCCGGGGCTGCGCTTCGTGACCGGCCAATTCATCATGATCGGGCTCGAGGTCGAAGGCCGCCCGCTGATGCGGGCCTACTCCATCGCCAGCGCCAGCTGGGAAGAGCATCTGGAGTTCTTCAGCATCAAGGTGCCGGATGGCCCGTTGACCTCGCGCCTGCAGGACATCCAGGTCGGTGATCGTCTGCTGGTTGGCCGCAAGCCGACCGGGACACTGGTGCTGGGCGATCTCCGCCCGGGCCGACACCTGTATCTGCTGGCCACCGGTACCGGCCTGGCCCCCTTCGTCAGCATCGCCAGCGATCCGGAAACCTGGGAGCGCTTCGAGAAGGTGGTGATCGTGCACAGCGTACGCGAGGTCGCCGACCTGGCCTATCGTGAGCACTTCACCCACGACCTGCCCCATCACGAGTATCTGGGCGACCTGGTTCGCGACCGCCTGCTCTATCTGCCGACGGTGACGCGCGAGGATTTTCCGGTACGCGGCCGCATCACCGAGCTGCTCGATGATGGCCGGCTGACCTCTCTGGTGGGATTGCCGCCGCTGGATCCCGCGGTTGACCGGCTCATGCTTTGCGGCTCGCCGCAGATGCTCACCGACACCGCCGCCCGGCTGGACGCGCTGGGCTTCGAGGTCTCACCACGTACCCGCGAGCCCGGCGACTACGTCATCGAACGCGCCTTCGTCGATCGCTGATCGGCTCTGCGGACTGACATCGGCGACTTGCGCCCGAGCACGCGGACGCCGCTTTGCAGCGGCCAGGCTCGATGAAGGCGCCGGAAACGCGAAGGCGCCCGGAACAACAGCACCCTCGATCGATCGGGATTCTCTACTGCTCGAAGCCGTTGGCGAAGATCCGGTCCGGTACCGTGTTGGTGGCGCTCAGCTTCAGCACCTGACCGGGCTTGAAAGCGGTGAAGTAGAGCTCACCCGACTGGTCTTCTCCCAAACCGGTGAATTGCCGCGGCTGTGGTGGCTGCCAGGCCGCCGGCGCGGGCCACGAGGCCCCTTGCTGACGTGCGAAGAAGATGCGGCCGAAACAGAAGTCCGTGTAGATGTAGAGTCCGGTCAGCGCGGGATTCGGACCCCGATAGCGATAACCACCGATCACCGAACAGACGCCGGTACCGTGGGTGTGGGTCAGGATCGGCGGTACGAAGCCGGTGCAGTTGCCCGGCGGCATGGGCTCGGTACCTTCGCAGGAAGACCAGCCGAAGTTCAGGCCACCGACACCCGCGGCCTGGAAATCGATCTCTTCCATCTGGCCTTCGCCGACATCGCCGATGAACAGGTCACCGGTCTGTCGATCGACGCTGAAGCGATAGGGATTTCGCAAGCCATAGGACCAGGTTTCCGCACAGCGACTGCCGTCGGACGCGAAGGGATTCCCCGCCGGAATGGCATAGTTGGCGGCACCATTGCTCGCCGAGCCGCACAGGTTGTTGCTGCCGGCCGGGGTCGTATTGTCGATGTCGATGCGCAGTATCTTGGCCTGCAAGGCGCGCGAATCGGGATTGCCGCCACTGCCGACGAAACCGCTGTGGGCCTGACAACCCGGGTCGTTACCGTTGTTCTGCTGCAGATCCGCGGGACCGAGCGTCTGGCCGCGGCGGCAATGATCGATCAAAACGCCACCGCCGCCGTCGCCGGTCGACAGGTAGAGAAATCCGTCCCGACCAAAATGCAGATCGCCACCGCGGTGATAGGCACTGTCGCCACCGATGCGCAGGATAGTGCGGGCGGTACTACGATCGATCCGGTTCGGGTCCGCCACTGACACCAGATAGCGCTCTACGATGTTGTCCCGATTGGCGCCGGTGTAATGGAGAAACACCTGCCGGTTGCTCGCGAAGTCCGGATGGAAGGCCAGACCCAGCAGGCCGTTCTCGCCCCAGGTCACGAAACCGTGCGGGGGCGCGCTGGACTCCAGATCGACAAAAGGTGTCGGCAGCAGGGCGCCCGCGGCCGAGATGACTCGGATCCGGCCAATGCGGTCAACAACGAACAGTCGCCCGGAGCCGTCGCCGGCATGACGCACGGCAACCGGATCGCCGGGAATCGACACCACCGGCTCCAGCGTGACACCTTCCGGAACCTGGGCCGCCACTGGCGACGGAAGTGCGACGACAGCGAGCAACGCGACGAGCAACCTTGTCCGCATGATGAGTCAGTCCGAGCGACGCCAGCTTGGCAAAATGTGATCTACATCACAGATTGTAGCAGTACCCTCCGAGTCAACGCCAACGGTGCTACCGGGCGAACTCCAGGCAGCGATTGAGCAAGGCAGCGATGATGGGCTGGACGAACGAGGCCTTTTCCTCACGCCAGGCAAAGTCCGACTCGTCCATGTAGGCGCGCTGCGCCAGCTCCAGTTGCACCGCATGGATGCCGTCTGACGGCCGGCCATAGTGGCGGGTGATGTAGCCGCCCTTGAAGCGGCCGTCCACCACGTGGTCGTAGTCGCGCTGCGCCGAGAGCACGGCGGTCAACTGACGCGCCAGTTCCTGCGAACAGGCCTGGCCTGACGCGGTGCCCAGGTTGAACACCGGCAGCCGCCCCTCGAACAGGAACGGCAGATGGCTGCGGATCGAATGCCCCTCCCACAGGACCACCCGGCCGAACTGCGCCCGCAGGCGTGACAGTTCCGACGCCAGCGCCTGATGGTAGGGCTGCCAGTAGGACTGCACCCGCCGGGCGATCTCGTCGGCGTCCGGTTCCTGTCCATCACGATAGACCGGCTCGCCACTGAACTGCACCGTCGGGCACAAGCCGGTCGTGTTCTGGCCCGGATACAGCGGCACGTCCTCGGACGAGCGGTTCAGATCGACCACATAGCGCGAATAGACCGGAACGATCATCGACGCGCCCAGGCCACGGGCAAACGCGTACAGGCGCGACATGTGCCAGTCGGTATCGGGCAAGACCGCGGCGGAATCGGTGAGACGGGCCGCGAAACCATCCGGCAGGCGATGGCCGTCATGCGGCAGGCTGATCAGCAGTGGTGCCGATCCGGTATGCAGGCTGAAGGTCTCCACGGCAGCCAGTCTAGCCCGGAACCTGCGCCAGACGACGCGGTGCACCCGATGGTGAACGACGCTCGATGGCCTCGGTATCGGCCGCAGCGGCATCGCAAGCCACTGGCGACCTCGCGACAACGACAAGCAACTTGCCCACCGGGACACTAGAATTGTGCCCGTCGCCTGGAGTCTTCTCATGCAGTCACTGCGCATCGGCATGGGCGATCAGCCCGTCGAATTCCTGCCCAAGTACGGCAACCGCCACGGCCTGATTGCCGGCGCCACCGGTACCGGCAAGTCGGTATCGCTGATGGTGCTGGCGGAAAGCTATTCGCGCCTGGGCGTGCCGGTGTTCCTGGCCGACGTGAAGGGCGACCTGGCCGGACTGTCGCAGGCCGGCACCATGAACGAGCGCGTCCAGTCGCGGGTCGAGACCATCGGTCTGGACGACTACCGCAACGAGGGCAGCCCGACCATCTTCTGGGACCTGTTCGGCGAGCTAGGACATCCGGTACGCACGACCGTCTCGCAGATGGGCCCCACCCTGCTGGCGCGCATCCTGGAGCTCAACGACGTGCAGACCGGCGCGCTGGCGGTGGCCTTCGAGGTTGCCGACCGTGAAGGCCTGCTGCTGCTCGACCTCAAGGATCTGCGCGCCCTGCTCAATCACGTCGCCGAAAACCGCAAGGAAATCTCGGCGGCGATTGGTCTGGTCAACACCGCCTCGATCGGCGCCATCCAGCGTGCCCTGCTGCGCCTGGAGCAGGACGGCGGCGAAGCCTTCTTTGGCGAGCCGGCGCTGGAGCTGATCGACCTGATGCGCCAGGACATGAGCGGACGCGGCATCATCAACGTGCTCTGCGCCGAACGACTGCTGCTCAAGCCACGGCTGTACTCGACCTTCCTGCTCTGGCTGCTGTCGGAGCTGTTCGAGACCCTGCCCGAAGTCGGTGACCTGGATCAGCCCAAACTGGTGTTCTTCTTCGACGAGGCGCATCTGCTGTTCAACGATGCGCCGGCGGCGCTGGTGCAACGCGTCGAGCAGGTGGTGCGCCTGATCCGCTCCAAGGGTGTCGGCGTGTATTTCTGCACGCAACTGCCCGACGACGTGCCCAACACCATCCTGGGCCAGCTCGCCAACCGCATCCAGCACGGACTGCGCGCGTTCACCCCGCGCGACCAGAAGGCGATCAAGAGTGCCGCGGAGACCTTCGTCGCCAATCCCGGCCTGGATGTCGCCAAGGCGCTGATCGAGCTGGGCACTGGCGAAGCGCTGGTGTCGACGCTGGATGCCAAGGGCGTGCCGACACCGGTGCAGAAGGCCATCATCGCGCCGCCGCGCTGCCGGATGGGCGCGATCACGCCGGAAGAGCGCCAGACAATCCGCCTGCGCTCACCGGTCGGCGCCAAGTACGACACCGCCATCGACCGCGAATCGGCCTACGAAAAGCTCAAGGCACAGGCCGAGGAGGCCGCCAATCGCCAGGCGACCACGCCGCAGGAGCCCACGCCCACCGGCGAACCAGCCGAAGGCGGATTCATGGGCAAGGTCAAGGAGTGGATGTTCGGCACCAAACGCCGACAGGGCGCGCTGGAGGCGATGACCAAGTCGACCATGCGCACGGTCGGTACCAAGCTCGGCAACCAGATCCTGCGCGGCGTGCTCGGCGGCATGCGCGGCGGCAAACGCTGAGGTCAGCGCGCGATCGGTAGGCAGATGCCCTCGCCTCGACCGCGTTCGGATGTCTTGCAGGGCATCACCGTGGTGTCCCCGGCAGCATCGCGCTCAGCGCACCGGCGGGTACCGGCGGCCATCACGATCCCGGAAGCTGCGGGTGCTGCGCTGGTCCTCCACCGGCCGGGCCAGCGAGCCGCCGGCGCGGACGTAGTCGACCAGTGCCTGCGCGTAATCCAGCCCGGTGTCCTCGCGGCGCTGAACCGGCACGTCACCGAAGGCGAAATAGCCATCCTTGCCGTTGGCGATGTAGTCGTTGGTGATTACCCGGTAACTGGTCGAATCATCGAGCGGCCGCCAGGCCGTACCATCGAACACCTCCAGATCACGCAGGCGCCCCTCGGCGCGTGAGCGGGTCAGGTCGGTGTGCCAGCGCAGACCGGCTGCATACGGATAGGAACCGGTATGCGCGCCGACATTGGCCAGTAGATGAGCAACGGCGTCCTCGAGCACGTTGCGGATTTCGGCACCGGTCATGGTCAGTCGACTGAGCGTGTTCTTGAACGGCAAGGCGCTGTAGGCGCTGCCGACGGTGAAATCGCCCTCGGCGATGCCGTAACGCACGCCGCCGCCATTCTGGATGGCGATATCGGCACCACCGTAGCGTTGCGCCTGCAGCAGGAACGCACCGGCGACGACCTGCTGGATGTCACCACCATGCACGTCGGTGGCATCGGCACAGCCGGGCGAGCCGTCGCGGCTGCGATCCAGGCTGCCAGGCACCCGCCGCAGGCACAGGCGTTCGGGCACACGACCAATGACCTCGCCGGCGAAGGCGTCGACCTGGCTTTCGTAGTAGGCCAGTATGCGCTGTGATTCGGGATCGGGCTCGACGATGGACAGCTCCTCCGACTCGGCTACACGATCCAGCACCGCCGCGCGTACTTCATCAGCGAGCTCTACATCGTCCCGTCGCAGTGAATCGCCCAGCAACAGGTGCGGACGGCCACCACAACGACGAACACGCCCTTCGCGATCGAAGTCGACCTCCAGTTCGCCGACCAGCCAGCTGTACTGCCAGGCCTGCACCACGCACACCGGATCGCCATCGGCATTGCTGCGCAGGGTCGGATACGGACCATCCGGACTCAGCCCGAACCGTTCGAATCCTTCGCCCAGCAGGCTGTGCGAGTCGGCACCGACAATCACATCGACGCCGGACAGCGCCTCCGCCAGCTTCAGGTCGTTGCGATAGCCGATGTGGGTCAACAGCACGATGATCTGCACGCCGTCGGCACGCAACTGCTCGATATAGCCGCGCGCCGTCTCAGTCTCGTCGAGAAACCGCGTACCTGGATCCGGACTGGATGCCGCGACCGTCTTGCCGACGACATCGATGCCGATGACGCCGATACGATGGCCGCCCCGCTCCAGGACCACGTAGGGACGGATGTAGTCCTCCTCGCCGTTCATCGCCAGCGGCGACTGGCCGACGGTCGGTCGGACATTGGCACCAAGCACCGGCATGTCGCACGTCCAGGCCGGCGAGCGCAGATGATCCAGGAATCGACGCAAGCCGGTATCGCCGGCATCGAACTCGTGGTTGCCGACCACGAAGGCATCGAAACAGACCTGATTCATCAGGTCGGCATCGGCCTGACCCTGGAACAGGGTGTAGTACAGATCGCCGGTCAGGGCGTCGCCGGCATGCAGCTTCAGCACATGACCGCCCTTCGCTTCCAGCTCGTGCAGCTTGGCGGCCACCTGCGGAAAACTGCCGTAGCTCACCTGGGTCGGTATGCCGTCAAACAACAGGGTTTGGCCGGGATCAGGCCCCAGACGCGAGTGGTGATCGTTGATGTGCAGGATGCGCAGGCTGAGCGGGCTGTCCAGCGACTGCCGTGCCGGATCGACTGCACAGCCGGCCAGCATCAACGCAACGAACAGGAAAGGCAGCGATCGCATGGGAGTTCCGGCGTTTCCAGCAAGGTGCGAACGATAGCGGGTCTCGATGACGCTTGTGCGCGCTCGGCCACCATGCCGGAGTGGGTGGACGGCGCAGGCAAACCTGTCCTGCCGCCACAGAAGTTCCGACGGCCGGACGACGACGGCCACGACGGACGATGGAAGAACACGGACGGCAAATGCGCGATGGACAACCGCTTGCCGTCGCAACGCTCAGTCGCGCCAGCCCCAAGGCGCTTCGGGTGCCGCCACCGGCGTCGTCAGATCGAAGTCGACCTGGAAACCGCGTTCGGTGCCGACCCGGTTGGCTGCGTAGGTGAAGCGCTGGCCGGGATGGATCTCGACCAGCCAGACGCTGCGCTGACCACTGCCGGGAATGACCCGTGCAGTCTCGTCGTCGGCCGGAAACATCTGGGTATCGGCGCTGCCGGCATTGCTGGTGCGACCGCCGTACAGCGTGACGGCATCGGGCGATCCGTCCGGCTGACGATGGTCATGCTGGAAACGGATGCCCTGGCTGTCCCGGCTGAAGATCCACGTTCGTGAACGGTCATCGTCGATCACCAGCGGAACCCGCACCCGGTCCGGGCTGCAGTCGCGCACATGCATGACCACGCGGCGATCGCGGAAGGTGGCGTCGTCGGCGGGGGCGCGCACCAGTTGCCCGAGATAGGCCTTGCCGCACAAGGCCTGCAAGCGCTGCCACCAGGCATCGGCCGGAGCCTGCTGCTCGGCAGGCTTGCCGGGCAACGGCTGCGCAATCAAGACAAGCAGCAGCGCCGCCAGCGCGACCGTCTTCGTTGTCCAGCTTCCCGTCACGACCCTGCCCCTTCTCGCTCAGTTGACCTGATAGTAGGTCGGCGCGCCCGGTCCCACCGGCAGGCCGAGCACGAACACCCACAGGTAGAACAACAGCGTCCAGCCGACGAAGAACACGATCGTGTACGGCAGCATCATCGCCACCAGCGTGCCTATACCCAGATTGCGCTGATAGCGTACGGCGAAGGCCATGATCAAGCCGAAGTAGCTCATCATCGGCGTGATCACGTTGGTCACCGAATCACCGATGCGGTAGGCAGCCTGGATCACCTCCGGGCTGTAGCCGATCAGCATCAGCATGGGCACGAAGATCGGCGCGGTGACCGCCCATTGCGCCGAGGCCGAGCCCAGTGACAGGTTGATCATCGCGCAGATGACGATGAAGAAGACGAACACCAGCGGGCCGGTCAGACCGATCGTCTCCAGCAGGTTCGAACCGACCACCGCCATGACCTGGCCAAGCTGGCTCCAGTTGAAGAAGGCCACGAACTGCGCCGCGAAGAACACCAGCACGATGTACAGGCCCATGGTGCTCATGGACTTGGCCATGGCATCGATGACGTCGCGATCGGACTTGAACGTGCCCATGGTCCAGCCGTAGACGATCCCCGGTAAGGCAAAAGCGACCGCCACCAGCACGACCACACCGGTCAGGAACGGGCGCAGGCTGGCCAGGGTGTCCTCGACGCCCGGCAACCGCAGCGGTGCGCCCGATGGCACGGTCAGCAGCGCGATCAGCACCAGTACCCCAAGCGCCGCCAGTCCGGCGTTGCGCAGCGCCCTACGTTCCTGCGCGGTGAGCGGGTCGAGACTGACCGACGGCACATCCTCACTGAGCTGGCTGGCGTCGTAGGCCCCGAGCTTGGGCTCGACGATCTTCACGGTGACGAACCAGCCCATGGCGGTGACCACGAAGGTGCTGATCGACATGAAGTACCAGTTGACCAGCGCATGGACCTCGTAGTCCGGGTCGAGCAACCGCGCTGATTCCTGGGTGATTCCGGCCAGCAGTGGATCGACCGTCGCGATCAGGATGTTGGCGCTGTAGCCGCCGGAAACACCGGCGAAGGCAGCCGCCAGACCGGCCAGCGGATGCCGGCCCAGGGCGTGGAAGATCGCTGCCCCAAGCGGGATGACCACGACGTAGCCCATCTCCGAGGCGGTGTTGGACAGGATCCCCGCAAACACCACCATCACGGTCACCAGGTTGCGCGGCGCGCGCAGCACCAGCGACTTGATCGCGGTAGTCAGCAGGCCCGAGCGCTCAGCGATGCCGACGCCCAGCATGGCCACCAGCACGGTGCCCAGCGGCACGAAATGGGTGAAGTTGGTGACCACCCCCATGACGATCCGGCGCAGGCCTTCGGCGTCGACCAGGTTGATCACCCGGATCATGCCGTCCTCCGCGCGCCCGGGTATGCCCTCCGGGCGCGGATCGGGAACGGCAACGCCGAACGCCGCCAGCACCGCGCTCAGCAGCAGGATGAACAGCGCCAGGATTGCGAACAGGGTGATCGGATGCGGCAGGAGATTGCCGGCCCACTCCACCGCGTTTAGCAGGCGGGTGGTGCGACTGGACGCGGGGCGAGCGGGTTCCGGGCTGCCGGCTTGGGTCATCGACCTTCCTTGAATTTGTTTTAGACCGATGCTAATACCAGCCCAGAGAACTCCTATCAACGAAAATAACGGAATTTGAGCCAAATTTACTGAAATTGGCCGTCAATCGTCGATGTTGCCCTTTGGCTGATCCACCGTGAACGAACCAGGCCAGCCATGCGTGAACCGTCGATCAGACCCTCGAGCCGTCGCCCATGATTCTCGCGATGCTTACGCATGTGACTGTACCCGCCGATACCAGCGAGCGTTTAAGCGGCTGGATGCTGCTTTCAGGTCCGACCGGAACCGCAGAGACAGTACGCCTGGAAAGGCCAGGTCCATGCCACCAATCGACCGCCGCCTCGATCTCCTCCTGTCGCGGCAGTCGTTGCTGGCATTGGCAACAGCCGGCACCGGCGGGCGGTGATCGGTATGGGAAAGCCACAGCATGCCCCGGTGCTTTGGCTGGCCATTGCAGCCGATCAACGGCGAAGCCAAGACACTGACCGATCCCAAGGTGAGCACGTGCACCTCGCGTCTGGCACGAGATAGCAGTTTATGCCTCCCGGTTCATATCAACCATCCGAGCTATCGCCACCTCGGCAAAGCATCCGTCTGGCCGCGAAAGAGTTACTCCACGCGCGTCTTGCCGAACAAGCAACTCTCTGGCCGGTCTGGCGTGCGAGAAGTCGCGTTCGAAGCTCCGCAGACACTGGGCCGCTGCCGGCACCTGGCCGTGCCGTCACTGGTGGTGTGTGGCTACCACTCGCCCCAGTAGCAGCAGCGTCCCATCGCGCCCAACTCTTCACCTTTGCACATCCCATTCGTGTGCTTGGAGGCACACGATTCGGCGTGTCCGAGTTGGACTGGAGCAGACCTGAAACCGCCTCGGCCTCCCTAGCTCCAGCCCGGGAACTCTCATAGGTTGGTCCAGCTATGCCCCAACCCATTGCGCAATGCGCCCAAATGCCGTCAACACCAGGGGTAACGGCGACACCACCGTGACCATCGCAACCCGACCCCGTTCCTTGCCTGCCGTTGGGACCCGCAACATTGACGTGCAATCCACAAGAGATCTCCAGGGCCAGACGCTGGTACGACCAAGGCTGGCTGCCCTCGATACGCCCAGGGAGCGCGGCCGTAGTGAATCACACTCAAGCGCAAGCTCTCAGGAACAGAGACACTCTCGAACTGCCTCCAATCTGAGTTGTCCGATCACGTGTCCTCCAGGAAATGGGAAAGCGCATCGACTCCAGATCAGATACCACGACCAACCAGCCGGCCCATCTTAGCCGCCGCGCAATCCACTGCCGTAGCGAGCGGCCGCCAGGCGAAAATGCACACCCCTCATTGTGGTACACGACTTGACTGAACAAGCAATCGGCTACCGAATCTCTTCGCGAGAGCTCGGATCGCTTAGAATTAACGCATGACGCAGCAACTTCTAGAACGCGCGCGCGAAGCTTACGCGCGAGGCGATCATCGCCTTGTCCTGGCTCTGCTGGAGCCTCTTATCGCATCAGAACAGACCACTGAAGGCGTACTGGCGTTGGCCGCCAACGCGGCCGTGTTGTCCAGCAGTGATCAACAGGCAGTCGACCTACTTTCCCAGCTACGGGCACGCGCGCCCCGAACAGCTTCCTATGCACGTATCCTCGCCCAGGTTTTCAATCGCATCGGGGTAGCCGCGAAGGCGGCGTATCGCGTAAGTGATGCCGAATCCGCCTTCCAGTCGGCGCTGGCACACTGGCCGGAGTATGGGCCGGCTCTGTTCAATCTGGCGTCGCTGTACAGCGACCGGCAACTGTTCTCCGATGCCCTCGCGCTGTTGCAGCGGCTATACGAACTTGCGCCGGAGGATACCGATGTCGCCCGCGAGATAGTGCTCTGCCTTGCCAAGAACGAGCAGCAGGAGGCAGCAACTGAGCTTCTCGACGCCTTGCCAGACCCAGACTTCACTCGGATCGACTCATGCCTGCTGCATGCGGAAGCCCTCGCCTGGACAGGCCGGTTGACCGAGATGCGTGCGCTGCTGGCCACATTACCCATCGACGAGAGCCACAGCGGCATTCTCGGGGACCAGGCCTTCCTGCTGGCCCAGCTAGGTCACATCGATATGGCAGCCGAGGTGCATGCGCGATGTCTCACACTTTGCAACCACGGCCGCACGTCCCCAGGCTTGCAAGTGTTGTTTCTTCAATATCTGCTTTTGCCGCCCGTGTATACCGATCAAAAGCACATTGAACACGAACGCGCACGATTCGAAATCGGCCTAGACCGTCTCGTCACCAGCATCGAGAGCATCGCTGCCGATCCCAGCTACGAACGGAATCTGGAGCAGGTCGCCAACGAGGTATTTCTGCTCGCATATCAAGGCAAGGGCGACCGGGCGCTGATGACCAGGCGTGGGGAACTGCTCGCGCGGATCGCACCGCGATTCGTCTCTGATGATGCACGTCTCGATACCGAAATCTCGTCGCCGACATCGCGTCGCATCGGCTTGGTTTCCTCGCATTTTCGTCATTGCACAGCCGGACACTACTTCGGCAGCTGGATCGCCATACTTGCCAATGCCGGCTACGAGGTGCATGTGTTTCAGCTCGGCCCACTGTTCGACGACTACACGACACTACTGGGCGAACAGGCCCATCGCCTGCATCGACTGGAAGGCAGTCTCGACGATGCAGCAGCCATCATCGCGCATACCAACTGCAACCTGCTGATATATCCAGAACTGGGGATGAAGTCGCGACTGTTGCCTTTGGCATCGCTGCGCTTGGCCCGGCACCAGTTCTGTGCCTGGGGTCATCCTGTAACCAGCGGACTGCCGACCATCGATGCCTACCTGTCCTGCGCCGAGATGGAACCGGCTGACGCCGCCGACCACTACAGCGAGCGATTGTTGTTGCTGCCTGGACTGGGCACGGATTACCACCGCCCGAACTTGCCCGAGCCAGCCTCACGGCAATCCTTGGGTTTGCCTGAGAATGCGAATCTGTATCTGCTGCCGCATGCGCCGTTCAAGATGCACCCGGACAACGACGCGGTCTGCGCAGCCATCGCCGCCAGCGATCCGCAGGCGGTGCTGATCCTGTTCCGTGGCGAGCACCCCGCACCCGTTCTGGCGCTTCGCCGGCGCCTGGCCAGCGCCCTGACGGCAGCCGGTGCCGATCCTGTGCGCCAGCTGCGCATCCTGCCCATGGTTTCCCGCGAGCGGTTCCTGCAGGTCAACATGGTCTGCGACGTGATGGTCGATGCGCTGCACTGGTCCGGCGGCAACACCAGCATCGATGCCCTGCTTTGCGGACTGCCGATCGTGACCTGCCCCGGCCGCTTCATGCGTGGCCGCCAGTCCGCGGCCATGTTGCGCCGGGTCGGTCTGGAGGAGCTGATCGTCGACCAGCCCGGACAGCTGGCAGATCGGGCTGTTGCCGTGGCCACGGATCCGGTACGACGTGAACAACTGCGACGGACGATCATCAGCGCCCTGCCGGCCCTGTTCGACGCCGATGGCGTGGCCGAAGCGCTGTCTCGGCATATCGAGGATGCGTTCCGGCAGCAGTCATCCCCGGCGCGATGACCCGTGCCGGCCGGCGCCGCTGGCGCCGGGTCTGCGGCCGGACCGGCGCATCGTGATTGCCGCGGGCGATTACAATGGCGCCCCCGAAATCGGAAGCTGTCAGCATGCAACTCAATACCGTCAAGGCCGCCATCACCGGCGGCGCCTCCGGGCTCGGCTTCGCCGTCGCCCAGCGCATCGTCGCCGCTGGCGGCCAGGTCGCCCTGCTCGATGTCCAGGCCGACAAGGGCGCCGCGGCCGCGGCCGAACTCGGCGCCAGCGCCCACTTCTTCCTGACCGATGTGACCAACGAGCAGGCGGTCACCGATGTGCTGGCGCAGGCGCAACAGGCGCTGGGTGGTCTCAATGCCGCAATCAACTGCGCCGGCATCCTGGGGGCCGGACGGGTGATCGGCAAGGAAGCGCCGATGCCGCTGGAGACCTTCTCGCGAACAGTCGGCGTGAATCTGATCGGCAGCTTCAACGTCGCCAAGGCCGCCGCCAACCTGTTCCAGCACAACGACGCCGGCGATGACGGCGAGCGTGGCGTGGTCGTCAACACGGCCTCGGTCGCCGCCTACGAAGGCCAGATCGGCCAGGCCGCCTATTCTGCTTCCAAGGGCGGCGTGGTCGGCATGACCTTGCCGATGGCACGCGAGCTGGCCCGCTTCGGCGTGCGCGTGATGACGGTTGCGCCGGGCATCTTCTGGACGCCGATGGTCGACGGCATGCCGCCACAGGTGCAGGAGTCGCTGAGCGCCTCGATCCCTTTCCCGTCACGCCTGGGCCGTCCGGAAGAGTTTGCCGACCTGGTCGCCTTCATCCTCACCAGCCGTTATCTCAACGGCGAAACCATCCGGCTGGACGGCGCGGTGCGCCTGGCTGCCAAGTAACCGTCAACGGAACAGCAAACATGCGAGCCAACGAAATCAAGCGCGGCAACGTGGTCGAGCACGACGCCCGGGTCTGGCAGATCCGCGACATCGAAAAGAGCGTGCCGACCGCGCGCGGCGGCAACACCACCTACCGGTTCACCATGTATTCGATTCCCGGCGGCCAGAAGCTGGACCTCAGCCTGCGCGCCGACGACGACCTGCGGGAGGTCGAGCTGGCGCGGCGTCAGGCCAGCTATTCGTACAAGGACGACGCCGGCTATGTCTTCATGGATGACGAGGACTACACCCAGTACCTGATCGGCGAAGAGATGATCGGCGATGGCAGCGGCTACATCACCGACGGCCTGACCGGCTGCTACGTGCAGTTGATCGAAGGCGAGCCGGTCGGCCTGCAGTTGCCGGCCTCGGTGGAACTGGAAGTGGTCGACACCGCACCGGAACTCAAGGGTGGCACCGCCACCAAGCGCGCCAAACCAGCCAAGCTCTCGACCGGCATCGAGATCATGGTGCCGGAGTACATCAAGAATGGCGAGAAGGTGCTGGTCAGCACTGTTACGGGCGAATTCGGTGGCCGCGCCTGAGTCGGGAGCGGATCGCGTGACTTCGTGTCGATGCTGATCCGACGGGCACGGCCAGACGATGCCGAGGCCTGGCTGCCGCTGGTCGAGGCCTTCTGTGCCGGCGAGCACATCCGCTTCGATCCGATCCAGCGGCGTCGCCTGCTGGCGGAGCTCGCCGCCAACGCCGGTCTCGGCGAGTTGCTGC
This sequence comes from Lysobacterales bacterium, assembly GCA_035911475.1. Classification (GTDB taxonomy): domain Bacteria; phylum Pseudomonadota; class Gammaproteobacteria; order Xanthomonadales; family UBA2363; genus Pseudofulvimonas. Next base: position 107,219 of record JAMHVM010000189.1, on the reverse strand, counting down.
TGGCGGAACAGGACGGTGTGCTGGTCGGCTTCGTCCTGATCGGCTACTGCTTCAGTGCGGAGTTCGATGGCCGCTTTGCCCTTCTGGATGAGTTGTTCGTCGACCCCGGCATGCGAGGCCAGGGACTGGCTGCGCGGTTGATCGATGCGGTACGCCAGAACTGCCGCGAACAGGGGCTGGCCTGTCTGCGCCTGGAAATCACCGACGGCAATGAGCGCGCCGCGCGTGTCTACCAACGCGAAGGCTTCCAGCTGCAGCCGCGCCGGCTGATGACCTTGTGGCTGTCGGAACGCTGATCGGACCGCACCAGCGACGGCCGGCCGGCGGCACCGCTCCGATCAGCCGAATGGCGGACGCGAGAGCCATCGCCGCGCCATGCGCGCGAGCGACGCGTCGATGTGGTCTCCGGCAGCCAGGTCATCGATGTCGCGCCAGGCCAGCGCCCTGGACTCGCCGTTGCCGCGCAGGGTTTCGTCGCCGGTAGCCCGCACCACGAAGCGCACGTCGTAGTGCCAGTGACCCGGCTCGCCGGGTCGCTCGGGAATCCAGTGCCGGTCCAGATCAAAGATGTCCGGCTCGACGACGAGGTCGGTCAGCCCGATCTCCTCCTCCGCCTCACGCAGCGCCACCCGACGCAGGTCATGATCGCCATCGGCATGACCGCCCGGCTGCAGCCAGCGATCGAGCTTGCGATGGTGCATCAGCGCGGTGCGCCGGCCATCGGCACTGACCACGAAAGCCGAGCCGGTGAAGTGCCCGTGGCGGCCGCCTCGGCCGTACGGATCGGCATCGACCTCACCGGCCAGCAGAGCGCGGAACAAGGCGGTCAGTGCCGCATCTTCCGGGCCGTCGGTGGCGAAACGATCCAGACTGGTAGCCAACGCGAAATCAGCGCGCATCCGCGGCATCTCTCCGGGAAGGGAGTGCCGACGAGAGCTCTGGCCACACGATTCCGACCCTGCAGCTGGCCACGCTGAACACCCCATCCATTGCGCTGAACCTTGCCCAAATCGTCATACTGCCGTAGTTTTCCGCGGTCTGCCCTGCGGGCAGGGAGGAGCCGGCGTCCGAGCCGGCATAACGAAAACGACAGCCTGAAGGGTACCGACACTCATGCTGAAAGGTCTTTTTGCCGTCAAGCCGATCGCCCCGGCACCCCATGTCGACGCCGGAGAGCCGGTCGAAGGCTCGCTCCAGGGCGAGGCCACCCTCAAGCGGACGCTGACCGCCACGCAACTGATCACGCTGGGCATTGGCGCGGTCATCGGCGCCGGCATTTTCGTCCTGACCGGGCAAGCCGCCGCGGAACACGCTGGTCCCGCGATCATGCTGAGCTTCGTGCTGGCCGGTCTGGCCTGTGCCTTCGCTGGCCTTTGCTACGCCGAGTTCGCTGCCATGATGCCGGTCTCCGGCAGCGCCTATTCCTACTCGTATGCCACCCTCGGCGAATTCGTCGCCTGGTTCATCGGCTGGTGCCTGGTGCTTGAGTACCTGTTCGCAGCCTCCACGGTTGCCGTGGGCTGGTCCGGGTATCTGAACAGCTTCCTCGGCACCTTGGGCATCCCGCTGCCGGATGCGATAGCCACCGCACCGATCGGGCGCATCGCCGGGGAATGGGTCCATACCGGATCGATCATCAATCTGCCGGCGGTACTCATCGTCGCTGCAGTGACCGGCCTGTGTTACGTGGGTATCACCCAGTCGGCCTTCGTCAACGCCATCATCGTCGCGATCAAGGTGGTTGTGATCCTGCTGTTCGTCGCGTTCGGCATGCAGTTCGTCGATCCGGCCAACTGGACCCCGTTCATCCCGGAGAATGAAGGGCCCGGTCGCTTCGGTGCCGACGGCGTAGTTCGCGCAGCGGCAATCGTCTTCTTCGCCTACATCGGTTTCGACGCCGTCTCGACCGCCGCCGGTGAAGCCAAAAATCCGCAGCGCGACATGCCGATCGGCATTCTCGGCTCCTTGGTCATCTGTACCGTCATCTACATCATCGTCTGCGCCGTGCTGACCGGCATGTTGCACTATTCGCAACTGGGCACACCCAAGCCGGTGGCAACCGCCCTGGAGGCGCATCCGAGCCTGCTGTGGTTGAAGACATTGATCGAAATCGGCGCCATCGCCGGCCTGTCGTCGGTGATCCTGGTCATGCTTATGGCACAGCCTCGGATCTTCTACACCATGTCGCGCGACGGCCTGCTGCCGAGGGCGTTCGGCAAGGTCCATCCCAAGTTCCAGACGCCGTATGTTGGCACCATCATCGTCGGTGTGGTCGCTGCCTGCCTGGCCGGCTTCCTGCCAATCGGCCTGCTAGGCGAAATGGTGTCCATGGGCACGTTGCTTGCCTTCGCCACGGTCTGCGCCGGTGTGCTGATCCTGCGCAAGACCAAACCGGATCTGCACCGCCCGTTCCGGGTGCCGTTCGCAATGGTGATCTGCCCGCTGGGCGTAGTGGCCTGTCTGTACCTGTTCGCACAGCCGTTCCGCGAGCACTGGCCGTTGTTCGTGGGCTGGACCATTCTCGGTCTGGCCATCTACTTCCTGTACGGTTACCGGCACAGCAAGCTGCGCAACCGCTGAGCCGGCCAGGCATCAGCCCGACGAAGGCGCTGCATCGTCCGCGCCTTCGTCGTTTTCGGGGGTGTCGACATCGCTGCCGAGCCGGCCGACGTCGGACTGGTCGATCAGGGTGACGGGCAGTTGCTTGCCCGGCGCGACGCCGAGCTGACGCAGCTCTTCGGCCCGCCGCACCAGGTTGCCCTTGCCACGCGCGAGCTTGCCCAGCGCCGCCTGCTGCGCCCGCTGGGCGCGGTCCAGATGGTCGCCGAGCTTGCCCAGGTCATCGACGAAGCCGACGAACTTGTCGTACATCGCGCCGGCCTTGTCGGCGATCAGCTGGGCATTGCGGTTCTGGTCCTCGGTACGCCAGATTTGTGCGACCAGGCGCAGTGACGCCAGCAGGTTGCTCGGGCCGACCAGGATGATGCGGCGCTTGTGGGCATCGTCATACAGCGCCGGATCGCGTCGCAGCGCCTCCAGGAACGCACCCTCCACCGGCACGAACAGGAACACCAGATCGGGCGCCGACAAGCCCTCCAGCCGGCTGTAGTCCTTCTGGCCCAGCTGCACGACATGGCGGCGCATGGCGGCGACATGCTGGCCCAGATGCCGCTCGCGTTCGTCCGGATCACCGCCCGCGCAGGCACGTTGGTAATCGGTCAGGGTCATCTTGGCGTCGATGACGATGTCGCGGCCGCCCGGCAGCAGCAGCACGGCATCGGGCCGATAGAGGTCGCCGTCACCGTCGCGGAAGCTCTCCTGGGTCCGGTACTGGCTGCCCTTTTCCAGACCGGCCATTTCCAGCAGGCGCTCCAGTTTCAGCTCGCCCCAGTAGCCCTGGCTGCGGCTGTCGCTGCTGAGCGCACGGGTCAGGCTCTGTGCCTCCTTGTTGAGGCTGAGGTTGAGCTCGCGCAGTTGCTGCACCTCGGTCTGCAGCGCGACCCGGGCATGGCCTTCCTTCTCGTAGGCCTCGTTGACCGCCTTGCGGAAGTCGCCGATCTGCTCACGCAGGGGATTCAGCAGATGACCCAGCTGCTCGTGGCTACGCTCGTCGAAGCGCCGTGACTTGTCTTCCAGAATCTCGTTGGCCAGCGCCTGGAACTCGGTCTTCAGGCGCTCGCGGGCACCCTCCAGTTCGCGCAGGCGTGCATCCGCCGCCTGTTGCTGCTCGTCCAGGCGGGCTCGCAGTTCGGCGATGGTCTGCGTGCCCTCGCCATGACGATCGCGCAACTGCGCCAGCTCGTGCTCCAGCACGGTGACCCGCTCGGCGCGGACGGTCAGTGCCGCACGCTCGTTGCCGATCCGCTCGCCATGGCGTCGTTGCTCATCCACCAGGCCACGCAGACGGTCGATCTCGTCGTCGCCCTGGGCCAGATCCTGGCGCAGGCCATCGCGCTCGGATGTCAGTGTCGCCAGTTCGCCGTCGCGGCTGCTCCGGCCCTGGGCGAAACCGTCGCTGCGGCCGCGGCGCAGGGACAGCACCGACACGACCACGCCGACCACCACGGTCAGCAGCAGGCCGATCAGAAGACTTGCAGGATCAAGGCGTTCCATGCCAATTCCGGTGAGGGATGATGAACGCATTGTAGGCCGGGTGCTTCGCGTATCATGAGACCAACCCCGACGCAGACCCAGGCCATGACCATCAAGACCGGTGACACCCTTCCGCAGGCCCGCTTCAACCTGTTGCGTGACGGCGTGCAGCCCATTTCCACCGATGAGGTGTTCAAGGGCAAGCGGGTGGTGCTGTTCGCCGTGCCCGGCGCGTTCACCCCGACCTGCTCGGCCAAACACCTGCCAGGATTCATCGAGTTGCACAGCAAGTTCCGCGATCTTGATATCGACGTGGCCTGCCTGGCGGTCAACGACGCCTACGTCATGGCTGCCTGGGCCAAGCAACAGGACGTTCCCGAAGACCTGCTGATGCTGGCCGACGGCAATGCCGAGTTCACCCGCGCGCTGGGACTGGAGCTGGACGCCAGCGGTTTCGGCATGGGCCTGCGCGCCAAACGGTTCGCGCTCTATGCCGACGACGGCGTGGTCAAGCATCTGGCCGTGGAACCACCGGGCGAGTTCGGCATCTCCAGCGCCGAGTCCATGCTGGCGGCGATCGAACGCTGAGGCTTCGGCGGTTCCGCATCCTGTCCCGTATTCTGGGCACGTCGCAGCTTTTGGGCGATGACACTGTAGAGCGGGGCTTGCCCCGCTGAATTCCCGGCAGGATCGTTCAGTTGCCGACTACATAGCGCCCGTCGACGACCCGAACGACCGGCGGTCGACCCGCACGCTCAAACGCCTCGTCCACCGCCGAGAGTTGTTCCCAGAAGTCCAGCCACACGCTATCCGCGTGACCTCGCTGCCAGCCATCGGCGAAGCGGAACGGCAAAGCCAGGACCGGCACCTGACGCTGACCGCCCTCGTGCGCAGCGGCCACCAGTGTGTAGATCTGTTCGATGGCGGCATCGCCCATGGCGTAGCAACCGATCGATACGCAGTTGCCGTGCACCATCAGGAAACTGCCGGTGCGTCCATGCGCGCGATCGAAGGCATTGGGAAAACCCAGATTGAACGACAAATGGAAACGGCTGCGCGGATTCATCGCGGCGGCATCGACCTGATAGACCCCTTCCGGCGCCTGACCATCACCCTCGGCCAGTTTCGGACCGAGATCGCCGGACCAGTGGCAGATCGGCCAGGTACGGAAAAGCCGGTAGTGTCCGTCGCTGCCTTCCAGCCACAGCTCCAGCTCGCTCTCCTGCTTGAAGATGCGCATCAAGGCAGCTGAACTCCAGGCCGGCCCTTGCTCCGCCAGCGCCTGACGCAGTGCCGGCTCGACCCGGGCGCGGGCATCGGCAGCGCGGTCCGCGGAAGCCACTGCCGGCGGGATGATCACGGCGAACGACGCCGGCAGCCAACCGGCGCCGGCGGCGATCCACAGGTACAGCGCGAGCATCATCAGGATGATGGCTGCCAGCCAGCACCGACGCCGCGCCCGCGGTGTCATTGGCGCCCGGCGGCAATCACCGCTTCTACAGCCCTTTCGGCAACAGGCGCCGACCGGTCAATGACGCGGCCACTGATCACGATCAGCGCCGCGTCCATCGATCAGTCTTCGCCGCGATCGGGCTCGACGGCGCCGGCCTGCAGGCCCTCGCCGGAGGCATCGCGGTCATCGCCGGCCGTTGCCGGCCGGCCACCGGCATCAGTTCCCATGTCGCCGTCTTCGCCGATCTCTTCCTCGAAGGCATCGACCTTGACCACGCCGATCAGCGACTCCTCGTCCGGCAGACGGATAAGGGTCACACCCTGGGTGTTGCGCCCGACCTGCGAGATCTCGCCGACCCGTGTGCGCACCAGCGTGCCCTGGTCGGAGATCAGCATGATCTCGTGCGCCTCGGTGACCTGAGCAGCGGCGACCAGTGCGCCATTGCGGGCACTGGTCTGGATCGCGATGACACCCTGGGTGCCGCGACCCTTGCGCGGGAAATCATCCAGCGGCGTGCGCTTGCCGTAGCCACGCGCGGTGGCCGTGAGGATGTCGCCTTCGGTCGGCACGATCATCGACACCACGCGCTCGTTCTCGGGCAGCTTGATGCCGCGCATTCCACGCGAGGTGCGGCTGAGCGGCCGCACTTCATCTTCGGAGAAGCGCACCGACTTGCCGTGCGAACCGAACAGCAGGATATCGTCGCTGCCACCGGTCAATGCTACATCGACCAGGCTGTCGCCTTCGTCCAGATAGATCGCCCAGATGCCGATGCTGCGCGGCCGAGAGAATGCGGCCAACGATGTCTTCTTGACCACACCCGCGGCCGTGGCGAAGAACACGTATCGGTCCTCCGGATAATCCCGCACCGGCAGCACCGCGTTGATCTTCTCGCCCGGCTCCAGGTTGGGCAGGAAATTGATGATCGGCCGGCCACGTGACTGCGCGCTGGCTTGCGGAATGCGGAACACCTGCAGCCAGAACACCCGACCACGGCTGGTGAAGGTGAGCAAGGTGTCGTGGGTGTTGGCGATCCACAGCTGTTCGACGAAATCCTCGTCCTTGATCGCCGTGGCGCTGCGCCCGCGACCACCGCGCTTCTGCGCCCGGTAGGCCGACACCGGCTGACTCTTGACGTAGCCGCCGTGGGACAAGGTCACCACCATGTCCTCCTCGGCGATCAGATCGAGCGTTTCCAGGTCTTCCTGCGAAGCGCGGATCTCGGTGCGGCGGGTGTCGCCGTATTCTTCGACGATGTGGTGCAGTTCGTCGCGGATCACCTCAAGCAGACGCTGCGGATCAGTGAGGATCTCGATCAGGCCGGCGATGGTGCGCAGGATTTCGCGGTACTCGTCGGTCAGCTTCTCCTGCTCCAGCCCGGTCAGGCGGTGCAGGCGCATGTCCAGGATTTCCTTGGCCTGGACCTCGGACAACTGGTAGCCGCCGTCGGACAGGCCGATCTCGGCCGACAGGTCCTCCGGTCGCGAAGCGGCCGCGCCGGCATCGGCCAGCAACGCCTTGACCAGACCCGGTTCCCAGCGCCTGGCCAGCAGGCGCTCGCGCGCTTCGGCCGGCGTCGGCGAGGTCTTGATCAGTTCGATCATCTCGTCGATGTTGGCCAGCGCGACGGTGAGGCCTTCCAGCACGTGGGCACGGGCGCGCGCCTTGCGCAGCTCGAAGATGGTCCGGCGGGTCACCACCTCACGGCGATGGCGCACGAACGCTTCCAGCATCTCCTTGATGGTGAGCAGCTTCGGCTGGCCGTTGACCAGCGCCACCATGTTGATGCCGAATACCGTCTGCAATGAGGTCTGCTGGTAGAGGTTGTTGAGCAGCACCTCGGCCGACTCGTTGCGCTTGACCTCGATGACCACGCGCATGCCGTCCTTGTCGGACTCGTCGCGCAGACCATCCGGAGCGATGCCCTCGATCTTCTTGTCGCGATGCAGCTCGGCGATGCGCTCGATCAGCCGCGCCTTGTTCACCTGATACGGCAGTTCGTGGACGATGATCGCTTCGCGGCCGGTCTTCTCGTCGACCTCGATCTCGGTGCGTGCGCGCACCAGGATGCGGCCACGACCGGTGTGGTAGGCGCTGCGGATGCCGGCGGCACCGTTGATGATGCCGCTGGTCGGGAAGTCCGGACCCGGAATGAACTCCATCAGTTCGTCAACGGTGATCTCGGGGTTGTCGATCAGCGCCAGCGTACCGGCGATCACCTCGCTGAGGTTGTGCGGCGGAATGTTGGTCGCCATGCCGACTGCGATGCCGGCCGAACCGTTGATCAGCAGGTTGGGCACGCGCGCCGGCAGCACCAGCGGCTCGCTTTCGGATTCGTCGTAGTTGGGACCGAAATCGACGGTTTCCTTCTCGATGTCGGCCAGCAGCTCGTGTGCCAGCTTGGACATGCGGATTTCGGTGTAACGCATCGCCGCCGGTGCATCGCCGTCGACCGAACCGAAGTTACCCTGGCCGTCGATCAGCACGTAACGCAGGCTCCACGGCTGAGCCATGCGCACGATGGTGTCGTAGATCGCCGAGTCGCCGTGCGGGTGGTACTTACCCATCACGTCACCGACGATGCGCGCGGATTTCTTGAACGGTTTGTTGTAGTCGTTGTTCTGCTCGTACATCGCGTACAGCGAGCGGCGATGGACCGGCTTGAGTCCGTCGCGGACGTCGGGGAGCGCACGCCCCACGATCACGCTCATGGCGTAATCGAGGTAGCTGCGCTTCATCTCGTCTTCGATGTTGACCCGGATGATTTCCTTGGCGTGATCGGCCATCAGGCTTCCTAGCAAGCGATGAAACGTGGGCAACAGCGCTGCCGTCCGTCGCGCTGGCGACGGCTCGGGACGGGCCCACGGAATGTGCGCGAAAGTGTATCACAACGGCGCTCGGAACGCATCCCGAAACTCCGCCATAACTCAATGATTATTATTGATTTATCTGACCGTCCCGGAGCGCCTCATCGGGCTGTCCGGAAGGCGCTGCCAGACGGTCACGGATGACCGATTCGGATGCCTGCCTCCGGCCATTCCGCGCGCTAACAGCGCGCGTCGAAATGAGCGATCGTCAGCGAGGTCAATCGCCCGCATGCCAGGTCTCAGGGACGGAAGATCCAGCGCGAGGAACTGAGGTAGTTCACCACCATGCCGGCCAGCGAGCCGGCGGCCACACCCAGCACCGGCCAACGCGCCACCGGCGCAAGCGTTGCCACCAGCAATGCATACACCGCGTAGTTCACGAGGCCGCCGATCAGCATGGCGGCCAGATAGCGTCGCCATTCACGGCCGCGATCGCTGCCACGGCGATCGGCGAAGGTCCAGTAGCGGTTGATCAGCCAGGTGACCGTCGCTGCGGCCAGAAAGGAAGGCACGCGCGCCGCGTAAGGATTGATCCCCACGACAACCGTCAACAAGGTCAGCACGCCGGCGTCAACCAGGAATCCGGCCACGCCGGATACCCCGAACCGCAGGAATCGGGTCATGGCGCTCCGGGACCGCGCTGCGCCAGATAGGCGAGCATGCGCAGTTCACGCCGACCACGGGTAACGGTACCCAGGATCAGGCCGGTGACGAATGACAACGCGGCCAGAATCATCAAACCGGTGGCGAGAATCGCAGTAGGAAACCGCGGCACCAGACCGGTGCGCAGATACTCCATCACCACCGGAATGCCCAGCAGCACCGACACCACTGCCAGCAAAGCACCCAACCCGCCATAGAACAACAGCGGCCGCTCGTGCGCGAACAGCCGCAGCATGCTGTAAAGGATGAGGAAGCCGTCGCGCCAGGTGCTCAGCTTGCTGTGCGAGCCTGCCGGGCGCTGAAAATAGGAGGTCTCCAGTTCCACCATCGGCATTCTCAGTTCCAGCGCGTGCACGGTCAGCTCGGTTTCGATCTCGAAACCGGATGACAGCACCGGGAACGACTTCGCGAAACGCCGACTGAAGGCGCGGTACCCGGACAGGATGTCGCGACAGGGCCGTCCGAACAGGCGCACCAGAAAGCCGGTCAACGCCCGGTTGCCCCAGACATGGCCACGTCGATAGGCGCCACTGTCGACTTCCTTGCGGGTCGCCACGACCATGTCAGCGCCATCGGCCAGTACGGCGCGTACCAGCGCCGGTGCGCTGTCCGGGTCATAGGTGCCGTCGCCATCGACCATGACATACACGTCCGCTTCGACGTCTGCGAACATGCGTCGCACCACGTTGCCCTTGCCCTGCAGGCCGACCGGCACCACCCGGGCGCCCGCGTCGCACGCCAGCGCGGCCGTGTCGTCAGTGGAGTTGTTGTCGAACACCCAGATCTGCGCCTGCGGCAGGGCGGCGCGAAAATCCGACACAACACCGCCGATGGTTGCCGCCTCGTTGTAACAGGGGATCACCACCGCAACGCGGTGATCGTCATGACCGAACTCGCGTTCGATCACTGTCATGGCGTGTTGTCCATCACCGCCGGCAGGCTCCGGGCATACGGCGGTGTCGCCACGCCACGCTCGGTGACGATGGCGTCGATCAATGCGCCGGGCGTAACGTCGAACACCGGATTCCAGGCATGCACCCCGGCAGCAGCGGTGGCCTGGCCAGCCAGCCGGGTCACCTCCGCCTCCTCTCGCAGTTCGATCTCGATGCCCTCGCCGTTGGCCATGGCCAGATCGACCGTGCTGGACGGCGCCACCACCATCACCTTGACCCGGTGATGACGGGCTGCGATCGCCAGCTGCGAGGTGCCGATCTTGTTGGCAGTGTCGCCGTTGGCTGCGATGCGGTCAGCGCCGACGATCAGCCACTGCACGCGGCCGGTCGACATCAGATGGGCGCCGGCGCTGTCAACGATCAACAAGGCCGGGATGCCATCCTGCAACAGCTCCCACGCGGTCAGACGCGCGCCCTGCAACCAGGGCCGGGTTTCGCCGGCAAACACTTCGCTCAGCCGTTGCTGGGCCCAGGCGGCACGAATCACACCCAACGCGGTACCGAAGCCGGCGGTTGCCAGCGAACCGGTATTGCAATGGGTGAGCACGCCGCTGCCGGGCTCGATCAGCGCTGCGCCGAGTTCGCCCATGTGCCGGTTCGCGGCCAGATCCTCGTCCTGGATGGCGCGCGCTTCGGCCAGCAGCACCGCCGCATCGATTCGACCGGTGGCCTCGGCGCGTGACTGCATCCGGCGCAGCGCCCAGGCCAGATTGACCGCGGTCGGCCGCGCGGCATTCAACAGCGCCGCCGCAGGGGACAACTCATCGATGTCCGTTCGCCCTGCCCGCTCGGCGGCCTGCGCAGCCAGCACCAGGCCGTAAGCACCGGCAATGCCGATCGCCGGCGCGCCGCGGACCGCGAGCGAATGGATCGCTTCGGCAACCTGGGCGTGGTCTTGGCAATCCAGATACTCGACCGCGCCGGGCAGACGCCGCTGATCGAGCACGCGCAAGGCGTCGCCACGCCATTCCAGCGGCCGCAGGCTGTCGTAGCGATCGTAGTCAACGGGAGATTGCAGCAACGCCATGGGTGATCCGGGGAAACAGCGATAGAATCGACAATGTCGAATTATCGGCCAACCGCGTGCAGAACGAAAACGCCCGACTGCGTATCCAGGCTGCCGGTGGCAACCCGCAATCCCAGTTTGACCTGGCACGATTGTTGGCCGGCCAGGGCGATATCGCCGGTGCGATCAACTGGTTCCGGCGCGCCGCTGATCAGGGTCTTGCGTCGGCGCGACGCGAACTCGGCCTGATATTCGTTTTCGGTTTGTCGAGCCGCTACGAGGTCGCCGAGGGCGAACGGCAGCTGGCCCAGGCCGCCGACCAGGGTGATGCTGAAGCCCGGTACTGGCGTGCCGCCCTGGCGCCGCTACGCCCGACCTGGTCGGAAGCCGACGCGCTGGCCCAACTGCGCCTGGCCGCCGAACAGAACGACCGGCTTGCCCTGCGATCCCTGGCACTGGTCGCGGCTGGCAACGGTGCGTGGTCTACCGCTGGCGCCTTGTTCTCCCGGGCCGCCACGTTCGGCGACAGCCACAGCGCGCAGCTGCGGTCATACCTACCTGTGAACGCCGCCCCGAGCGCAGATCCCGCGCAGCCGACAATCGACTGGCCGGATACCCTGCCCTCCATTTCGCCGGTGTCGTCTGCGGTCCACTGTCATGATCCCTACATCGCCACCATCGACGATGTGTTCACGGCACTGGAATGCGCGCATCTGATGGAACTGGGTCGGCCACTGCTGCAACCCTCGTTGACCGTGGATCCGCAGAGCGGCCAGGCGGTCAGGATGCCGCTGCGAACCTCGCATTCGATGCACTTCGAAGCCTTTCAGGAAGACTTCTGGTTGCGCGTGATGCAGCTGCGGCTATGCCGGCATTTCGGCTCGCCCCTGGCCGCATGCGAGCCATTGGCCCTGCTGCGTTACCAGCCCGGGGAAGAGTACCGCCCGCATCGCGACTACCTGCCGCCGGCGCGGCTGGCGATGGCCGACGGACAAATCGGTGGACAACGGCTGTACACCGCATTCGTCTATCTCAGCGATGTCGAAGCCGGCGGCGAAACCGACTTTCCGGAGCTGGGCGTGCGTATCAGCCCCAAGGCCGGCCGCGCCGTCCTGTTCCACAACACGCTGGCCGACGCCGCGCCCGACCCACGCACACTGCATGCCGGCCTGCCGGTGGCTGCCGGTGACAAATGGCTGGCAACGCTATGGATCCGCGAGCGCGACGTGCGCCAACCCTGATCGGCACAGCACCGGGAGATCGGCTGGTCCGCGGCCAAGTCCGGCATCTGCAGCGCCAGCGGCCCACAATGAACGCTTGACCACGAAGCGGCCCTTGCTAGACTATGCGGCCCGCATCGGCGGGCGGTTAGCTCAGCGGTAGAGCACTGCCTTCACACGGCAGGGGTCGCAGGTTCGAACCCTGCACCGCCCACCAAACTCCAGGCCCTTCCCTCGACATTTCGCTGATTCCAGCGCCAGGCGGGTGCCCGCCCGGCAGCCGCAGGATCAGGCCCACGCAACGGAAACAACGAGCAACGACCGTGTTGCGGTCTTGACGTGGCCGCTCGCCGACCCGCGGCAGCAGCGGCAGCGGGAACTCAGCGCTGCTCCAGCTGGAAGGCGATGCTGTCGCCGTTGTCGAGCGCCAGGATGGCATCGATACGATCGCCAGTCGCCAACGCCTGCTGCGGGCGGAACAGCATCAGGTGCAGGCCGCCGGGCGCCAGTTCGACACGGGCGCCGGCAGCGACCTCGATCGCCGACACCGGCCGCATGCGCATGGTGCCGTCACCGCGATCAACCATCTCGTGGATCTCGATAGCCCCGAAACGCTCGCTGGTCACCGAAACCACGCGAAAGGCTTCTGTGCCATGGTTGACCAGGGTCAGATAACCGGCGCGTACCGGCGCGGCCGGCGGCGCCTCGCGTATCCAGGCGTCTTCGATCGTCAGACCGGCATCGGCGACGAGCGACATGCTGGCCAGGCTAGCCAGGCACAGCGACAGTGCGAGCAAGATTTTCTTCACGACCATACTCCGAGAACATCACGCCTCTCATGGTAGCGATCTGGCCATGAATGGGACACGCGACAGATTGCCCCACCAGTTGATGGCTCATCGGCGAGTCACTGCGCCGCACGACGCGCAACCCTGGCTGCCGTCGGTATGCTTTGAGCCATTCCAATCTGCCGACACGACATCTGCAGCAACCGCCAGCGTGGATCTTGTTGCGCAATCCACGGCCGGCCAAATCCGCGCGATCTGTGACAACAACAGGTATCGCCAGCGCAGGACCTGCCGACAACGCAGCCACCAGGCGATGTTGCAGACGTCTGCATCGTGGATCGGCCGTGCCAGCAAATGGCGATAACATGGCCGCATTCTTTTCCAGGGAGCCAGCCATGAATCTCGCCATCACCCACGACAGCAGCGGCATCCGGGTCATCCGCCTGAGCCGGCCGCCGGTCAACGCGCTCAACCCGGCCCTGGTAGACGAGTTGAATCATGCGTTGGATCAGGCCATTGCCGACCAGGCGCCTGCGGTAGTGCTGGCCGGTGGTCCGAAGGTGTTCAGTGCCGGCCTGGATGTGCCAGCCCTGTTGCCGCTGGGTCGTGACGAGATGCGCAGGTTCTGGCAATCGTTCATCGGAATGGCCAACCGTCTGGCCAGCCTGCCGGTTCCTGTCGTCGCCGCGATCGACGGGCACAGCCCGGCCGGCGGTGCGGTGATGGCGCTGTTCTGCGATTGGCGAGTGATGGCACGCGGGCCATTCCGCATCGGCCTCAACGAAGTCGAGGTGGGTCTGCCAGTGCCGCCGGTGATCCAGGCCGCCCTGCGTCGACAGGTCGGCCCGCGCACGGCCGAACATCTGCTGGTCAATGGCGCCATGCTCGACTCGGAGCAGGCGCATGCAATCGGTTTCGTTGATGCACTGTGCGAACCAGGCGATGCCGAAGTCGAGGCGCTGGGCTGGCTGCGTCGCGTGCTGGCCTTGCCGCGCCAGGCGATGACGGCTACCCGCCGCGAGGCGCGCCGTGATCTGGCCGGCATCTTCGACAACGCCATCGACTACGAGCTGCTGACCGATGCCTGGTTCGGAGAAGAGACGCAGACGACCATGCAGGCACTGGTCGAGAAACTGAAAGCCGGCCGGTGAGAGAATCTCATCGACACCTTCTCCGAGGCAGGCATCAAACAGTACGCGCTGGATACGCCGCCTTGACGCCCTGCCCGCTGAATCAGCCGGAAATCTGCTGAAGGATCGGCTTGCCGACCCTGCCCCTGCTCGCCGCTGTTCCGAATCCGGCGGAACAGCCGGTCTCGCGACATCATCCGAATCGGCTTGGCGAACTGGAAAGCAGCAACCCGGTCATCGCCTGTGGCAATGACCGGGTTGGCATGCGGCGACAATCACGCCGTGATCAGGGCGACTTCTGCCCGCCGCTGCGGCGCAGGCGCCATCCGGCCAGTCCGCCCACCAGAACCGTCATCAACGCCAAGGGCAGCGGTGACATGAACGGCACCGGCACATAGGGACGTGGCTCCGGACCACCGCCGCCGCAGGCCGGTTGGCCAGGCCCACCACAGACGCCCAGGGTGCCGGCGGCGATGAAAGCGGCCGAATCCAGGACCGTGTCGCCAACATCGGCGATCGCGAGTATCAGTTCATTCTCGACACCAGGATTGACCTCGGCGGTGAGATTGAACACTTGGGTCCAACCCCCGAGCGCATTTTGCGGAAGCCCCTGGTTGCCGGCACGGTTGTCGACGAACAGATTGCAGAACGGTCTCGATCCGGCACCGGTCTCGTCACCACAATTGATGTTGTTGATGGCGACAGAGGTCGATGTACCGGGAATCAGGGCGCGGTTCTGCCCGTTGACGAAGAATCCAAAGACATCATTGAATTCGCTGTCGACGAAGTCCGGATACTCGTTGGAAGCAAATACATATGAGAACTGGATCTGATTGCCTTCTGGCGTGAAGCGGATCGTCAGAACCGAAGCGTCACGCGTCAAACCGGTGGTCAATGGCTTGAGGATCGGGGCACCGGCTGCATTGTTGGTATTGGAACCGAAGGTCTGGGCATTGCCCGACGTCAATACGACGCCCGCTTCAATACCGAAGATGGTCAAATCGTCCACAAACAAGCCACTGGCCACGTTCGCACCGTCATAGGTCACGCTGTTGATGACGATGCCACTATCAGCAGCGATCAGGCTTTCGGCCAGCGTCTGCGGTGTTATTGATCCGCCCAGCGGGGTCGCGTCGTATGCCATGGCGTGTGAAGCAAGGCCACCGGCGACGAGCACCAAAGCTGCCCGCGTGGCCAGCCACGAATTTCGTTGATTCATTTGCATCCTCCCAACTTGAATGACAGAAACCGGACAATCAGCGCCACCCCTGGCGTATCCGAGTATCCGAAACAGCACTGTATCGCAACGGCATGGTCCAAGCGAGCATGTTGGCCGGATCGTGCAGTACACGCGCCGTAGATACCCAGGCGATCACCACCTGGAGCAGGTTCGCTACGAACCCCAACGGATCGATGATGGACCGACACCGGACTGGCTGATCAAAACGCACCAATCCATGCTTGCGGATTCAGGTGCCTGTAGCGACCGGCCGCTGGCGGTCGTGAATCCAGCCACTCCACGACGGCGCGTACAGGCGTGAGCCGGTCAGACCGGCATGCTCCATGGCCAGCACGTTGTGCGCAGCGGTGACGCCGGAGCCGCACATGTGTACCACCTGCGACGGCTCCCGCCCGGCGAGCAATGCCGTGAACTCCTCGCGCAGTTGTCGTGCTGGCTTGAAGCGGCCATCGACCAGATTTTCCTGGAAGGGACGATTGATCGCGCCGGGCACGTGACCCGCGACCGGATCAATCGGCTCCACCTCGCCGCGGAAGCGCGGCGCGGCACGCGCGTCGACCAGCAAGGCGCCGTTCGTCATGGCCGCCTGCAACTCGGTGGCATCGGTGATGTGGGTTTGCGGCTGCCAGTGACCTGGATAGTCACCGATGCGCTGCACCGGCGCGTCCTTGCCGATCGCCTGGCCCGTAGCCAGCCACGCCGACCAGCCGCCGTCGAGCACGGCGACCTGTTGATGTCCCAACGTGCGCAGCAACCACCAAGCGCGCGCCGCCGCCAAGGCACCTCCGGCATCGTCGTAGCACACCACCTGATGCCGGGGGTCGATCCCATAGCGACCGAGGATGGCGGACAGCACCGCCGGATCCGGCAAGGGATGACGGCCCAGTCCGGAGCGGCCCATGTCGGAAAGGTCGGTTTCCAGATGCGCGTAGTGCGCTCCGGGAATGTGGCCCTCGCCCCAGGCCTGCCAGCCGGCGTTGCCGTTGAACAGATCGAAGCGGCAATCGAGCACGATCCAGTCCGGATCGTCTACGTGCACTGCCAGGGTCTGGACATCGATCAGGGTGCGGAAACTCATGACAGCATGCCTTTCATCCGCGCCAGCAACTGCTCCAAGATCATCGCCGTGACGCCCCACACGGTATAGCCCTGATACTCGAGCGCACGGAACGCGAGTTTGGGCGCCGCGCCGGGCGGTCGATACGGCTGCCAGGCCTGCTCGTCGGCAGCCAGCGAGAGCGGCAACTCGAACGCGGCGCTCACTTCACCAGCCTCCAGGGTCAAGGCATGGTCGGGATCGATACGCGCGATCACCGGCTCGACGGTGTACTCGCTGATCGTCGCGAATGCCGGCAGACGGCCAATCGGCTGCACCAGACCCGAGGCCAGGCCAACTTCCTCACGGGTTTCACGCAACGCCGCCGTGACCGCGTCGCCATCACCGGGATCGATCCGGCCACCGGGAAAACTGACCTGACCGGCATGCTTGACCAGCGTCTCCGTGCGCCGGGTCAGCAGGACACGCAACTCGTCGCCGCGCGGAATCAGACCCACCAGCACCGCGGCCGGACGCAGCGCGCGCTTGCCACCCCAGAATGCCTCCAGCGCCGCCAGGTTCTCCGGATCCGGAATCATTGCGGCGCGATCGTCAGCGCCAAGCGGCAGCAGCCGGTCGCTCAGGGTCTGCCAGAACGCGGCATCAACAACCACCGGAACGCTCCCGTTCGCGTTCCGGCAGGACGTCATCCATCAACTGCCGGCGCCGTTCGTTGTTCCAGGTCGACCAGTGGGCGATCTCATCCAGCGTGCGCAGACAACCCATGCAATAGCCGTCGGCATCCATGATGCAGACGCCGATGCAGGGACTCAGGATGGGCTGGACGGGAATCGTGCTGGACATGATGCCGAAAATGACAACGGGGCGGATTGCTCCGCCCCGTCGGACAACTGCATCGCTGCGGGCTGGTCGCCGCGCACCGATGTTGGCGGTTTGGAAACCCGGCTTACTTGATTTCGACCAGCTTGATGTCGAAAGCCAAAGCCTCGTTCGGACCGATCGCCGGCGGCTGACCACGCTCGCCGTAGGCCTTGTCCGGCGGCAGGAACACCTGCCAGTGGTCACCCATCTTCATACGCGGCAACACTTCCTGCCAGCCCTGCAGCACTTCGTTGACCTTGAAGGTCACCGGCTGGCCACGGGCGAAAGAACTGTCGAACTCCAGGCCGCTGGACGCGATGGAGCCGCGGTAGTGGATGGTGACTTCGCTCTGCGCGGTCGGACTGCGACCGTTGCCGGCCTCGATCACCCGATACTGGATGCCGTTGGGCAGCGACTGAATGCCCGTTTTGGTGCGGTTCTCGGCCAGGAAACGGTCACTCTTGGCCTTGTTTTCGGTGGCCAGCTTCTGGATCTCGGCAGTGCGCTCGCGGAACGCCTTCTCCTGATAGGCCATCAGGTTCTGACGCATGTCATCGACCGAGACGGTCGGATCTCGCCCCGCATGACCGTCCTGCAGCGCGCGGATCACCGTCGCCAGGTCGATGTCACCCGGCTTCTCGCGGAAATCACTGCCGAGCTGAAAGCCGATCGCATAGCTGAGCTTGTTCTTGTCGATCGGCGGCAACTGGGCCGGAGCAGCCTGGCCGGCGGCTGCACCCTGCTGCTGCGGGTTCTGGGCGATGGCAACACCCGCGGTGACAAGCAATGCCGCACTGGCGATGGCGGCGCGACGCAACAACATGCATACCTCCTGATCGATGGGTCCGGCGGCTGATCCGCCGAAGGGCCGCATTGTAGCGGATTGCCCGGCGGGTCCGATGTCCCTACCCAGCCACGGTTAAGGAAGTCGCGTCGGGCGATACAATCGCGCCGTCTTTCGCCCGGAAATCCTGCCGATGAGCTTCCAAACCCTGCTGGTCGCCAACGACGGCGCCGTCCGTACCATCACCGTCAACCGCCCGGACAAGCTGAACGCCCTGAACCGCCAGGTGCTCAGCGAACTGCGCATCGCCTTCGGCCAGGCCGCGGCCGACGACGACGTGCGTGTGGTGATCCTCACCGGTGCCGGCGAAAAAGCCTTCGTGGCCGGTGCCGACATCAGCGAAATGAGCGGGCTCACGCCGATCCAGCTGCGCGACTTCTCGCGCCACGGCCAGGCCCTGATGACGGCCATCGAGCGGCTGGGCAAGCCGGTCATCGCCGCGATCAATGGCTTTGCCTTGGGTGGCGGCTTCGAGCTGGCCATGGCCTGCCAGCTGCGCATCGCCGGCGACAACGCCCGGATCGGCCAGCCCGAGGTCAAGCTGGGCCTGATTCCCGGCTTCGGCGGCACCCAGCGCCTGCTGCGGCTGGCCGGACGCAGCGCCGCACTGGAGCTCTGCCTGGTCGGCGATCCCATCGACGCCCAGCGCGCCCATCAACTCGGACTGCTCAACCGGGTGGTTCCGGCCGCGGACCTGACCGCCGAAGTCACCGCGCTTGCCGGCAAACTCGCCGCGCTGGCACCGCAGGCCCTGCGCGGCGTCATCGACGCCATCGCCTACGGTGGCGAAGCCGCGCTCGATCAGGGCCTGGATTACGAAACCCAGTTGTTCGCCGTGTTGGCCAGCACCGACGACATGCGCGAAGGCACCAGCGCCTTCCTGGAAAAGCGCAAGGCCAGCTTCACCGGCCGCTGAGCACCCGCAGGCGCGAATCACACGAAGAACACCACGGTCTTCTGGCTTCTGGCTTCTGGCGCGCAGGAAGCGCGCTACTTTTGCCGGGGCCCCATGAGGCCCGGTGAGCCGGTGACGGATCAGCCCGCAGGGACGCGGACACGGATGTCCGCGTGTTCGTCGCGACACAGGATGTGTCGTCGACGAACCCCGGCACCGGCTCACGCACCCGAAGGACAGGATGTCCGAAGGGCGGGCCGCCTGGGGTGTCCTTCTCTTTGGCTACTTTCTCTTGGACAAGCAAGAGAAAGTAGCTCGGCCGCCGCGAGGCGGTCGAAACCCCGCGACAGCGCCGCAATCGGGCGAACAAAGCCGAGAAGCCACAGCGATTACGCGAGAATCAGGCAAGTACGAAGCGGCCCCTCATCCGCCCTGCGGGCACCTTCTCCCCGCACGCGCGGAGAAGCTGAAGAAGCGGATTCCGAACATGGCTTGGCTGCTCTGTTCTCCCCGCACGCGGGGAGAAGCCTCAGTGATGATCTAGAAGTCGATCCGAAGTCGCCCCTACCGCCGCACGCGGGGAGAAGGGTTCGCGACTCGGCCCAGATTCAATGCCATCGACTGCGTCAAACGTCCGGCACGAACGTCGAACTGATCGCACTCGAATACCAGAACCACAAAGCGAAGATCACGCCGATCCAGCACCGAAGAACTCGCGGACGTCATCGATGCGCGCGGTGATCGGCATCGGCGGCAAGGCGGCCAGGATGCGCCGGCCGTAACCGCGGCTGCGCAGACGCCGGTCAAGCACGGAGACAACGCCACGGTCATGCACACTGCGGATCAGCCGGCCGATACCCTGCTTCAGCGCCAGTGCCGCCTGCGGCACCTGCCAGTCGTTGAAGGGATCACCGCCGGCAGCACGCACGGCGGCCAGGCGGGCGGTCAGCACCGGATCATCCGGCGCCGCGAACGGCAGCTTGTCGATCACCACCAGCGACAGCGCATCACCAGGCACGTCGACGCCTTCCCAGAAACTGGCGGCACCCAGCAGCACGCCATTACCGGAATCGCGGAACGCTTCCAGCAGACGATGCTTGCCGGCACTGCCCTGCACGAACAGCGGAAAGTCGACATGGGCCGACAACTGCTCGGCGGCATGACGCAGGGCGCGGTGCGAGGTGAACAGCAGCAGCGCCCTGCCGCGCGAGGCCTGCACCAGCTCGACCAGATGGCCGACCATGGCTGCTGACCATTCCGGATGTGCCGGCTCGGGCAGATTGTTCGGCAGATACAGCAGCGCCTGCCGGTCGTAATCGAACGGACTTTCCAGCGCCATCGTGGCGCTGCCGGACAGGCCAAGCCGGTCGGCGAACAGGCGGAAATCACCGGATACCGCCAGCGTCGCCGAGGTGTGGATCCAGGCCGCGCGCGACTGCTGGCGGAACTGTGCCAGCGGACCGGCCACGCTCAGCGGCGTCAGCACGAAGCGGAAACCGCGCTGGCTCAGTTCGTACCAGAAGATCGCGTCGTCGCCCTCACCGTCACTGCCGCCAGCGTCGATGTCTTCTCTGGCTACCGACTGGTCGAAGTCGTTCCACTCGCCACCCGAGTCGTTGGTGGACAGCTCGGACAACCCGCGCTGCCAGCGACGCAGACGCTGACGTTGCTCGGCCAGGCGCTCGGCCAGCGCATCCATGCCCGGACTGCTGCCACTGAGCGCGGACAGCGGCGCCGCCAGATCGGCCAGCGAGCGGGCCAGCGCGTCCAGCGACTCGACCGCACTGTCGCGCGCCCGAAAGGCTTCGATGCCGGCTCGCGTGGGCAAACCATCCATGGCCAGACGCAACGAACGGATCGCTGCTTCGACCGCATCCATGCCGGTGCGCAGCGTAGCCAGACTGCCACTGACCTGCCCGCATTCGACCAGCGAGTCGGCCAGCACTTCGCGCAGCATGTGGTCGGTGACCGCCGCGCCCAGGAACTGCGCCGCGGTCTCGGGAAACTGATGCGCTTCGTCGATCACGAAGGCGCCAGCACCGGGCAGGATCTCGCCGAAGCCTTCCTGCTTGAGCGCAAAGTCGGCCAGCAACAGGTGATGGTTGACCACCACCACATCCGACTCCTGCGCACGTCGGCGTGCCTTCACCACGAAGCAGTCGACGTAGTTGGGGCATTCACCACCCAGGCAGTTGTCGCGACTGGAAGTGACCCGTGCCTTGAGCGGACCGGGCTCGGCCAGCGGCGCGAAGCCGTCGAGATCACCGTCGACGCTGCGATTGGCAAAGTCGCGCAGCTGGGTGACGATCTCGGCGTCCTCGCGGCGCGGGAAACGACCCTCGCGCCAGGTCTGGTCCAGCCGGTACAGGCACAGATAGTTGGCGCGACCCTTGAGCAAGGCAGTGCGCAGACGCAGGCCCAACGTGCTGCACACGCGTGGCAGGTCGCGCTGGAATAACTGGTCCTGCAACGCCTTGGTGCCGGTGGAAACGATCACGCGTCGACCGGACAGCAGCGCCGGCACCAGGTACGCATAAGTCTTGCCGGTACCGGTACCGGCTTCGGCGATCAAGCTGTCGCGCGTGGCGATGGCCTGCTCGATGGCGGCGGTCAATTCGCGCTGACCTGCGCGCGCGGCGAAACCGGCGATGCTGCGCGCAAACAGGCCATCCGGACCGAGCACATCGACAGCCGATGGCGTGCTCTGCCCGGCTTCGGCGTCCATACCGAAAATGCCGTCCTGATTCACTGCGGCATCCGCCCGTCGCATGACACCGCCTGCCGCAACATCTGCGTTCGCCACGGGCGTGACGCGCCCATCGGTCTGGGCGTTGCGCTAAACATCACTGATCGCGATGGCTTCAACGGCGACGGGCCTGCCAGCATCGCGCCGATTCTGGCGCTTGGGTCGAGCATCAGTCGGCCGGCACCGTGCGCGAACGCGCCCAGTCGCGCAGGGATTGCACCTGCTCGGCCATCAGTACCGACAGCGGGCGCGTCGTCGCGAGCTCTTCCAGCACCAGCTGCTGATCCAGGCTGCGTTCGGCAGCGTGTGCCGCGTAGAGGCCGCTGACAATGGCCTGCTCGATCTCGGCGCCGGAAAAGCCATCGCAGGCGGCAGCCAGCGCGTCGACATCGAAGCTCGCCATGTCCAGACCGCGCCGCGCCAGATGCAGACGGAAGATCTCGCCGCGCGTGTCGGCATCGGGCAGGTCGACGAAGAAGATCTCGTCGAACCGGCCCTTGCGCAGCAACTCCGGCGGCAGTTCGTGCACGGCGTTGGCCGTTGCAACCAGCACGACCGGCTTCTTGCGCTCGGCCATCCAGGTCAGGAAATGGCCGAGCACGCGCCGCGACACGCCGCCATCGCTGTCGCCGCTGCTGGCCAGGCCCTTCTCGATCTCGTCCATCCACAACACGCATGGCGCCAACTGCTCGGCCGAAGCCAGCGCTTCGCGCAGGTTGCGCTCGGTTTCGCCGTGGTACTTGTTGTACAGCGCGCCGAAATCCAGCCGCAGCAGCGGCACGCCGAAACCACCGGCGATGGCCTTGGCGGCGAGCGACTTGCCGCAGCCTTGCACGCCCAGCAGCAACACGCCGCGCGGCGGGTCCAGGCCAGGCGGCGGTGTGCCCGCCAGGAACGCCTTGCGCTGGTCGACCCAGCGCTTGAGCCGGCGCAGCCCGGCGACATCAGCGAAGCGCGCGTTGTCGTACTCGAAATGCAGATGACCGGAACGATTGAGCAGGTTGAACTTCAGCCGCGCCAGCGCCGGCAGGTCGCCGGGGCCAAGCGCGCCGTCGTCGTAGATCAGTTGCCGGACGATCTGCCGCGCCTCGATCGCATCCAGCCCTTCCAGATTGCGCACGATGGCGGCCACGGTATCCGGCTGGATCTCGACGCGGCGACCATCGTTCTCGGCCGGATAACGCTTGACCTCCTCGGCCAGGATGCGGCGCAGCGCCTCGCCATCAGGCAGACGCAGCGGCATGCGCACCGCCAGCCGGTCCAGATCGGCCGGCAAATCGACCTTGTGCCCGACCAGCACCAGGGTATGCGCCTGGCAATCCTCGCGCTGCACGATCTCGCGCAGCGAACGCTGCGTCACCGCGTAGCTGAGATACGGATGCAGGTCGAACAACAGGTAGATGCCGGCCAGTTTCTCCTCGCGGATCGCCCGCAGGGTGGAACCCACATCCGGCGCCGGGCGGTCGTCGTCGCCATCCAGCGACAGGTCGATGTCCAGCCGGCGCAGACCGTCGGTGATCGACCAGCGGTACAGCGGCCGCAGCACGTCCTCCAGCAGATGCCGGAACAGGTCGACCACCCGGGTTTCGTCCGGGGTTTCGATCAGGATCAGCGGCGTCCGCGCTCGCACCAACGCGGCCAGGTCACGGGTCTCGGCCATGGGGCATCCATCAGGGGACCGCAACGATAGCAAACGCCCGCCGCCGCCTCACTCGGCACGATCACTAACCAGAACATGCATCATCTCGCTAGCGCTCTCAGAACTTTTTGCGCCACATAGCTTCTTCATACTGCCGCTCCGGAGCGAGAGCCAGATCCCATACACTTTCAGGAAGGTTGGGCATCGTTTCCAAAATCGCCGCAATATCTGCACGCAACCTGTTTACATTGACAGAACCGCACACTCGGAAGCCCAAGTCGGAATGCGTTGTATCTTTTCCATGCTCTAGCGCCCCACCACGCAGTGCTGGACGAACCACTCGCAGGTCATCCAGAAAGCCTCCACCACGAAGCTCGGCCTCCATACCACCGGGACCACCCCGGGTCAGAAGCGGCGGCACGTCGTCGTATCGGCTGTATCGGTTGGCCTCGCACCACTCCCAGACGTTACCAAACATATCGGAAACACCTAGCGGGTTATCTCGCCCTCCTCCGAACGCAATCTCCGCCGGCGCACTTGACTTGTGGTGCAATGCACAATCATCTGTTGCGCCAAGCGCGTCATGGATCCCTACACTTGTTCGCATCGAGGTTGCGGCATAATCCCATATCTCCGCAGATGGGAGAAAAATCGATGCCTGCATCGAACATGCCCAGTTGCAAAACTGGATTGCGTCCCAGAAACTCACACAAACTACAGGTTGATTCGAGCCAGAGTACGCAGGATTCTCCCACGGCCGAAACGGACCACGCCAGCCACAACCAGCCAAACTTTTCCCGGTGGGTTCGCGATGTCCTAAGTCTGTTACGAAATTTTTGTAAAGGGCATTGGTGACCGGAAATTTTCCAAGACAAAGCACTCTATCTCTGCAAGGCCGCGCCGGCAAAACGACCCCAGAAATGCTATTTCCAAGTTCGACATTTTGGGGTTTCCAGCCAGTTTCACGAATTTGATCCCGACGGATGGATCGCAGTAATTTAGAAGCAGTATCTTTCACTGACCCTGAATGAAAGACTGATAACTTATCAGCTAGCGACGGAGCGAATACTCGCACCTCTTCGGCGCTGATCTTGTACCAAACCGGCAGGAGCACCTTGGAGATACCATCCTCGCGCGCGACTAGCCCATCTAGTTCCCGCTGAGGCCACTCCTTCTTGAAAAAGTTTCGACTTAGCACAACTATCCCATATCGAGAATTGCGTAGTCCCGAATCAATTGACCTCCGAAGGCTGTCTCCAACGTCAAGCGCAAAATCGTCATACCAGACTGACAAACCCGAGTTCATCAATTCTCGCGCAAGGCGCCGGACAAATGACTTGTCTTCGCTTGCGTGTGAAAGAAACACATCCCACTGCATACTTGCCGTCCTTACTCCCCAGGTAACGCCTGATCAACTCTCGGAGCGAATCAGCTTCGATGAAGTCGCACCCAATCGGCTTGCAGAAACATTTGACTTTTAGAACACATGGGTATGGGAAAGCCGGATAAAGACCAACATGGACACCTGCGTGCTAACTTGATCGGAGCCCTCCGAACACCCTCACTCGACGCCTCAAGTACTCTCAATCGTAGGCACAGATTATCCTGACATGGATAGAAAAACAGACGCTGATCAGTAGCGGGCGACTAAACGAAGAAGAATATCCTACCGATCAGAACCGGTCGACGCGCGGTGGCATGCATTCGGCCGCGCGCTCGCGAGCCTGACGCGCACCGTTGGGCGCTTGCTGGAGTTCGCGCGCTTCGGCGACGGTGAGCCAACTGCGGGCGCACCATTCACCGGTCTTGGCGCTGGCTTCCCAGGCTTCACGCGCAAGGCGCTCGCCTTCGGCAGCGGCGCCGCGAGCGACCAGCAGTTCGGCGTAACGCTGCTTGGCTTCGGGGTCGTCCAGTGCGTTGCGGAGCGCAGCCTCGGCGCCGGCGCGATCACCGCGCATCTCGGCCTGCTTGGAGGCCTCGATGGCCTCGACCACGTGCGCGTCGCGGATCAATTCCACCTGGAACTCAGCGCGGTACTTCACCGCCTCGTCGCGGATGGTGGTCAATACATTGACCGGTGCCTTCACGGCAGCCTGGCGTGGCGCGGGGGTGTCGGGCGTGCTGGCACAGCCGGTGGCGACCAGCGCCAGGAAAAGGATCGTCTTCTTCATGGGTTGTCTCTCGTTCCACCAATGCGTCGCAACAGGTCACCGGCACGATTGTCGATGCAACCGCCCAGCCGGGGCATTTCCGGCGCGAAGCCGGGCACGAACGGCAGCGTGCGCGTGTCGTCGCAACGCGCCGGCCGTACCGCACCTTCAGGATCGACGCTCTGCCAGGCCAGCGCGGCGCGATTGTCCACGGTCAGCGGCGCCTGCGGCAGCCGTTGCATGAGATCGATCCACACTGGCAAGGCGGCGCTGGAGCCGGTCAGATTCAGCGCTTCGTTGTCGTCATTGCCAACCCAGACCACCGCCAGCAAATTGCCGGTGAAGCCGGCGAACCAGCTGTCACGGCCGTCGTTGGTGGTGCCGGTCTTGCCGGCCGGCGCGTAGGCGCCCAATGGCGTGCCGGCGATGCGGCGCGCGGTGCCGCTGTTGACCGCTTCCTGCAGCGCGTAGTCGACCAGCGCCACCGCGGCCTGATGGCTGCCGCTGGCCTTGGCCGGCTGCACGCTGGCCAGCACGCGGCCGCGCACATCGAGTACGCCGGTGACCACACGCAAGGGTCGCGCCTGGCCGCCGGATGCGAGATAGCCGTAAAGCACGGCCACCTGCGCCGGGCTGAGGTCGACCGCGCCCAGGGCCAGCGACGGATTCGGGTCGACCCGGACACCACCGGCCAGTGACGAGATCAGCGTGGCCACACGGTCGATGCCGATGCCCTGCCCCAGATGCACGGTGGACAGGTTGTAGGAGCGCGCGAGCGCGTCGATCAGCAGCACCGGTCCGTGCGGGCGACCATCGAAATTGCGCGGCTCCCAGCTGCGGCCACCGGGCAACGACACGCGGATGGGCGCGTCGTCGAGCATTGTCGCCAGTGACCAGCGCGATGGCTGCGCCAGCGCGCTGAGATAAACGAATGGCTTGGCCAGCGAACCGATCTGCCGCTGCGCCACCAGCGCGCGATTGAAGCCGTGCTCCTGCGGATCGCGTGCGCCGACGGCGGCCAGCACGTCGCCGCTGAACGGGTCGGTGACCAGTGCCGCCGATTGCAGCTTGTCGGCGCTGGGCAGGCCGGCGAGTGTCTTCGGCACCGCGGCCTCGACCGCCGCCTGAGCCGACGGCGCCAGCGTGGTGTGGATGGCCAGCCCCTCCTCGCCCAGTTGCGCGGTGTCCAGGCTGCTGCCCAGTTGCACGCGCACCATGTCCAGGAACGCCGGATGCCGGTTGCGCGCCAGACCGGGCCTTGCGGTGACGCCCAACGGCTGCGCGACAGCATGGCGGCGTTCGGCTTCGTCGATCAGGCCGGTTTCGGCGAAATGTCGCAGCGCCAGATCGCGGCGCTGCTTGGCGCGCTCGGGATGCCGGCGCGGGTTGTGCCAGGACGGCCCCTGGATCAAACCGACCAGCAAAGCCGTTTCCGGGATGCCGAGCTGATCCAGCTCGCGGGCGAAGTAGAACTCCGAGGCTGCAGCCATGCCGTGCACGGCCTGCCCGCCCTGCTGGCCCAGGAACACGTCGTTGAGGTACAGCTCGAGGATGCGGCCCTTGTCCTGCCGCGCCTCGATCAGGATGGCCAACATCGCTTCGTTGAGTTTGCGTGTCCAGGTCTGGTCCAGGGTCAGGAACAGGTTGCGCACCAGCTGCTGGGTGATGGTGCTGCCGCCCTGGGTACGGTCGGTGGTGAGATTGCGCCAGACCGCGCGCACGATCGCCAGCGGATCGACGCCGCGATGGTGCTTGAAACTGCGGTCTTCCACCGCCTGCACGCCGGCGACCAGCAACGGCGGCATTTCCGACAACTTCAGCGGACGCTGTTCGCGCTGGCGCGGACCGTAGAAGGTGGCGATGCGCGCGGGATCGATGCGCGCCTCGGCCAGTGATTTGCCGGCCACATCGGTGATCGCCGCCACGCGGTTGCCGGCGATGCGCACGCGGACCTGCTGCTCGGGCCAAGCACCGGCCGGATCGCGGAATCCGCGGGTGTAGATGGCGAACTGGCCACCCTCACGCTGATAGCTGCCCGGTCGTGACGTTGCCGCCGACTGGTACTGGCTGGCCTGCAACTCCGCTTCCAGCACATCGGCGGTCATGGCGATGTTCGGGCGCAGGATCAGCGCCCGGGCATAGACGCGACTGGGCTGCGTGCTGGCCGCGAATTCGGCGAAACGCTGGGCGATCTGCCGATCCAGGTACCAGCCGTACAGGCTCACGAAGCCCAGGCCAAGCCCCAGGCAGAACAACCCAAGGCGCAGCAACCAGCTGCCGATACCGACGCGTGGCTTGCTGTTGTCCTTCGCCCTGGGCTTGCCCCTGCTTGCAGCCACGCGCTACCTACTCCGCACCGTAATGAGGCATCGGCGCCATGCGCGGGCCTTGGTCGATCGAATCCAGCACTGAGCGAACCTCAGGCAGCCACGCCGATCGGGCAACTCACCCCGGTGCCACCCAGACCGCAGTAGCCGGCAGGGTTCTTGTGCAGATATTGCTGGTGGTAGTCCTCGGCGTAGTAGAACGGCGTGGCCTCGGTGATCTCCGTGGTGATCGAGCCCAGACCGGCCGCCTGCAGACGCTGCTGGAAGGCATCGCGGCTGCGCTCGGCCTGCGTGCGCTGATCGGCATCGGCGACCTCGATCACCGAACGGTACTGCGTACCCCGATCGTTGCCCTGACGCATGCCCTGGGTGGGATCGTGGTTCTCCCAGAACAGCTTGAGCAATGCCTCATAGCCAATCCGCGCCGGGTCGAACACCACCTGCACGACTTCGGCGTGCCCAGTCTCTCCGGAACACACCTCCTCATAGGTGGGATTGGGCGTGAAGCCACCGCTGTAGCCGACCGATGTGCTGACCACGCCATCGACCTTCCAGAACAGGCGCTCGGCACCCCAGAAGCAACCCAGCCCGAAAACCGCGCGCGACATGCCCGGAAAGTCGTCGTGCAACGGCGTGCCCAGCACCGCGTGCCGGTTGCTCAACGGCAGCGGCTGCGCGCGTCCGGGCAAGGCCTGCTCGGGCGTCACCATGCGCTGCTTCCAGGCGCCTATACCGATCATCTCGTTCTCCTGTGGCGGGGTGACGGGTCCGCCCGCGATGGTACGACAGTCGCCTGAACCTGATCAGCACGAGCGCTGTCGATTCGCCGGTTCCGGCGACTTCGCGTTCGCATCGGGAGCGCCGATCCTGGCCTGATCGTGTCGTCGCCGGGGACGATGGCGACCGGGGGACCCTGCGTCCGAAGATGGGGTTTGCACGCTGACGATCAAGCTGGCCAACGGCAGCGCAACGGGTACGCAGCGGCGGCCGGCCCTGGCGCGCGCGGTCGGCTCATCGAGCGCCGGGCCAGAGGCGACTTCCTGCCGGCAGGCGTGGCGACGCCGCGCCGATGCCGTCAACTGGTGCCGATGCTCAGGGCGCCGGCGTGTGCAACTGGTGCATGGCCCGCTCGAACTCGCCGGCAACCAGCTGGCCGACCACGCGATCGGCGGCATCGATGGCTGCGCGGATGCTCGCCTCGTCGTCGACGCCGGGACGGCCCAGCACCCACGGCGTGACCTTGTCCTTGTGTCCCGGATGGCCGATGCCTACACGCAATCGGTGAAAGCGTGCATGGCCCAGCTGGGCGATGGTGTCGCGCAAGCCGTTCTGGCCGCCGTGGCCGCCGTCGAACTTCAATCGCGCCACACCGACCGGCAGATCCAGCTCGTCGTGCGCGACCAGCAGCTGCTCGGGGGTGATCTTGTAGTAGTTCAGCAGCGCCATCACCGCACGCCCGCTGTGGTTCATGAAGGTGGTCGGACGTGCCAGCCAAACCGGCTGACCGGCGATCGTCGCCTTGCCCAGCTCGGCATGCAGCTTGGCGTCTTTGCCCAGGCGGGTGCCGGTGCGCGCGGCGACTTCTTCCACGAACCAGGCGCCGGCGTTGTGCCGGGTTTTTGCGTAGTCCGCGCCGGGATTGCCGAAGCCGACGATGAGTTTCACGCCTGACATCCGATCGGTGCCCCTGCTCGGTTCTCCGGGCCGGCGCGCCTGTGATCAAGCGGGCCGCATCGGATCAGTCTGCCGGGACGAGGCGCGAACCCGCGCCCCGGCAGCCATGCCCGTTTCCGGACTGTCTTACTTGTCGGCCTTGGCGTCGTCGCCTTCGACGGCGTCTTCGTCGGTCTCTTCGGCCACTTCACGAGCCACCACCACCGCGGTGTCATGGTCGTCGCCGAGCTTGAGCTCGGGAATCTCCACACCCTTGGGCAGGTTCAGCTGCGACAGATGGACGCTGTCGCCCGGCTTGAAGTCGGCCAGATCGACTTCGATGTACTCGGGCAGATCGCGCGGCAGACACGCCACTTCCACTTCGGTGAGCGCATGCGAGATGACCACGCCGGAGGTCTTGCCGGCCGGTGACTTGTCCTCGTTGAGGAAGTGCAGCGGCACGCGCACGCGGATGACCTCATCGGCCTTCACGCGCTGAAAATCCAGATGCATGATCTGCGGCTTGAACGGATGACGCTGCATGTCACGCAGCAGCACCGGCTGCACGTCGCCGTCCAGGCTCAGGTCCAGGATCGCCGAATAGAACCACTCGTTCTGCGAAAGCAGGAACACGGTGTTGTGGTTCATCTGGATGGCGCGCGGGGGAAGGTCGCCGCCGTAGACCACGGCAGGCACATTGCCGGCGTGACGCAGGCGGCGGCTCGCACCCTTGCCCTGGTCGTCACGCAGCTGAACTTCGATCTTGTGGCTCTCGGCCATTGTCATTACCTCAGGTTGTGAATGGTGCCGCCGATACCCTGTCAGGGATACCTGCAGCGATACGCCGTTCCGCGACCAGAACGGTGGGACTTCCGTAAAACGGAAGACGTCAGGTGCGGATCGCGCCAACGCGCCGACCGCAGCTCACGTCTTTCGTCTTGCCTGGTATTGCTTAGCGGTCAATCCACATACAGCGAACTCACCGACTGCCCGAACGCCATGCGCCGGATCGTTTCCGCCAGCAGCTCGGCCACGCTGAGCTGGCGGATGCGCGAGCAGGCCGCGGCACGCTCGCTGAGCAGGATGGTGTCGGTGACGACCAGTTCGTCCAGCACCGAACGCTCCAGATTGTCGATCGCCGCGCCGGACAGCACCGGATGGGTGCAGTAGGCCAGCACGCGCGCGGCACCGCGGTCCTTGAGCGCACGCGCGGCCGCACACAAGGTGCCGGCAGTATCGACGATGTCGTCGACCAGCACGCACAGCTTGCCCTCGACGTCGCCGATGATGTTCATCACCGTGGACTCGTTCGGACGCGGACGACGCTTGTCGATGATGGCCAGATCGGCATCATCCAGACGCTTGGCGATGGCGCGTGCGCGCACCACGCCACCGACATCCGGCGACACCACGATCAGGTCCTCCTTGCCGCGCTGACGCCAGATGTCGGCCAGCAGCACCGGCGAGGCGTAGACGTTGTCCACCGGCATCTCGAAGAAACCCTGGATCTGGTCGGCGTGCAGGTCCAGCGTCAGCACCCGGTCGGTACCGACCGCGTCGATCATCTTGGCCGCGACCTTGGCTGTGATGGGTACACGCGCCGAGCGCGGGCGGCGATCCTGGCGGGCATAGCCGAAGTACGGCATCACCGCGGTCACCCGCGCTGCCGAAGCACGCTTGAGCGCATCGACGATCACCAGCAGCTCCATGAAGTGATCGGCAGTGGGCGCGCTGGTCGGCTGGATCACGAACACTTCCTGGCCGCGCACGTTCTCTTCGATCTCGACCTGCACCTCGCCGTCGGAGAAGCGGCCGACCTGGGCCTTGCCCATGGGCGTGCCCAGCTCCTGGCAGATGGCCTCGGCCAACGGCCGGTTGGCGTTGCCGGAAAAGATCAGGATGCTGTCGACGTCCATGGTTCCGCGTCTGCTGTCACCACGGCCGGACACCCGACCGCTTTGTCGTTGCAGGCCCTTGCGGACCCTTCTATCCGTTTCCCGCCTTGCGACGGACAACGGCCTGTCTGGCTGGGGCGGCAGGATTCGAACCTGCGAATGCCGGGATCAAAACCCGGTGCCTTACCACTTGGCGACGCCCCAATTCTTGGTGAAAGATCGCACATCCTGTGCGACTTTCACCTCGCGGGCCCGGCAAAGCCGGGCCTCGCTCGCGCTTCGCGCTTTCGCGCGGCGCGGGCGGCACATCCGTGTGCCGCTTCAATACTTCGTCGCCCGATTTCTGGCGACCCTGGGCATCCCGCCCTTGGCTTCGACCGCACCGATCAGCGCGGTCTTCGCCTCGTTGGTGTCTTGCCTTGCTTTCATACGGCGCTCAGGCGGCGAGGCCAAGCGCGCGGTGCAGCGGTGAAACATTGGTTCCCGACACGGACCACGCCGGCCAGGGACTGGCGTTGACGATCGTCTCCGCGATCCGACGGTCTGGCACTTCCAGGAACACCGCCGAACCGCTGCCGCTCATCCGCGCTTCGCCCCATGGCCGCAACCACGACAAGGCATCGGCAATCGCCGGGCATTGCCGGATGGCGACTGGCTGGAGATCGTTGCGGACGCAGGCACCGGGAAGGTCGGCTATTTTCAAAGGCGGGGTGTTCCTTGTCAATTCAGGCGCTTGGAAAATCGCGCCGGTGGCGACCCCGATTCCGGGCCAGATCAGCACATACCGGCGTTCGGGCAGGTCCAGCGGGGTCAGTTGTTCACCGACGCCTTCACCGAATCCGCTGCGGCCGCCGATGAACACCGGCACATCGGCACCCAGCGCCAGCCCGATCCGGGCCAGTTCGCGGCGGTCCACGCCGGTTTCCCACAGGTGGTTCAGGCCCAGCAGCACCGTGGCCGCGTCGGAACTGCCACCGCCCAGGCCGGCGCCGGCCGGGATGCGCTTGTCGACGCCGATGCCGGCCCCCAGCCGGGTTCCGGTTGCCTGTTGCAGGGCACGAGCGGCTCGGATGGCGAGATCGTCGTCTGGCGCCACGTCGGCAAGACCGTGGCTGCGCTCGATCCGGCCGTCGTCCCGGACCGACAGAGTGACTTCATCGCCCCAGTCGAGCAGCTGGAACAGGGTCTGCAACTGGTGGTAGCCGTCGCTGCGCCGACCGGTCACGTGCAGGAACAGGTTCAGCTTGGCCGGCGCAGGCAGCACCAGTGACCTGGCCGGCATTGCTCACCCGGCTCCGCCGCGAGGGCGTCGAGACGGTGTCGTGACGCGGGCAGCTGACCGATGAACGGCCAAGGCGTAGGCGACACTACGTCGAGCCAGCCAACGGGGACAGACCGGGTCACGGCGAGAGGATCGCCGGTCGCAGCAGTAGCGGCGTAAGAAACGCAGGCTGATGACGGTCATGGCTCGGCAGCCCAGTCCCGGATCACCAACCGCACGTTGTAGGGCGGCCGGCTGGCGTTGATGCGTAGCGGCCAGTCGCTGTCACCCAGCCAGTCGCGGTAGTCGACCTGCCAGCCGTCCTGGACCAGGCGGCTCAGCCTGCCCCGGTCGTCGGTGGCGCGTTCCAGCACCGGGCTGTCATCGCTGGCCAGTCCACGCACCCAGGCGCGCAGCGAGGCCACCGGCACCTGCCAACCCAGCACTTCCTGTAACAGGGCTTCGGCACTGGGGCCGCGCCGGGGTCCGCCGTCGCCACCTTCCAGCAGCGCGCCACGGCTGTCCCCGCTGAGGCGCCAGGTACGCTGACTGACCGGTTGCCGCAGCTCAACCTCGAAGCGGTCGCCGCGCTGGGTCCACAGGAAACCGGCGCTGCCGCCGTCACGGCCGTCGCTGACCGCGAGCCGGCCGGCCAGCTGGAAGTGGTCGACCTCGGCCGGCAGCATGCCTTCGACCGGGCGCCACTGGCCGTCGCCGCGCGGCGCCTTGACCGCGCAGGCGGTCAAGGCCAGCAGCAATGTCAGCAAGCCAAGCCGAGCGGCATGGCACAAACCCCGGATGACTGACCGGCGCGCGCGTACGCCAGGCGCCGCCAGACGGCAGGCTCCCAACGTTTCCATGGCTGCACCCGGGCTCACGACCATGCCTGACCGCTGGGCGGACTCACCAGGGCTTGAACCGCTCGATGGTCGTCTTCAGCACCCGGTGATCGGGATCAGCCGTCTGCGCCTCGCGCCAGATCCGGCGCGCCTCTGTACGGTCGCCGCTGACCCACAAGGCCTCACCCAGATGCGCGCCGATCTCGCCATCGGGCTGGGCCGCGTAGGCGATGCGCAGGTAGTGGATGGATTCCTCGTAGCGGCCGAGCTTGTACAGGACCCAGCCCATGCTGTCGGTGGTGGCGATGTCGTCCGGATCGATTTCCAGCGCGCGTTCGATCAGCACCAGCGCTTCCTCGTGGCGATCGGTGCGATCGGCCATGGTGTAGCCCAGGGCGTTGAGGAACATGGGATTGTCGGGTTGGTTGTCGACCAGATAGCGCAGGTCTTCCAGCGCCGCATCGACCTGATCGCGCTGTTCTAGGGCCAGCGCCCGCGAGTAGCGCAGGCGCGGATCTTCCGGCAGCGCCGACACGCCCAGCTTGAGGACGGCGAGTTCCTCGTCGCGGCGATCGGCCATGCGCAGCAACTCCGCTTCCAGCAGGTAGCTGTTGGCAAACGCCGCCGAACCCGGGTCGATGTCGCCGCGCAGGCGCTCCAGCCGCTGCCTGGCGGCGTCGATGTCGCCGGCCTTGTGCGCCAGTACCGCCAGCCGCTGTTGGACGTGGGCGTACTCTTCGGGGCTGTCGACGGTGATGCGTCCATACCAGTCGGCCGCCTCGGCGCGCCAGCGCTGCTGTTCGGCGGTGCTGCCCGGCGATTCCTGTTCGGCCGCTTCCGCCAGGGCTTCGCCGATGCCGCCCAGCAGCATGATCCGCGCCGGCGGATGCGGTTCGGGCAATGCGATCAGCGCCTCGCGCGCCTGGCGCACCTGGGCCCAGTCGCCGGCATCCATGGCGTAGGCCGCGCGCAGGGCGAGGGTTTCGTCGTCGGGCGGCAGGCCAGCCAGGGCCTGTGCGGCGGCGGCAGCATCGCCGAACTCGTTCTTGAGCAGCACCGCATAGGTGCGACGGATCTCGGGATTGTCCGGATTGATCCGCACCGCCTGGTCCAGTACTTGGCGCGCGGCGGCGGTGTCGCCCGACGCATTCGCCAGCCGGGCACGCCAGAACCAGACCTCGGGCGACTCCGGCAAGCGGTCGGTGGCCCGCTCGGCCAGCGCCTCGGCAAGATCATTGCGTTCCATCCCCAGTGCGGCCTGGCTCAGGCCGATCAGCACCGCTGGGTCGTCCGGAAGCTGCGCCGATTGCGACACCTCCTCCAGCACCGACAGGGCCAAGGCCCGGTCCGGCGCCGAATCCAGCGCGCCAGCGACCAGACGGGCGGCCGGCATGCCGCCGGGCTGCACCAGAGCCAGTACGCCGGCACCGGCAGCGGCCTTGTCACCCTGCCCCAGGGCCAGCGACAACGCCGCCTGCCGCAGTTCGGGCGGCTGGTCGTCGACCAGCGCTCGCCAGCGAGCCAGTGCCGTGGCGGCATCGTTCCAGCGTTGCGCAGCCAGGTTGATGCGCGTGGCCCGGCGGGCGATCTCGACCCGGTCGCTGGCCTGGGCGGCCTGCAGGTACTCGCTCGCGGCCTTGTCGAGATTCTGCTCGCGCAGGGCGAACTCGGCACTGAGCAGGTGCTCCAGCGGCAAGGCATCCAGCACATGCTCGGGTATCGACAAAACCTGTGCCGATGTGGCCGGACTCTCCCCGACGGACTTCGATCCCGCCGCGCAACCGGCCAGCACGATCGTCAGGGCCAGCGCCAGCGCCCGGGGAATGGGAGTGATTTGCATGCAGATTCCTTGACTTGAAGCAGATCGGGCGCGCCCGCAAAATGGCATTCTGCCAAAGCCCGCCGCCCGCTGCGTCGTGGCAGCTTACCTAATGAGCCTACTCGTTCTCGGGATCAACCACCGCAGCGCCCCGCTCGCCTGGCGAGAACAGGTCGCCTTCAGCGACGCCGACGTCGGTTCGGCGTTGCCGGCGCTGGTCGCCCTGCCGGGCGTGCGCGAGGCGGCACTGGTGAATACCTGCAACCGCACCGAGATCATTGCCGATGTCGACCCCGGCAACGAGGACGCGGTCGCGTACTGGCTGCATGAACGCCAGCGTCTGACCGCCGGCAGCCTGGACGAGTTCCTGTATCGGCATCACGATGCCGATGCTGTCCGCCACCTGTTCTCGGTCGCCAGTGGCCTGGATTCGATGGTGCTCGGCGAAACCCAGATCCTTGGCCAGCTCAAGAACGCCTGGCGCCAGGCCCACGGCCTGGGCACGCTCGGGACCGGTCTGCAGCGGCTGTTCCAGCAGGCGTTCACCGTGGCCAAGCGGGTGCGCACGGAAACCGCCATCGGTCGCAACCCGGTCTCGGTCGCCTACTGCGCGGTGAAACTGGCACAGGATGCGTTCACCGATCTGGCCCAGGCCACGGTGTTGCTGATCGGTGCCGGCGAGACCATTGAGCTGGCCATGCGTCATCTGGAGCAGGCCGGCGTCGGCCGCATGCTGATCGCCAACCGCACCCTGAGCAACGCCCAGGCACTGGCCCAGCGCTGCGGTGCCTATGCCCTGAGCCTGGACGATCTGGACCGGCACCTGCACGAGGCCGACATCGTGATCAGCGCCACCGGTGCCCGTCAGCGCATCCTCGGCCGCGATCAGGTCAAGGCGGCGCTGAAGACGCGTCGGCGTCGACCGATGTTCCTGCTCGATCTGGCGGTACCGCGCGACATCGATCCCGACTGCGCCAAACTCGAAGACGCCTTCCTCTACGCGGTCGACGATCTCAAGGCCATCATCGAGCGCAACATGGACCAGCGCCGGGCCAGCGCGCGGGAGGCCGAGGTGCTGATCGACCTGCAGGTCGATCACTTCCTGACCTGGTGGCGTGCCCGCGACAGCACCGGCCCGCTGCGGCAACTGCGCGCCGAAGGCGAAGCCGCGCGCGACGAAGCGCTGACCAAGGCCTTGGCCGAACTGGCTGCAGGCCGCACCCCGGAACAGGCGCTGGAGCTGCTCGCACACACGCTGACCAACCGGTTGCTGCACGCGCCAACCAGCCGCCTGCGTGAAGCCGCCGAACAGGGCGACCTGCCCCTGCTCGCCGCCGCCGAGCGCCTGTTTGCCAGGAACGACCGCCCGGCATGATCTCCGAACGCATCCGGCGCCGGCTCGATGTCCTTGCCGAGCGCCACGAGGAAGTCGGTCGCCTGCTGGCCGAGCCTTCGACCATGGACGACCAATCGCGGTTTCGCGAACTCTCGCGCGAATACGCGCGCCTGGAGCCACTGGCTGGCGCCCTGACCCGCTACGACGACAACGGCCGGCAACTCGATGCCACCCACGAGCTGGTGGCCGATCCGGAAATGCGCGAGATCGCGCAATCGGAACTGGCGACGCTGGAAAGAGAACGCGACACGCTGGAACAGGCCCTGCTGCTAGCGCTGATCCCGCCCGACCCCGACGACGAGGCCAACATTTTTCTGGAAGTACGCGCCGGCACCGGCGGCGACGAGGCTGCGCTGTTCGCCGGCGACCTGCTGCGCATGTACAGCCGCTATGCCGAGCGCCAGGGCTGGCGCGTGGAACTGCTCAGCGAAAGCCCCGGCGAACACGGCGGCTACAAGGAGGTGGTGGCGCGCATCGAAGGCCAGGGCGTGTACTCGCAGCTCAAGTTCGAGTCTGGCACCCATCGGGTGCAGCGGGTGCCGGTGACCGAATCACAGGGGCGCATCCACACCTCGGCGGCCACCGTCGCGATCCTGCCGGAACTGGACGAGATCGAGCAGGTGCAGCTCAATCCGGCCGACCTGAAGATCGACACCTACCGGGCGTCCGGCGCCGGCGGCCAGCACGTCAACAAGACCGACTCGGCGATCCGCATCACCCACCTGCCGACCGGCATCGTGGTCGAGTGCCAGGACGAACGCAGCCAGCACAAGAACCGCGCCCGCGCCATGAGCCTGCTGGCGGCACGCCTGACCGACGACCAGCGCAGCCGGCAAACCGCCGAACAGGCGCAGACGCGCAAGCTGCAGGTCGGCTCGGGCGACCGCAGCCAGCGCATCCGCACCTACAACTTCCCGCAGGGCCGACTCACCGACCACCGCATCGGACTGACCCTCTATTCGCTGGAGGAAATCGTTGCCGGCGATCTGGAGCCGGTGCTGACCTCGCTGGTGCGCGAGTTCCAGGCCGAACAGCTGCAGGCGCTGGCCGACTGATCGCACCAGCGGCGCAGGCGACTGCGCAAATGCATCCGAGCCTCACACTCAAAAACCGCGGGTCAGACGCAACTCGTGCGCATAGCGAACGTCATGCATGCTGTCGCCCCAGACCATGCGCGAGGTCGATGCCGCGATCGACCAGGTTTCGTTGAAGCGCCAGGTCGCACCGACGCCGGCGAAACCGTGGTTCTGGCGCAGAAGGCGATCGTGTTGATACCAGATCTCGCTGCCACGGCCGGCTTCGGCGAAGAAGTCGGAGGGAACCCCGCCCTGGCCACGACGACGATTGACGAAGGCGTTCATCGACCATTGCGGCGAGAAGTCATAGTGACCGGACAGACGGAAGTGATGCTTGTCGAGATTGTTGCCCAGCACCCTTTCCACGAACTCGTAGCTGTAGCCCGCCGAATAGTGGAAGTTGCTGCGCCCCAGACGACGCGAGACGTCGGCACCCAGGCGCAATCGGGTCAGCCGCTGGCCGGCGGCAGCGCTGGCGAAAAAGGTGTAGTCCCGACTCGGGTAGGTCAGTACGGCATGCGGTGCGATGTCGAAGCCGGCCACCTGCGTGAGCCAGGTGACGCCCAGTTGCCAGTCCTGCCAAGTGCCGTGGTAAGCGCCATCGTCGAGAAACTGCGAATCGGGCCGTGGCTCGGCCAGGGCCAATGGATTGTGCATACCGACATCGTTCACGGCACGCTTGCGGATGTAGGGCAGCGAGGCATGCAGCAACCAGCGTTCACCCAGCCGATAGTTCAGCCCCAGCGTCATGCTGCGGGTATCGGTCTCCAGAGTGCGCAGGAAGGGAACGCCACTGCCGGAGTCGTCCAGCGATCCCTGTGTGTGCACCATCTGGACTCCGACGGTGATCCAGCCGCGATTGGCCGGGGCTGTCTCGAAGGCATGCAGGAAACCGGAAGTGTCGGTGGTTGCCGCGACGAGGTTGCCGCTTGCCGCGGCCACAAGCAGGGCTGTCGCGATCGATGCTGACCACAGGCGTGAACGGCGCATGGCGTCAATCCCGCATCAGTCGGTTGATCTGGCGCAGGTACTGGCCCAGACCGGCACCGCTCGGGAGCAGGAACTCGAACTGGCTGCCCGCGGCGGGTCGACTGCCGCGACCACGCTCGACCACCGGCAGCAGCCTGGGCGCCGCGGTCGACGCTGACGCTGCCACCGCACTGACCGTGTCGATGACGTCCTCGTTCGCGATCAGCACATCGAACCGATGCTCGCCCAGTACCTGCGACAACTGGTCGGGATCGTGGGCGACCGCAAGCCGGTGTCCGGCCTGGACCAGACCCCGATAGACGGAGATCTGCTTTTCGTCGTGCGCTTCCTGGTCACCGTAGACCAGGATCGTGGCCGGGCGCGGCGCCAGGTAGCCGTGATAGCGCACGCCCTCGCCCATCGAGAACAGGCCTTCGCCGCAGGCGAACGCGGCCGAGCTGCCGGTGACGGAGACGAACATCAGCGCGATGGCGGCGGCAAGGTGTTTCATGGCTGTTCTCCTGTGTTTCGGTGTGGTTGCTGCGGGTTACGGAATTCCCTGGCTGCGATTACGGCGCGACCGGCTCGATCGTGGTCGCCAGCAGCAACGGGTGGCTGTGCGGCGCGCGCACCGATTCCCAGGCCAGGGCAACCAGTTTGCGCTCGGGGTGCGGGTTGGCCAGGCGCACGGCGTACAGGTGCGCGGCCAGGGGAATCTGCCGCGACCACATGGTGCCGGCGGCGCCCAGCGCGCTGTAGGCGACGACCGCGTCAGTGGTGTCCACGATCGGCGCGGCGACCACCCAGACATCCCGGCGATAGCGCAACGGCAATCGCGTCCGCCCGCCGTCGGCGTAGGCCAGTTCCAGCATCGCGTAGGGGTCTTCCGACCAGTGGTTCCTGACCCCGCCGACCGCGGCCACCAGCAGATGCACCGCACTGGCATGTTGCGGCGACACGGCAATTCCCTCGAAGCGCGAACCCAGGGCGACACTGGCTTCGCCATCGGGACGCCAGGGCGCCAGCACGCCGCAACGCAGTTCGTAGTCACGGCCGAGCAGGCGCTGACGGCCGGGCACCGCCAGATGCGAGAGATGGACCCCGAAGAACAGGTGTCCAGGCGGATCATGGAAATGCCGGTTGCAGGCTGGCCGCAGGTCAACGAAACGCGGATCGGCGCTCGCGAAATCGATGTTCCACTGCGGCGGCATGTCGGCGACCGGTGACGGTGCGCCCGGGTCGGCGGCACGCAACCGGGCACGTTCGGGCGGCGCCGGTTCCGGTCGCGACACCACCTGTCCGGCCGGCGGCGGCTTCAGCATGCGCGCCAGCGCCAGAAGATCGTCGGCAGCGCGTGTATCGGCGGCCAGCGACAGGCGCCAGGCCTGACCAGTGGCGGCGCGGAGGGTCAGCGCGCCGCCATCGGCATCGAACACCAGCTCGCCGGCATCGGCCTGGATCGGCAACGGCAGCAGCGGCGTCAACCACTGGCCGTCGCCGGCGTCGTACACCCGCACGCCGTGCTCGACACTCACGGCCAGGCGCCGACCGTCCGGGCTGACCGCCAAGCGCGAGCCGTCATGCACGTCGTCGATGTCGATCTGCTGCACCTCGCCATCGTCGGTGTAGATCAGCAGGAACCGGCCAGTGGCGAACAGCACCGCCACGCGTCGACCATCGTCCAGTGGTTCCAGGGCCTGCGGAAAATGCGGCAATGGGCGCGACAGTGTCTCGGCGCCAGTGGCCAGATCCACGCGCCGAAGCTGATAGCCGTCCTCGCTGCCGCGACCCAGCGCCAGCCACAGGCTGCGGCCATCGGCAGCCAGCGCCGCCGCGCGCACGTCCAGCTGTGCCGGCGGCACTTCCTCCAGCCAATCGTCGAACGCCAGCTGGCGCTGTGCCGCCACGTCCATGCCGAAACGTACCGGCGGCCGTATCGGCATCAGCGTGTCGCTGGACAGCACGTGGATCTCGTTGAAACGCCAGGCCAGAATCGCCTCGCCACGCGCGGAATACTGCAGTTGCCAGAACGTCCCCGGCAAGGTCGTCTGCGCCTGGAAGCGACCGTTGCGCGCATCGACACTCGCCAATGTGATCTGGTTGTCGCGCCCCTCGCGATGATTGAACGTCAGCAGTGCACGATGGCCGGCGGGCGCCACCAGCAACGCCGACGGACTGGCCGGCAAGGCCACCGGCGCGAACCGCTCGACCGCGCTGACGCCATCGTGTCCGTAAAGCCAGGGCCCGGCCGTGCTCAACACCGTCCCGCTGTCCGGCATCTGCATGGCGAACGCCACCGCCTGCGGATGGACCATCGCCGGCCCCAGCACCTCACCCGATGCCGGATCGAGCAGGCGCAGTTCGCGATCGCGTACGGCCAGCAAGCCGGTGTTGCCCTGCAGGGGTTGCGCCGCGTTCGGCAGGCTCGTGGCCCGCGCCGGCCACGCCTGTGGCGCGCGCATGCGCCACAACCACAGTTCGCCATCGATACCGGCGGTGGCCAGCAGCCCCTGCCCCAGGACCGCGGAAAATCCCATGTGCTGCGCGTGACGGGGAAACTGTCCGACGGGTGAGTCGGCTTCGCCACCGGGCGACTCCGGCAATCGCCAAAGCTGCGCGGAATTGCTTCCATGCGCGAACAGGCTGCGCTGAGCGCGGCTGATCTGCAGTGAATTGCGGGTCTGGCCGTTGTGCAGGGGTGGTACCAGCAAGCCACCTGTTGCCACATCGAACACGCGAATGCCGCCATCGCTGGAGCCGGCGGCCAGCCAGCCGCCTTCCTCGGAAAAACGAAGCTCATGGATGGCGGCCGCCGCCTGCGGTCGCAGTTCCTCGGCCTGACCGCTGGCGACATCGAACAACAAGACCTGGCCGGAGTAGTAGCCCACCGCCAACCGGCGGGCATCCGGCGAGAAGCGCCAGGCACGAATGCCCGCACCCTCTGCCAGATGATGATGCCAGCGCAGCGCGAAATCGCGCGGGTCGCGCAACTCCAGACGCTCGGCACGGAAACCGGTGACCTCCTCGCTGTATCCGGCCACCGCCAGCGCGGCCGCACGCGGCGCCAGCAACTGCGTGCCACGCTGTGGCTCCCAGGATTCGCCCAGGACGCGGCCGCTGGCAGCCTCGCGGACATGGAAGCGCCAGACGCCGTCGTCCGGATCCTGCCAACCGACCAGCACATGACTGCCATCGGGACTGAAGTGGGTGGCGTTGATCTCGCCCCCGACACGCATTTCCGGCCCGACGATGCGGCCGTCCGACAAGGCCACCAGCACCTGGAAACCGTCGCCGGGCAAACGCAGGAAGTCGCCGGCGAAATTGCTTTCGATCCCGGTCAGCAGCAGGTGCTGGCCATCATCGGCCAGATCGATGCGGCTGGGAGTCATCGGAATCACCCAGCGCAAGGTGCCACCGGGCAGGTCATACAAGGACAAGGTTTCGTTGCCACCGGCAGCCAGCCAGTGTCCTTGGGGGTCGATGGCCACACTGGTGATGGCGGCGTTGTCGACCTTGATGCGGTCGATCAGCACCGGCGCCTGGGACAAGGCCGAGGCGATTCGGATACGACTGGCCTGGGCCTGCCGGTCGGCGCCCGATGCTTCCTGTTCGGCCAGGTTGTCGGCGAGCAGCGGCAACGCCGTCAACGGCGCTCGCGCCGCCAGTGCCGCGGCCGCTGCATCCAGCCGTTGTGTCCACAGGTGCTCGCGGACCTCGCCGGCGTGCTGCTCGGCGCGCAGCCATTGCAGGCCGGTGGCGATCAGCCCCGCACAAAGACTGATCGCGATCAGCACCAGCGCCGCCGCCAGACGTTTTTCGCGGCGGGCCCAGCGGATCAAACGCTGGCTTGAACTCAACGGCCGAACACTGACTGCCCGACCTTCCAGGAACCGGCCCAGATCGTCGGCCACGGCGCGCGCGCTCGGATAGCGGTCCTCGGGCGCCTTGGCCAGGCATTTGAGGCAGATCGCTTCCAGGTCGGCCGACATTGGCACGATCCGCGACGGCTTGCGCACCACGCCCTTGCGCAGCAGGACCAGGGTCGAGTTCGCATCGCCCGCCTCGAACGGCGGCTGGCCACACAGCAGTTCGTACAGGATCGCGCCCAGGCCCCAGACATCGGTGACCCGGGTCAGCGGTGCCTTGCCGACGCTGGCCTGTTCGGGTGCCATGTAGCTGGGCGTGCCGGCGATATGCTCGTTGGCCAGGCTGTCGTGTTCGGACTCCAGCCGACGGGCCAGTCCGAAATCGGCGATCTTCGGCTGCCCCTCGCCGTCGATCAGCACGTTGGCTGGCTTCAGGTCCAGATGCAGCACACCCAGACTGTGTGCGTAGTCGACCGCCTCGGCGATGGTGCGCAGCAACTGCGCCGCCTGACGTTCGGTCAGACGTCCCCCCTGACGCTGCAGATGCTGCGCCAGGCTTTCGCCGCGCACCAGCTGCATGGCGTAGTAGACCAGACCATCCAGCTCGCCCATCTCGTGGATGGCGACGATGCCCGGATGCTGCAGCTGGGCCGCGTGCCGCGCCTCCTCCTGAAAGCGGGCGATGAACTCCTCCGAGGCCCAAGGACCGGCCGAGAGCAGCTTCACCGCGACCTCGCGCTGCAGACGATTCTGGCGGGCACGGTAGACCAGCCCCATGCCGCCCTCGCCGATCAGCTCCAGCAGCTCGAACTCGCCCAGGGCGCGCTGCTCGGGATCGGCCAGATCCAGATCCAGGCGCTCGTCGGCGATCACGCCAACGGCTGATCCGCGGACACGGCTGCCGGCGCCGAATGCCAGTTGCGCGATGGCCGGATCCAGCCACCACTGCGCCGCTGATGCCGGCGATCCGGTGTCGGCCACCTATCCGCCCCTGTCCAGCGCAGCGAACAAGGCCTCGCGCTCCTGCGCCAGTTCGCGGCTGTCGGTGACCAGCCGCAGCAGCTCGTCGTCGACCAGCCGGCGAAAGCGCTGACGCAGCCGACGGATCGCCATGGTCACGAACAGGGGACGCACGCCGAGAGCCAGCGCTTCACGCTGAACATCCGCGGCGCTGGCTTCCAGGGTGAGATAGCGACGCAGCACCTCGTACATCGGCAAGCGGTCCGCCTCCGACGCCTCGACCTGCAGCCGGTCCATGGCGTGGCCGATCACCTGCAGCGCGAAGCTGCGCTCCAGACCGTCGGCGCGCGTCTGCCGCGCCTCGGTAGGCATTCGGCTGGTGTGGTGCAGGAACTCGCCCAGTTCGGCCTGCAGGAACTCGCGGAAGCGGCTGTACTGGTCGGCGCGCGCCAGGGCCTCACGCTGCAGGTGATCGAAAAACAGCCCGGTCAGACGATTGGCATCGGCCTCGTCCACACCGCGTTCCTGGATCTGCTGCTGGATCGGCAGCCAGTAACGCAGACACAGTTCGTTGAGCCGGCTGCGCGACGTTGACCCTTCGAATGCGTTCAGGTCCTGCACCAGCGACCAGCGGGTGTCGGCGAAATCGTCCTCGCTGCGG
Organism: Lysobacterales bacterium; assembly: GCA_035911475.1. Classification (GTDB taxonomy): domain Bacteria; phylum Pseudomonadota; class Gammaproteobacteria; order Xanthomonadales; family UBA2363; genus Pseudofulvimonas. The sequence continues at coordinate 62,893 of JAMHVM010000189.1, read as the reverse complement.
TTGGTCGAAATCACTCCCATCATGCCGACCCGGCCGGCTCGAACAGAGAACGCAGATCGCCCAGCTCCAGCTCCAAGTCTTCGCGGCTGCCCACCGTCGCCGCCAGCTCCAACCGGATCAATTGCCGCAACCGCGCGCGCAGGCGATACAACTGCACCGCCAGGGTGTTCCGGCGCAGGCCCAGTTCGGCGGCCACCGCATCGATGTCGCTGCTCTCGGCGCGGCCGTCGATGCAGCCCCAGAGTTGCTCGAACTGCTCGCCCTTGCCGGACCGGATGCATTCCTCCTTCAGACGGCCGCGCGCGCGACTGAAGACCACACCCAGCCAGGCCTGGGTGAACGCCCGTTCCGGCGAATCGGCACTGGCCGTTGTTGCGTCCTCGATGTCGATATGCGCGGCACCGCCGCCGCGCTTGAGCGCCCGCTGGCGAGCGCTGACATCGAGCATGAAGTTGCGCAAGGCAGTCAGCACCAGGGTTCGGAACCGGCCGCGCTCCGGACGCGCTTCGGCGTACCAGCCGCGCTCCAGAAAGCCGGTGAAGAATTCCTGGGTGAGATCCTCGGCGTCGGACGACTGATAGCCGTTGCGGCGCACGAACGCCAACACCGGTGGCCGATAGTCCCGGCACAGCTGTTCCAGCGCCGGACGCGCGCCGCCGACGTCGGTGCGCGCCTGGTCGATCAGACTCCAGCGGGTCGTCTTGAACCGCGCCATCCTGCTCCTCCCTGAGTGGACGAAGGCATCGCCGCGTTCGCCTGCCTTGCCCGACATCTTAGGCGATGTGGAACAGTGAGGCCCGTGGATCGGGCACGTAGCGCGGCCGTTGCCGACCGTAGCGCTTGAATCCGTTGCTGCCGTGCGCCTGCAGCAGCGCCTCCAGCCACTGCGCGCGGCTCAATCCGGTCTCGTGGATGCCGACACCGGCGAACTCGGCAGCGACCTGGCGGAAGCGACAGAAATCCTCGTAGTCGGCAAGATCTTCGCGCACCAGTTGCTGGGCGACATCGATCAGCACGGCGTCATCCAGCCGACCGACCACCGGCAACGTATCGGGAATCAGGTCGTCGGTCGCCGCCACGTATTCGCGCACCGCAGCCAGGCCTTGGGCGAAGTCGGCGTCGACCTCCCAGCCCGGATCGGCAGCGAGTTGTTCCATGCGCTCGAACACCGCCAGGCGCGAGCTGACGAAGGCGGGCTGCTGGCCGTCCCTGTAGCGGTCCAGCGACCGTTGCGCGGCGGTCGCGAACTGGTCCAGGGTCAGCGTGGGCACATCCTGACCGAGCGCGCGCAGCGCCTGGTTGAAGCGGGCCATGCCGGCTTCGGTCATTTCGTAGTCGCCGACGCGATGGCCTCGCTTGGGCTTGAGGGTGAGGAAATCCAGGAATCCGAGCGGATAGGTTGCAGTGCTGCTCAAGGGCGTGCCGTTCATCGCCATGCTCCGGGTTGGGGTGGGACCGACCCGATATACGGGGGGCATCGGCGGCGATTACGACGTCCTTTCCTCGTCTTTGCCGGCTGATCGCGGAATCGAGTGGATGGCTTCGATCCGTTTTCTTCTGTGCTGTCGCTGGCTGGCTGGTTGTAGCTGTACGCCTTTTCCCGCCCTTGGTGGTTGTGTCGCCTGGTTTCGACCGCCTCGGCGGCGGCCGAGTCACTTTCTTTGCCTGTCCAAAGAAAGTAACCAAAGAAAAGACACCCCGGTCGGCCCGCCCTGCGGGCATCCTGCCCTCCGGGTGCGTGAGCCGGTGCCGGGGTTCGTCGACGACACATCCTGTGTCGCGACGAACACGCGGACATCTGTGTCCGCGTCCCTGCGGGCTGATCCGTCACCGTCTCACCGGGCCTCAAGGGGCCCCGGACAAGCAGGCGCGCTTCCTGCGCGCCCGGTCGCCGCAACGTCCGGCAACATCGCACCGATCCCGCACACCGGATGAATCAGACGCGCGACCGTAGAAGCGGGGCTTGCTCCGCTTGCACAGCGTCGTGCGGAACGTGCGGCCTGTCGGCCGCCGAGCGGAGCACACCCCGCTCCTACAAAGACATCTCAGACACCGTCGCGATCGCCGCTTTCGCTTTCGCTTTTGCTGTGGCTTCTGCGGCCAGGATGGCCGCTGCTGTTGTGGGGCCCCGTTGGGAGCGGCGGGTGGTGGGCGGATTCGTCGCGGCGCAGCCGCGAGCGGCGGCACGGATGCCGCCGATCCGGTCGCGGGCACACGGATGTGCCCTCGACCGGACCCGTCCGCCGCACGCGTACCCGGAGGGCAGGATGCCCGCAGGGCGCGACCTCCGGGGTGTCTTTTCTTTGGTTACTTTCTTTGGACAAGCAAAGAAAGTGACTCGGCCGCCGTGAGGCGGGCGAAACTTCGCGACAAGACAACCAAGGGCGAGAAAAGCCGAACCGCCTCAAGACAAAGACAGCCCAAAAAAAAAGCGGAAAAAAAGGCCACGGCCGCGATGCCGACCACCGCCGATCATCGCCCCCCAAGTCCATTCCGCGATGAGCCCCTTTACGTGGCGACGGGACAAAGCTGGCATCATCGCGGCATGAATCAGACCAAACGTTGTTCCCTTTTCCTGATGACGGCGCTGCTCGTCCTGCCGCTGGGTGCAGGCGCCCGCGAGACCGCCGTGCTGGTCGACATCGACGGCCACCAGGACACACAGACCCAGTGGCTGAGCGTGCTCATGGGCGGACGCAAGGTAGGCCATGCCCGCTTCGACCGCTTGACCACCCGTGACCGGGTGATCACCCGCCAGGTGATGAGCTTCGAGATGGGCCGCGACGGGGTATCGGTGTCGATGACCACCGACGAGACCCACGAGGAATCGCCGGATGGGCAGCCACTGGCGTTCAGCAACCTCACCCGGATGAGCGGCCTGGAGATGCGCATGAACGGCACGCGGCAACCGGATGGACGCTTCGCCATCCAGTCCGGCGCCGCCGGCCAGCTGCGCGACAGTGTCCTGGAGTGGCCGGAGGGCGCCCTGCTGGCCTGGGGCATGGAGCGGCAGATGCGTGCCGCGGGCACGGCGTCAGGCACGCGCGGTACCGTCGCGTCCTTTCAGTCGCTGATGCAGATGGCCGTGTCGGTCGACTACGAGATCGTCGGGCCGGTGACCCTGGACATGCCCCAGGGTCGGACCGAACTGATCGAGGTGCAGCAGACCATGCGTTTTCCCGGCAGCGCCACCGAGAGCCGGGCGTGGATGGATGCCGACCTGACCATGCAGCGCATGACCATGGACATCATGGGCCAGACCCTGGAGCTGCTCGCCTGCGACCGCGCCTGTGCCGAAGCGCCCAACCAGGCGGCGGAAATCCTGCTCAATGCGCTGGTCGCCGTGCCGAACAAGCTGCAGCCCGACGAGCTGGCCAAGCCGCTGGTGGTCGGTCTGCGCAGCGAACTGCCGATCAGCGACTGGCCGGGCATCGATGGCCAGCGCCTGCAGAGCGTCGGCGGCAACCGCTATCGCCTGCTCACCGGCGACGACCGCAAACAGGGCGACCCGGTGGCCGCGCCCTCCGAGCGCGACCTGCAGCGGACCGACTGGCTCAATCACGATGCGCCGGAGGTGCAGGCGCTGCTGGCCGACCGGGAACTGGACAGTGATCCCGCACGGCGAATGCAGCAATTGCAGGATCTGGTGAACGGGCACATCGCCGACAAGAACCTGCGCATCGGCTATGCCTCCGCCAGCGACGCCGCGCGCCTGCGGCAGGGCGACTGCACCGAGCACGCCGTGCTGCTGGCGGCACTGGCCCGGGCAGCCGGGGTGCCGGCCCGGGTGGTCACCGGCCTGGCCTACACCAGCGACTTCGGTGGCAAGCCCAGCCTGGTGCCGCATGCCTGGACCGCCGCCTGGACTGGCGAGCGCTGGCAGGCCTTCGATGCGGCCTTGCCCGGCAACCAGTTGCGCCTGGCCATGCACGCCGACGACGGCGATCCCTGGCGCTTCTACGACGGCCTGAACGTGCTCGGTCAGCTGGAGGTGACGGCGGTCGAGGTGCTCGACACCGGGGAATGACGGCCGCGCCAGATGCCGGCAGCGGCGGCCGTCAAGACCACTGCGTAGCAACTTGATCAAAGGTATGGGTTGTGTCGCGGCGCACAAACGTGGCAAAAAGGACGCACCCTATCGGCAACGGCGTCCGCGATGGCCTTCTACGACGAGATGTACGACCCCGACCGCGCCCCGCGCGGCCACTACGGCGCCTTCTCGGACTGGCTTGAACGGACCCCTGAACCTCGCATCGCCCAGAAACGCCGGGAAGCCGAGCTGGCCTTCCACCGGGTCGGCATCACCTTCGCGGTCTACGGCGAGGAGTCCGGCACCGAGCGGCTGATTCCCTTCGACATCGTGCCGCGCATCTTTCCAGCCAGTGAATGGCAGCGCCTGGATGCCGGCCTGCGCCAGCGCGTGCTGGCCCTGAACATGTTCCTGCACGACGTCTATCACGACCAGCACATCCTCAAGGAAGGCCGTGTTCCGGCCGAGCTGGTGCTGGACAACGACCAGTACCGGCCGCAGATGCAGGGTCTGGACCTGCCCGAGCACACCTACGCGCATATCGCCGGCATCGACCTGGTGCGTGCCGGCAGTGGCGAGTTCTTCGTGCTGGAAGACAACCTGCGGGTGCCTTCGGGCGTGTCCTACATGCTGGAAAACCGCAAGATGATGATGCGGCTGTTTCCGGAGTTGTTCGCCCGGCAGTCGATCGCCCCGGTCGAGCATTACCCGGACGCGCTGCTGGAAAACCTGCGCTCGGTGGCACCGGAAGGTGTCGATGATCCGACCGTGGCGGTGCTCACACCCGGCCACTACAACTCGGCCTACTTCGAGCATGCCTTCCTGGCCCAGCAGATGGGCGTGGAGCTGGTCGAGGGCCAGGATCTGCTGGTACAGGACGACACCGTCTACATGCGCACCACCCGCGGCCTGCAGCGCATCCACGTGATCTACCGCCGGGTCGACGACGACTTCCTGGATCCGCTGGCGTTCCGTCCCGACAGCCAGCTCGGCGTCCCCGGCCTGATGGCCGCGGTGCGCGCCGGCCGCGTGGTGCTGGCCAATGCCATCGGCACCGGCATCGCCGACGACAAGGCGGTGTATCCCTATGTGCCGGACATGATCCGCTTCTATCTCGACGAGGAACCCATCCTCAACAACGTGCCGACCTGGCGCCTGCGCAACCCCGACGACTGCCGCTACGTGCTCGAGCACCTGCCGGAACTGGTGGTCAAGGAAACCCACGGCGCCGGCGGCTACGGCATGCTGATCGGCCCAGCCGCCAGCAAGGCCCAGATCGAGGAGTTCCGGCAGCGGATCATCGCCTCGCCGGCGCGCTACATCGCCCAGCCGACCCTGGCCCTGTCGACCTGCCCGACCTTCGTCGACGCCGGGCTGGCACCGCGGCACATCGACTTCCGGCCCTACGTGCTCTCGGGCCGGGAGATCCGCATCGTTCCCGGCGGATTGACCCGCGTGGCCCTTCCCGAAGGTTCCCTGGTGGTGAATTCCTCGCAGGGCGGCGGCACCAAGGACACCTGGGTGATGGAGGGCTGACCAGAATGCTTTGCCGTACCGCTTCCGACCTGTACTGGACCTCGCGCCACATCGAGCGCGTCGACAACTCTGCCCGCCTGCTCGACCTCAGCCAGCGCTTCGCGCTGCTGCCCGAGCGCCTGGAACGCGGCAAGTCCGAGGCTGCCGCCTGGATACGCGCGCTGGATTCGCTGGGCCTCTCCGAGCCCTATGCCGAGCGCCATGGCAATGTCACACCGGAGAAGGTGCTGGAGTACATCATTTTCGATCCGGCCAATCCGTCATCAATCCGGGCCTGCCTGCATGCCGCGCGCGAGTCGGCACGCGCGCAGCGCGGCGCGATCACCGGCGAGATGTACGAGGTGCTCAACGCAACCTGGCTGCACATGCGCAGCATGTCCCCCGAGCAGATGTACGCCCAGGGCCTGTCCGAGTTCCTGGACTGGCTCAAGCGTCGCTCGGCCTCGTTCCGTGGCGTGACCATCGGCACCATGGGTCGCGACGAGGGTTACGAGTTCCTGCGTCTGGGCACCTTCGTCGAGCGTGGCGACTTCGCCTTGCGCTTTCTCGGCATGCACTTCACCGAGCACCGCCGGCGCGAGAACCGCGAAGCACGCAGCGCGGTCGAGTACTACCAGTTCAGCGCGCTGCTGCACGCCATGTCGGCCTTCGAGACCTATCGGCGCATCTACCGCGACACCATCGAACCGGTTCGCGTCGCCGAACTGGTGCTGCTGCGTGAGGACATGCCGCGCTCGCTGGCGGTGGCGATGTCGGCGGTCGAGGATGTGGTCCAGCGCCTGGCCGGCGGCGCGCGCACCGAGGTCGGCCGACAGGCCGGTGCCCTGTCCGCGAGCATCCGGTTCGCGCGTATCGACCAGATCTTCGATGGCGGCATGTACGCCTTCATCGATTCATTCATCAGCCGGCTGTACCGGCTGACCGACGAGATCGTCGACCAGTTCATGATGTCGCGCGACGTCATCGCCAACTGATTCGGCACCGCGCCGTTGCCCGACGGCGGCGCGTCCGGCCACCTCGCGACAACGGGATTTGTGGTTCGGCGACTGCCGAGGCGATAATGTCGGCCCCTCCCACGACCCTGAGGCTCGAGGAAAGATCATGTCCGAGATTTTCATCGCCGGCGCCAAGCGCACGCCCATTGGCTCGTTCCAGGGCCAGTTCGACGGAGTTCCGACCACACAGCTGGGCAGCACCGCAATCACCGCGGCCATCGGCCACGCCGGGGTTCCGGTCGAGTCCATCGACGAGGTCATCATGGGTTGCGTGCTGCCGGCCAATCTCGGTCAGGCGCCCGCGCGCCAGGCAGCGCTCGGTGCGGGATTGCCGCGTTCGGCCGGCGCCACCACCATCAACAAGGTCTGCGGCTCGGGCATGAAGGCGATCATGCAGGCCCATGACGCGATCAAGGCCGGCTCCATCCACGTCGCCATCGCCGGCGGCATGGAGTCGATGACCAACGCGCCCTACCTGCTGCCGCGCGCGCGCGGTGGCTACCGCATGGGCGATGCCCAGGTGATCGACCACATGATGTGGGACGGTCTGACCAACCCCTATGACCGTCAGGCCATGGGTGTGTTCGGCGAGATGTGCGTCAACCAGTTCGCCATGACCCGCGAGGAGCAGGACGAGTTCGCCGCCGAATCGGCGCGGCGCGCCGTTGCCGCGATCGAGAACGGCTCCTTCCGCGACGAGATCGCGGCGGTCACCGTCAGCACCCGCAAGGGTGATGTCGAGATCGTCAACGACGAGGAGCCGCCGCGCATCGACATCGCCAAGATTCCGACCCTGAAGCCGGCCTTCAAGCGCGACGGTGGCACCATCACAGCGGCCTCCAGTTCGAAGATTTCCGATGGCGCGGCCGCCACCGTGGTGCTGTCGGCGGCGGCTGCCGAGCGCTACCGCGCCACGCCGCTGGCCCGGATCGTCGCGCACGCCACCCATTCCCATGATCCGGAGTGGTTCACCACCGCGCCGGTGTTCGCCATCCAGCGCGTGCTGGAACGCGCCGGCTGGGCCAAGCGGGACGTCGACCTGTTCGAGATCAACGAGGCGTTCGCCTGTGTGGCGATGGCGCCGATCAAGGAGCTGGGTCTGGACCACGCCAAGGTCAACGTCAATGGCGGCGCCTGCGCATTGGGCCACCCGATCGGCGCTTCCGGCGCGCGCATCGTGGTCACGCTCATCCACGCGCTGCGTGCCCGCGGCGGCAAGCGTGGCGTGGCGTCGCTGTGCATCGGCGGCGGCGAAGCCACGGCACTGGCCATCGAACTGGTCTGACGCAGACCCCTGCCGGCGACAGCGAACGGGCGCCGCAACGGCGCCCGTTCGCGTTCTGGCGCAACAAGCAGCGATCGGTATCAGCGCGACTGGACGCTGCCAGTAAAGCTTCTGCCCGCTCCCTCCACGGCCATTGACCGATGCCGTATTCGCCGCAGGCATCAGGCTGACCTGCTGGCCATCCAGATGTCAGGAATCCACAGCGGGCGTCTCAGGCGCCAGTTGCCAAGGCCAAGCCTGGAACACACCGGTCGCCCGTGAGCCTGCTGGACTGCATGGGAAAGCCGGCCCTCCGACCGCTCAACTATTACGCAATATATACAACTATTGTTCGCGCACCCGGAGCCACGAACCCAAAACTTCGCGCCCGGCTGGCGACCTTTTGGCGACATTCGCATTGCTAGTTTCGCGCTGCTTCATCACGTGAACTTGGCGACTTCTTGGGGGGTTAGCGCGACATGTACCGGCACTTCAAACGGGCACTGTGCTTGGCTGTTTCGACGCACCTGATCGGATTCTCACTGCTCACCGAAGCTGCGGAGGCACCTGGCGCACTGACCATCGTCGTCAGGGATCAATACACCAACCGGCCACTTTCCAGCGTGCAGGTCACGATCACGAAACGGGAAACCAACGCCGCGCAGTCCCTTGAAACCGATGCGCAAGGTCGCATCGTGGTTGAACAGCTCGACCCCGGCCTGTATTCGGTCAACGTCATCAAGGACGGGTTCGCTCCCGTATACGAGCCCAGCGACCGCGTCATCACGCGCAAGAACTCCAGAGTCGAACTCGGACTGGGCGCGCCGACGCTGGAACAGGTCGTGGTCCAGGCACGGGCTCTGGATGCCTTTGCGTCCCCCTCCAGCACCTACCTCGACCGGGAAGCCTTGCGAAGTGCCGTTGGCGGCGGCGCCGATCCGCTGCTCTCGCTGGATGGGTTGCCGGGCCTGGCTTCGGCCAGTGAGTTCGCGGCCTTCAGCGTGCGCGGCCGCGGCCCCCGCGACAACCTGATCTTCGTCGACGAGTTTCCCTTCGACAAGGCGGTGCACTTCGACGCGACGCTCGGCGAGGACGAAGACATCGGCGGTGGCGGCCGCTTCTCGATCTTTGCACCGAACGTGATCAGCGGTGCCGAGTTCTCACCGGGCGGATGGGGTCCTGCGTATGGCGGACGGGCCGGATCGCTGCTCAAGCTCGACGTCGCCGACGGCAGCCCCAGCCCGTCAGCGAGCCTGCGCATCGATCTTGCAGGCAACGAAGTCGGCTACGACGGGCCGCTCGGTATCACGGAAGATTCGACGGTCCTCGTGTCTGCCCGCAGGCTGGATTTTGGCGCCTTCTTCGAGGACATCGAAGAACTGGACATCGGAAACCCGATCTTGCGGGACGTCATCGTCAAGTCGGCCGTGCCGATCGATCCGTCCAACACGCTCGAGGTGCTGCTCATCGATACCCGCGAGACCTACACGCGCGACGTGACACACGTCTTCGAATCGCCCAATTTCGAAGACGCCGCCCTGCTGGATTTCAAGCAGGACAGTGATCTGTACGGTCTGACACTACGGTCGCTGATCGGCGCAAATGCGGTCTGGACCAACAAGGTCTACCACCGCTCGAGCAACAAGATCAGTTCGGAGGGCGAGGCATTCCCTGACCTCGCCCCGCCCGGATCACCTGCCGCCAGTTTCCCGGTGCGCGAAGACATCATCACCGTGACCGAAGACGAGACCGAGATCGGCTGGCGCAGCGACTTCACGTCGTTGAATCGGTGGGGTGCTTTCAATGCAGGTGTGCAACTGACACAACTCGATCTCGACTACAGCACCGTGCTGGACGGCGACTGGATCCGGTACGTCTACGACAGCAACGACTTCCGGCCAGATCCCGGGCAGCGCTTCATCGTGCTGACACCGGAGAACATCGACGCTTCGATGAGCCGCAAGGCGACCAGCTACGCCGGCTACGTGGACCAGGTCTTCAAACGGAACGCCTGGGACCTGCGCACGGGCGTACGCCTGGAACGGGACGGCCTTACCGACGAAACCCTCGTGTCGCCCAGACTGGGAATCAACTGGCAGCCGGGCAACAGCATCCGATACTTCGCCACCGCGGGCCTGTTCCACCAGTCGCCACGCTTCCTTGACCTGGCTGCCAATGCGACGAACACGCTCGAAAACGAGAAGATCACGCACGGCAGCGTCGGGCTTGAGTACTTCCCCAACGACAATTGGTCGGTGTTGACGGAAGCTTATTACCAGGATCTCGCGAACCTGGTGGTTGACCAGGATCGGGCGAGCGGAACATTCGCCAACATCGGCGATGGCACGTCCTACGGCGTCGATGTCGTGGCCAAGGGCACGATCCGAGAGGGCCTCTATGCGACCGCGACCTACTCCTACAACGATGCCACGATAGACCGTAAGGACGGCCGTGGTGACGTCACCGACGAGTTTAGCCGCGCGCACGTGGCGACCCTCGGGCTGACCTGGGAAATCACCGATCGCTGGAAGGTGGCTGCACGTTACAAGTACCTGTCGGGGCGGCCCGAAGATGCCTTCATCATCCACGAGGACGTGTTGGGCCCGGGACAACCCCTGCGTTACTCGCGGGAAACGACCGAGCGCGGCGTCGGCCGCAAATCCGGCTATGGCGTGCTCAACGCCCGTGTCGACTATCGGCGCGCCTTCGGCCCCATCGACGTCACCGCCTTCCTCGATGTGATCAACCTGACCTCGGCGTCATCGACCGACGATACCGAGTTCGACTACCGCAGGGGCGTCAACGTGAAGGACGACAGCGAGGCCGAGCCGCTGATCGGACTTCGGCTAGACTACGCTTGGTGAACGGGAGCGGCAGATGGCACGCGTTCCAGATGCCGCGCCGATCCGGGCGTTGATCGTCGAGGACAACCGCGACATCTGCGGCAACATCGCCACGTATCTCGAAAAGCTGGGCTATGTGCTGGACTTCGCCCATGACGGCGTCACCGCGATGAACCTGGCGCTGATCAATCCGTTCGATGTCATCGTGCTGGACCTGATGATGCCGAGGATGGATGGCCTTACCTTCTGCCAGCGGCTGCGAGCCGATGCCGAGATCGAAACGCCCGTGCTCATGCTGACCGCACGGGACACCCTCGACGACAGGCTCAAAGGCTTCGACGCCGGCGCCGATGACTATCTGGTCAAGCCCTTCGCGCTGCAGGAACTGCATGCGCGCATCCGGGCCCTGTACAAGCGCAGCCACCGCAATGCCCACAACCTGCTGACCGTCGGCGACCTGACCCTTAGCCGATCCACGCTGCAGGTGCATCGGGCCGGGCAACGGGTCGAGATCAATCCTGCGGGCATGAAGCTGCTGCGGCGATTGATGGAACAGTCCCCTGCCGTCGTGGATCGCGACGAGCTGGAAACGTTGCTGTGGGCCGACGAGCGTCCGGATGGGGATGCCTTGCGCTCGCACATGTACAAGCTGCGGCAGGCGATCGACAGGCCGTTCGACCGGCCGTTGATCCATACGGTGCATCGCATCGGATATCGAATCGCAGAGGACGCCTGATCGTGCCGCAACACAGTCTGCGCAAACGCGTCGAGTATGCGTTTGCGCTGTGTGTTGTCGCACTCAGCCTCGTCTGGGGGCTCGCGTTCTATGCCGCCATCCGGTTCAGCGAAGACCGCGTGCTGGTCAATCAGCTGCAGCAAGCCGCCGAAAGCTACCCCGATCTCCCGACCAGTATCCGCGGCTACGACGATGCCGGAAGCTTGCCGGAAGCCCTGAGGAAGTGGGCGCAGGCCGGCCCTGGCGAGGGCGTGTACGAGTTCGTTGCCGAAGAACTGCATGTGGCGGTGATCCCTGCCGACAATGCACACGGACGCGCCTTCGTGGTGTTCGATGTCGCCGGGATCGAGGCGGCCTCCTCCGAGGACTGGTGGTGGCTGCTGGCCATCACCGGGGTGGTTGGTGTGCTCGGGGCCTTTGGTTTCGGACTGGGCGTGCTGGTGATGCGGCGGGCAGTCGCGCCGGTGGTGCAGCTCGCCGACGTGGTTTCGGGCATTGACCTGGAACACCTGTCGGCGGCAGACCACAACGTCATCGAGTCCAGCCGATTCGGAAGCGACGAGGTCGGCATCCTCGCTGGTGCCATTGAAAAGACACTGGCGCGGATCAGCGCGTTCGTGGTGCGCGAGCGCGACTTCACCGGGTCCGCCAGCCACGAACTGCGGACACCCATCACCGTGATCCTGGGTGCGCTCGAGCTGCTGGAGCATAGCGAGCTGTCGGCTGAAGACATGACGGCGGTGGCTCGGATCCGACGCGCCACGCTCGAGATGAAATCGACGATCGAGATGTTCCTGTGCATCGCGCGCGAAACCGACGACGGCCTTTATGGCGAGCAGTTCTTCGTCGCGCCCCTGATACACCGGGCGATCGACCAGCAGCGCTACCTGCTCAACGGCAAGTACGTTGACGTCGAGGTTGAAAGCCGCGCGACCCCGGTCGTACGCGGGCATCCGCAGGCCTTCCTCATCGCCGTCACCAACCTGGTGCGAAACGCGTTCGAGCAAACACCCGGCGGGCACGGCCCGATCAAGGTCCTGCTCAACGAGCAGGCGCTTGTGGTCACCAATCGCCTGGGCGGCGACGAGGCTGGCGTTCTCATGCCTGCCGGCTCCAGCTCCGGCGCACAGGGCCTGGGGCTGGGCATCGTGCAGCGACTGTGCGAGCGAAACGGCTGGGAATTCTCGCTGCAAGTGGACGAGGCACACGTCACCGCCCGGCTCTCCTGGTGAGCAAGACCGCTCTCTCTCTCTCTCTCACAAACTGCTGCGGCCAGCATCCGCGACCCACGCTCATCGCGGCGCGTTTTCCAGCTGCCACAATCACCGTCAGCGGCCAGCGGCAGGAACCGATGGTGTCCCATCGCAGCCTGCTGGACCTCGAGCTCCAAGGCTGTCGGTGCATCTTGACCTGCCAGGGCAAACCAGCCCAGGGACATGCCGGAAACACCGGCAGGCGGCCGAGGTTGCGGTGGACATCCGGAGCCGGGAGGGCCGATTCCTGAGCGATACTCGACCCCTTCATCGACCCATTACGCCCATTTCATGGAAACTACGTACCCGCTGACCCAGAGCGCTTTCCCGGGCAACGGCAGCAGACCCACAGACACCTGCACATAGGAGATAAGCCGATGACCAACCGACACCGCTGGTTGCTGCTCCCCGTTGTCGCCCTGACCCTCGCCGCCTGCCGGCAGGAACCGCCACCGCCACCGGAAGTGCCACCGCCGGCGCCGCCCGCCGAACCCAACGCCTATCAACGTGCCGGCCAGGAAATCAAGGAAGCGGCCGGTGCCACCGGCGATGCCGCCAAGCAGGCCTGGCAGGACACCAAGGAAGGCGCCGCGGACGCTGGCCAGGCCGTCAGTGAGGGCGCCGGGAAAGCCTGGGACGCGACCAAGGAAGGCGCGGCTGCAGCCGGCGAGACTGTGAAGGAAGGCGCCGACAAGGCCTGGGACGCGACCAAGGAGGCCGGACGCGATGTCCGCGAGGGTGCTCGCGAACTGGGCCAGGACATCAAGGAAGGCACCCAGGAAGCGGTCGAGAAGGCCAAGGAAGAAGTCGAGGAGCGGCGCAAGGACGACTGAGGTCCGCCCATCGATCCCCTGCCACGAACGGCACGCCAGCGCGTGCCGTTCGTGCATGGCGGACAACAACCATTCCAGCGCCGTGCTCGTCGATGCATGCAACAGCGATCGTCGTTCCCGGCACGGCGACGCGGCGTCGACACTCCCAGGGTGGACCTTGACCCGATGCGAAGGCGATGCCGATCGCGCCTGTCCTCGCAGCATCGTGATGCCCGATCCACACCGATGCGGCATCTGCACAATTTGTCGTCAGGCTGGTAGCCGCTGCGGCCGTGTGTTTACATGCCGACCGGAATCCTGCGAAGAACCCCATGCCCACGCTCCCGACCCGGATCGACCCCCGCGGCGAAGACTTCCGCCGCAATGCCGAACACCAGCGCCGCGCCGTTGACGACCTGAAGACCCAGATGGCGAAAGCTGCCGAAGGCGGCGGCGCCAAGGCGCGCGACAAGCACACCGCGCGTGGCAAGCTGCTGCCACGCGAACGCATCCGTGCCCTGCTCGATCCCGGCTCGCCGTTCCTGGAACTGTCGCCGCTGGCCGCACACGGCATGTATGACGATGCCGCACCCGGCGCCGGCGTGGTCACCGGCATCGGCCGGGTCAATGGCACCGAGGTGATGATCGTCGCCAACGATGCCACGGTGAAGGGTGGCACCTACTTCCCGATGACGGTGAAGAAGCATCTGCGCGCGCAGGAGATCGCGCTGGAGAACCACCTCCCTTGCGTGTACCTGGTCGATTCCGGCGGCGCCTTCCTGCCGCTGCAGGACGAGGTCTTTCCCGATCGCGACCATTTCGGCCGCATCTTCTACAACCAGGCCCGGCTGAGTTCGCAGAACATTCCGCAGGTCGCCGTGGTGATGGGCTCGTGCACCGCCGGCGGCGCCTACGTGCCAGCGATGAGCGACGAAACCGTGATCGTGCGCGAGCAGGGCACGATCTTCCTCGGCGGCCCGCCGCTGGTGAAGGCCGCCACCGGCGAGATCGTCGACGCCGAAACCCTGGGCGGCGCCGATGTCCACACCAGCGTCTCCGGTGTCGCCGACCACTTCGCCGAGAACGACCAGCACGCGCTGAGCATCGCCCGCGACATCGTCGGTCATCTCAACCGGCGCAAGCAGCTGCCGGTGGCGATCCGCGAGCCCCGCGAACCGCTGTATCCAGCCGAGGACATCTACGGCGTGGTGCCGCCGGACACCAGGCAACCGTACGATGTGCGCGAGATCATCGCCCGCATCGTCGACGGCAGCGAGCTGCATGAGTTCAAGGCACGCTACGGCAAGACCCTGGTCTGCGGCTTCGCGCACATCTACGGCTATCCCGTCGGCATCATCGCCAACAACGGCATCCTGTTCGCCGAAAGCGCGGTCAAGGGCGCGCATTTCATCGAGCTGTGCAACCAGCGCAACATCCCGCTGGTGTTCCTGCAGAACATCACGGGCTTCATGGTCGGGCGCAAGTACGAGAACGCCGGCATCGCCAAGGACGGCGCCAAGATGGTCACCGCCGTGGCCTGCTCGCACGTACCCAAGTTCACCGTGCTGATCGGCGGCAGCTTCGGCGCCGGCAACTACGCCATGTGCGGCCGCGGCTACCAGCCGCGCTTCCTGTGGATGTGGCCGAACGCGCGCATCTCGGTGATGGGTGGCGAACAGGCAGCCGGCGTTCTGTCCACCGTAAAGCGCGACGGCATCGAAGCAGGTGGCGGAGAGTGGTCGAAGGACGAGGAAGAAACCTTCAAGGCACCGATCCGCGACCAGTACGAACGTCAGGGTCACCCCTACTACGCCACCGCCCGGCTCTGGGACGACGGCGTGATCGACCCGGCCGACACCCGGCGCGTGCTCGGCCTGGCGCTGTCGGCCAGCTTCAACGCCCCGATCGAACCCGGACGCTTCGGCGTCTTCCGCATGTGACCGGAGCCGACCAGTGACCGCAGCCAGCCGCCTGGAAATCGACGCAGGTATCGCCCGCCTGACCCTCGCCCGTGCGGAGGTGCACAATGCCTTCGACGACGCGCTGATCGCCGAACTGACCGCGCATCTGGAACGGCTCGCCAACGAGATCGATGTTCGCGTGCTGGTGCTCAGCGGTGACGGCGCCTCGTTCTCGGCCGGCGCTGACTTGAACTGGATGCGGCGCATGGCCTCGCTCGACGAAGCCCAGAACCGCGACGACGCACGCGGGCTGGCCCGGTTGATGCGCGTGTTGCGCGAGTTCCCGGCACCGACCGTCGCCCGCGTCAACGGCTCGGCCTTCGGCGGCGGTGTCGGCCTGGTCGCCTGCTGCGACATTGCCATCGCCGTGGACAGCGCCAAGTTCGGTCTTACCGAAGTCAAACTCGGGCTGGTGCCGGCGGCGATCTCACCGCACGTGCTCGACGCCATCGGCCCGCGTCAGGCCAGCCGCTACTTCCTGACCGGCGAACTGTTCGATGCCGCCAACGCGCTGCGTATCGGCCTGGTACATGAGGTGGTCGCGGCCGAGCAACTCGACGATGCCGTCGCGGCCGTGTTGAAGCCGCTGCGCCAGGCCGGTCCGGCCGCGACCCGCGAAGCCAAGGCCTTGCTACGTCGACTGGCAATTTCGGGCACCGGCGCCGACGGCATCGACGAGGCCAACGCCACGCTGATTGCCCGCTTGCGCGTCTCGCCCGAAGGCCAGGAAGGCCTGTCGGCCTTCCTGGACAAGCGCAAACCAGCCTGGCTGTGAAACAGGGAAACGAGTGCAGGGGAAAGAGGAACGAGTGATGAAGCCAAAGCCGACGCAACAGCCGCTCTTTTCTCTTTCCCCTGCACTCGTTCCTCGTCTGTGCGCACACGTGCCAGCGTCCACGCCGTCCTCTTTCCTCTTCACTCACTCTTCGGCCCGCCCATGTTCAATCGCATCCTGATCGCCAACCGCGGCGAGATCGCCTGCCGGATCATCCGCACCTGCCGACGCCTGGGCATCGAGACGGTGGCGGTGTACTCGGATGCCGATGCCGATGCCCAGCATGTGAAGCTGGCCGATCAGGCGATCCATGTCGGTGGCTCGCGCCCGGCCGAGTCCTATCTGCGCGTGGATGCCATCGTCGAGGCCGCGCGAGCCAGTGGCGCCCAGGCGGTGCATCCCGGCTACGGCTTCCTGTCCGAGAACGCGCACTTCGCCCAGGCGCTGGCTGCAGCCGGCATCGTCTTCATCGGCCCCAACCTGCGCGCCATCGAGGCCATGGGCTCCAAGGCCGAGGCCAAGGCACTGATGTCCGGCGCCGCCGTGCCGTTGGTGCCGGGTTATCACGGCGAAGACCAGGGCAACGAGCATCTGGTTTCGGAAGCCGCCAAGACCGGCTTCCCGCTGATGATCAAGGCCGCGGCCGGTGGTGGCGGCAAGGGCATGCGCATCGTGCGCAGCGCCGGCGAGTTCGCCAGCGCCCTGGCCAGCGCGAAGCGCGAAGCCTCCGCAGCCTTCGGCGATCAGCGGGTTATCCTGGAGCGCTATGTCGAGACGCCACGCCACATCGAGTTCCAGGTGTTCGGCGACAACCACGGCAACGTGATCCATCTGGGTGAGCGCGAGTGCTCGGCGCAGCGCCGCTACCAGAAGGTGCTGGAGGAAACGCCCTCGCCGTTTCTGACACCAGAGCGGCGC
The DNA here is from genome assembly GCA_035911475.1 of Lysobacterales bacterium. Lineage (GTDB taxonomy): Bacteria > Pseudomonadota > Gammaproteobacteria > Xanthomonadales > UBA2363 > Pseudofulvimonas. The sequence goes on along the minus strand of JAMHVM010000189.1, from coordinate 45,770 downwards.
GCCGCGATGGGCGAAGCGGCGGTCGCCGCCGCCCGCGCGGTCGACTACGTCGGCGCCGGCACCATCGAGTTCATCGTCGCCGCCGATGGCGAGTTCTTCTTCATGGAGATGAACACGCGCCTGCAGGTCGAGCATCCGGTCACCGAAATGGTCACCGGTCTGGACCTGGTCGAGTGGCAGTTGCGGGTGGCCGCTGGCGAGACGTTGCCGCTGGCACAGGAGCAGGTGCGCCACCAGGGTCATTCGATTGAAGTGCGGCTGTACGCGGAAGATCCCGAGCAGGGCTTCATGCCGGGCTCCGGCCGCCTGGAGCGCCTGCGCCTGCCGGCCGGCGATGACCGCCATGTCCGGGTCGATTCCGGCGTGGTCGAAGGCGATACCGTCAGCATCTTCTACGACCCGATGATCGCCAAGCTGATCGTCTGGGACCAGGATCGCCCGTCGGCGTTGCGCCGCCTGCGCGAAGCACTGGCCGATTGCGACATCGTCGGCCCGAAGTCGAACATCGCCTTCCTGGAGACCTTGTCACGCCATCCCAGCGTGGTCGAGGGACGTATCGACACCGGCTATCTCGACCGGCATCTGGACGAGTTCATCACCATCGACACCGAACCACCGGGCACGGCCCTGCTGGCGGCCACCATCGCCGACCTGCTCGTTGCCGAACATGCCGCGCTCCGGCAGGCAGCCGCCAGCAACGATCCGCATTCACCGTGGCAGGTGCCCGACGCCTGGCGCAGCGGCCATGCCGGTCGCCACGCGATCGCCTTCGAGTACCGCGGACAGCGCCACGAAACCAGCGCCTGGGGCAGCCATGGCCGTTACCGGGTCCGGCATGGCAATCAGGAGTGGCAGATCGACCGCGCCAGCCTGGAGGGCGAATGGCTGGGCCTGCGCCTGGCCGAAGACAGTCAGCGCATCCGCATCCGGCGCAGTGGACCGGATTGGCTGGTGTTCACCGACGGCAAGCGGCACCGCCTGCACGACGTCGCGGCGTTCACCTGGCAGGCCGAGGAATCCGCCGGCAGCGACCACATCCAGGCGCCCATGCCCGGACGCATCGTCGCGGTCAACGTCAAGGCCCAGGACACGGTCAAGGCCGAGGACGAGCTGGTGGTGATGGAGGCGATGAAGATGGAGTTGGTGCTGCGTGCGCCGCGCGACGGCAGCATTGCCGAGGTTCGCGTTGCAGTCGGCGACTTCGTCGAAGCCGACACCCGGCTGGTGCTGTTCGACACCGACAACGCCTGAGGCAGCGGCCTGGCTTCACCGCTCATTGCCGACGCGACCGGCATGGTGCATGCCCGCCCTTCCCGCACCGGATCTGCAACGTTTTCGGTTCCGGCCAATGACCAGCCCGTGATTTCATGGCGCGATCGCTCGATCACGCCATGACCACATCAAGTCCTCGTGATCAGAAGCTGCAGCCGTAGGCCTGCACGGCCGCTGCGGTGGATTCCTTCACCTGCTTGCACACCGCCTCCAGGGTGTCGCGGCCATTGGGTGAGGCCAACGCCTGCTTCCAGCCATCGCGGGTCGCCTGCAGCGACTGCTCGAACGCCGGACGCGCCTGCGCCGGAATCTTGTCGTTGACACAGGCGGCGTACTTGGCCAGGAAATCGTCGCACAGGGGAACCCCGATGGCATCGGCGCCGGCCGTAGTCGAGGACTTGTCACCGCATCCCGCCAGTGTCACCGAAGCTGCCAGAACCATCATCCATGCACCTGTCTTCACCGCATTTCTCCTTTGACGTGTTGGGGTCCGAATCCGGTCGAATCCGACCGGTCCGGAACACTAACGCCGGTCGTGTCAAGAAAGGGACACGCTGGAGACCGCCCATTTCGGGCGTGCGCGATGTGCGCTCCGGCCCGGGGGCGATCAGGAGGGCGCGGTGAGACCGGCGAGTGCCTGGACATAGCGCGCGGCGACCCGTTCGCGGTGCCGGTGCCTGCCGTCGACCACCACCTGCCGGCCACCGGCCCAGACTTCCGCGACGGCCGGCCGATTGCCGGAGAACAGCCAGGCGTCGACCACGGTGTCGTCGTCGTGGCCGGCGAACAGTGTCTGGGTGGTGTCGAGCGTGAACAGATCCGCCTGCATGCCGGTGAAGCCGTTGCCGGCGCCTTCGATCGCGCCGACCCAGGCACCGCAGGCACGACCGCCGTACAGGGCGCCGGCGAGCAAGGTCTCGCCGACGCTGGGCGTGTCCGCGCTGGCGGCAACGTTGCGATGATGCGAGACCAGCCGTTGGCCGTACTCCAGCCAGCGCAGTTCCTCCACCGGCGACACCGAAATGTGGCTGTCGGAGCCGATGCCCCAGGCGCCATCGGCTGCCAGGTATTCGCGCAGTGGAAACAGGCCGTCGCCGAGATTGGCCTCGGTGGTCGGGCACAGCGCCACCGTGGCGCCACTGGCCGCCACGCGGCGGGTTTCTTCCGGCGTCATGTGGGTGGCGTGGACCAGGCACCAGCGCTCGTCGACCGTGGCGTTGTCGAGCAGCCATTCGACCGGGCGGGCGCCGCGCAGGGCCAGGCAATCCTGCACTTCCGGCAACTGTTCGGCGATGTGGATGTGGATCGGCCGGTCCAGCGCCAGTTCCGATGACAGCACGGTCGCCATCGCCTGCGGCGGTACGGCGCGCAGACTGTGCAAGGCAATGCCGACGCGCAGCCGTGCGTGCTCACGGCTGCGCAGCGTGTCCAGCAGGCACAGATAGGCATCCAGGTCGTGGCCGAACCGGCGCTGGCGCGGATTCAGCGCGCGACCGTCGAAACCGCCGGTCATGTACAGCACCGGCAGCAAGGTCAGGCCGATGCCGGTTTCCTGTGCCGCGGCTATGATCGCCTCGCTCATCGCGGCCGGATCGGCGTACGGCGTGCCATCGGGCTGGTGATGCAGATAGTGGAACTCGCAGACCCAGGTGTAGCCGGCCTCCAGCATCTCCACGTAGAGCTGGGAGGCGACTGCATGCAGGGTGTCCGGGGTCATCCGACCGGCGAAGGCGTACATGGTTTCGCGCCAGGTCCAGAAGCTGTCGGCGCTTGCCGCACTGTCACTGCTGTCGCCACGACGTTCGGCGAATCCGGCCATGGCGCGCTGGAAAGCATGCGAATGCAGATTGGGAATGCCCGGCAACAGCCAGCGCGTGTCGTCACCGTTTCCGTCGATATCGGTGACCGCCTCGACATGACCACCGAGCAGATCCAGCCGCACCGGCCCACGCCAGCCTTCCGGCAGCCAGGCCGAGCGGGCCGACAGCGACGAGCGATCCTGCGAATGCGCGGTGCTGTTCATGGCGAACTCCGGAACTGTCAACGTGGCGCCGCGATTTCGGCTTCCAGCGCCGCCCACACCGACGGCAGCAACGGCTGGAAACCGGCCATCGCCGGCAAGGCCAGGAAGGCATCGAAATGCTGTGCCCGGGGCAGCTCGGTGTACTCGACCGAGGCACCGCGCGCACGCGCGGCATCGACCCAGGGCCGGCTGGTGAACACCGCGGGAATCAGGCCATCGTCGGCGCCATGCAGCACCACGATGCGCGGCGTGCGCGGGCGTCCTTCCACGCGCACCGCTTCGACACCGGCGCGGACACGGTCGCGATCGGGTCCTTCGCCGGCCCACAGGCGACGCAGGCACATCAGACCGGGCAGCGCGACATCATCGGCCGCGACGGTGCGATCGATGATGGCGACACCGGCCGTGGGTGGAATGCCGCTGCCATCACTGCGCCACAGCTGCTGTTCCAGCGCGCTGGGTGTGCGCAACCGGCCATTCGCGTCGACAGCACCGAACCGGAAGCCGCAGGGATGGCCATCGGCCGGGTAACGCCCGTAGGCGCTGGCATAGGTGACGCCAATGGCGCGCCACAGATCGAAGGCGACATTGAGGCTGGCCAGCCGCAGACTCTCCTCGTTCCAGCCACTACCGCGCAGGCGGTCACGCGCCTCGCGCGCCTGGCCACTGCCGGTGCCGGCATCGAGCAGGCCGGCGGTGCGCAGCATGGCGCAGCGTGTGGCACCGGCGGCGCGGATCTCGTCGGTCACGAACGGCGCGTCCTGCCAGTCCGGATGCGCCAGCAGGCAGGGCTGGTACAACGCCGCCTCGGTCACGTAGTCGTAGAGCGGACGCATGCCGGTCCAGTCGGGCTGGATGTTGGGTGCGCCGACAACTGCGGCATCGAGCAGGCCGTCGATGTCCTTCTCGGTGGCCTGCAGCACCGCGCCACCGCCGTTGGAAATGCCCACGGCAATGATGCGGGTGTTGTCGGCGCGGTAACGGCCGCGCAGGCCTGCCTCGTTGAGCAGATCGAGGCCATAGCGCGCGGCCGCCAGCACCTGCTCGCCCCAGTGCGCTTCCGGATTGGCGCCGCTGTGTGCATGCGGTACCTGCACGTGGCCATCGGGCAACAGGCTGAAATCGGTGCCGGCACCCTTGTCCACGTGCACCACCGCGCAACCGCGCGCCAACGCCGGCGCCGCCACCGCGATCGCGCCATAGACGCCCCGCGAGCCCGAGGCGACGGCGATCACCAGACAGGGCCGATCGGTATCGAAGTCATCCGGCAACTGCATGAGCACGCCGAACGTGGCGCTCTGGCCGGGCAGACGCATGCGCGCGCTGAACTCGCGACCCGGCACGCTCGACAGTGGCGTCGACAGGGTTTCCGGACGCAGGTCGGCGATACCGCGCCAGTTGTTCCAGATCGCCCGCTGGCGCAAGGACCGGTCATCCAGCGCTTCGGAGGGTGGCGCGGGAAACTGGCGCAGCCCGTCCAGGCCGAGTCCGGCACTGAGCAGGTCGTCGCCATCGCGATGGCGGGTTTCGGCAATGCGTCCGTCGATCTGTGGCATCAGCGGATCCGGTGCGGTCGGTGCCGGCGTGCTGGCGCAGCCCGCCAGCAACACGGTGAGCAGGCCAGTGAGGTGGCGAAGCATGGGAGGTGTTCCTCGTGGTCATTCATGACGGCGGCGCGAAGGATACCGCCATCGTTGTCAACGAACCCCGAACGATCGTGCCGTGCTGGGATCAGGTGAAGCCGTAACGCACGACGTGGAAGAACACTGGAGCGGCGAAGCAGACCGAGTCCATGCGGTCAAGCATGCCGCCGTGGCCTTCGATCAGGTTTCCCCAGTCCTTGGCGCCAAGGCTGCGTTTCACCGCCGACAGCGCCAACCCGCCCAGGAAACCGCACAGCACGATCAATGCCGCCATGCCGGCCGACTGCAGCGGCGTGAACGGCGTGATCCACCACAGCCCGGCGCCGACTGCCGTCGCCGCCAGACCGCCACCCAGCAGGCCTTCCACGGTCTTCGACGGACTGACCCGCGGCGCCAGTTTGTGTTTGCCGAACAGCTTGCCGAACACGTACTGCAAGACATCACTGATCTGCACCACCAGCAGCAGATACACCAGCAAGGCCAGACCGCCGAGGTCGAAGCCGGGAATGTCCAGCACCAGCAGCGCCGGCGCATGGCTGATGCAGTAGACGGTCAGCATCAGCCCCCACTGCACCTTGGTGGCGCGCTCCAGAAAGTCGTCGGGATCGCCGGCCAGCGCCGCCACCGCCGGCAGCAGCACGAAGCCATAGACCGGAATCAGGATGCTGAAAAGCCCGTACCACTCGATGCCGATCAGCCAGTACTGCAGAGGAATCGCCACATAGAAGCACAGGCACAGCGCCAGATGATCGCCACGGCGGGTCGGCGTGAGTGTGATGAACTCGCGCAAGGCCAGGAACGAGATGATCGCGAACAGCACCAGATTGAAGGTGGTGCCGAGCATGAACGACACACCCAGCACCGCCACCATCAGCCACCAGGCGCGGATGCGGGCGTTGAGGTTGTCGACCACCTCGCTGCCGCCCCGACCCTGCGCGCGTCGCGACAGCCCCCAGCCGATCACGCTGGCGACCAGCAGCAGACCGACGATGCCGGCCATCACCCACATCAGTTTCTCGTTCATGCCGGAAGCCTCATGCCAGCTCGATCACCGCCTCGCGGGCGCGTTCCAGGAACACCGCCTTGTCCTCTCCCGGCAGCAGTTCGACGCTGCGTCCGAACCGGACCGTGCATACCAGCGGTACCGGCAGCAGACTGCCCTTGGGCAGGCTGCGATGCAGGGTATCCAGGTACACCGCCACCAGCTCCACCTGCGGAAACTGGCTGGCGAGGCGGTACAGCCCGCTCTTGAATGGCTGCGGCAGCGGCGCGTCATTGCGCGTGCCCTCGGGAAAGATGATCAACGAGTCGCCGGCCTGCAGCGCCTCGATCAGCGGTGCCAGCAGATCCTCGTCCGCGTGCTCGCGCTGGCGACCGACGAACACGGCATTGAAGCCACGGGTGGCGACCACCTGCCTGAAGCCGCCCTTGGCCCAGTAGTCACGCGCAGCGACCGGGCGCGTGTGCCGACGCAGCTCCGGCGGCAGCGCTGCCCACAGGGCCAGCGCATCGAGATGGCTGGAGTGGTTGGCGAAGTAGATGCGTTGTCGCGGTGACGGCGGCACCCCGATCCAGCGCGCCTGGGCACCGACCAGCAAACGGACAACACCGACCAGGGCCGGGGCAATCATGGTTCGCCGCCTGCGCGCTGACGCAGGTTGCGGCTGATCGCCAGCAGCCGCGTCACGCAGGTCAGGATGGAGCCAACCGCGATCACCCAGGCGGCAATCAGCAGCGCGTAGCGGCTGCCCCAGACCGGCCACTCCACCGCCGCCAGCAGACAAGCCAAGGTCATCACCGCCATCCGCTGAGGCTTGGCCATGGGTCCGCGGAAATCCTGTGCCAGTCCCAGACTGCCGCCGAGCACGCGGATGTAGGCCGTCACCGCTGCGGCCAGCGCCGCCAGCCAGCCCAGCCATGGCTCGCCGGCGGCGTATCCGAGCGCTACCAGAAACAGCGAGTCGGCGATCCGGTCGGGCACCTCGTTGTAGATCGCCCCGACCGGCGTCTGTCGGCCACCCTCGATGGCCACCATGCCGTCCATGAGATTGCACAGCAGGCGCAGCTGCACGCAGACACCGCACAGGATCAGACCGGAAACTCCGAACCAGTACAAGAGGGCAGCGCAACCGATCGCGGCGAAGCCGATGCTGGCCACGGAAATGCCGTTCGGCGTTGCGCCGGAACGGACCAGCCAGGCGCTGGCCCTGCGTGCCCAGCCGGTATCCCGCGAGGCCAGTGGCCGTCGATCCGCTTCACCCATCCCGAACTCTCCGCCCATTCGCTGCCTGGCACGACGCGAAGCCTAGCAGCAGGCCTGTCGGCCGGGCTCGAAGTGAGGTTGCTCGCTGGCCCCGGGCAATCGGCTGAGCCACCTCGAATCAGGCGCCCGGCACAAACCGGAAGTCGACGCGAGCGCATCGCCAAACGCGAACGGGGCGCCGAAGCGCCCCGTTCCCTGCAACCGATCAACGACCGGATCAGTCGTCGATGTCTTCTTCCAGAATGCGGCCATCACGCGGGTCGACCTTCAGGTCGACGTTCTGTCCGGCCGGATTGGTCGCTTCGACCTCGTAACGGCCGTCGTCCAGCTCGATGTCACGGACGTTGCGATAGCCCTGGCTCTGCAGCTGGCTGGCGATGTCGGCGGCACTCAGTCGTGGTGCCGCGTTGGCGTCGATCAGTTCGCCGCTGCGCGGATCGACCAGCACCTTGGTGCGGACACCGCGGCTGTCGACGGCCTTCACTTCCCAGAAACCGTCGTCGAACTCGATTTCGCTGACCTGGCTGTAGCCGGCCGCTTCAACCTTGCCGGCGACGTCGGTGGCGGAGAAATTGCCACGGTCGCCCGGCTGGGCCTGGGCAACGCCGAAGGCGACGATGGAGAAGATGCTCAAGGCGAGAATGCTGCGCTTCATGGGATGCTCCTTGGTGGTGTTGAACTTGCGGGTTGGAACCGGGTGAGTCCGATCCTTGGAGCGCATCCTGCCCACCACGCTCTAAACTCGTTCTGACGCAATCGTTCACGACTTGTTTAGAGCGCCGATCCGAGCATGTGCGGCATGAAGATTCCGTTGATTTCCCTGCTTTTGCTGGTCTGTACCGGTCTGGCCGCAGGCTCGCTGCCTGCCGCCGGCAGCGATCACGACCGCGCCCGCACCGCAGTCCTGGCTGGTCAGCGGCTGCCGCTGTCGACCATCCTGCAGACGGTCGAATCGCGCTATGGCGGTCGCATCCTGGAAATCGAGCTGGATGACGACAACGGCCGCCCGATCTACGAGATCGAACTGCTCGACGATCGCGGTCGCGTCGTGGAACTGGAAGTCGATGCCGCCACCGGTGAAATCCTGGACAGCGAGTACGACGACTGATGCGCGTCCTGGTGGTCGAGGATGAGGTTGAGCTGGCGCAACGCATCGCCCGCGCGCTCGCCGCCGAGGGCTTCGTCGTCGAGACCGCCGCCGATGGCGAGCGTGCCGATTTCCTCGGTGGCACCGAGCGCTACGACGCCGCGGTGCTTGATCTGGGTCTGCCCAAGCTTGACGGCATCGGCGTGCTGCAGCGGTGGCGCCAGGGCGAGGCGCGATTTCCAGTGCTGGTGCTCACCGCCCGCGAACGCTGGCACGACAAGCTGGCGGCATTCACCGCGGGGGCCGACGACTACCTGGTCAAGCCCTTCGACATGCCCGAGCTGGTGATCCGGATCAAGGCACTGATCCGGCGCAGCGCCGGCCACGCCGAGCCGGTGCTGAGCTGCGGCCCGCTCACCCTGGACAGCCATGCCGCGCGCTTCCTGCTGGATGGCGTGCCGCTGGAGCTGACCGCACAGGAGTACCGGATCCTGGCCTACCTGATGCACCAGCGTGGCAAGACGATCAGCCGCAGCGAACTGATCGAGCACGTCTACGAGCGCGATCTCGACCACGATTCCAATGTCATCGATGTGCTGATCGGTCGGATCCGGCGCAAGCTCGGCGTGCCACTGATCCACACCCAGCGCGGCATCGGCTTTCGGCTCGATCAGGTCGAATGAAGCGATCGCTGCGCTGGCGACTGATCCAGGCTGCCTGCGGGTGGGTATTGGCGCTGACGGCACTGGGCGGCGTCGCGCTCGCGCTGAGTTTCAAATCCACCGTCACCCGCACCTTCGACGAGGCGCTGGCCGAAGAACTGCGCACACTGGTCGGCTCGGTGGAAACCGCGGCCGACGGTACCTGGTGGCTGCGGCGACAACCGGACAACCCCCGTTTCGGCAGCATCTACTCCGGCCACTACTGGCAGGTCACCGAGGGCGAGGGCAAGCTGCTGCGCTCGCGCTCGCTCTGGGACGAGTCGCTGCCGCCCGATCAGGGGCCTGCCCAGGCTGGTCCGCCACGCATCGTCTCGGTCGACGGCCCCAACGGCCAAGCACTGCGCATGATCCAGCAGCGCGTCACCCTGCCCCGGCTGGCGCAGACCCTGTCGCTGCAGATCGCCAGCTCTCGCGAAGGCCTGGATGCCCAGGTGGCGCGCTTTTCCGGCCTGCTGGCGCTGGCCCTGGTGACGTTGGCGCTGGGCCTGATCGTCGCCGTCTGGTTGCAGGTCGGCTACGGCCTGCGCCCGCTGCGCCGGCTGGCGGTGGAACTGCGCGCCGTCCGCGAAGGGCGTCGCGATGCGCTGGCCAAGACCTACCCCACCGAAATCGCACCGCTGGTCGACGAACTCGATGCCGTGCTCGACCACAATCGCCGGCTGGTCGAGCGCGCGCGCAGCAGCAGCGCCGATCTGGCCCACGCTCTGAAGACACCACTCAGCGTGGTCGCCGCTGAACTGCACGCTCCCGGCAACGATTGGCGCACGGTGGTCGACCAGGAAACCCGACGCATGCGCAACCTGATCGACCGGCACATGGCCCGTGCCGCCACCGTCGGTGCCCAGGCGCACGGACAACGGACAGCACTGGCACCCGTGGTCGACGCGGTGATCGCCGTCATGCGCCGCATCCATGCCGACCGCCAGCTCGATTTCCAGGCCGTGGTCCCACCGGACCTGGCTTTCGCCGGCGAGCGGGAGGACCTGGAGGAAGTGCTCGGCAACCTGCTCGACAACGCCGGCAAGTGGGCCGGCAGGCAGGTGACGGTGAGCGCCCGGCCCGATGCGGACCGACTGATCATCGAGATCGACGACGACGGCCCGGGACTGGCCGACGAACAGCGCGAAGCCGGCGTCCGTCGCGGCCAGCGCTTCGATCAGCTGGTTCCCGGCAGCGGTCTTGGCCTGGCCATCGTCGACGACATCGTCGCCAGCTACGCCGGCCACATGGATCTCGCGACCACGCCCGCAGGCGGGCTGCGGGTCCGGCTCGAGCTGCCGGCCGCAAGCCAGCCCTGAATCAGTGGCTGCCAGACCGACTGTCCGCTGAAGAGCTGAGGAACCTCTGAAAAACGTAGCGAGCGGGTGGCTGGCGGTGGCCGCCGGCGCGCAGGAAGCGGAGTGTATGAGCGATACATGAGCATTCCGAGCACCGCCGGACGCCGTCATACGCCCGCGCAGTAGTTTTTCAGAGGTTCCCTGAGCGATTCGTGTCAGCCAATCCGGATATAGTGGTGGATTGCCATCGCGACCCCATATCCGGCCCATGGAATCCATCCGCATCCGCGGCGCCCGCACGCACAATCTCAAGAACGTCGACCTCGACCTGCCGCGCGACAAGCTGATCGTGATCACCGGCCTGTCCGGCTCCGGCAAGTCATCGCTGGCCTTCGACACCATCTACGCCGAAGGCCAGCGCCGCTATGTCGAATCGCTGTCGGCCTACGCGCGGCAGTTCCTGTCGATGATGGAAAAACCCGATGTCGACCACATTGAAGGTCTGTCGCCGGCGATCTCGATCGAGCAGAAGTCGACTTCGCACAACCCACGCTCCACGGTCGGCACGATCACCGAGGTCTACGACTACCTGCGCCTGCTCTACGCGCGTGTCGGCATTCCGCGCTGCCCGGACCATGGCACGCCGCTGGAGGCGCAGACCGTCAGCCAGATGGTTGATGGCGTGCTGGCGATGGACCCGGACAAGCGCTTCATGCTGCTGGCGCCGGTGATCCGCGAGCGCAAGGGCGAGCACGTGCAGGTGTTCGACAAGCTGCGCGGCATGGGTTACGTGCGCGTGCGCGTCGATGGCGCCGTGTACGAACTGGACGAGGTGCCGGCGCTGAGCCTGCGCCAGAAGCACACCATCGAGGCCGTGGTCGACCGCTTCAAGCCGCGTGACGACATCCGCCAGCGCCTGGCCGAATCCTTCGAGACCGCACTGAAGCTGGCCGATGGTATGGTCACGGTCATGGACATGGACGACGCCGAGGCACCCCCGATCCTGTTCTCGGCCCGCTACGCCTGCCCGATCTGCGACTACTCGCTGACCGAACTGGAACCACGGCTGTTCTCGTTCAACTCGCCGGTCGGCGCCTGTCCCGCGTGCGATGGCCTGGGTGTGAGCCAGTTCTTCGATCCGGACCGGATCGTCGCCCATCCCGAGCTGAGCCTGGCCGGCGGCGCCATCCGCGGCTGGGACCGGCGAAATCCGTACTACTTCCAGTTGATCACGGCGCTGGCCAAGCACTACGGCTTCGAGGTCGACACCACCTGGAAGAAGCTGCCGGCCGGCGTCCAGCAGTCGGTGCTGTACGGCTCGGAAGGCAAGGAAATCAGCTTCAGCTACACCGCCGGCAATGGCAGCAAGAGCCGGCGCAAGCATGCCTTCGAAGGCATCGTGAACAACCTGCAGCGGCGCTACCGGGAAACCGAATCGCCGGCCGTGCGCGAGGAGCTGAGCAAGTACATCTCCGACCGGCCGTGCCCGGATTGCGGCGGCGACCGCCTGAACCGTTCGGCACGCAACGTGTTTGTCGCCGACCGCGCCCTGCCGCAGTTGTCGCGCTTGCCGGTGGAAGACTGCTCGAACTTCTTCGAGCAACTGGTACTGCCCGGCTGGCGCGGCGAAATCGCCCAGAAGATCGTCAAGGAAATCACCGAGCGGCTGCGTTTCCTGATCGATGTCGGCTTGGATTACCTCACCCTGGAACGCCAGGCCGACACCCTGTCCGGCGGTGAGGCCCAGCGCATTCGCCTGGCCAGCCAGATCGGCGCCGGTCTGGTCGGCGTGATGTATGTGCTCGATGAACCCTCGATCGGCTTGCATCAACGCGACAACGAACGCCTGCTCGGCACGCTGACGCGCCTGCGCGATCTGGGCAACACGGTGATCGTGGTCGAGCACGACGAGGACGCGATCGCTGCGGCCGATCACGTGGTCGACATCGGTCCCGGCGCCGGCGTGCACGGCGGTGAGATCATCGCCCAAGGCGGGGTCGACGACATCAAGTCAGCACCGCGCTCGATCACCGGCCAGTTCCTGTCCGGCCAGCGCGCCATCGTCGTGCCGGAAAAACGCCATACCCCCGACCCCAAGCGCCTGCTGCGCATCACCGGCGCGCACGGCAACAACCTCAAGCAGGTCGACCTGGAGATTCCAGCCGGGCTGTTCGTGGCAGTCACCGGCGTGTCCGGCTCGGGCAAGTCCACCCTGGTCAACGACACCTTGTATCGACTGGCCGCCACCGAATTGAACGGCAGCAAGGACCGCGCCGCGCCGCACGAGCGGGTCGAGAACATGGACCTGTTCGACAAGGTGGTGAACATCGACCAGTCACCGATCGGACGCACGCCGCGCTCCAATCCGGCGACCTACACCGGGCTGTTCACGCCGCTGCGTGACTTGTACGCGCAGCTGCCGGAGGCGCGCGCGCGCGGCTATGCACCGGGACGGTTCTCGTTCAACGTGCGCGGCGGCCGCTGCGAAGCCTGCCAGGGTGACGGCCTGATCAAGGTCGAGATGCATTTCCTGCCCGATGTCTACGTGCCCTGCGACATCTGCCACGGCAAGCGCTACAACCGCGAGACCCTGGAGGTGCTGTACAAGGGCCACAGCATCAATGATGTGCTGGAAATGACCATCGAGGACGCTTACCAGCTGTTCGCGGCGGTGCCATCGATCGCGCGGAAACTGGAAACCCTGATCGATGTCGGCCTGAGCTACATTAAGCTGGGCCAGAGCGCGACCACGCTCTCCGGCGGCGAAGCCCAGCGCGTGAAACTCTCACGCGAGCTGAGCAAGCGTGATACCGGACGCACCCTGTACATCCTGGACGAACCAACCACCGGCCTGCACTTCCACGACATCGAACAGCTGCTGGAAGTGCTGCATCGTCTGCGCGATGAAGGCAACACCGTGGTGGTGATCGAGCACAACCTGGACGTGATCAAGACCGCCGACTGGGTGATCGATCTCGGCCCCGAGGGTGGCCACCGTGGCGGCAGCATCATCGCCACCGGCACGCCCGAGCAGGTCGCTGCGACAGCCGAGTCGCACACCGGACGCTTCCTGGCCAAGATTCTGCCAGCCGCTAAAACGGGGAAAGAGAAACGAGGAAAGAGGAACGAGTAGAAGCAAAAGCTTCGCTCATCGCTCCGAACACCCGACACGCTTTCTCTCCTTCTCGTTCTCCTCCACTCGCTCCTGCGCTGCCCACTCGTTCCTCTTTCCTCTCCACTCGTTTCTCAAGCCTGATGACTCACGCCCCGCTTTTCGCTACCGACCTCGACATCCGCTGGGGCGACCTCGATGCCTTCAACCACGTCAACAACGCGGTCTATCTGGTCTACATCCAGGAAGCACGCCTGCGCTGGCTGACCACCTTGCCGCCAGGCTGGTACGACGAGTCGGTACAGCCGGTGGTGGTCAACGCGACCAGCAACTACAAGCGCCCGATCCAGTGGCCGGCACGCATCCGGGTGGAACTCGGCGTGGTCAAGCTGGGCAACCGCAGCGTCACCCTGGGTCACCGCATCGTCGATGCCGACGACACAGAGCGCCTGTACGGCGACGGTCATGTGGTGATGGTGTGGACTTCGCTGGCCACCGGCGAGGCCGTGCCGGTTCCGCAGGTGATCGTCGACGCGCTGAGTGGCTGAGCCGAGCACCACGGCGCTCGCAGCCCTGATGCAAGATCGACTGAACGCGGTCACCAGGAAGCACGAACGTCTTCGACGAAGGGAACTGGCGGCAACGCAGGCGCCGGCCACCCTGTCGGCCTGAGCAATTCCCCGACCCGAACCCGCCTGCTTTGGAAACGCGACTCCCGCGGCATGCGCGGGAGTCGTGGAAGTTCACTCGGTGGCTTGCAGCATGTCGTCCATGCGCTTGTTGATCGGATCGAACTTGAACGACGGGATCCGGAAGCGCCAGCCTTCGGCAACCGAATTGATCGCCTCGACCTCGGCACGCAGCTCGGCCAGCTTTTCGCTGGCACGCGCTTCGACATCGATCGTCGGAACCGGTGCTGCGGCTGGCTCGGCTGCCGCCGCGTCCTCGCCATCGGCAACATCGTCCTTGTCACCGGCGGCATCTTCGGCCGCGGCGTTGGCTTCGGCCAGCGTCTGCGCGTCCGCCTGCTCGCGGGCGACATCGGCGGCAACGGCCGTGGTCGCAGCCGCCTCGTCCAGTGACGCCGACAGGCGGACCCAGGTCGCTTCCTCGCCTTCCTTCCAGCCATCGAGGTTGATGACGATGCCATCGAACAGACGATAGACGCCGCGATGGTGGTCGGCATCGATCTCGCCAGTGTCACGGGCGACATCTTCCAGGGTCAGGGCGGTCAGCATCGAGCCCATGCCATTGGCGACGAACTCAGACTGCACCTGTCGACCGCGCGGCACCTCGGCGACGGTGAAATTGGCATCACTCGGTGCTGCCTTGACCACCCGCAACGGAGCACCATCGCCGATGGCCAACTCGATCTCGCGGATGCGGCTGGAGGCAATGTCGATGACGGCCGGCTGCAACCACTGGCCGGGCTCACGATCGACGCTCAGCTCGCCACCCACCAGCACGCTGCTGGAGTCATCGGCGTGTCGGGCGTAGGTGCCACCGGAAAGCCCGGCGTTGTTGCCGATGATGACGCTGTCCTGATACCCGCCGCCAGACAGTGCCAGACGCACACCGGCAGCACTGTCGCCGGCAACATCCTCCACGCCCAGTTGCGCGTAACGTTCCGGATTGGCGGTCTTGGCCTCGTTGATCCGCGCATCGGCCAGCTTCAGCAGAAAGCTGCGCACCTTGCCGGCGTCGGCGGGATAACCATCGCGCTCGGCAACAGCCCAGCGCTCTCCGCTGCGGTTGATGGTGACCAGCGTGTTGTCGCCGGCGCCGGTGACGACAATCTGCTCGACGTCATTGAGCTTGTCCGACAAGGCCGGCAGCAGCGGACCGCCGCTGAGGCTGCCCTCGGTTTCCGGCGCACGCTTGAACACCAGCACCGCAGCGATCACCACCGCCAGCAATGCGACCACGACCAGGATGGGAAAACGTTTCTTGTCCATGTTTGTTCCTCCCCTCAACCACTCAGGCCGGCTTGACCGCGCGACGGCGGCGCCACCAGACGAAACCGGCCACCGCCACCGTCAACAACACCGGCAGCAGCCAGACGTTGAGGAATTTCAGCCAGGAGCCCAGGTTCTGGATGTCGGCATCAAGCTGACGCCGGACCTGACGCAGCTCGCGTCGGATTTCCACCTGCCGGTCGCGGAACTGCTCCAGGGTCTGTCGTTGTTCCGGCGACAGGATCAGGGCACCGCCCTCGCCCTGTGTGGTCTGCAGCTCGTTGAGGCGTTGCTCGGTCTCGCGCAGCTCTTCCTGCAGCTGGTTCTCGGTCTCGCGGAAGCGATCCTCGGCCTGACGCTGGATGTCCTGCACCGTGGTGAACGGACGTGAGGACGTGGCGCGGCCACGGATACCGATCAGCGAGCTGGAGCCGGCCATGGTGTCGACGGCGTTGATGAAGAAGTCACCGTTGTTGGCAAAGGCATTCATCAGGCGCTGACCCAGGAAGTTCTGCACCTGTACCCACAAGCGGTCGCTGAGCAGGTCGGTATCGGCCACCACCACGACATTGCCTTCCTGCGCCGACTCGGCCAGATGGCCGTCGCCGCTGCGGTCGGGGAACGCGGTCTTGAAGGTGCCGTGCAGACGCCCGGCCAGGACATGGCGCTCGCCATCCGGCTGGAAGCCGTTGAACAGGGCCGACGGATCAGCCAGGAAACGCAACTGGTCGACGCTGGACAGCATGGACTCGCCGCTGGACTGCAGCAGCGGCACCAGGGTCAGGTCACTGCCTTCAGCCAGGGCAATCGTGCCTGCGGCCGACACGTTGACACTGCTGAGCACGCCGGTGATCGACTCGGCGGCATTCAGTGCGTCTTCGCTGAGGCTGAGGATGCCCAGATGGCGCACCGGACGACCGCCCTGCCCGCTTATCTGCGCGGCGTAGCGCGCATCCAGGATGACCTGACTCTTGTCGTACTGCACACCCCAGGCCTGGAACAGGCGTGACAAATCGGAGCTGCGGTCGGCCATCAAAGCCGCGGCCGGATTGTTCGGGTCGGCACCGGATTCGTCGGACTCGGACAGCGGATCGACGAATACCAGCAGGCGGCCACCACGCAGTACGAACTGATCCAGGCCATACAGCGCCTCGTCGCTCAGTTCCTTGGGATGCACCACCACCAGCACGCCGATCTCGTCGTCGATGTCAGACAGGGCGCCGACTTCCAGCGGCCGCACCTCGACGAACTGCTCCAGCTCGCCCAAGGTCACCCACGGCTGCGGCATGGCGCGCATGTTCGGATCGAAACGTCCGGACATGGGCAAGGTCGTGTACAGACCAACCACCGGCCGCTTGACCTGGCCCAGCTCGTGGACGAGCTTGGCCACGTCGTATTCCAGGAAGTTCTCCTTGTCCAGCTGGAAGAACGGAATACTGGCGCTGCCATCGGTGGAATTGGTTCCTGCGAGACCGAAGTACAGGTTCTCGCCGGCCTGGCCGACCGGTACCGCCTGGATGCCGAAACCGGTGGCGCGGTCCTCCTCCTCGGAGAACGGCAGCGGATCGATCACGCGCAGGTTGATCTTGCCGCCGGACTTGGCGACCAGTTCCTCCAGCAGCTCGCGCACGCGCGTGGCGTAGGTGCGGATCTGCTGTCCCTGCGGCAGGTCGGCGCTGACCCGGTCGGAGAAGAAATAGTAGAGATTGACCGGCTCATCGAGCGAACGGACGATCTCGCGCGTGCCTTCCGAAAGCGTGTACAGGCGGTTCTGGGTCAGGTCGATGCGCGCGCCGCGAAACAGCGCGTTGCTGATCAACAGTACGGCCAGGACGAGTACACCGAGCACGATGAGCGTGCCGATGGTGGCCGAACGACGGTTCATGGAAATCATCGGGCGGTCTCCTCAGTCGGCTTTCTTCATTTCAACGACGATGGTGCAGGCGTACAGCCAGGCACCGATCAGCACGGCGAAATAGACCAGATCACGCAGGTCGATCACGCCCTTGCTGATGGCGTTGAAGTGGGTGAGGAAACTCAGCGAGGCCACGCCGTCGACCAGTGCCTGCGGCGCCCAGCCACTGAAGGCATCCAGCACCAAGGGGTAGCCGGCCAGAAGCAGCAGGAAGCACACCACCACGGTCAGGATGAAGGCGATGACCTGGTTGCGCGTCGCCGCCGACAGGCAGGCGCCGATGGCCAGGAACGCGCCCGCCATCAGGAAGCTGCCGATGTAGCCGGCGAAGATGGCGCCGTTGTCCGGATCGCCCAGGTAGTTGACGGTGATCCAGATCGGGAAGGTCAGCACCAGGGCGATGCCGATGAACGCCCACGCCGCCAGGAACTTGCCCAGCACTGCCTGCCACATGGTCACCGGCAGGGTCAGCAGCAGTTCGATGGTTCCGCTCTTGCGCTCCTCGGCCCACATGCGCATCGAAACCGCCGGCACCAGGAACAGGTACAGCCAGGGATGGAAGGTGAAGAACGAGCTGAGATCGGCCTGGCCGCGCTCGAAGAAGCCGCCCAGGTAAAAGGTCATCGCACCGGCCAGGATCAGGAAGATGGCAATGAACACGTAGGCCACCGGTGTGGCGAAGTAGCCGGCCAGTTCGCGCCGGAAGATGCTCAGGACAGGAGATTTCATGCGCGCGCCCTCTCGACCTGCACCGTGCTGGTGATCTGACGGAAGACCTCGTCCAGACGACCGGACTCCAGCGCCAGTTCATCGACCTGGAAACCGCGATCGCGGATCAGGGCGCTGACCGCCGGGAACAGCGGTTTGCCCGGTTTCGGGAAGGCGGTGATACGGCCGTCCTGATTGTCGATCTCGACCTGGGCCACGTCGGGCAGGCCGCGCAACGCCTCGACCACGGCCGGTGCCTCCCGGCTGCTCAGGGTCACCGCGCCGTGATAGCGCGAACGCTTTTCCAGCTCGGCCGGGGTGGCGTCGGCGAGCAGCTTGCCGCCGGCGATGACAATCGCCCGCGTGCACAGCGCATGCACCTCTTCCAGGATGTGGGTGGAGATGATGATGATCTTGTCCTTGGCCATGGCCTGGATCAGCGCACGCACCTCGTGCTTCTGGTTCGGATCCAGGCCATCGGTGGGTTCGTCCAGGATCAGCACCTGCGGATCGTGCAGGATCGCCTGGGCCAGACCGACGCGACGCTTGAAGCCCTTGGACAAGGTGTCGATGCTCTGGTCGAGCACGCGCTGCAGGTTCAGCCGCGCCACCACTTCCTCGATGCGCTGCGCGCGACGTTCGCCTTCCAGACTGCGGATATCGGCGATGAAGTCGAGGAAGCCGCGCACGGTCATCTCGCCATAGGCGGGCGCGCCCTCGGGCAGATAGCCGATGCGGCGCTTGGCTTCAATGGGATCAGCCTCGACATCGAAACCGGCGACGCTGATGCGTCCGGCGGTCGGCGTCAGGAAGCCGGCGATCATCTTCATCGTGGTCGACTTGCCGGCCCCGTTGGGGCCGAGAAAGCCCAGTACTTGTCCGGGTTCGACCTGGAAACTGATGTTGTCCACGGCCAGCAGGGGGCCGTAGCGTTTGCTCAAGCCGCTGATCTCGATCATGCGCTCTCCCTGTATGTGGATGGTTGTTGCTTGAAAGTGACCGGCGCGATGCGATCACGTTGCACGCTGTCCGGACCTCTAGGATCCGCACGCTGTCCATGCCGGCGCAATGAACACCGGTGCTGCGGAAAGTTCCCCGAATCGCTGCGCGCGGATGCGATGCGGGAGCGGATCGTCCCGAACCAGCGCACGCGCGACCCGCCTGCGTGATTGACGTGCTGGTGCGAAGCGCGATCGGTGGATTGCTTCTCGGCGGGACAGCCGCCGGATGGCGGCTGCCGCTCGCTGGCCCGACTCAGGAACCCGATGACTGTTCGGCGCTGTCGGCTTCCGCTTCGTCACCGGCAGCTTCCGCCGGTGCTGCCTCGACAGCGGGGCTCTCGGCGACCACGGCGTTGGCGCCGATCGGCAGATACAGGTTGGTTTCCAGGTCGGCGTCACGGAGCTCGTTGTCATCCGTGCGATCGTTGAGGAACTCCTCCATGATTCGGCCCGAGACCGGATAACCGTTGGCACCTGCCCAGGCCAGCAGCATGTCGCGGCGGCGCGGCAGATCCCAGCGCGGGCCCTGATACAGGACCTTCAGGTAGGGACCACCGCCGATGGTGGTGAACACCACATTCTCCGGCAGCTCCTTGGCTTCGGTTTCTTCCACCGGTACGGCGGCATCAAAGTCGTAGGTCTGACCCCAGCGCTTGAGCACAGCCAGACGCGGGCCGGTCTGGGTCAGCTTCTGGATGTCGATCGTGGCGGTGAGGATCTTGACGAAGTTCTCCAGCGTCGGCTGCACCGAGTACGGCTCGCGGGTCGACGCCTGGCCCGGAATCAGCAGCACGTTGATCGGGGTCATCTCGACCTCGACCGGAGGATCGTCGGCGAACATCTCCGAGTAGTCCACGTCGGGAAGAGCTTCGATGCGATTCTTCAGCTGGCCGAGCGAGAACGCGAGGTTGTCGCCGATGTGACCGTCCAGATAACGACCCATCACGCGACCGAACAGGTCCCAGCCGTAGTCGACATGCACCGCGAAGGTGGTGACGATGGCACCGGCCTCGTTCTCGGATACGGTCAGGTCAGCGGTCTTCTTGCCGCGCCACGGTGCGTCCAGCGTGTAGTTGATCCATTGGTTCTCGCTCTGGTCGACGATCTGCAGGCCACCCTCGCCCACCCACTGATCCTTCTGGCTGAACCAGTTGACCTGCGCGCCCGGACCGGTCAGCGCCGGCGTGTAGCGGTAGGTGGTGGCAGGATCCCGTCGGGTCCAGGGCGACCACAAGGGGAACTGCTTGAACGAGTGGACAAAGTCATAGACCTGGGAGATCGGACGGTTGATCTCGATCTTGCGCTCCACATTCACCCGATCCGGCAGGAGCAACATCAGCCCGGCGAAGAAAAGCACAGTAATTACTGCCGCCAACAGCAACTCTTTGATAAAACGCATTGAAAAACTCTCCGGGCACGGGTGTGACGCCGTGCATGGTAGCGGCGGCGAGGCAGATTGCCAACGGTCGCTGAACGGCCTGACTGTGGCACGGCCCGCATCGGCTTCGGGCCGGACCGACAGGACGCGGGAATTCGCGTGTGGGCGGCCGCCGCCCGGCGCCGTCTCAGACCAGACCGAGCTCGAAGGCTTTCAGCACGGCCCGGGTGCGATCACGCACACCCAGCTTGGACAGGATGTTGGAGACGTGGTTTTTCACCGTCCCTTCGGCCACCTGCAGGGAATTGGCGATCTCCTTGTTGCTGTAGCCGCCGGCCATGAGACGCAGGATCTCGGTCTCCCGATCGGTCAGCGGATCGGGTTGTTCCAGGCTGGCGAAGCTGTTCTGCATCCGGTCCAGTCCGGTAAGCAGACGCTGGGTGACTGCCGGACGCACCAGGGAGCCGCCGCCAGCGACGGTTTCCACGGCCTCGACCAGCTGTTCCAGGGTCACATCCTTGAGCAGGTAGCCGCGGGCGCCGGACTGCAGTCCTGCGAGCACCAGTTCGTCGTCGTCGAAGGTGGTGAGGATGATGGTCGGTGGCAATTGCTTGCTTGCCGACAGCGCGCGCAGCACATCCAGACCCGACTTGCCGGGCATGCGCATGTCGAGCAGGACCACGTCCGGGCTCACTTCCGGAATCATGGTGATCGCCTGCTCGCCATCGGCCGCCTCGGCGATCACCCGGACGTTGTCCGAGAGCTCCAACAGGCTTCGGATGCCTTGTCGCACCAAGGTCTGGTCATCGACCAGCAGTACGGAAATCATGGTGTTGCCTCCATTGGCAGAATCACGCGCAAACGAAAGCCCTGACCCGGCGCGCTGTCGAAGTCCAGACTACCGCCGAACCGGCGCAAACGCTCGGCCATGCCGGTCAGCCCGTTGCCGGCGACCGGTCGCTCGCAGCCGCCACCGTCGTCGCGGGCATTGAGTTCGATGGCGCCCGTGCTCAGACGCCGGAAGTTCAACCAGAGATTGCGCGCCTTGCCGTGGCGAACTGCATTGGTCATGACCTCCTGCGCTGTGCGCAGCAGGACCTGGGCGCGTTCGGTGTCCTCGATCACCACATCCGGGGGCAGGCTGAGATGGGTCTGCAGGCCCGGCACACCCTCGACCAGGCGTGCCAGCGCCTCGGACAGGTCGATGGCAATGTCCTTGCGCAAGGTGCTGACCACTTCGCGGACATCGCTGAGCAGCAGACGGGTCAACGACTGCGCCTGGCGGACCCGCGCCTGGGCATCGCCCTCGGTCTGATGGCTGGCGACCTCCAGGTTCAGCGACAGCGCGGTCAGGTGATGGCCGAGCAGATCGTGCAGCTCGCGGGAAATGCGGATGCGCTCGTTGGCCCGGCTGGATTCGGCCAGCAAGGCCCGGGTCGCGCGCAGTTCGGAATTCAAGCGGCGCAGCTCGTCACGCGCCTCGGCCTGACGCTTGGCCACCAGCGAGGTGACGAAGGTGAAACTGGAATAGCCGAAGAACAGGCCGACCTGCAGGAAGGCCAGCAGCAAGGTGTACTCCTCGCGCAGGGCGAAGATCGGCACCAGCAGCAGGTTCTGGGCGATCAGCCAGATCAGGCCCACGCCCGGCGACAGCAGCCAGGGCAGCATGCCGGCGCTGACCAGCAGCAGCACGCCGCTCAGACCGGTCTGGCTGTAGTGGCTGATCGCCGCCGGCATGATGCTCATGATCGCCAGCAGCACCAGACGCAGGGCGCTGGGCGTGCGCCGGTTGATCTGGTGCGAAACCAGCCAGTAGGCCAGACCGAAGGCCAGATAGGCCGCCCACCAGGCCCAGTAGTCGAACGCCGGCAAGGTGTGGTCGGCATCCAGGAACAACGGCAATCCGACGCAGGCCCAGGTGAACAGGCCGGCGTAGCGGAGCATGGCGATGGAGTTGATGCGCAGATTCATCGTCGATCAGCGAAGCCACATTGAGCGGTCCAACAGCGGTGATCGTAGGCGACCAACCACCAGGCCCGGTAGCGGCGAAAGTCATGGCCGCCACCGCGACGACGAGCGCAGCCTGGGCCGGCTCGAACCACAACGGCTCGCGATCGACGCCGACGTGGCACCGAATCAGGGCCAAGTACTTGTCACACAGACGACCACCGGATGCTGTCGTTTCGTAAACCATGCCCGATCGCGATGAAAACGGGCCCGCGGGGCAATCCCGCCCCGCGCCAGCGCGTTAACCCGTCGCTAACGCTCAGCCCGCCAGCAATGGGATAATCACCGGGCTCTTCGCCCCGACGGCGAAGCCATCCGGTCAGGAGCCGTGGATGAGCCTGCGTTTTCGCGACGCCCGATTAGCCGATCTCGACACCATCTTCGCCTTGAATCAGCAGGCCGGCGTCTCGGTGACGGCCATCGACCGCCCGATCCTGTTGCAGCGCTTCCAGTCCGCCGCCTACTTTCGCGTCGCCGAATCCGACGGTGGCGTGGCCGGCTTCCTGATCGGCTCCGACCAGGACGATGACTGGGGCAACACCGGTTTCCAGTGGTTCAAGGCCCGCCACGCGCGCTTCGCCTATATCGACCGCATCGTCATCGCCCAGCCGTACCGGGGTCATGGCCTGGGCCGCATCCTCTACGCCGACATGATCAGCTTCGCCGAGGTGCGGGTGCCGACCCTGGGTTGTCAGGTGTCGCTGGAGCCGCGCGACAACGCCTCCATGCTGTTCCATGCCTCGATGGGGTTCGGCGAAGTGGCGCAGCTGTCCGACAATGACAGCGGCCGGCTGGCGGTGATGGAGCGATCGCTGTGCAGCTATCCTTTCGTCAACGAAAATTATTACGCCAATGGCTGCGTCACCCTGCCCGCCCTGCCCTGGCTGGCCCCGCGCGAGATGCCTTCGGCAAACGGAAGCGAAGACCTGCGATGAGTGCATCCCTGGAAGCGGCCTGCGACCTGCGCATCGGCCAGGTCGGCGTCGGCACGCTGAAGCTGCAACGCTTCGATCTAGCCGCGATCAAGGCGGAGATGACCACCAAGGTGCAGACCGCGCCCCAGCTGTTGCGCCGCGCTCCGGTGATCGTCGACCTCAATACATTCTCGGATCTGCCGGACGTCGCTGCGGTCGGCGAATTGCTGGATACCCTGCGCGAGGCCGGCGTGCTGCCGGTTGGGCTGACCTACGGCTCCTCCGCGGTGGAAGCGCTGTCGGTGGAACTTGGCCTGCCCTTGTTCAGTCGCTTCCGCGCCAACTACGAGCCGGCATCGCCAGCCGCCCAGCCGGAACCGGCAAAAACCACGGCAGCTGCGGCCGCCGATCCCGCGCCAGCCAGTGCGCCACCGGCTCAACGCAGCGAGTCCGCCGCGCCTGCCGCCGGTTTCCGTCTGAGCCTGCACGAAGGCCACGTCCGCTCCGGTCAGCAGATCTACGCGCGCGGCCAGGACCTGACCATCCTCGGCAATGTCGGCCCCGGCGCCGAAGTGATCGCCGACGGCAACATCCACATCTACGGCAGCCTGCGTGGACGCGCCCTGGCCGGTGCCGGCGGCGAGCAGCGCGCCCGGGTCTTCTGTCGCGAATTCCGTGCCGAACTGGTGGCCGTGGCCGGCAACTATCGCGTGCTCGACGATGCCCCGGTGGAATTGCACGGCAAGGCCCTGCAGGTGCGCCTGGACGGCGAGCGCCTGCTGTTCGACCCGTTATCATGACAACCAGGTTTCAACCGGACCGCGGCACCAGGCCCGGCCTATTTCCAGGAGATTTCCGTTGAGCGAAGTGATCGTCGTTACATCCGGCAAGGGCGGCGTCGGCAAGACCACCTCGTCTGCCTCCATCGCCATGGGCCTGGCCCGGCGTGGCCACAAGGTCGTGGTCATCGACTTCGACGTCGGCCTGCGCAACCTGGACCTGATCATGGGCTGCGAGCGCCGGGTGGTATACGACTTCGTCAACGTGATCAATGGCGAGGCGTCACTGCGCCAGGCGCTGATCAAGGACAAGCGCCAGGAGAACCTGTCGATCCTGGCCGCCTCGCAGACCCGGGACAAGGATGCCCTGACCCAGGAAGGTGTGGAGCGCGTGCTCAACGAGCTGCGTGCCGACTTCGACTACATCGTCTGCGACTCGCCGGCCGGCATCGAGAAGGGGGCGCATCTGGCCATGTACTTCGCCGACCGGGCGGTGGTGGTGGTCAACCCCGAGGTGTCCTCGGTGCGCGACTCCGACCGTGTCCTGGGCCTGCTGGCGAGCAAGACCCGCCGGGTCGAGCAGGGCGAAGGCAAGATCCAGGAGCATCTGCTGCTGACCCGCTACAACCCCAAACGGGTCGCCGACGGCGACATGATGAGCCTGAAGGATGTCGAGGAGATCCTCGGCATCCAGGTGCTGGGCGTGATTCCCGAATCCGAGGAGGTGCTGCAGTCGTCGAACTCGGGCAACCCGGTCATCCTCGACCTGGATTCGCCGGCCGGCCAGGCCTACGACGACGCGGTGGCGCGCCTGCTCGGCGAGAGCCGGCCGCTGCGCTTTCTGGAAGTCGGGAAGAAGGGGCTGTTCCAGCGCCTGTTCGGAGGTTGATCATGGGATTGCTGGATCTTTTCCGGAAGAAGCAGAAGAACTCGGCCAACACCGCCAAGAACCGCCTGCAGATCATCATCGCGCAGGACAAGGCCGACGCCAGCGGCCCGGACTACCTGCCGCTGCTCAAGCGCGAACTGCTGGAAGTCATCCGCAAGTACGTTTCGGTCAATCCCGATGCCGTCGAGGTCAATCTCTCGCATGAGTCCGACCATGACGTGCTGGAGCTGAACATCGTGCTGCCGGATCGACCGGCGACCGCCGCGGATGGTGTCTGATCCGGGCGCAGCAACCACGGTCCTGTGCCTGGACCAGATCGACCTGGACGATTGCCGCCGGCTGCTGGCGCAGCACGAACTGTCGCTGGTGATGGTACCGGCTGGCAGTCCGATACCCGGCAGCTATTGGGGCGATCCCGAAGCCGGCGTCATCGGGTCCACCGTCTACGCCCGCCCCGACACGCCGCTGCATTCGCTGCTGCACGAAAGCTGCCACCTGATCGTGCTGCCGCCGGAACGGCGGGCCACCGTGCATACCGATGCCACCGACTCTATCGACGAGGAGGACGCGGTCTGCTACCTGCAGATCCTGCTGGCCGACCAGTTGTTTGCCGGTGGCAGCGATCGCCTGATGCAGGACATGGATGCCTGGGGCTACAGCTTCCGGCTGGGCAGTACCCGTGCCTGGTTCGAGAACGACGCCGAAAACGCCGCGAGCTGGCTGCGGCAGCGTCGACTGATCCAATCGCCGCAGCCGCTGGACAGTACCGGCTGATCCGGTTGCGTTGGCTGCCCGTCCCGGCGGACAACTGGTGCGCCGCGCCTTGCCGTGACCGTCGGCCGTATGGTGCAATCGAGGCCATCCGCCAGCGAATGGACCGATCGGAGACGTCATGAATTCAGGTGCACGGCCTTGGCTGGCCAGCTATCCCGCCGGCATCCCCGGCGAGATCGATCCCGACGAGTACACCTCGATCGGAAAGGTGCTCGCGGAAGCCTGCGCCCGGTATCGCGACAAGCCGGCGTTCACCCAGTTCGGGCACACCCAGACCTACGGCGAGATCGACGAACACAGCCGTCATTTCGCCAGCTACCTCACTGGCACCCTGGGCCTGAAACGGGGCGACCGCGTCGCCATCATGATGCCTAACACGCACCAGTATCCGATCGCCCTGTTCGGCGTGTTGCGGGCCGGCCTCACGGTCGTGAACGTCAATCCGCTGTACACGCCGCGCGAGCTGCGGCACCAGTTGATCGATTCCGGCGCACGCGTGCTGCTGGTGGTCGAGAACTTTGCCGACACGGTGGAGAAGGTGCTCGGCGACGTGCCGGTGGAGCACGTGATCCTGACCACCGTGGCCGAAATGGTGCCGGGGCTGAAGGGGCGATTCATCGACTTCGCCGTCCGCTACATCAAGAAACTGATACCCCGGCATGGCGTCAAGCCATCGGCACGATTCCGGCAGGCGCTGGCTGCGGGCGCTTCCGGAACCGGCTATGCCGATCCGGAAGTGCGTGGCGAGGAAATCGCCTTCCTGCAGTACACCGGCGGCACCACCGGACTGGCCAAGGGCGCGATGCTTTCGCACCGGAACATGGTCGCCAACATGCTCCAGGTCCGGGCCTGGCTCGGCAACAGCGCCTCACCCGGCAACGAGATCATCATCACGGCACTGCCGCTGTACCACATCTTCGCACTGACCGCGAACTGCCTGGTGTTCATGCTGGTCGGCGGACGCAACATCCTGATCCTCAACCCGCGCGACATGAAGGGATTCGTCAAGGAACTCAAGGCCTGGCGATTCACCGTGATGACCGGTGTCAACACCCTGTTCAACGGTCTGCTCAACACCGAGGGTTTCGACCAGCTCGATTTCTCCGGACTTCACCTGAGCCTGGGTGGCGGCATGGCGGTGCAACGGGCCGTTGCCGAGCGCTGGAAAAAGATCACCGGCTGCACCCTGCTGGAAGCCTATGGACTGACCGAAACCGCACCGGCCGCCTGCATCAATCCCATGGGTTTGCCCGACTACAACGGATCAATCGGCTTGCCGATTCCCTCGACCAATGCCGTGGTACGCGATGAGGAAGGACGCGACCAGCCGGCCAATGAGGTGGGCGAGTTGTGCCTGCAGGGCCCGCAGGTGATGGTCGGCTACTGGCAGCGTCCCGAGGAAACCGCCAAGGTGCTGGACGACAACGGGTGGCTGCGTACCGGCGACATGGCGCGCATGGACGACAACGGCTACTTCTACATCGTCGATCGCAAGAAGGACATGATCCTGGTGTCCGGCTTCAACGTCTATCCCAACGAGATCGAAGACGTGGTGGCCGCACATCCGGGGGTGCTGGAAGTCGCCGCAATCGGCATTCCCGACGAGCGCGCCGGTGAGGTGGTCAAGCTGGTGGTAGTACGCAAGGATTCCGCACTCACCCGCGAGACCTTGTTCGAGTACTGCAAGGAAAACCTCACCGGGTACAAGCGTCCACGCGAGATCGAGTTCCGCGACGCGTTGCCCAAGACCAATGTCGGCAAGATCCTGCGTCGCGAGTTGCGCGACGAGCACGTCAAGAGTGCCCACTGAGCGGATCGAGAGCTCCAGCATGGGTATCGGGCCTCTGAGGCCTGAGCCCGAACCGAGCAATTAGACCGCGCACCGGCAGCCCGACATCGATCGCCCACGGCTTGCAACACGCCCGAGGCGCTGATGCTCGACACAGGATCGGGAGCAATGCCCCAATGCCGAGTCATCGGCTCGACGGTGTGGTCAGCAATCGACGATTGTCGCTCTGACCGGCGTGTCCGTGGCGGCAATCTGCAAAGACCCGCCAGACGATGGTGCCCGGGGCGGGTCTCGAACCCGCATGACCTTTCGGTCGAGGGATTTTAAGTCCCTTGCGTCTACCGGTTTCGCCACCCGGGCCGACCTGCGCATGACACGCTACCATGATAACCTGCTATGACATCAACACCTCTCCAACCACTACCAAAGTGGGGCGGCAACACACGATGATTGCGTTCGAAACCAATTATGTCGGTGCTAACATGCCTGCCAGGGGAGAATCTGACCGGCGGGGATAGCGTACCCATGGCGGTACCCGAAATCACGCAGTTGCTGCATGCGTGGCGGGACGGTGATCGTTCCGTCGAGAACGATCTTGTCGCGTTGATTTACCCCTTGCTGCGGAACATGTCCGTCGAGCAGTTGCGGCGCAACCGCGCCAGCACCACCTTGCGCGCCACCGAACTGGTCCACGAAGCCTACGAACGGCTGCATCGCCAGCAAGGCGTGGACTGGCAGAACCGCCAGCATTTCCTGGCCATTGCCGCCACGGTGATCCGTCGGGTGCTGGTCGATCACCTGCGCCAGCGCTCGACCACCAAGCGTGGCGGAGAAGCGGTCGTGCTGGCGCTTGACAGCGATCTCGCCGAAGAACTGCCGCAGCCGGCAGCCGGGCTGGACTGGGTGGCGCTGGACCAGGCCTTGTCCGAGCTGGAAAAGATCGAGCCCAACTGCGTCAAGGTGGTCGAGATGCGGGTGTTCGCCGGACTGGGGGTTGACCAGGTCGCCGAGACGTTGGGAATATCGACCGCGACGGTCGGGCGTCTTTGGCGGTTTGCCCGAGCCTATCTGGCCGACCACCTCGGCAACTGAAACCCGGATCAACCCGAGCCCGCGGAGGCACCGGTGAACGGCAATCACCAGGCCCGACTCATGGAGTTGTTCGAGCTCGCGGCCGACCTGCCGGCAGCCGAACAGGCCGCCTTCGTTGCCGAGCATTGCGGCGACAACGCCGAACTGGCAAGCCGACTGCATTCGCTGCTGGCGCATGATGCGCGGCAGGCGACTGCGCTGGATGATGTCGACCCGCAAGCGCTGACCAGCGTGCTGCGCGAAGCGGTTCCCTCCGCCATCCTCGACAACCAGGTGGTTGGCGCCTATCGGGTCGAACGCCTGATCGGTACCGGCGGCATGGGGCGGGTCTATCTGGCACGCCATCTGGATGTCGACACCGAACACCGGGTCGCCATCAAATTCGTGCGGCCGGACCGCCTCGAACCGAATGTGCTGGCCCGGTTCTCGCGGGAATGGCGCGTGTTGGCCTCACTCCAGCACCCGGGCATATCCACGTTCGTCGACACCGGCGCGCTTGCCGACGGCACTCCTTACGTGGTCATGGAGTATGTCGAAGGCGAGCCGCTGTTCGACTACTGCCGTGACCGGAACCTCGGCATCCGCGACCGGTTGCAGCTGCTGCGCAAGGTGGTCGCCGCGGTTGCACACGCGCATTCGCGGCTGGTCGTCCATCGCGACATCAAGGCCAGCAATGTGCTGGTGAACGCCGAAGGCGAGGTCAAACTGCTGGATTTCGGCATCGCCAAGTCGCTGTCGGAAGTCGACAACAGCATGACCGCCACCAGCGAGCGCTTCCTGACACCGATCAACGCGGCGCCGGAACTGCTGCATGGCGAACCTACCGGCACCGGCTGTGACATCTACGCTCTGGGTGTGCTCGCCTATGAACTGCTCAGTGGCCATCCACCACTGAAGTTCGACGGCCTGCTCGGCGCGCAGATCGAACGCCTGATCCTCTCAGTGCCACCACCGCCGATGAGCCAGCTCGTGGCCGGCGATGATGATGCTGCCCATGAGCGTGGCTTGGAGAACGGCACCGAACTGGCCCGGCGCCTGCGCGGCGATCTAGATGCAATCGTCTCGCGTTGCCTGCGCAAGTCGCCGTCGGACCGCTACATCACGGCACTGGAACTGGATGCCGACATCGAGCGGCACCTGGACCAGTTGCCGATCCGCGCCCGGCACGGCGATCGGCTGTACCGGTTCGGTCGTCTGGTTGCCCGGCACCGTGTCGCGGTCTCGCTGTCAGCCGCCCTGCTGGTTTCGCTGTTGGGCAGTACGATCATTTCCGCCCTGCAGTCGGCCGAGCTGGCCCGGCAACGCAATCTGGCCGTGACCGAACGCGATCATGCCCAGCAGGTCGTGCAGGTATTGCGCGACGCCTTCCAGTACGCCGACCCGGCCCGCGCCGCCGGCGACGAGGTCAGCGCCCGACAGATCCTGGATGCGGCAAGGCCCCGTCTGGACGGCCTGGTCGACAGTCAGCCACATCAGTTCGCCCTGCTTGCCGATACCCTGTCCGGCGTCGAACTCGCACTGGGCGCCGAAGCCCAGGCGGCTGAACTGGCGCAACGCGGCCTGGCCGCCATCGCGACCGACAATCACGACCCCTTGCTGCTTCGGCGCCTGCGCCTGACCACCGCACGCGCACTCACCGGCGTCGGTGACCTCGAACATGCCGAAGCACTGCTCGATGAGGTACGACGATCTGACAACGCCTTGCAACCGGATTGGGCCGTGGCCCGAGCGCGGATAGCCATCAACCGACTACCCGAAACCGAGATGGCCGTCGACCTGCTACGGCAGGCTGAAGCGATGATTCTCGACCAGCCTGCCGATGACGAATTGGCCACTGACGTACGTTGGCAACTTGCCGAGGCACTGCGGATAAACCACCGCTATGACGAAGCATTGGTCGTTCTGGACGCCATGCTTGATTGGCAACAGGCCCAACTGGACGAAGACCACCCCAGACTGGTGTTGACCCGCCTGCGCCGATTCGCAGTCATGGCATCAGGGGAGATCGACGAAGCGCGATTACCCGAATTGAGAGCGGTCGCCGAACAACTGATTCAGTACTACGGCGGAGACTCATCCATGGCGGGTACTGTCCAGAACATCTTCGGCAACACCCTGCGTGCAGCCGGCCACACTGATGCCGCGATTGAGCAATTTAGAATGGCTTGGAACGCGTGGCGTAAATCGCTGGGCGACGATCACGCCAATACCCTGCGCCTGGGCGCCAATCTGGCCACCGTGCTGGCCGAACAACCCGACTCGCAGGACGAAGCCATGAGCATGTTCCGTGAGATCGTGCCCCACGTTGAGAAACGTTTCGGCGCACAGCGACCGATGACGGTCTATCTGCGCTCCCAATGGGCACGACTGCTGGGCAGCAAGGGTCTATGGCGGGAAGCCCTGGCGGTGATGGCGCAGATCGATGCCGACCTGGCGCCCGCCGACCGCGGCAGCCCGACCAGCCGCACATTCCAGGCCTCGGTGCTGAGCCAGGTGCTGGCGGAAAACCACTGTCATCGCCTCAATAGCGACGAAGCCGTCTCGGCAGCATGCCAGAACGCTGCCGAACAGTTGCGACGACTGCAGTCGGCTGAGTGATCCCCAAATAACAGGCGAATAGCGCCCGTCCATGATCGAAACCGATCACGGAGCGCGAGTTACTCGACTAGGGACGCAGGTATCTGATACCAGCCCTGCCTGCACCGCAGATTCGTCGAGCCAGCCTAATACCCAAGGAGATCAATCGTGTCCAGCCGCTTCCTCATCCTCCCCTTCGTGTTCGCCTTTGCCGCTTCGTCCGCCCAGGCCGAGGAAACCCCGCAGTGGTGCGACATTCCCCTTCCGAATAGCGCTTCGTACCCCACATGTGGCGATGGCGAGTTCCTCGCGATCTCGCTCGACGGAGCCGGTCTGTCCGCCAGCGAAAACCCCTGCACCTTCATCAAGTCCTGCCAACCCGCGCACAAGCCGCCGACCCAGGTCAAGCTGACCTGCGCCGCCTCGGGCAACAGCTTCTTCTGTGACGCTTGGCCGCGTGGCAAGACCAGCGGTGAGTTCAGCTACGACTGGTTTGCCACCGGCCCGCTGGCCGTCGACAAGTCCGGCCCGACCGAATCGCCACAGCAGGTCGTGGATTGCTCCGGTGGTGGTGGCGGTTTCGTCAGTGTGGTGGTGACCTCGCCGTTCGGCCTGAGCAGCACCGAGTTCGTGGCGGTCAACTGCGGAAGCTGACGTCCGACCACTGCGATAGCGTCTGCTGTCGCCAACCATCGGGTTGGCGGCGGCAGATCGGTTGGTGGTGTTGGTGACCATCTTGTTCCCCCGCCCAAGGCTCAAAACGCGACGGCACGTGGAAGCGCGTCGGCCGCGAGCAACGGGGTCCGGCCTTTGCCACGATCGGCACCCGCTGCGCCCTCCCGCTCGATCGCCGCCAACCGGCTCGGTTGCTGCGGCTGGCGGTAGAGGAAATCGGCATCCCTGGATTCCAGGAACGCGCAGAAGGCGTCCAGAATGGGCAGTTCAGGACAGCGCGCTTCCATGAACAGGAACGGCGCCGATTCACGCAGTTCCAGAAACGTCCATTCACCGTCCGGCCCTAGCATGAAATCAAAGGCACAGGACACCAGCTTCAGGGAGTCCATGAGGATCTTGCAGCTGCGGTGGATCGCGCGCGGCAACACGATCGGCATCGATGATTCTTCCACCGCGTCGAACGGATCCGACCCATGCGCATCCCGGTTTGCGGTGGAGGCCGTCGGGGCAACCCGGATCGCGAACGAGGTGTCACCGAACAGCTGCGCTCGAACGCGCTGGCTGGACGGGCGATAAGCCTGATAGATCGCCGGGATCGTGCGTAGCGTCTCGTCGTCGGGAAGACTGTCAGCGGTGATCGGCATGGTCGGAACCGACGCGTTGGCACCGTTGCCGGCGATGGACAGGCTCTTGAGCTGGCGCCCATGCAAGGGCTTGCAGACGATGTGGCCATGTCTGTGGGCGAAAGCGCGGATGGCTTCCGGCGAATTGCTGACCAGGCTGGTCGGAATCGACAGACCGGCGGCCGGGGCCATGCGCAACTGCAGCGGCTTCAGGGCGGAACGTCGGGCAGCCTGCGGCTGATTGACCCAGAACGCGCCGTCGGTCAGCACGCACATGGCTTCCTGCGCCATGCGTAATTGCGCCCGGGCGTGCTCGCCACCGGCAGCCTCGGCATGGCCGGCACGCCGTGGAAAGCGGGGATGCCGGTTCCAGACCACATCGACCTGATCCAGATCAAGTTTTTCCGAACCGCTCTGCAACCAGGCGCTGCCGGCGCCGGACTCGGGATGGTTGCCGAAGCTCAAGGCCAGCGAATCGGAAACCCCCAGATCGCCACTGAAATGGCGCGCCACCCGGTGTCCACGCGCCTCAAGGGCGCTGGCGACCAGCAGGCCGTAGGGATCATCGGCATGGGCGTGGATCAGAATGGTGAGAGGCATGTCGTTCATGGGTGTCCTGCCAGGTCTGAAGCAAACCCCCCGCGATTACGGAACCGCTTTGAAAGGACGCCTCCCAACGCCTGGCAAAGCCGTTCCGCAACCGCAGGGCACCTGACGATGCCTCGACCTGCCCCCACCCAAGGGCCATGGACTTGGCATCACCGGCTCGGACGGAAAACCGTCCTTATGTGGCTACTCGCGATTGACAGGTGAAGTCGATCACGGATTAACAATTCCGAAGAACGTCTTTTCCCCCGAATCGTCTCAGTGGCAGCGACGGATCACCCCGGCGGCACTTGCGCCGGAGACTGATACCACATGAATATGTGGCATGCCTCTCACCGATCGCCAGCAGGCCATCCTGGATTTCCTCATCGCCTGGCAGAGCCGCCATGGCTATCCACCAACCCGGGCGGAAATTGCCCGCGCCTTCGGTTTTTCCCAAGCCCGCAGTGCCGAGGACCACCTGCGCGCCCTGGCCGCCAAGGGCGTCATCAGCCTGGATGGCGGGCGCTCCCGCGGCATCCGGATACTGCCCGGCGACCAGGTCGGCCCGGTGCCGGATGCGGGCGACGACCTGGTCTCCCTGCCCCTGATCGGCCGGGTCGCCGCCGGTGCGCCGATCCTGTCCGATGCCCACATCGCCGACCGCTACACGGTGGACAGCCGGCTGTTCCGGCCACGCGCGCACTTCCTGCTCAAGGTCGAGGGCGACAGCATGCGCGACGCCGGCATCCTCGACGGCGACCTGATTGCCGTGCATCGCACCCCGGTCGCCGACGCCGGGCAGATCGTGGTCGCCCGTCTGGACGACGAAATCACCGTGAAGCGCCTGCAGCGTGATCGCCAGGGGCACTGGCGTCTGCTGCCTGCCAATCCCGACTACGAACCCATCGAGATCGACCCGCAAAGGCACGAGTTCGCCATTGAAGGCCTGCACGTCGGCGTCATCCGTCGCTGAGCCGGCTGGCCATGGATCCTGTCGACAGCCCTGCACACGCCACCGCCCGGTCAACCGACTGGCGCACGCGCCCCGATGTCTGGCGCGGTCGACGCAGCGACGCCGCCCTGCCGGCGGTGGCCAGCGGTTATCAGGAACTGGACCGCTGGCTGCCGGCACATGGCTGGCCGTTGGGCAGCCTGTGCGAAATCCTGCGCGAAGCCGACGGCAACGGCGAACTCTCGCTGCTGCTGCCGGCGCTGACGCGGATGGCGTCCACGCAACGACCGGTGGTGTGGATCGTGCCACCGTACCAGCCACACGCGCCCGCCCTGCGTCAGCGAGACATCCCCCTGGACGCCCTGCGCGTGGTCCGCAGCGACCCCGGGCAGGCACTTTGGGCGGCCGAACAATGCCTGCGTGCGGGTTGCTGCGCGGCGGTCCTGGTCTGGCCCGGACAGACAACGACCAATGCCTTGCGCCGGTTGCAACTGGCAGCAGAAACAGGACGTTGCCACGGCTTCCTGTTCCGCGACATTCGCCATCTGGCGCAGCCCAGTCCGGCGCCACTGCGCTTGAGCGTGCGTCGTGAAGCCGGTCGGGTCCAGGTCCGCTTCGACAAGTGTCGTGGCTTGCTCACCCCGCCATCCGGTTTCATCGACGTGACCGCGGCGACCAGCAGCGATGACCTGCCATCGTCGAACGATGGCCCAGTGTGCAGGGCGGCTGGCCCTGTACCAGCGATCCGCTCAACGCGGCCCACAAGCTTCACCCCGGTGCGGTCATTGCCTCGCACGGCATCCATTTCCCGGATCGATGCCGCCCACGAAGGTCCAGCCGCCGACGGGCAACCTGTTTCTCCCGTCCTGCTCGATGTGCTGTCGGCCGCCCCTGCAACGCCATCCCATATTTGCGCCGCATCGCGCCCGAATTCCGGCATCGCTGTCATCCGCGACGACGGCAAGCCCAGGTCGGCAGCTGCCTTGGCGGCTGACCTGACATGAGCGTCGCCCGCTGGACCTGTCTGCTGATCCAGACGCCAGCGCTGGCTGCGATCCAGCGCAGCCAGCCGGATCTGTCCGAACGGCTGTCGATCATCGACGGCCCCGACAACCGTTCGCGCATCCTGGCCTGCTCGGCGAGCGCCGGCCGACATGGCGTCCGCCCCGGACAATCGCTGCCGGCCGCCCTGGCCCTGTGTCCGGATCTGAGCCTGCGCAGACGCGATCCGACGGCAGAAAAGGCCTTGTGGTCGCTGCTGGGGCAATGGGCCTACGGCTTCAGCGACCAGGTGGTGCTGGCGCTGCCCGATGCCATCGTGCTGGAGACCGGCGGCAGTCTCGCCCTGTTCGGCGGCTGGACCGCGCTGGAACGGCAATTGCGCGCCGATCTCGCCCATCTGGGCATCCACGCCAGCATCGCCAGCACGCCTCGCACCCGGGCCGCCTGGTTGCTGGCACATCGCCACGATGGCCTGGTCATCAGTGACGAACAGTCCCTGCGCCTACACCTGGACCAGCTGAGCATCCACCAAGCCGGACTGGACGAATCCGCCAGTGCCCGTTTATCCGCCATGGGCTTCCTGCGTCTGAAGGAGCTGGCCGCGATTCCGCGCGACAGCCTGGGCCGACGCATCGGCCCTTCGGCCCTGCAGCAACTGGATCGGCTGCACGGCCGCTGCCCGGATCCCCTGCCGGTCTGGCAGCCACCGGACAGTTTCGAATCGGTGATCGAATTCGATGCCCGGCCCACAGCCATCGAGCCGATCCTGTTCGCCCTGCAGCGCCTGCTGCGCGAACTGGCCACCGTGCTGGATCAGCGTGATCGCGGCGTGCAACGCCTGCATGTCCTGCTGCTGCATGAAGACATCGCACCTACCCGGGTCACCATCGGCCTGCTGCGCGCCGAGCGCGATCCCGAACGTCTGCTGCAACTGGCACGTACCCGTCTGGAACAGGTGCCGTTGCCGGCTGCCATCGCTGGACTGGCCCTGGTCTGCGAACAACTCACTGCCTTCCGCCCGCAGACCAACGACCTGTTCCAGCGCTCCAACAGCGAACACAGCGACTGGCCGCTGCTGGCCGGTCGGCTGCGCGCCCGGCTGGGCGACGACGCCGTGCTGACCTTGCACGAAGGGGATGATCATCGTCCCGAACGTGCCGATGTGTTCAACCCGATCACGGTCGACGACAGCGACGAGGAATCGCGCCGAAAACCTACACGCGCTTCCAACACGCCAGCGATCACCTCGCCACGCCCGGTCTGGCTGCTGCCGCAACCGGTTCCGCTACGCGGCACACCGAGACACATCCTGTCCGGCCCTGAGCGCATCGAAAGCGGCTGGTGGGACGGGGAGGATGTCCGGCGCGACTACTACATCGTGGAAACGCAGCAAGGCCGCCGCGCCTGGGCCTATTGCACGCCCGGCCAGCGCGAAGGCTGGATGCTGCACGGCTGGTTTGCCTGAGTGACGACCAACTCGTGCACAACGACAAGCCAGCAGTGCCCGTCAGGGACGACGTTCCCGTTCCGACGCCAACAGCAATCCGTCCACCACCACGCGACACCTGGCCTGGCTATGCCGAACTGCATTGCCTGAGCGCCTTCAGTTTCGGCCGAGGCGCCTCCAGCGCCGACGAACTGTTCGCGCGCGGCAAACAGCTGGGCTATCAGGCGCTGGCGATCACTGACGAATGCTCGCTGGCGGGCATCGTGCGGGCACTGGAAGCCAGCAAGCAACATGGCCTGGCGCTGATCACTGGCAGCGAATTCCAACTCGCTTGCGGGTTGAAACTGGTACTGCTGTGTCAGGACATGAGCGGCTATCAGACCCTGTGTGGCCTGATAACCACAGCCCGGCGACGCAGCGAAAAAGGCCACTACGAACTGCGCCGCGCCGACATCAATGCCGTTGACAGCACCGGTCTGCTGGCGCTGTGGCCGCTAGCCGACCCTCATGACGAGGAACGTGATGCCGATGCCCGCTGGCTCAAGCAACAATTTCCGAGCCGTGTCTGGTTGGCGATAGAACTGCACCGGGAAACCGACGATCACCTCCACCAGCAACACCTGCTGACCTTTGCCCATAGCCACGACCTGCCGTGCGTGGCGACCGGCGACGTGCATATGCATGTGCGCGAACGCCGTGCCCTGCAGGACGTACTCACAGCGATCCGGCTGGGCACACCGGTTGCCCAGGCCGGACGACGACTGTTCGCCAATGGCGAGCGGCATCTGCGCACTCGCAAGGCTCTGACCGCAATCCACGGGCCGGAACTGCTGGCCGAAAGCCTGCGCATCGCGGCGATGTGTCGGTTCTCGCTGCGCGATCTGCACTATCGCTACCCGAAGGAACTGGTGCCCCGCGGACACACGCCGACCAGTTGGCTGCGCCATCTCGTCGAGCAGGGACTGCGTCAGCGCTGGCCAGCCGGCGAACCGGAGAAAGTGCGCAGGCAGATCGAGAATGAGCTGGAGATCATCACCTCTCTCAACTACGAGGACTTCTTCCTCACCGTCGAGGACATCGTCCGCTTCGCCCGCAACGAGCACATCCTCTGCCAGGGCCGGGGCTCGGCCGCCAATTCCGCGGTCTGTTTCGTACTCGGCATCACTGCCGTCAACCCCGAGCAACAGCAACTGCTTTTCGGCCGCTTCCTGTCGAAGGAACGCAAGGAGCCACCGGACATCGACGTCGATTTCGAGCACGACCGGCGCGAGGAAGTCATCCAGTACGTCTACGGCAAGTACGGTCGCGAACGCGCCGCACTGGCCGCCACGGTGATCCGCTGGCAGGGACGCAGCGCCGCCCGCGCCGTCGCCGCCGCACTGGGCCTGTCAACGGATCAGCAGCAGGCACTGAGTCAGGCGCTGCGCCGTGGCCACGACGGTGTGGGCATCAACATCCTGCTGCGCGAACAGGGTTTCGACCCGCAATCACCGGTGATAAACCATTGGTGGCGACTGACCCGGGAGTTGATCGGCCTGCCCCGGCACCTGTCGCAACATGTCGGCGGTTTCGTCATCGCCGACCAGCCGCTGTCGCATCTGGTGCCGGTCGAGAACGCGGCCATGCCGGAGCGCAGCATCATCCAGTGGGACAAGGACGATCTGGAGGAACTGCGACTGCTCAAGGTCGACGTGCTGGCGCTGGGCATGTTGTCGTGCCTGCGACGCGGTCTGGCGCTGATCGAAAAGCACACCGGCGTGAAGCAGGACCTGGCGGACATCCCGGCCGGAGACACCGCAACCTACGCCATGCTCCAGCGCGCCGATTCCATCGGTGTGTTCCAGGTCGAGTCGCGGGCGCAGATGAGCATGCTGCCGCGACTGAAACCGCAAACCTTCTACGACCTGGTGATCCAGGTTGCCATCGTCCGGCCCGGACCAATCCAGGGCGGCATGGTGCATCCGTATCTGCGCCGTCGCAGCAATGTCGAAGAGATCGATTACCCGCGTGACGAGTTGCGCCCCGTGCTGGAACGCACCCTGGGTATTCCCATCTTCCAGGAGCAGGTGATGGAGCTGTCCATGGTCGCCGCCGGCTTCAACGAGGGCCAGGCCGATCAGCTGCGCCGCTCGATGGCGGCCTGGAAACGTCGCGGTGGTCTGGAACCCTGGCGCGACAAGATCATGGCCGGCATGGCCGAGCGCGGTTATCCGGTCGAGTTCGCCGAGCGCATCTTCGAGCAGATCAAGGGCTTCGGCGACTACGGCTTTCCCGAATCGCACGCCG
Source organism: Lysobacterales bacterium (assembly GCA_035911475.1). Taxonomy (GTDB): domain Bacteria; phylum Pseudomonadota; class Gammaproteobacteria; order Xanthomonadales; family UBA2363; genus Pseudofulvimonas. The sequence continues at coordinate 7,020 of JAMHVM010000189.1, read as the reverse complement.
CCAGCTTCGCCCTGCTCGCCTACGCCTCGGCCTGGATGAAATGCCATCACCCGGCGATCTTCACCGCTGCCCTGCTCAACAGCCTGCCGATGGGTTTCTATGCACCGGCACAACTGATCGCCGACGCGCGCCGACATCAGGTCACGGTGTTGCCGGTGGATGTCCTGTCCAGCGATTTCGACTGCGTGCTGGAAGCGCATGCCCGATCAGCGGGCGGTCTGGCCCTGCGTCTGGGCTTTCGGCTGGCCAATGGCCTCGGCCAGGAAGCCATGGAGCGCTTGATGGCGGCACGACAGGAAAGCATGTTTCAGCACATCGACGATCTGGTCGCCCGCGCGCAACTGGACCGGCGCAACCTGCAGGCGCTGGCCGATGCCGGCGCCCTGCGTCGCCTGGCCGGACATCGGCATCGCGCGCAATGGGCGGTGACTGCCGCGGAAACCCTGACACCCCATCGCATGCAGCAGAGCGTCACCACGATTTCCGACCGGAAAGCACAGATGCTTGATGGCCGTTCGGGCGGCAACGCCTCCTCCAGACCCCGCACCGGCGACCTGCTGCTGGTCGGCAGCAGTCACGCGGAGGATCGGGTCAGACTGCGACCACCCGATGCCCACGACAGCGTCCACGCCGACTACGCCAGCCTGGGTTTCAGTCTGGACCGGCACCCACTGTCATTGCTGCGTGGCCAGTTGCGGCAGCGCCGGGTCCTGCGCGCGATCGACCTGCAGGACCATGACGACGGCACACCGGTTCGCGTCGCCGGACTGGTCACGGTACGGCAACGACCGGGCACCGCCTCCGGTGTCACCTTCGTGACCCTGGAAGACGAGACCGGACTGGTGAACCTGATCGTCTGGCAGCACGTCGCCCGGCGTTACCGTCGCGAACTGCTGGAATCACGGCTGATGGCCGTCGCGGGTCGACTGCAGTTCGCCGACAACGTGCGCCATGTGATCGCCGAAAGGCTGGTCAATGGCGACGACTGGCTGCCGATGCTGCAGACGGCCAGTCGCGACTTCCACTGACCGGGCCGGCACAAGGGCCGACCCGACGACTACAGGCTGTCAGGCCGCCTCAGCCTCGCCCAGACGCGCGGCAACCTCACGCTTGCCCAGACCGCGTACCTCCGCGATCCGCTCCAGCACGCCGGCGCGAGGCCGTGCCCGTCCGTTTTCGTAGAGATACACCGACTGTCCGGAAACACCGATCAGGCTGGCGAACTCGGCGGCAGAGATGCCGAGCTTGGCGCGGGTGGCCTTGAGCCGCTCCGGACTGAACCGGCGCGAGGTGCCCTGGCTGTCGTCGGCGGATTCCGCTGCTGGCTTGCGCGAACTGCCCGCTGTCCCTTTCGCGGTTCGTGCCAGCTCGCGATGAAGCTGGGCCACTTCCCGCTTGAGAGCCGCAATGTCACGTCGATGGGTGGCCGACTGCTTGCGGAGATGTTCAACCTGTACCTTGATTTCCTTGCGCGCCAGCCGGGTGACCTCGGCCTTGATGAGCTGGGAGAAAGAACTCACTACGCTGATTCCTTGCGATCGAAAACACCTGAAAGATACAGGATTCCGGCCATAATCACCAGAAAAGTCAATGTCTTCCGACGCTGAACTGGCACCTGCGCCAGAGCGAGAGCATTGTTCGGCCAACGGTCGGCGACGGACGAAACGCTTTCCCTCCCGAAAACACTTGTTCTCGACCTCGCGGTTCATCCCGATCGCGGTCGTGCCGAACGCGATCGTGGGCATCCACTCCCACACAGGCTCATGACCACGAAAAAGGCCCGCATGAGCGGGCCTCGGGATTGCCTGGATGTTTTGCATGGAGGCCTGGGTCGGAATCGAACCGGCGTACACGGCTTTGCAGGCCGCTGCATGACCACTCTGCCACCAGGCCATGCAAAACATCGGGCGTGGCCGGGCAGCTTACCGCCTGAACGCCGCTGATTGAAGCGCCGGGAGCCGGCTTCCCTGTCAGCCAATCCCCGAAAAAGACAGACCCCGCAGGGCGGGGTCATGACGAACTCTGGAGCGGGAAACGAGACGTTTACTAAGACCGTAAGCCGTTGTTTCCCAATCACTTTCTTCGCTGGCTTGACTAGCGAAGACCTTAATTGTAGCCTCATTTTTCACCCTCGGCAACAAGTTCGTCCAGAAACTTCCAGTAAGGTCCAAGGACACCTCCTCAGCGCATCGTCCCCACACCTCGTTCATCGCCGGCTACGGTGGTCTCGAACTCACCAATGATCACCTTTCCATATGCTTGGCTAGCTGCGTCGAAAGGCATTCGAGCACGTCACGCAAGTCCGCATAGAGGTCATGCCCGTTGGGCCGAGCCGAGCGCACCAGGCTCATCACCGAAACAGCGCGCTGACCGGCACGCAAGCTACCGACGAACAACTGGTTCGCCCTTTGAAGTGCCACTGGACGAATTTGCCTCTCGACGCGGTTGTTGTCTGGCGGCAGACGCCTGTCGTCGTTAGCGCCTCCCGGCGACCAAGGTTGGACTGCATGGCTCTCGCCGTGCCTGAGCTGTTCGGCACACCGGCTCGCTGCAGAAGCGACCACCCATACCCGTCTGCGCAAGTTGCGCGGGAAGAACCCATACGCTTGTCACTGGGACTGGATGCGCGATTCTTTATCGGTATATCAGGATACCTGGGAACGCATGACAGGCTCGGGATCAGTACGCCTGCCTTGGCATCTAGAAGCCACTGCGCGCCTATTGCGCCCTGTGAAACCGCAGGGGTATCACACCATGACAAATTGCTCTTGATGAGATTGCGGTAACGCATGACGCTGCCAGTGTGAGCGCCATTCTTCGTGTTGATCAGCGACAGGACCGATCAACCTACCACTCAGGGATTCTTACACATTGAGCACATGGCGGCTACCACTGACTTGAGCTACTGAAAAGTGCTCAGGGCTCATGAAGAAGCGAGACTCGGGACTCGCTTCATCCACAGACAACTGCCCGGCCATGAGGTTGGCGCCAAAGGAGTCGGCCATGTAGTTCTCCTGGAAGGAGATGGGAGCATGAACCACAATGCACCAGCATCGAAGGTGTTCTATCGTCCGATCGAAGCCTCCCTCCGGTGGGCTGGGCTTCTGCGGTTTGAGCATGTCATCCTCACTTCGGTCTCGTCGTCAAGGAACCTGCCACAGTCGTTGGATTGCCCACGTTGGGGTGAGCTGAGGCTGTATACCGAACGCATCTACGATGGCATCCTCAATGCGGAACTTCCTTTCGGGAGGAACGGCATCACGACGCACGACACCGCGCTGATCGACTCCCCTGATCTCACTGTCCGTCACGTCGATCTGAAGCGTTGGATGCGCCAGCACTACCCCGAACAGCGCCCCGGCTTTCTCTTCTCGCGCAGCGAGCGCATCGCCCATCCCTCCATCTCTCTGGAAACCGGGCAGGCCATGCTGGTCGAGCGCTTGGCCCTCAAATCTGCCCTGGAGCAGTCCAAGCGCCAACTCCGCGAGCTGCAAGACAAGCACGACGCACTGCTCAAACAGTCCAAAATCATCCCGGCCTGCGCGCAGTACCCAATCAGTGATCGGGCCGAAGCCACCTACCTGAACATCATCGGCGGCATATTGGAGCTGATGCTCGGCCAATCGCCCTCGGGCACACCGTACTCCAGCTTCAAAACGCAAGAGGCTGTCGTAAGCGCATTGGTCGCCCATCACCACGGCGTCATGGGGATCGCCGAGCGGACGTTGAACGGCAAGTTCGCCACGGCCAGACGCCGGCTGCATAGCGCCACCCTCTGAGGATTGCCAGCTTGTATGTGCAGTCGCGGAGATTGCATTTGCAATGTCTTTCCGTAGCCATGTCTATTGAATAGAGGTCACGCCAACAAACGCCACTGAGCGTTCAGGAGTGACCACCATGTCGCAAACACCTGTTCTGCCGCCCAACGAGCGCCGCATCCTGCGCTTGGAAGAAGTCGAATCGAAGTCCGGCTTCAAGCGCGCCCACCTCTACAACCTGATGCGCGCGGGCAAGTTCCCCAAGGCGCTGCGCCTGGGTGTGCGCGCCGTCGGCTGGGATTCCATCGAAATCGATCAGTGGATCGCCGAGCGCGTCAACAACCGGGCCTGACCCATTCTCCCGCGGACCTTCCATCCTCACACGGAGAACGCCATGCAGGTTGTATCCATCATTTCAACGAAAGGTGGCGTCGGCAAGACCACCACTGCCGCGAACCTGGGCGGGCTCGTCGCCGACGCGGGGCTGCGCGTGCTGCTGCTCGATCTCGACGTGCAGCCCACCTTGTCGTCCTACTACGAACTGGGACACCGTGCGCCTGGTGGCATCTATGAGCTGCTGGCCTTCAACGAGCGCGACCTCGGCCAGCTCGTGTCCCGCACGATCATTACGGGTCTGGACCTGGTGCTGTCCAACGACCACCGGGGCGAGCTGAGCACCTTGTTGCTGCACGCGCCGGATGGGCGCCTGCGGCTGCGGCACCTGCTGCCCATGCTGGCTCCTCTCTACGACCTGGTGCTGATCGACACCCAGGGCGCGCGTTCGGTGACGCTGGAGATGGCGGTGCTCGCTTCCGATCTCGCGCTGTCACCCGTGACCCCGGAAATCCTCGCCGCCCGCGAACTGCGGCGCGGCACCATGCAGTTGCTGGAGGACATCGCTCCGTACCGGCACCTGGGCATTGAGCCGCCGCCGCTGCATCTGCTCATCAACAGGGTCCACCCGGTGTCGGCGAACGCCCGGCTGATCCAACAGGCCTTGCGCGACCTGTTCCAGGACCACGCCGGCATCCGCGTGCTGACCACCGACGTGCCGGCCATCGAAGCCTATCCGCGCGCCGCGACGCGCGGCCTGCCAGTGCATCGGGTCGAATACCGCCAGCCACCGGGCAGAGTCGCCCCCGCCGCGCTCGACACCATCCGCGGCCTCGCCGGCGAACTGTTCCCGCAATGGCAGCACCGATTTGCCACGGTGTCCGGCCGCCCGCCATTTCCTCTGGATACCGGGAGGCCCCATGGCGAGCGCACATGAACTGGCCCGAGGCCATAAGCGGCTGCGCGCCCTGATCGAATTCGCCGTCGGCGAGGGCTGGCACGTCAAGCGCACGCCGGGCGGCCACCTCAAATTCACCAAGGCCGGCTGCGCCGCGATCTACACCAGTTCGACGGCCAGTGACCACCGGGCCGCCCTCAACGCCCGCGCGCAGATCCGCCGCGCCGAGCGCGAGGCCCGGTCCCCAGTGCAGGGAGGCCGCCATGGCTGAAATGACCTCCCAGCAGATGGCCGGCAAGCTGCTCGCGGCCGGGTTCGAGCGCAGCGGCCCGTCCACCTCGGCCTTGAGCGACCCGATCGCCGACACGCCCATGGTCGTGACCCTGGACCAGTTGCGCCCCTACGACCACGATCCCAGGAAGAAGCGCAACCCGGCCTACGAGGACATCAAGGCGTCCATCCGCGAGCGCGGCCTGGACGCAGCCCCGGCGATCACCCGGCGCCCGGGCGAGGACCACTACATCATTCGCAACGGCGGCAACACGCGCCTGGCGATCCTGCGCGAACTGTGGTCGGAGACCAAGGACGAGCGGTTCTTTCGCATATCGTGCCTGTTCCGGCCGTGGCCCAGCCGCGGCGAAGTCGTCATGCTGACCGGCCACCTGGCCGAGAACGAATTGCGTGGAGGCCTGACGTTCATCGAGCGCGCCCTCGGCGTCGAGAAGGCGCGCGAGTTCTACGAGCAGGAAAGCGGCGCCGCCCTGAGCCAGTCCGAACTGGCACGCCGCCTCGCCGCCGATGGTTTCCCGGTCCAGCAGTCGCACATCAGCCGGATGAACGACGCGGTGCGCTACCTCCTGCCGGCGATCCCGACCGTGCTCTATGGCGGGCTCGGCCGCCACCAGGTCGAACGCCTGTCGGTCATGCGCAAGGCCTGCATGCTCGCGTGGGAGCGCTACGCCAAAGGCCGCACACTACTGGTACAGGACTTCGATGACTTCTTTCAGGAGGTGCTGTCGCAGTTCGACACGCAGGCCGACGAGTTCGCCCCCCAGCGCGTGCAGGACGAGCTGATCGGCCAAATGTCCGAACTGCTCGGCATCGACTACGACGTACTGGCGCTCGACCTCACCGAATCCGAAAGCCGCCATCGCGCCCTGGTCAGCGATCCGACCCCACCAACGGCACCCCCCACGCTGCCTGAGCCTGACACCATGGCACGCCCGCCCGCGGCGCCGGCCCCATCGGCCCCGACGCCGGCAACCACACCTGGGTCGCGCGAGCGCGAGGGCGGCTCAGGGTCGGACGGCTCACCCGCAGGAAGCCCCATGGCTGCTCCTGGTGATCGGCTGCAGGGGCACATCGTTTCGCCTGCACCGACGACGGAGCGGCTGCAATCCATTCAGCGGATGGTCGCCGACGAGCTGGGGGATGCGCTGCCCGATTTCTCGGCCAACGTCTTGCAGTCCATTCCCGTCCAAGCAGGCGGTCTCTACCCGATTTCCGACGTCTGGCACATCGACGCGAGCCTGGACACGCCCGAGCGCCTGCGCATCCACGTCGCGCAGTTCGCCCGCGAGATCGCGGGCGAGGCTCGCCTGGACGAGTGCATCGATGACCGTCCAGACGGCATCGGTTTCGCCTGCCGTGCCCACGCCCAAGACCTGGAGCCGCTGGGCCGTGCCGTCCTGGCGCTGCTGGCATGCATGGCCGGTCAGCAGCCCGCCGACGTCGGCTTGGATAACAGGCAATTCGTCATCGACCTGTCGGCGTTGCTGCACGGACAAGGCGACGCAACCCGGCGACTGAGCGACACCGCACTGGTCAAGCTGTTCCGGCTGCTGCGGCTGGCCCGCCGTCTGCTCGACCTGGACGCCGGCGCTGCGGACCCTGGAACGTGACCGAGGGAGACCAGCATGTCCGCACCACACCCACTCAACCAGGCCGTCATCGCCCAGGCCCTCTATGACCTGCGCAATGGGCAACTGCGCCGCTGCAAGCTGATGGGGTTTGGCGAGGAAGAGCTGGACG
>JAMHVM010000188.1:0-61329 GCA_035911475.1 Lysobacterales bacterium | reverse complement strand
CTGCAAGAGCCATGACGAAGTGCGCGCCGCCGCCGAGGCCATGCTCGGCACCAAGATGGAAACCTACCAGTCCGGCGGCGTCGCGTTGCCGGTGAATCTGGTGCTGATCGCCGAAGCCACCGACATCGTCAAGGAGCTGTACCTCAGCGCCCTGATCGACCGTGGCAGCAAGACCATCAGCTTCATCGTCTCTGCCGAAGGCGGTGTCGAGATCGAGAAGGTGGCCGAAGAGAATCCGGAGGCCATCCACACCGTCGACGTCGATTTCGTGCAGGGCCTGCAGCCCTACCAGTGCCGGGACATCGCCTTCGCCATGGGTCTCACGGCCAAGCAGGCCGGTCAACTGACCAAGGTCATGACCGGCATCTACAACCTGTTCAACGCCAAGGACCTGTCGCTGGTCGAGCTGAATCCGCTGGCGATCGTCAAGGGCGGCGACCTGTATGCGCTGGACGGCAAGCTCAACTCCGACGACAACGCCGAGTTCCGCCACCCCGACCTGGCCGCCATGCGCGACGAGTCGCAGGAAGACGCCACCGAGGTCGAGGCCGCCAGGCACCACCTCAACTACGTCACCATGGACGGCAACATCGCCTGCATGGTCAACGGTGCCGGCCTGGCCATGGCCACCATGGACGTGATCAAGCTCAACGGCGGCGAGCCGGCCAACTTCCTGGATGTCGGCGGCGGCACCAACGCCGAGCGCGTCAAGGAAGCGTTCAAGATCATCCTCGCCAACCCGAACGTGAAGGCGATCCTGGTCAACATCTTCGGCGGCATCGTGCGCAACGACCTGATCGCCGAAGGCATCATCAACGCGGTCAAGGAAGTCGGCATCAAGATTCCGGTGATCGCCCGCCTGGAAGGCACCAACGTCGAGCAGGGCCGGCAGTTGCTGGCCGAATCCGGACTGGCCATCGACACCGCCACCGATCTCAACGACGCGGCCCGCAAGGCCGTGGCCGCTGCCGCCTGAGGAGCCTGACACCATGTCCGTACTGGTCAACAAGAACACCAAGGTCCTCTGCCAGGGCTTCACCGGCGCGCAGGGCACCTTCCACTCGCAGCAGGCGCTGGACTACGGCACCAAGCTGGTCGGCGGCGTCACGCCGGGCAAGGGCGGTACCGAGCACATCGGCCTGCCGGTCTACAACACCATGGCTGAAGCGGTCGAAGACACCGGCGCCGACGCCAGCGTGATCTACGTGCCGCCACCGTTCGCGGCCGACGCGATCCTGGAAGCCGCCGATGCCGGCGTGCGCGTGATCGTGTGCATCACCGAAGGCATTCCGGTGCTGGACATGCTGCGCGTCCACAACGTGCTCAAGCGCAACTACGAGGACACCTGGCTGATCGGTCCGAATTGCCCGGGCATCATCACGCCGGGCGAATGCAAGATCGGCATCATGCCGGGGCACATCCACAAGTCGGGCAAGGTCGGCATCGTCAGCCGCTCCGGCACGCTGACCTATGAGGCCGTGTTCCAGACGACGCAAGTAGGTCTGGGCCAGAGCACCTGCATCGGCATCGGTGGCGACCCGATCCAGGGCATGAACTTCATCGACGCGCTGACCCTGTTCCAGGACGACCCGCAGACCGAAGGCATCATCATGGTCGGCGAGATCGGCGGCAGCGCCGAAGAGGAAGCAGCCGAGTTCATCGCCGATTCGGTGACCAAGCCCGTGGTCGGCTTCATCGCCGGCGCCAGCGCCCCGGCCGGCAAGCGTATGGGCCATGCCGGCGCCATCGCTTCCGGCGGCAAGGGCACAGCCGAGGGCAAATTCGCCGCGCTGGAGAAGGCCGGTGTCACCACCGTGCGTTCGCCGGCCGATCTGGGCGCGGCCCTGGCCAAGCGTCTGGGCGGCTGATCATCCAGTAGTGATCATGGTCGACTTCGCATCGGCCTGAAGACGGCAACATGGCGGCCCGGTCGTTTCGACGACCGGGCCGCACCGTTTCCGGATACGACAATCGTTTCGTAGTCGCGGCTTAGAAGCCGCTGGTGAGATTGATCCTCCGTCACCAGCAATGTCATTCATCCAGGCAATAGAAATGGCGACTCGATCCATGGGTCGCCACTCCGTTGTCCATTCGTCAATCGTGAGGGGTTTCGCGGGCCGAAGGCGCGTGATCCCTGCTTGATCATCAGGCGTTCCCTCTGTCTCAAAAGATGAGACGGTTTTCATTTGTTTACTTGAATTTTGTGCTCGCTTGATCGTCAATCGCTTCCCGGGAGCGCGAGAACCTCTCGCGGTAGGGATGCGTCGTCGCTTTCGTTCGTTGACGACAGTGACGGGATTAGGCACAGGGGCTGGCGATGGACGAAATCCATGCTGGAGATTTGAAAACCATCCTGCATTCCAAGCGGGCCAATCTCTACTACCTCCAGCATTGCCGCGTGCTCGTCAATGGCGGGCGTGTCGAGTACGTCACCGATGCCGGCAAGCGCTCGCTGTACTGGAACATTCCGATTGCCAATACCACCACGCTCCTGCTCGGTACCGGTACCTCGATCACCCAGGCGGCGATGCGGGAACTGGCCAAGGCGGGCGTGCTGGTCGGCTTTTGCGGCGGTGGTGGAACACCGCTGTTCAGTGTCAACGAGATGGATGTCGAAGTAGCCTGGTTCTCGCCGCAAAGCGAGTATCGGCCCACCAAATACCTGCAGGCCTGGGTGAGGTTCTGGTTCGACGACGACCTGCGGCTTTCGGCGGCGAAGTCGTTTCAGTGTTCCCGGTTGTCGCGGCTCAAGGAGCAGTGGCTGCATCGGCAGGTGCGTGAAGCCGGATTCGAGGTTGCCTCTACCCGGCTGGAGGAATTACTGCAACGCAGCGAGCGTGCCGTGGAGCAGGCCCAGGACAACGTGACGCTGCTGACCGAAGAGGCTCGGCTGACTAAAGCCCTGTTCAAACTGGCGGTAGATACGGTCGGCTATGGCGATTTCACGCGCGCCAAGCGTGGCAGTGGCGCTGATCCGGCCAACCGCTTTCTCGATCACGGCAACTATCTCGCCTACGGACTGGGAGCCACCGCGACCTGGGTGCTGGGTCTGCCGCATGGTCTGGCAGTACTGCATGGAAAGACGCGTCGTGGCGGGTTGGTATTTGATGTCGCCGATCTGGTCAAGGACGCCACGATCCTGCCGCAGGCATTCCTGTCGGCAATGCGGGGCGACGACGAGCAGCAGTTCCGCCGCAATTGCGTCGAAGCACTGGCTCGAAGCGAATCGCTGGACTTCATGATCGATACGGTCAAGGCGGTGGCGCTGGACACAGCGGCGCAAGTGCGCGATCGCGTCGCCTGACATGAATATCCTGCTGATTTCCCAGTGCGACAAACGTGCGCTCACGGAAACCCGCCGGATTCTCGACCAGTTCGCTGAGCGCCGCGGCGATCGCACCTGGCAAACACCGATCACCCAGGCCGGTCTCGACACCTTGCGCAAGCTGCTGCGCAAGACCGCACGCAAGAACACGGCGGTTGCCTGTCACTGGATTCGGGGTCGCGACCATAGCGAACTGTTGTGGATCGTTGGCAATGCGAGCCGCTTCAACGAGGAGGGCGCGGTTCCGACCAACACAACTTCACGCAATGTGCTTCGGGGCGATAGCGAGAATGACTGGCACACAGTCGAGGATATTCGGCTGTTCGCACAGCTTGCCGCGCTGCTTCACGATCTCGGGAAGGCCACCGTCGCATTTCAGGAGCGACTGCAAGGCAGACGCGTCGAACGTAACCTCGTCCGCCATGAATGGGCCTCTCTGCGCCTGTTCCTGGCTTTTGTGGGTGAGGATGATGACGAGCGATGGTTGGCACGTCTGTCGGACGAATCCTGTACCGATGCCACGATGTGGATCGCGATGGGGCGATTTCTGCGCGATGGGTATGACGCCGGAATCGGCGCCCATCCGTTTCGTGATCTGAGCGAACGAGCGCCACTCGCTGCCGCAATCGCCTGGTTGGTGGTCAGCCACCATCGTTTGCCGGTTGTTCCCGCCTGGAAGAAAGACGGTACTCAGGCACGGATTGGTACAAAAGCGCGCGGGTTTGAAAAGGCTTGGCTGGAGCGGCCGCTGGCCAACATTACCCACGGATGGAACGAGGTTGAACAGAAGTTGGACCCCGCCATGTTCGAGCCCTACTGGACGATGGCTGGCGAGTTGCCGGTGACAGCTCCGGTCTGGCGAAAGCAGGTCTCGCGTGTCGCCCAAAAACTCTGTCAGCTGCGTGGGCGACGCTCAAGCGACTGGCTCGATAATGCGTATGTCATGCATCTGGCGCGCCTGTGCCTGATGCTGGCCGATCATCACTACTCAAGCCTCGGTGTCGATGGCGGCGGCCTACCAGTCGCTGCAAGACGGCCATTTGCGCGCGAGGGTCAAACGCTGTTCGCCAACACGCGGCGAGATCGTCACGGTCGCAACCTGCCCAGGCAATCGCTGCTGGAGCACTTGCTCGGCGTCAATCACGACGCCGGGCTGATCGCTCATGCATTGCCCGGCTTCGAGCGCCATCTGCCGCGTCTTGCCAATCACCGTGGCTTGCGCAAACGTAGTGCCGACACACGCTTTTCGTGGCAAGACAAAGCATTCGATGCGGCTGTAGGCATTCGTGAATCGGCCGACGAAAACGGCGCCTTCATCGTCAACATGGCATCGACGGGTTGCGGAAAGACCTTGGCCAATGCGCGCCTTCTCTATGCATTGGCTGATTCCCAGCGCGGGTTGCGTGCCAGCTACGCACTGGGTTTGCGCACACTCACGCTGCAGACTGGTCGCAGCTATCGCCAAGACCTTCATCTGGGTGATGACGAGTTGGCTGTTCTGGTGGGTGGTGCCGCCAACCGGAAGCTGTTCGAATTCCATGAGCGCCAGGCGGAGGCGCAAGGGTCGGCATCGGTGCAGTCCTTGCTGGAGGAGGACAGTCACGTCCTGTACGACGGTGTGGTGGCGGATCATCCCCTGCTGTCGCGGGCGCTTGTCGATCCTGACATTCGCCGGCTGCTGTCGGCGCCGATGCTGGTGTGCACCGTCGATCATCTGGCACCTGCCACAGAATCCCTTCGTGCAGGCCGACAGATCGCGCCGATGCTGCGCCTGATGAGCAGCGATCTCGTGCTGGACGAGCTGGACGACTATGACCTTGATGATCTGCCCACATTGACCCGCCTGGTGCATTGGGCGGGCATGCTTGGGGCGCGGGTGGTCTTGTCGTCAGCGACACTGCCGCCTGCTCTGGTCGAGGGGATGTTTCTGTCTTACCAGGCCGGGCGTCGACTGTACCGGCGGAATCGCGGAAACGATGGTGGGCGTACTGATGTCGCCATCACGGTGCCCTGTCTGTGGGTGGACGAGTTCAGCGTGCCGCTCGTGAAGCACTGCGCGGATAGCACCTCATTTGCGGACGCGCACGCACAGTTCGTTGACCGGCGCATGGTTCGGTTGGAGTCGCAAACGCCCTTGCGCATCGTTCAGCTGCGGCCGCTCGGCATTTCTGCCAACGAGAAGCGCGAAACGATACGCCGTGAATTTGCGGGGAAGGTGCGTGAGGCTGCACTGCACTTGCATGTCGCGCATGCGGAAACAGATGCCGTGACCGGTCAGCGCATCAGCCGCGGCATCGTGCGCATGGCCCACGTCGAACCGATCATCGATGTTGCTCGCGGACTGCACCGGCTGGGGGCGCCAGAAGGATTGCGCATTCATCTGTGTGTATATCACGCCCGCTTTCCGCTGGCGCAACGCTCAGCCATCGAAGCAGTTCTGGATTCGGTGTTCGATCGCCGCCGACCCGAAACGCTCTGGCGCCATCCATCCATGCGTGCGGCAATCGACGCGGCGCCGGGGTGCGAGCATGTCTTCATCGTGCTTGCCTCACCAGTATGCGAAGTGGGCAGGGACTGGTGCGCGGACTGGGCCGTGGCGGAACCTTCCTCTATGCGTTCACTGATCCAGCTTGCCGGGCGCATCCAGCGGCATCGACGTAGTCCGCCCGGTGCGCCCAATCTGGTGGTGCTCGAGACCAATCTGAAGGCGCTGGAAAATGCCGATCCACGAAAGCCGGCCTTTCGCCGGCCCGGCTTCGAGGATGACGACCGGTTCCTGCTTGCCTCGCATCGCCTGGGGGTCATCTGGCCCGATGCTAATGGCCAGCGCATCGATGCCTTGCCGCGCATCTGGTCGCGCCCTGCATCAGAACGACAACCCAACAACCACTGGGTCGATCTGGAGCATGTGCGGATGGAGGCCGCGATGCGGCCGGTGCCGAAGTCCGAATCCACGTCGATCTCGGCCGATGCTTCCGCATCGGGCCGCAGTCGCCAGCGCCCCCGGGCAGCGTCTTGGCAATTCCAGCGCGAGTTGGCCGCGCTGAGCTGGCAGTTTCCGCAGGCCACATTGCTCGGGGTTTTGCCGCAGCAACAGCCCTTTCGCGAAGACACACTGCCAGACCTGACGCTGGTGTTCCTGCCGGACGAGGAAGAGGAAACATTGATCGCGCATCGGGTGGAGCACCAGCTTGAACAGGCTGGCAAGGACCCGTATGTGCAGGCCACCGTCTATCCGATGCTGCTGAATCGAACGCCCGGCGTCGAACCCTGGGTTGCAATGGAATTGCCGCAATTGCTTGAGCGTGTGCGCGAGCTGGCCGAAGCCGAAGACTTGCCGCTACGCGATGCGGCGTGCAAGTTCACCGCCGTGGAGGTCCCGCTGGGCAACAGCCTCGCCTGGAACTGGGATTCGTGGCTCGGCTTCACGACGCGGCATTGAGGACAGGTATCAATGCCAAGGGTCGACCAGCGTGATGCCACAATCTTCGAAATCCCGCACATTGCGGGTCGCCAAGGTGGCGTCATGCGCGCGCACGATGCCGGCGATCATCAGGTCGGCTTGGCTGGTCGGTCGGCCTTGTGTTCGACGCTCGGCGGCGATCTCGGCATGCGCATCGGCGGCTGCTTCGTCATAGGGCAGCACACGGTTCGGAAAGCGCACGTCGAAGATCCGCAACAAGCCGGACAGCAAGGCTTCCCTGCGCTGGCCGGCTGGGAGGATGTGGGCGCCGAACAGCAACTCGCCGCGCGTTATCGCCGTGGTAAACAGCTCGTCTGCCGGGCACGCCGTCAACCATGCCATGACATCCGCGTTCGGATCAGGCCGAAACAGTTCGGAGATGACGTTGGTATCGAGCACGATCACCGGTCGTTCTCGCCGTACTCCGGGTTGCTGAAGTCAGGTGGTTCGCGCATCGGCGAACGTGGCGGGAGTTTGAATTCGATCCCGCCCAGTGGCTCCACCAGCGCCCGGATATCGGCTACCAGCGCCGCGCCGGTCGCGGCTGGCCGCTGGTCCGTTAGAGCCGCCCGCAGGATGTTTCGGGCTTCCTCTTCCATCGAGCGCCCATGCTGCGCCGCCCGCACGCGCAGGCGCGCCTTCACGTCGTCATCGAGATTGCGAATGGTCATGGTAGCCATGAGAGGACCTCCGGTAGTGACTGCAATGCATGCATTGTAATCACTGCCGGAGGCCAGCGGCTGCTTGCGCAGCAGCGGACGAGTTCGTTCAACAATCACACCATCTTTCTGAGCTGCTTGTTCAGCATCAACTATCACACCATCGGATGCTAAAATAGCACCGGCAGAATGGTGATGTCATCAGCGAGTGCCTCTGTGCGTCGCAGCCGATGAGATGTGCTTTGTCTACAAACGGAGATACCAGTCCACGGGAGGGGATAGGGAATGACCGAAAGAAGTCGAGTTTTCCGCGAGGCCATCGCGAACTTCATCGAAGCGCGGCGCGAAGCCAAGCTCAAAGGCAAGGACGATGAACCCGGAGCGGCGGCCAGGTACGAGCACGACACTTGGCTGGCCGACGCGGCCCGTCGGGTCGGTCAGATCCAGGCGGTCACCCATGTGCTCAAGGCCACGCATCCTGATGCGCGTGGCAGCAGCCTGCACGTCGCGCCTGGAAGCTTGCCGCAGCATGCTGAAATCGGCAGTCATCTCTTGGGCGAGGATTTCGCCGAGGATGTGGTTGGCAACGCAGCTGCGCTGGATGTTTTCAAGTTCCTGAAAACCGAGGTCGACGGTCGGCGCCTGCTGGACTGGATGCAGTCGGAGGATGCCGACCTCAAGTCGGCGCTGTCCGATGACGGCGCCGTCGCCACCGAGTGGATGTCGGCGTTTGCCGCGCTGGTGCGTCCGGCGGCTGAGCCGACCACGCACCCGATGGCCAAGCAGGTGTACTGGCTGGTCGGCGGTGATCCGCTGGACGACGCAAACTACCATCTGCTGCAACCGCTGTTCTCCAGCGCCTTGGCCCATGCGGTGCATGCCGACATCCAGGGTACGCGTTTTGGTGAGGTCAACAAGGAGGCACGCCAGGCCTTTCGAGAGAAAAAGCCCTTCGAGGCGCCTTATCGCGACTATCGCAATCTGGTGGCACGCAAGCTCGGGGGCACCAAGCCGCAGAACATCAGTCAGCTCAATAGTGAGCGTGGCGGCGTCAATTACCTGCTGGCCTCGCTACCGCCGCCAGCATGGCAGCCCAGCGGGCTGAACCTGTTCAAGCAGGAATCCGTGTTCGAGAGCCTGATCTGGTTTGGCGGCATCCGCGAGCTGGTGCGGGCACTGAGCGACTTCCTGGACGGCGATCCCGCACCGACCATGGAAACCCGTCAGCACCGCGAAATGCTTGAACAGGCGATCGCGCAGGAGATGGCTATGTTCGGCGCGGCGGTGCGTGGGCAGTATCCGGTGGGTTGGACGCGCGATCCGCAATGCCAGCTGCCGCGCTGGGAACAGCTCTGGCTGGATCCGGATCGCTCCGAGTTGCCGGTGCGCGATGATCCGCAACATCCGCATTGGCAGTCGGAGGATCTGGCGTTCAACGCCGACTACCACCTCGGCAACTGGGCGGATGAAGTTGCCGGAAGCTTCGGCGACTGGCTGAACGCCCGCCTGCGTGCGGCTGGCCTGGTCGATGTCTCGATACCGGAGCGTAAACACTGGGCGGGTGAGGCCATCATCGATGTTGCGTGGCCGGTGCCGATGCAGCGGCGGGCGGCGGGAGGTGCAGTATGAGCGCCTGTCCCGATTTCACGCACCTGCTGGTGTTGCCGCGCTTGCGTGTTCAGAACGCCAATGCCATCTCCAGTCCGTTGACGCATGGCTTCCCGTCGATGACGGCCTTCCTCGGACTGATGTGGGCGCTGGAACGCAAGGCTGTAGCTGCCGGCATTGATCGCGTGGCGTTCGGCGCTGTCGGCGTGGTCAGCCATGGCTGGCAGGAACAGACTACAGATGGCAGTTTCGTCAAGGCGTTCCGCCTGACCCGCAATCCAGTGGACAAGACCGGCGCAACGGCGGCGATCGTCGAGGAAGGGCGTATCCATCTCGATGTGAGCCTGGTGCTCGCCTTGAATGCCAGCGACTGGGGCGTGGAGCAGCGCGACGCCGACGTGGCGGCTATCGCCGACCTGGTGGCTGGCCTGCGCGTGGCTGGCGGCACGGTGGTGCCCTCCGAGCGTGCAGGACAGGGGCGCCAACGACCTTGGCTGGTCGACTTGACGGGTGATGCTGACGATCGCAAGAAAGCGTTTCGCAAGGCCTGCGTGCGCCTCCTGCCCGGTTCTGCGCTGGTTGCGCGCGATGGCTTGATCGAAGGGCGCTGGAAGGCATTGCACGCGAACCAACCTGATGCCACCCGCCTCGATGCCTGGCTGTCGCTGTCAAGGATCGAATGGCGCCATGACCCGGATGCCAACGGCGGCCAGGGTGCCTGGCGGAGCAACCGGCAAAAAGGCGATGGCTGGATTGTTCCGATCCCGGTCGGTTACGGCGCGCTGTCCGAGCTGCAGCCCGCAGGCAGTGTCCGCAACGCACGCGATGCCAGTACACCGTTTCGCTTCGTGGAAAGCCTGTATTCGGTGGGCGAGTGGGTGGGTACGCATCGTCTGCGTTCACCCAGGCAAATGCTCTGGTACTCCGACAGCCGACCCGACGAAGCCCTGTATCGCTGTCGCAACGACTACACACCACCGCCTGCCGATGCGCAGGCCTGAGCCAGACCTGTCGAACATCACGATCGATCAAAGGAATCTCATCATGAATACGCAAGTCACCAAGACCGCTTCCGTGCTCGCCTTCGAGCGCAAGCTCGACCCGTCCGATGCCTTGTTTTTCGCAGGCGATTGGGCTGCTCGCGACAAATCCGAGGCATGGAAACCAGTGCAGCTTCGCGAAAAATCCGTTCGCGGCACCATCTCCAACCGACTCAAGACCACGGGCCAGGACCCCGCCAAGCTCGATGCCGCCATCCAGAATCCCAACCTGCAGACGGTCGATGTGGCGGCACTGCCGGCTGATGCGGACACGCTCAAGGTGCAGTTCACCCTGCGTGTGCTCGGTGGCACCGGTGAACCATCCGCCTGCAACGACGCTGCCTATCGCGCCAAGCTGATCGCGACCGTCGGCACCTACGTGCAGGCGCAGGGCTTCGGCGAGCTGGCGCGTCGCTATGCCAGCAATCTGGCCAGCGGTCGTTTCCTGTGGCGCAACCGGATCGGCGCCGAGCAGGTTGAGGTGCAGGTCGCGCATCTGAAGGACGGCAAGGCCGTTGCCAGCTGGACCTTCGATGCTCTGGCGCATTCGATGCGCGATCTTGCCGTTCCCGCCGGTGAGGTCGAGTCCGTCGATGCCTTGGCCGGCGTCATCGGACAGGGCCTCGCAGGCAAGGCGCATGTGCTGTTGCAGATCACGGCTTTCGTGCGCGTCGGCGCAGGGCAGGAGGTGTTTCCCTCGCAGGAACTCATCCTGGACCGCGGGCGCGCCGACAAGAGCAAGACGCTGTATGACGTGAGCGGCGTAGCCGCCATCCACTCGCAGAAGATCGGCAACGCCCTGCGCACCATCGACACCTGGTACACCGGCGCCGATGACAACGGGCCGATTGCGGTCGAACCGTATGGCTCGGTCACCACGCAAGGCAAGGCATGGCGGCAGCCGAAGGAAAAGCTCGATTTCTACAACCTTCTCGATGGCTGGATTCTCAAGGACAACGCGCCGGACCTGCCGCAGCAGCACTTCGTCATCGCTACCCTGATCCGTGGCGGTGTGTTCGGCGAGGCGGGCTGAGATCATGACCACGCACTACGTGGACCTCACCGTCGTGCCCGATGCGGAAACCGGCGTGGCTCCCCTGTTCGGGGCACTGTACGACCGCCTGCATCGGGCACTGGCACAGCAGCGGCTGGACAGCATCGGCGTCAGCTTCCCGCAGTACAGCGTGATTCCGCGCAGCCTCGGCGACACGCTACGCCTGCACGGGCCGGAAACCGTGCTGCAAGCGTTTCTGGCTGGCGACTGGCTGCGTGGCGTGCGTGATCATGTACGCAGCACCGACATCGCTGCCGCGCCTGATGACGCATCGCATCGTCGTGTGGCACGGCGGCAGTTCAAGAGCAACGTCGACCGCCTGCGTCGCCGCCGAATGAAGCGCAAGGGCGAAACCGCCGAGCAGGCCGCGAGCGCCATTCCCGATTCCGCGACGGAGAAGCCGACTCTGCCCTACGTGCACCTGCGCAGCCTGAGCACCGGTCAGCCGTACTGCCTGTTTGTCGAACTCGGACCGCTTCGCTCCGAGCCCGCCGAGGGGCGCTTCAACACCTACGGCCTGGGCGAGGGCGGTACCGTTCCCTGGTTCTGACCCTTTTTTTCGGAGGGGTCAGAAAGCTCTTTGAAAATGAGCAACCTGCGCACACCCCGGAAGATTGGGGTGTGCGCGCTTTTTCGCTGGTTCAATCGAAAATACAATCATCTAGCTCGATTTGGCTCTAGTTCGCTGCCGCACAGGCAGCTCAGAAAAGCACCGCAGCGCCGTTGCCGGCCTGCTGCATGTTCGCTGCCGCACAGGCAGCTCAGAAAGCCAGCGGCACTGGGCGTGAACACCTCGCTGTGTTCGCTGCCGCACAGGCAGCTCAGAAAGCAGAAACGCCCGTCTGGCTTGACGACATGGTGTTCGCTGCCGCACAGGCAGCTCAGAAAGTGGCCGCACCGACTGTCAGCGCCAGCGCCACGTTCGCTGCCGCACAGGCAGCTCAGAAATCGATGGGATAGTTGAGCGTGTTGTAGTTGCCGTTCGCTGCCGCACAGGCAGCTCAGAAAATACAAGACTCGGGTGTTTAACCTAGTTGTCCGTTCGCTGCCGCACAGGCAGCTCAGAAAAAGACCGCCGACAGGCTGCGCCGCAAGTACGCGTTCGCTGCCGCACAGGCAGCTCAGAAACCATTGAGTGGCGAACCGCACGGGGATCGAACGTTCGCTGCCGCACAGGCAGCTCAGAAAGATGGCGGTGCGTTGTTGGGCGATCCGACGGGGTTCGCTGCCGCACAGGCAGCTCAGAAAAAGTCTCTTGTCCCGCACTACCACGTCCTCTTTGTTCGCTGCCGCACAGGCAGCTCAGAAATGCGACTCCGCCAGGCGCTGCGCGATGAACGCGTTCGCTGCCGCACAGGCAGCTCAGAAATGCCAGGCGTTGCGCAAGCGCCGCTTGCCAGCGTTCGCTGCCGCACAGGCAGCTCAGAAAGATCACGACGGCGAGAACACCGACGATGGCAGGTTCGCTGCCGCACAGGCAGCTCAGAAAATCATCGCCATCATCGCAATCCGGCCCTTGACGTTCGCTGCCGCACAGGCAGCTCAGAAAATCGACGCCGCGATGACGACCAGCCAACCAATGTTCGCTGCCGCACAGGCAGCTCAGAAAGTTCTGACACGTCATGCCACCGGACAGATCGCGTTCGCTGCCGCACAGGCAGCTCAGAAATGGCCGGGTCAGGACACCGCCGACAACGGCGGGTTCGCTGCCGCACAGGCAGCTCAGAAATTCTCGCCGTCGTGATACGCCCAGGCTTGACGGTTCGCTGCCGCACAGGCAGCTCAGAAATCGACCCGGACATCGCCGAGAAGTGGGAAGGGGTTCGCTGCCGCACAGGCAGCTCAGAAAAGTCCCGACGTTGGTTTCGTCATGCAGAGCGGGTTCGCTGCCGCACAGGCAGCTCAGAAAAACTCGACGGTTCGCGGACGCAGACCGGAGCCGTTCGCTGCCGCACAGGCAGCTCAGAAACCCGAGCTGGCCCCTGAGCTGGTCCCCGAGCTGTTCGCTGCCGCACAGGCAGCTCAGAAATGCGACGCGGCTTTCGTACTGACATCCGTTCTGTTCGCTGCCGCACAGGCAGCTCAGAAACGGTGAACCTGCGGGCATCGCCGGGAGCGGTCGTTCGCTGCCGCACAGGCAGCTCAGAAACGCCCGCGAATCCACCGCCTCCACCTGAGCCGGTTCGCTGCCGCACAGGCAGCTCAGAAAACCCCGGAACCGATCACCCCAGCCCGGAACCAAGTTCGCTGCCGCACAGGCAGCTCAGAAAATGCAGGCGGCCGATACCGCCGCCGCGCTGTCGTTCGCTGCCGCACAGGCAGCTCAGAAATGCGGATGGACATCGATCTGATCGTGTTTTCCGTTCGCTGCCGCACAGGCAGCTCAGAAATGGTCGAAGTATTCGCAGGTGAGGCCCTTCCAGTTCGCTGCCGCACAGGCAGCTCAGAAATGCTGTGTCGTCGCCATCACCGTTCGACAACCGTTCGCTGCCGCACAGGCAGCTCAGAAATTCGCAGGTCGGTGCGTCCGCCCACTTAGCGCGTTCGCTGCCGCACAGGCAGCTCAGAAAGCTATTGGGCGTTGGGTCGTTTCCGCGTTTGCGTTCGCTGCCGCACAGGCAGCTCAGAAAAACATGAGATTGATGAAGCCCGAGCGGCTCACGTTCGCTGCCGCACAGGCAGCTCAGAAATGATCCGGACATTCGTAGCGCAACAGGGGCGGGTTCGCTGCCGCACAGGCAGCTCAGAAAACGTTGCGACCCCACAGGCCCGGCGCGTTGGTGTTCGCTGCCGCACAGGCAGCTCAGAAACGAGCTGATCGTGCGCCTGCGCACCGTCGACCGTTCGCTGCCGCACAGGCAGCTCAGAAAAGGTCGGTCCAGCGCGGGCCGAGACCGATCGGGTTCGCTGCCGCACAGGCAGCTCAGAAATGTTTGCCGGCCAGATTCGATGGCGGGATTTTGTTCGCTGCCGCACAGGCAGCTCAGAAAACCGGCCGCGATCTTGTCGCGATGATCGCCGTGTTCGCTGCCGCACAGGCAGCTCAGAAAGTGGCCGATAGTCGCATGCGCGAGGTGCTCGAGTTCGCTGCCGCACAGGCAGCTCAGAAAACGTAGGGCGCGTATTCGCTGCCCTTGAGGCCGTTCGCTGCCGCACAGGCAGCTCAGAAAGTTCGTAAAGTTGTTGAGATAGAACGTGCGCGGTTCGCTGCCGCACAGGCAGCTCAGAAATTCGAGATCGGTTCGTTCAAGGACCTGACCAAGTTCGCTGCCGCACAGGCAGCTCAGAAATGCCCGGCAGCGGCTGGGTGGGCACGCAGATCGTTCGCTGCCGCACAGGCAGCTCAGAAACAGATCGGTTTCGTCGCGGAAATGGTGTTGAAGTTCGCTGCCGCACAGGCAGCTCAGAAATGGTCGGGGTTCATTCGACCCATGCGGTCTGGGTTCGCTGCCGCACAGGCAGCTCAGAAACGAGGAACGCGAGCTGCTGGCCCTGGCTGAGCGTTCGCTGCCGCACAGGCAGCTCAGAAAAGGCGGGCGGTGTCGAGTGCGGCGGTTTCCATGTTCGCTGCCGCACAGGCAGCTCAGAAAATCGTCGGCGTTCTCGCCGTGGTGATCGGTATGTTCGCTGCCGCACAGGCAGCTCAGAAAGCTGGGAGGACTGCCCGATTGATCCTCGGATGGTTCGCTGCCGCACAGGCAGCTCAGAAAGGTGAGGCGCCCGAAGACCCGCTTGATCCTGAGTTCGCTGCCGCACAGGCAGCTCAGAAAATCGAGGATCGGTTGACGCGCCAGCGCCCGGTGTTCGCTGCCGCACAGGCAGCTCAGAAAGCGGCGGCTCGCACCGCCGCGGCTTCGGGTGGGTTCGCTGCCGCACAGGCAGCTCAGAAATTCACCGTCTTGCGCGGGTAGCGCTTCGCGTAGTTCGCTGCCGCACAGGCAGCTCAGAAAGCCGTTGCACACCGCCCACCACGGTTCTCCCTGTTCGCTGCCGCACAGGCAGCTCAGAAAAAACGCCCCGGAGGCGCCCGCGAATGGTTGGGGTTCGCTGCCGCACAGGCAGCTCAGAAATGGTTGATGCCCATCACCGCCAGCGCCAGCACGTTCGCTGCCGCACAGGCAGCTCAGAAAACCATCGGGGACGCATTCACCCTGATCCGCAAGTTCGCTGCCGCACAGGCAGCTCAGAAAAGTTCCGGGCGCTGCGCGAGGGTGACTTCAACGTTCGCTGCCGCACAGGCAGCTCAGAAAGGATCGCACGCCGATCAAAGTTGTTTCGGGTGGTTCGCTGCCGCACAGGCAGCTCAGAAAGGGTTGAAGTAGTGATCCAGGCTGGGGATTGGGTTCGCTGCCGCACAGGCAGCTCAGAAATTGCGCTTCTCGGCCCAGGCAGCGCGTGCTTCGTTCGCTGCCGCACAGGCAGCTCAGAAAAAAACATGAAGGCCAAGCCTCCTGTTCGTGCGGTTCGCTGCCGCACAGGCAGCTCAGAAAAGGCTGCGCAGGTCGTCGTGCTGTTCGCGCAGGTTCGCTGCCGCACAGGCAGCTCAGAAATCCGGGGGCGCCGCCACGCGGCATAGCACTGCGTTCGCTGCCGCACAGGCAGCTCAGAAAGCGACCCACATGACGTTTTCGCCGGCGGAGAGGTTCGCTGCCGCACAGGCAGCTCAGAAATCCGAGATCACGAATGTTCACAAGCCCGGGACGTTCGCTGCCGCACAGGCAGCTCAGAAAGTGGCAGGCCAGGCGCTCGGCCAGGCGATAGCGTTCGCTGCCGCACAGGCAGCTCAGAAACAGAACCAGGGCGACAGCTCGTCGCCGGCGCGGTTCGCTGCCGCACAGGCAGCTCAGAAAGAGGTCCTCGGCCATGACGGCCGCTGTGACAAGTTCGCTGCCGCACAGGCAGCTCAGAAACCATCCCGCGAGGGCTGAGAGCATGAGCGACGGTTCGCTGCCGCACAGGCAGCTCAGAAATCCAGATCAAGCCGGCAAAGCGTGTTGCCTGAGTTCGCTGCCGCACAGGCAGCTCAGAAAATTGATGCGCCCAAGCAAGTGAATGGCGGACAGTTCGCTGCCGCACAGGCAGCTCAGAAAAATCAGCGGCATCAGCTGACACCACTCGGGTTGTTCGCTGCCGCACAGGCAGCTCAGAAATTGGGTGCAGTAGCCCGGACGAACTGCGCGCGTTCGCTGCCGCACAGGCAGCTCAGAAACCAAGCCCTGCCGGCGTGCCATGCGAATACTGGTTCGCTGCCGCACAGGCAGCTCAGAAATGTTGGCAACGCTAGCCGTCGAGCGGATCACCGTTCGCTGCCGCACAGGCAGCTCAGAAATGCGCGGTCTCAACGGCCATGCGCGGGTCGGCGTTCGCTGCCGCACAGGCAGCTCAGAAAGGCGATTGACGGCCGACGAGGAACGCCGGCTAGTTCGCTGCCGCACAGGCAGCTCAGAAAGGTTTGCCATCGGAGACAACGGAAAGCGGATGGTTCGCTGCCGCACAGGCAGCTCAGAAATTTGCGGGCGCAGTGATCGAGCCGCTCTACGCGTTCGCTGCCGCACAGGCAGCTCAGAAATGCCAATCCACCACCCCCACCGGAGCCAGACCGTTCGCTGCCGCACAGGCAGCTCAGAAAAAGTTGGGCTGATCCATGCACTACGCCGTCTGGTTCGCTGCCGCACAGGCAGCTCAGAAATTGCGGCTGGTGGAGTCGACCACCAGCAGGCCGTTCGCTGCCGCACAGGCAGCTCAGAAAAAGCTCGACGGCATCCGTTGCCTGATCGTGGAGTTCGCTGCCGCACAGGCAGCTCAGAAAGGCTCGGCATCGGCCGGTTGAAGTTGCTCCCTGTTCGCTGCCGCACAGGCAGCTCAGAAAACAAGCACCGTGCCCGCCCCTGCGGCTGTGCCGTTCGCTGCCGCACAGGCAGCTCAGAAAACCGTCGGCGGCATCGAGCCGGGAACGGCGACGTTCGCTGCCGCACAGGCAGCTCAGAAAACGTCTGCGAACCGCAGTTTCTTCAGCTGCAGGTTCGCTGCCGCACAGGCAGCTCAGAAATGCACAACCAGGAGCCTGACCATGGCCGATATGTTCGCTGCCGCACAGGCAGCTCAGAAACCGGCACCCGCACTCGCATTGAACGACAGCGAGTTCGCTGCCGCACAGGCAGCTCAGAAACGGAAGGCACCGTGCTGCACGTCTCGAAGCAGGTTCGCTGCCGCACAGGCAGCTCAGAAAGTGCGGAACAGACCGGGCACGCCGGTCGGGAAGTTCGCTGCCGCACAGGCAGCTCAGAAATGGCAGTAGGCGAGATCGGCGGCAAGGTCGTGGTTCGCTGCCGCACAGGCAGCTCAGAAACTCGATGCTCATCACGCCGCTGTTCGTGCGCAGTTCGCTGCCGCACAGGCAGCTCAGAAAAGCACGAGGCCGGCAATCATGAGCACCGTGCAGTTCGCTGCCGCACAGGCAGCTCAGAAACCGCCGCCGTGGGATTCCGCCCGCTGTAACAAGTTCGCTGCCGCACAGGCAGCTCAGAAAGAACCGGCCGTCGACGAACTGGTATCTGGTCAGTTCGCTGCCGCACAGGCAGCTCAGAAAGATTGCGGTCCAGACAGCGGCGCCCCGACACAGTTCGCTGCCGCACAGGCAGCTCAGAAACATCGGGAGTTGCGCCGCGAGTGGGACGCGCAGTTCGCTGCCGCACAGGCAGCTCAGAAATCCTCGTGCCGGCACGAACGAACGTGGGCTGGGTTCGCTGCCGCACAGGCAGCTCAGAAATCGAAACGCTTGACCTTGACGAGGGCGAACTCGTTCGCTGCCGCACAGGCAGCTCAGAAAGATCGCGTCCGCATCAACGGCTACGGGAACGCGTTCGCTGCCGCACAGGCAGCTCAGAAAAATGAGGCGTGAGGCTCGCCGCGTACTGTCGCGTTCGCTGCCGCACAGGCAGCTCAGAAAATCCGCGAGAATCGCGGCCGGACAATCGGTTTGTTCGCTGCCGCACAGGCAGCTCAGAAACGTTCGATCACGCTGTCTTTAACATCGGGGTCGTTCGCTGCCGCACAGGCAGCTCAGAAAATGTTCTTGACCAGCGAATCGAAGATGACGCTGTTCGCTGCCGCACAGGCAGCTCAGAAAGCGCTGCGCCTGAACGAACTATCCGGAATTTCCGTTCGCTGCCGCACAGGCAGCTCAGAAAAATGAGCTGGGCCGCACCCAGCGCAGCCAGTCGTTCGCTGCCGCACAGGCAGCTCAGAAATGCGCGTAAACCGACTGGGTCAATCCGAAAACGTTCGCTGCCGCACAGGCAGCTCAGAAAGCTATCCTCGCCGACGGCACGGTGGGCGCGATGTTCGCTGCCGCACAGGCAGCTCAGAAAACCACCGGTGCTGAAGGTGAACACCGCCGGCGGTTCGCTGCCGCACAGGCAGCTCAGAAAAATTCCAGGCACGTCGAGCGCGATCGATGTCGGTTCGCTGCCGCACAGGCAGCTCAGAAATGCTCGGTGGCACTGACTTCGGCGCCCATGTTGTTCGCTGCCGCACAGGCAGCTCAGAAAAGGCAGGTTTCAGGCGTCACCGCGCACCTCGCGTTCGCTGCCGCACAGGCAGCTCAGAAAAGTTGCGGTCGTAGCCGAGCGTGTCTGACAGAGTTCGCTGCCGCACAGGCAGATCAGAAATGGAACCGGTGCGCCTCCGGGGCGAACTTGTCGTTCGCTGCCGCACAGGCAGCTCAGAAAGAAGGCGGCGAGCACGATCAGCCAGCACAGTGGTTCGCTGCCGCACAGGCAGCTCAGAAAGGTAAAGAACGGAGCGAGCAAGTCTCGGATGCGTTCGCTGCCGCACAGGCAGCTCAGAAATGCTCCAGAAGTGCAAGGAGGAGGGGCTTCGCGTTCGCTGCCGCACAGGCAGCTCAGAAAGTCGAGGCGCTTGCGAATCTGGCGCACGACCTGTTCGCTGCCGCACAGGCAGCTCAGAAAGAGAATCGGCAGCGTCGTCGCGCGGCGCTCGGGTTCGCTGCCGCACAGGCAGCTCAGAAAATCCGGCGCCGCCAGGGTTCGTTGCGCGATCGGTTCGCTGCCGCACAGGCAGCTCAGAAAAGCAGCACGACGCCCAGCGCCCGCAACCGAGGGTTCGCTGCCGCACAGGCAGCTCAGAAAATCCAAGCCAGGATATGAGCGGGCACCAATTGGTTCGCTGCCGCACAGGCAGCTCAGAAAGGCACATGGTGCAAGCTCGGCCCGCCCTCACAGTTCGCTGCCGCACAGGCAGCTCAGAAATTCGCGGCTCCGAGTAGACCTCTGGCCTCGGCGTTCGCTGCCGCACAGGCAGCTCAGAAAGGGAAGACCCGTAACAAGATTAATTGGCTCCAGTTCGCTGCCGCACAGGCAGCTCAGAAATGGCGCAGTCAGCGCGTGGCCGGCGTGCGGCTGTTCGCTGCCGCACAGGCAGCTCAGAAAACCAGCGCAGGGCGCGCTTGGATTCGGTGTCGGTTTGCTTCCTCACTTGCAGCTCAGAAAGGCTTGATACTACGCGGACATGGTGTTCCATGTGGTGATGCACCGTGTGGTTTGTCAGCGTTTTAGATCACGTCAAGACGGACTCGCAAACAAGGCCACCAGTCTGTCACGTGTTCCATTGTCGGCCGGCCAGCCCTGCAGCTGCTCGACCACGCGTCCGTTCTCCAGCACCAGAAAAATCGGGAAGCCCCAAACGTCGATGAAATCCCAGTCCCAGGGGTCGACAGGAATGACGATCTGGAAATCGGGGTTTTCGCGATTCCATTCCTGGAAGTGCGAGAGGTGACGGATGCTGTCGGGTGAGCTCAACCACGTCACCTTGCCGGCAATCGCTGCGCGCAGTTCGACATCGTCGGACAATGCCGTAATCGCACGGCGCGAATGAGGGCAGCCCGGGTGTATCAAGGCGACCAGATGACGTCCGCCAGGGAACCGCAGGGGAGTCTCGGTGATGCGGTGACGGGTCACATCGATCTGGTACACCCAGTGTTTCGTGGAAGCCTTGGCGTGACCGTCGGAAACGACCTCGGGAGGGACATTGAAGGCGATCGTCGAGTGCTTGTGGCGGACCGTGCGCGCTGCCGCGAAGTCACGCCAGTCGACAAGGTTGTTGTGCAGGCGGTGAAGGTCGGCGTCCTCGATCTCGTCGCGCCGGATCAATTCATCGACGGTTGATCGATAGATCTCGCGGTAGTGGCGGTTGCCGTCGAGCGAGGCCATGAACTGGGTTGCTTCGGACAACTGTCGGAGATCGCCTGTCGGCAAGATGGCAACGGACGACGCCATCTTTCCGAACAATGCCGTGTAGACAGGTCGGAGTGCCGCAGGGAGCTCGCGCATGGGCCGCTCAAAAACCCGTTCGTATTCTTGGAAGAGCTGCTTGAGCCGGTCTGAATCGGCTGCAGGTTCCGCTGCGGCGCTGGGCGCTGCCGTCAAGTTGGTCAGGCCGAGCACCAGTGTGGACAGAATCAATCGGAGCATGATCCTTCACCTTCAAGGTAGTCAGTGGGCCGGAAAGTAGGACGTCTCAGGCACTACCATAGTTCCATGTCCGATCCGTTCCCGCGCCGCATCGTCTGCCTGACCGAGGAAAGCACCGAGACGCTGTACCTGCTCGGCGAGCAGGAGCGAATCGTCGGCATCTCGGGATTCACCGTGCGGCCGACTCAGGCGCGCAAGGAGAAGCCGAAGGTGTCGGCATTCACCAGCGCCAAGCTGCACGAGATCGAGGCGCTGGCGCCGGACCTGGTGATCGGCTTTTCCGACATCCAGGCCGACATTGCCGCTGAACTGATCCGGCGCGGCGTCGAGGTCTGGATCAGCAACCACCGCAGCGTCGAGGGCATTCTGGCCTACATGCGTCGGCTCGGCGCGCTGGTCGGAGTCGACGACAAGGCGCGGCAACTGTGCGAACGTGCCCGGGCCCATCTCGACGCCGTGGCGGCGCGTTCGGCGCAACTACCACGGCGGCCGCGCGTCTACTTCGAGGAATGGGACGAGCCCAACATCAGCGGCATCCGCTGGGTGTCGGAACTGATCAGCATCGCCGGTGGCGATGACGTGTTTCCCGAACTGGCGACACAGTCGCTGGCCAAGGGCCGCATCCTCGCCGATCCGCGGGAACCGGCGCGGCGCGCGCCGGACATCATCATCGGTTCCTGGTGCGGCAAGAAGTTTCGGCCGGAGCGGGTCGCTGCGCGTGCTGGCTGGCAGGATGTGCCGGCGGTGCGCGATGGTGAGCTGCACGAGGTCAAGTCGCCGCTGATCCTACAGCCAGGCCCGGCGGCGCTGTTCGATGGCGTGGATGCGCTGGCTGCGATCATTCATCGCTGGGGCCAGCGCCGCTAGCAACGTTGCGGTAGAGCGGAGTTGGCTCCATTGGCGACCGGGACGACGCGCGTTCCCGTTGGAGATTGTGCAGCCGGGCAAGCCCGGCTCTACGGGTCCGGGTTTCGATGAGGGTTTCCGGGTTACGGTGTCGTGCTTTCGCGCAGCGCGCTGGCCTTTGGCCAGCGGGAACAACCGATCAGAACCCGGAGCGCTTTTCCGCGACGACCCACACCGTGGTACCGAGCCGGTTGATCGGCCAGATGCGCTCCAGCACGCCATTGAGCCGGTACCCACGCTCCAGCCATTGCGCCAGACGCGGGCGTTGTTCGGCATCAGGGAGACTGGCCGGCAGCATCTGGTGCCAGCCCCAGGTCAGCGGCAGGAAACCGTTTTCGAGCAACCGCTGGCGGACGCGTGACAGGCGATAGCGGCGCGGGTGCGCCTGCTCCGGCCAGAATCGGCGCGACAGCCACTCGCTGGCCGACCAGGCATTGGGCAGGTGGGTGATCACCAGCCGGCCACCGGGACGCAGCACGCGCCACAGCTCCAGCAGCGACTGGCCATCGTTGGCGACATGCTCCAGCGTGCCGCCGGCGAGCACGGCGTCGAACTGGTGGTCGGCGTAGGGCAACAGCCAGGGATGCGTCAGTGTCTGGTAGCGCAGGCTGATGTCGGTGTGGAACGCGGCGTACTGTTCGGGCGGACACAGGTCGCAGCCATCAAGCACGGCTTGCTCACCCAGCTCCAGACGGGCCAGGCGCGCGAACACGCCATGCCGGCAACCCCAGTCCAGCACGGCGCCGGCGTCGGCGACCGCATGCCGGACCTTCTCCCACATCGCGGCGATCTCGTCGATGCCGTTGCGCAGTCGGCGCTTGCCGCCGAGGTAGGCATCGTTGTCGTCGGCATGGCGATAGAAATGCGCCAGCGCTGCTGCCACGCCGTTCGATTCCTCGCCGAACTGCGATGACACGTCAGCGGCCGACCAGATGCTGCTGAAAGCGCACCGGGATGGCCCCGCCGTGGCCTTCTCGTTGGACGGTCAGCTCGAAGCGCAAGGTTTCCTCGCCACGGATGCGGAACTCGCCGATGTAGGAAATGAAATCGTCATTGCCCGCCTCGCGCAGCGAAATCGTCTGGCGCTGACCGATCAGCGATTGGCTGATGGCCTGGATACGCGCGCGTACCGCCTGCTCATCGCCGTCGGTCTCGCCCTTGCGGAGGACCGACACGGTCAGCAGTCCGTTCCGGTCGTTGCGGCTGATGCCGTAGTGGCGCGCGACACTCTCGCCGATGGCGGTGCTGGGAATGGCGCTGTAGTGGATGCGATAGCCGTCGGCGTCGTGGACCTGCTCGCCATCGGCCAACGCTGGTGACGCGAACGCCAGCAGGGCCATCCAGCTCGTCAGCCAGCGGCAGCGGATGGTGCGCAGCGCAGCGATCATCACGCGGGGGTCGACATGGCCGAGCTCAGGGCCAGACGACCGGCCAGCTCAAACAGCGGATTCACCACCAGCAGTCGCAGCAGTTGCACCGTGAGGATGGCCAGGATTGGCGACAGGTCGATCGGCAGGTCCGGCAGCACGCGACGGAATGGCCTCAGCAAGGGCTCGCTGATCTGGTAGATCAACGGCACCACCGGATTGCGGTTGTCGACCGGAATCCAGCTCAGGATGACGCTGGCCAGCAGGGTCCAGAAGATCACCCACAACAGCAGCGACAAAACGTCGGCGAGGCCGGCTACCAGCAGTGCCGGCAATGGCGGCGCCGCCTGACCGACCACCCAAGCCAGCGCGCAGAACTTCAGCATGGCCAGCAGCCAGACCAGCACGATGCCGGCCAGTTCGACCCGGCCATACGGCGGAATCACCTTGCGCAGCGGACCGACCGCCGGTTGCGTGGCCTTGTGCAGGAACTGGCAGACCGGGTTGTAGAAGTTGGCGCCGAAGGCCTGCAGCAGCACGCGCAGCAGCAGCACGACCATGGCCAGTCCGAACACGGTGCCGATCAGGAACTGGCCGGCATTGCCGAAATGGTTCATTGCGGATCCTCAGGATTGTCCCGCGGCCAGTTCCCGGCCGCGTTCAGTGGCTGCCGCGACGGCGCGGTCGATGACCTGCTCGAAGCGGTCGTCGTCGAAGGCGTGCATGGCAGCGGCGGTGGTACCGCCTGGTGAAGTCACGCGTTGCCGCAGTGTGCCGGCATCCTCGCCGGATTCGCTGGCCATGCGTGCGGCGCCCAGCGCGGTCTGCACGACCAGGGCACGTGCAGCCCCGGCGCTGAGTCCCTGCGCCTCACCAGCGGCCTGCAAGGCCTCGATCAGGCGGAAAAAGTACGCAGGTCCGGAACCGGACACGGCGGTGACCGCATCCATCAGGGCTTCGTCGTCGATCCACACCGTCACGCCGACAGCGCCAAGCACTCGCTCGGCCAGCGCGCGATCGGCATCGCTGCAGCGCGCATTGGCATAGAGGCCGGTAGCACCAGCGCCGAGCAGCGCCGGTGTATTGGGCATGCTGCGCACCACGGCGCGCCCGCCACCCAGCCAGGCATCAAGCTGGTCACTGCGGATGCCGGCGGCAATCGAGACGAAGGTGATGGGCTGATCGCCGATGGCGGGAGCCATCGCGGCGCAGACGGCGGCCATGACCTGCGGCTTCACCGCCAGCACGACCAGGCGGGCACCGGCGACGGCGTCGCTGGCGTTGGCGCACGTGTCGACGCTGTAGTCGCGGGCCAGCGCCGCCAATGCGTCCGTGTTGGGATCCACCACGCGCAGCGCCTGTGGCGGCCAGCCGCGCTCGCGCAGGCCGGCGATCAGGCTGCGCGCCATGTTGCCGCCGCCGATGAAGGCGATGGTGGCGCGATCGCGATCGGCGGGCGGGGCGTCGGTGCGGGACATTGTGGCCGGATCAGGCAAGGTGGCGGGCTGTGCCGGCAATGGGTGACGGCAGTGGAACCAGGGTGCAAAGCATACCAGTCGATCACCGGCCGGTAAGGTCATGGCCCGCGGTGGACGGCATCGTCAGTGCGCCCACGCTCGCTGTTGCGTGCCGGACGGTGCCGGCGATCGTGGCTGTGAGCCGACGCCATTCGGGCATCTGCGGGTGACCCGCGCCGGTTCATCCGTCGACGTTCGGACTTGCCGCGACCGCGGCTGCCTCGTATAAACACGCCACCCTGCCCGGAGTCGTTCTGATGCGTCGCTATCTGGTCGCGCTTTTCCTCTTGCTGCTCACGCCGCTGTCCCACGCCAAAACGCCTGCGGATTCGGCGCCGACGGAGAGCAAGCCCGAAGCCGCCGACCGCCTGGTCGAAACCCGGCATCGCGCCCGGGTCAATGGCGCGTCGCTGGCATACACGGTCAGCGCCGGAACCCTGGTATTGCGCGACGCCGAAAGCGGCAAGCCGCGCGCCGAGATCTTCCATGTCGCCTATCTGCGCGATGAGGCGGGTGAGCGTTCGACGCGTCCGGTGACGTTCGTGTTCAACGGCGGACCGGGCTCCTCCTCGGTATGGCTGCATCTGGGCATCATCGGGCCAAAGCGCGTCAACTTCGCCGATGCCGTGCAGCCGCAGCCGGCGCCTTACCAGCTGGTCGACAACGAGCACAGCCTGCTCGATGTCAGCGATCTGGTGTTCATCGATCCGGTCGGCACCGGCTACAGCCGCGCACTGGGCGAGACCAAGGCCAGCGAGTTCCACGGCGTCAAGGAGGACGTGGAATCGGTGGCGGAATTCATCCGTCGCTGGACCCAGGAGAACGGTCGCTGGAACAGTCCCAAGTTCCTGGCCGGCGAAAGCTATGGCACCACCCGCGCGGCCGGTCTGGTCAATCACCTGCAGAACAACGAGGGCATGTTCTTTGACGGGGTGATGCTGATCTCATCCATCCTGAACTTCCAGACCGCACGGTTCACGCCCGGCAACGACCTGCCGAACATCCTGTTCCTGCCCACCTATGCCGCCACGGCCTGGTATCACGGTCGCATCCAGCCCAAGCCCGCGCTGGAGCCGTTCCTGGACGAGGTGCGC
Organism: Lysobacterales bacterium; assembly: GCA_035911475.1. Taxonomy (GTDB): domain Bacteria; phylum Pseudomonadota; class Gammaproteobacteria; order Xanthomonadales; family UBA2363; genus Pseudofulvimonas. Next base: position 35,805 of record JAMHVM010000188.1, on the reverse strand, counting down.
CGTTTCGCCGAAGGTGACTACGCCAGCGCGTTGATGCTGGGCGACCGCCTGCCGGCCGATCGCGCCGAGGAAATCGCCCGTCGCGTCGCCGCCTACACCGGCACCAGCGCGGCGTTCGTGCGCGAGAACAACCTGCGCGTACCGATCTTCCGGTTCACCAAGGAGCTGCTGCGCGACCAGCGTCGCAGCGTCGGTCGTCTGGACAGCCGCTACATCGGCATCGATCGTGATGCCGGCGGCGAGCGCTTCGACGCCGACCCGTCCTACACCGCCATCCTCGGTCCCTACACCGCAGCCCTGAACGACTACGTGCGCCGGCAACTCAGGTTCGAGGACGGCCGCAAGTACGAGATCCTCAGCGGCGAGCCGGGCCGCAACTGGAAGTGGGGCAGCAGTGGCTACACCAACACCGGCGAAGACCTGCGCGAAGCCATGAGCCGCAATCCACACCTGCGCACGCACGTCGCCAACGGCTACTTCGACCTGGCCACGCCGTTCTTCGCCACCGAGTACACCTTCGACCATCTCGGACTGGAGCCGCATCTGCACGGCAACGTGAGCATGAGCTACTACGAATCCGGGCACATGATGTACCAGCACGCCGAATCGCTGGCCAAGCTCGGTCGCGAGTTGCGCGCGTTCGTCACCGCGCGCTGATCGCCGGGCGCAACGTGCGTGCGGCTGATGCCGCCGGTAACGACTTCTCGCCAGTCCGGTCTTCGATGCGGGCGTGTCGACGCTGCCGCTCGCGCCGGTTCGGCGGCACGAATCACCGCGCGAATTCGACTGGCCGCGCTGCCAATGGAGCCGGAACGATCCCGCTCAAGCCTGCCGATCAGCGCTGCTTTTCCTCGATCGCGATCTGGTTGCGGCGCAACCAGTCGCGGACCTGTTCACGACTGGCCTTGGCCGAGCCCAGCAGATTCGATTCGCGCGTGCGGAAAAATGCCGGCTGGAACGTCACGCCCAGGCGGTCGGTGGCACGCGGCTCGACGCCGGCTTCCAGAAAACGGACGACCCAGTCGAACGCATTGATGCGTGCCGCCTTGTGCAGCAGGGTGGCACCGGCGTCGTCGCGGGCGTGGATGTCGGCACCGGCGTCGAGCAGTGCACGAACCTGCTGATCCGCATGCTTGTTGTTTCCCAGTGCCGAGAACAGCGGCGTTTCTCCGCGCGCGTTGCGCACTTCGGTGGAAACACCGCGATCGAGCAACGTGCGCAGCCAGAACGGGTCCTCGAGAATGGCGGCGACATGCACGGCGGTGTCGTTGGAGTCACCGCGGTCGGTGGGGTCGGCCCCCACGGTCAGCAGGGTTTCAAAGGCGCCACGATCGCCTTCGCGCATGGCGACTTCCAGCAGGTTGAGGCCCTGTGTGCCGCGGCTGTCCGGATTGGCGCCGGCGGCAATGAGCCGGCTGGCGCCGTCGCGATCGCGCTTGGCGGCTGCCTGGTAGAGGGCGGCAGCCTGCGGGTTGGCGAAGTCCTGGGGATTCATGTCCGATCCTTGCGTGGTACAGGCAACAACACTGAGCAACGCCAGCAGCCACATCCCGCGGTGCCAGGCGAGGTCGCGGATATTGGCCGGCGCCTTGGCCGGGTGCATCTTGCCGGAGTTCCTGTGTAAGGGCTTCATGCTCGTGACTTCCGAAAACCTCAAGCCGTCGTCGGGCAGGCAGCGTGTCGTTCGGCGGACTTCTGTTGGGCGCAGTCCCGTTCCATCGTGCCTCATCCTGGTGACCGTCTCGGAGCAATGCCTGCGGCTCCTGTCCTGCGATTGTGCGCCATCGGGACATCACGACCGTGTGGAAACCCCGTGCGCCTCTCGCGACAGGCCGCCGCGCGGAGCAGCCGTGTCCTGCATGCGCGCTGGACATCCTTGTGGCAACGCGAGAGCGGCGCTGTTGCAGGTGGTCATGCCACCGCCTGCTTGTCGCGCCGGCACGATGGCAGATTTCCAGTCTGCCGACCCGCTCTGGGGTCAACGCGGCCGGGTAGGGTCACGAACGGTGGAGATGGGCACCGTGGCCCCGCGACCGGATGTGAACTTCAATGGCCCGCGAACGGCGCCGGCCAGGGAGGTCATCACTCCCCAGACGTCTTGCCACGACAAGGCTCAGAACCAGTTGAACGGATTGATCTTCTCGGCGACCCACCTGGCGCTGTCGCCGACGGCGCGGGCACCGTCGACGATGCGGTCACCGGCCCACTGGGCGCCGTCGACCACCACGTTGACGCCGTCGACGATGCGATCACCGGTCCACTGCGCCAGTTCGACCGCGCGCTCGCCGGTCCACTGGACGCCATCGATCACCAGCTCGGCGGTGTCAACGGCACGGTCGCCCAGCCAGCGCGCGCCATCGGCGATGCGATCACCAGTCCACTGGCCGGCGATGCCAACGGCATCGGCGACCCACTCGACGCCGTTACCGACCACGTTCAGGCCCTGGCCCAGAGTCTCGCCGGCCCAGTCCAGACCGTCGTTGGCCCGTTGGCCCAGCCATTCAACGCCGCCGGCCAGCGCATCGAACGGTGCGTTCCAGCCGACGTGATCACCGACCATGCGCACGACACTGCCGCCGAAGTTGGTCACATCCAGAACGACATCGCCGGCGAAGTCGGCGACGTTGTCGACGGCGTGGCCACCGATGTCGAACACACCGTCGACGACATCGCCGACGATGCGCACGGTGCCTTCGATCGGCCGGCCGTTGGCGAACTGGTCGTTGATGACCCCGCCGATGTCGTTGACCGTGCCGGCGACCGTTGAAGCGGTGTCGGAGACCAGGCTGATGCCGTTGCGGGCCAGTGTGCTGATCAGGTTCAGTCCCAGTCCGCTGATGTTCTCCAGGGCATCCCAGGTCAGTCCGACCTGCGTCCCGTCCAGGTTGGGCGGGCGGTACGCGGAGTTGTCGCGCAGGGCTTCGACATACGAGGTCCCGTCACCACCGCCGCCGTGGCGGGTGATCGGATTGCGGCTGGTGCCGTCCGGCGCGGCGATGCGCAGTTCGTGACCGACGGCGTCGGGCATGCCGTTGATCGCCGGCAGGCCTTGCTGCAGACCGGTGAGCAGATCGCCTTCGACGTTGTAGCGGCGGATCTGGCCGCTGTCGGCCACCTCGCGGCGGATCGCGTTCGGGTTCACGCCCATTTCGCGCAAGGTGTTGTCGCTCAGGCCGGCGGCGTTGAAGGTCACGCCGGGCGCATCGACCTTGAGCATCGCGGCCGAGGCCAGACCACCGCCCAGCGAATGCCCGGTGAAGGCGACATTGCCATCCTGGAAGGTGTCCATGGCCAGTTCGGCCAGTTCCATCGCCTGTTGGTACTGTTCGGTCTGGAAGCCGGCGCCTTGTCCGAGGTTGGCGTTCAGGTCACTGCCTTCGCCGGGACTCCAGGTGTCGGTGCCACGGAAGGCGACCACATACTGGCCGGCCTCGTTCTGGAAGATCGCCGCATCGAAGCCGGTCTTGGGATCGTGCAGCATCGACGGATGGATCGGAATCTGGTTGCCGTTGGCGTCGACCAGGTGGTCGCCTGCGGGTGTCAGCCGGGTCCAGCCGGCCTCCTGAAGCTCGCGCTCGGACTGGGTGCCGGTGACGCCATTGGTGTTCAGGGTGTAACTGTCGTTCGCCATCATGGCGAAGTGCAGGTCGCGTTCCGGTTGCGGCGACGTGCCGGCGACCGAGTCGGCGAACGAGCCGTCGCCGCGCGGGAATCCGGCGCTCATGTCCACACGCGGTTGCGCGCTGGTCGGTTGCATCTGCGCCAGCAATGCCTGGTGCATGATCGCGCCGAGATCGAAGCCGTGGGCAATGGAATTCATGGCCGCCCCAGTAGTGGGAAATATGGTCTGCACTGGACGCTAGCCCGTCGGCTTCGCAGTGGCTAGCTAGGGATAGTCCTAGGGAGGCCTCGGCTGGCTGCGCGGCGCTGTGCTGGCGCCCGACCCCTTGTCCGGCCCGCACCAGCGCCTGCCGGTGGGTCCGCCTGGTTCCGGTTCACGCGAAAGCGGCCTGCCGGCTTGGCCGTCGTTCCGGCCTCGCTATGACTTCGACACGGCGTCCGGCCGTTGGCCGGCGATGTCTGCTGAAACGCGATACCGGCGTATCTCCGGCATACGACCACGCCGGCCGTTGCCCAGGAGAACCCGTTCATGACCCGCTTCAGCCCAATCGATCCCACACCAGCGCCGCCTTCGCCTGCCATCGCTCATTGTCGTCGACGGCGCGCTTGTTGCCTTTCATGGCTCGCGTTGCTGCTGTCTGCCACGCTTCCAATGGCCCATGCCGAGGTGCCGGATGCGCTGCCGGTGCATGCCACTGCGGACCGGGCGATCGCCGAGTTCGCCGTGCAGCCGAGTGGGCAAGACGTCCCGTTCGCGGTCACAGGACTCGATGAAGAGCCCTATGCGGCGGACCCGGCATTCGCCGGCGGGCAGTACTTCCTGGACGACTTCTGGGCCAACCCGGCTTCCCCCACCAACTTCTTCCAGGGCAGGAAGGTCGCGCGCCTGAGCAACGGTGACATCGTGGTTGCCGCGATGGTGAAAAATCCCAACGGCAACCAGACCAATGGGCTGTGGAACATCGGTCTGGTGCGCTACAACGCGGCCGGAACGCAGCGCGTGCCCTGGTCCAACGGCGGCATTTACGCGCATGTCGACGGCGAGTACATCGTCTATCCCAAGATCAATGATGCCGCCGTCGGCTGGATCCAGGACATCCGGGTGACCGGCGACAAGATCCTGGTCGCCTTTCAATGGCACTTTGCTGGTACCGACGATATCGATACCCGTGTGCTTGTGTTCGGCCAGGATGGATCCTACAAGTCGAACACAGGGGTGTTCGTCAGCTCGATGGCCGAGTACGTCGGCGGCATGACCACCTACAACGTGGGTTTCCCCGGCACGACCTCGGTGGTGGTGGTTGCCATGCGGGCGCCGCGTGAGTCCGCCGGCGGTGGCCAGGGTCGGCCGATCTTCCGTCGTTACACGTTGAACAACGACGGAACACTGACGGAGGCGACGGGTGTGGTGGACCTGAACACCCACTGGTGCGCCGACACCAGCCGCGACTGTCGTCCCGCTGGAATCGCGCTGGGAACTCGCGGCGCAGGGGAGCCGCCGGCCATCTTCGTCGTCAACCGAGCCTTCAACCCTGGCGCCAGTCCCCAGCGATGGGGTTTCACGGTGACCAAAGTCAACGGCAATGGGGTCGAACAATCGGGCTGGTCATCGCACTGGCGCAACTACGATCCCGACGGCGTTGCTGATCCGTCCAACTGGGCGGCGGCCGTCGCGGTGCGCACGACCGGGTTTGGTACCCCCCAGAGCCCGTACCAGGATCACGTCTTCGTGACAGCGGAGGTCGCGCGCCGTTGTGGCAACGGCGCCGTGGTCGCCCGGTACAACCACGCTGGTGACTACTTCGCGACTAGTCACGTCCTGTTCGGTGGCAGCAGTGCAACGCCTGCCTTGTGCGCGCTTGCGGGTCATCCAACCGATCTGCCCAGGCACATGGCGATCAGCGGCGAGCGGTTGGCGGTGGTGGGCCGCGGCAGCCATACGGGTACGAGCGGTTCCGGTCCGCTGGACCTGTACTACGGCTCGGTGGCGATACTCGACATCAGCCACCCCAACGGTTTGTCGCTGAGTGATCTGCGCGACTACCCTTATCCGATCAGCGGGTCGGCGACCAGCCGCGACAGCAGCCTCTGGGGTATCGTTCCCACCACCGCTGGCAAGTTCGTCGTGGTCGGCGACGCCCGCTACCGGAACATCAGCAGCGTGGACCCGAGCCTGCGCGGCAAGAATTCAGTCGCCACGTTGGGTATCGCCCCGGATCGCATCTTCGGCAATGGCCTGGAGTGAACCCGCCGACGGGTGCCAGTGGCTGCCGGAAGCTGTCTGCTTCCGGCAGGCTTGGCGGGCAGCCCGTGACCGCGCTACGGTGCGCTCATGGGCGACGAGCAGGACGACCGAGTAACCCAGTGGCTGGCCCGTTGGCGCGACGGCGATCCGGCTGCGTTCGAACGTCTGCTGCCGCTGGTCTATGCCGACCTCCGGCGTATCGCCCGCGATCTGCTGCGCACGACGCCAGGCCATACCACCTTGCAGCCCACGGCGCTGGTTCACGATGTGATGCTGCGCTTTCTCGGTCGCGGGCCGTCGGAGTTCGAGAGCACCGCGCACCTGCTCAACGCATCAGCGCGGATGATGCGTCAGGTGCTGGTGGACCGGGCCCGCCAGGCTTCGGCAGTAAAGCGTGGTCGCGGCTGGCAGCGCGACGAGTTCATCGAGACGATGGATCTGCAGATTCCCGATGGCTTCGACCTGATCGAAGTGGATCAGGCACTGATCGATCTGGAGGGTCTGGACGCACGCATGGCCAAGGTCGTGGAACTGCGCTTCTTCATCGGCCTGGAGGTTCCGGAGGTGGCGGCGACGCTGGGTATCGCCGAGCGTACCGCGCAGCGCGACTGGATCGCGGCGCGCGAGTGGTTGCGCACCCGCCTGAACGAGTCGACCTGAGTCTCCGGGAGGCTTCCTTCATGCCGCGGACGCGATGCTGTTTCGGGGAGGGCCGGTGAGCACTTCCGGCTTGCAGGCATTGCGCATCGTGCGCGAGGCGCTCGACATCGAGCCTGGCGCGCGGGATTCCTTCATCGCCGACCAGTGCGGCAACGATGCTGCATTGCGCGAGCAGGTCGAAGCACTGCTGGTTCGGGTCAGTGACGGTCTCGATGGCGAGGCCGCTTCGATGCCTGTCGACACCGTGGGCGATCTCATGGTCGGCGAACGGCTGGGGCCGTTCCGTCTGATCGAGCGCATCGGCAAGGGCGGCATGGGTGTGGTCTACCGCGGTGAGCGCGTGGACGGCGATTTCACCCAGATCGTGGCGATCAAGCTGATTCGTCGCGGCTTCGATTTCGACGACATCCAGGCCCGGTTCCTGCGCGAGCGCCGTATTCTGGCGCGGCTGTCACACCCCAATCTCGCCGGCCTCATCGATGGCGGCATGGCGGCAGACGGTCGACCCTGGTTCGCCATGGCCTTTGTCGACGGCGACATCATCACACGGTGGTGCGACGCGAATCGGCTGGGCGTGCGCGCGCGCGTGCGCCTGTTTCTGGATGTGTGCGCCGCTGTCCAGCACGCGCACAGCCAACTCGTGGTTCACCGTGACCTGAAGCCGGGCAACATCCTGGTCGATCGCAGCGGCATCGTTCGTCTGCTCGACTTCGGCATTGCCCGCTTGCTGGCGGGCAGCGAAGAGGCGGCGCCAACCGTGACGGCCATCGGCGCGGGCAGCGCCTTGACCCTGGAGTACGCGGCTCCGGAGCAGCTGGACGGATCGGTCGTCGGGGTCGGCGCTGACGTGTACTCGCTGGGGGTGATCCTGTACGAGCTGGTGACCGGCGTCGGGCCATACGTGTTCGCGGGCAGGGACTCTGCCAGCGTGTTGCGTGCGATCCGGAAGACGATGCCGGAACCGCTGGGTCAGGCGATCGCGCGCCATCAGGACGGTGTGCCCGACAGCGGCGAGCGCCTGTCGGCGCGTCGTGCCAGCGCCCAGTCCTACCGGGCGACCGTGCGCGGCGACCTGTCGCGGATTGTCGGCAAGGCGCTGGCCAGGGAACCCGAACGTCGCTATCCCACGGTCGAAGCGTTTGCCGGCGATCTTGCCCGGTGGCTGGAAGGCGCACCCGTGCGGGTCTCGGGCAACGGTGTCGGCTATCGGCTCGGCAAGTTCGTGCGCCGCAACCGCGTGGCCGTTGCCGTTGCCGTGGCGCTGGCGTCGGGACTGGTAGCCACCAGCGTGCTGGCGCTGCGCAGTGCCTGGAGCGAGCGCAGTCAGCGCGAGGCCGCGATGGCGGAAGCGGCACGCGTCACCGCCGTTCGCGACTACACCCTGCTCATGTTCCGCGAGGCCGGCGAGACAGGCGGCGCTGCCAACGCAACCGCGCGCGACGTACTGGCACGAGGTGCAGAGCGGATCTTCTCGCGATTCGAGGATCGACCGGTCGAAGGGCAGGCCATCGCCGACAACCTTGCCGACCTGTATCTGCAGCTCGGCGACATGGAGGGCGCGGCGCCATTGCTGGAGCGTCTGCTGGCCTGGCCAGGCATCGAAGCCAATCCCGAGGTGCAGGCTCGCGCGCGGTACAACCTGTCGCAGGTCGAGTACAAGCGCGGCAATACCGGACGTGCCCGCGAACTCCTGGATGCCGCGCAGGCGTGGTGGCTGCGTGATCGTGCGCGCCATGCGGTGATCCTCAACGAAAGCCGGATCCAGCAGGCCCAGTTGCTGCGTGCTGATCACAAGTTCGACGAAGCCATCGTCATGCTCGATGCCATGATCGCCGAGCGTCGGCGACTGATCGGGATTGACCGCGAAATCGGCGTCGCCTTCAGCGCCCTGAGTCAGGTACTGGTCGCGGACGGTCGTTATGAAGAGGCTGTCGCGCGGGCTGGCGACGGTTTGCAGGTATCCGAACAGATTGGTGATACGGCGTTGACGCTGGGGCTGCGCAACAACCGCGGCAGCGCCAATCTGCAAGCCAAACACTATGACGAGGCGATCGCCGACTTCCGCCAGGTAGTCGACTCGCGGCAACAGCTTTACGGCCGCTCACCGGAGACCGCGGTGGCACTGATCAATCTCGTGCTGGCCATGTCGCATGCCGCACGTCACCAGGGGCATACGCCGACCGCGCAAGAGCTCGACGACCAGATCCGGCTGCTCAAGGAAGGCTATGAGATGGCGGTCGAGTTTGGCGGCGAGGCGTCCCGAATCACGGTGATGGCGCGACCGGCGCTGGCCGATACCTATCTGCGTGCCGGACGCGTGGACGAGGCAGAGCCGCTGGCGGAGGACGGGTTGCGCATCGCCTTGGCCAGTTATGGTGAGACCAGCCTGCCGACCGGCGCGGCCTGGCGCTCGCGTGCCCAGTTGCGCATCGCACAGCACCGCAACGCCGAGGCGCGATCCGATCTGGACCAGGCGCGCGCGGTATTCGAGCGCATGGGCAAGGGCGGCGAAGCGTATCTGGCCACGCTCGGCAGCTATTACCAGACGCTCGACGCGCGCGACAAGCGGTAGTTTCCCTTGCGAACGATCGTTCGAAGGTGTCGCTCATCGAGCGTGCAGCGCTGCTGTCAATTCCGTTGCCTTCCGCAGGACGATCGTCGATCCGACGCCAGCCGCGACGTGATTGACGTCGACAGCGGCCGTGGACCCGCGACATCCACAGTGAAATCCGGCGCAGGCGCTGTCCGGCTCGGATCCATCGCGGGGAGATCGGTCGGCGCCGAATCCCTGGTCAGTGTGTCGCGATCGGAAGCGGCAGTGCCGCAGGTTCGGCGCCCCGTTGTTCTGGCGAACAACGGGCGCTTGTTGGCGGCACCGGTCACCGCGTTGAAACGGCACCGCTTGCACCGCGCCAGAACGCTCAGCCGTTGGCGACCGCCGGCAGCTCCGGAGACAGCGCCTGCGCCAGGCGCTGCTGACGTTCGACCAGCAGCTCGGGCAGGCGTGGTTCGAACTCGGCCAGATGCGCCCCGATCGCTTCGGCCTCGGCCTGCCAGCCGGCGATGTCCACTGCCAGCAATTCGTCCAGGTCGCCGGCGCGCAGCTCCAGGCCTTCGGTGTCCAGGTCGCTGGCGGCAGGCAGGAAGCCGATTTCGGTGTCGCGGGCATCAATGCGGCCGGCGCAGCGATCCAGGATCCATTCCAGCACGCGCAGGTTGTCGCCAAAGCCAGGCCACAGGAAATGACCATCCTCGCCGCGGCGGAACCAGTTGACCTGGAAGATCTTCGGTAGCTTCGCCTGCGCGGTGTCGAAGCTCAGCCAGTGCGCCCAGTAGTCGCCGAAGTGGTAGCCGCAGAACGGCTTCATCGCCATCGGGTCGCGGCGGATGACGCCGACCTGACCGGTGGCCGCCGCCGTCGTTTCCGACGCCATGCTGGCGCCGAGCAGGACACCGTCGGCCCAGTCACGCGCTTCCATGACCAGCGGCGCCAGCGTGCGCCGGCGACCGCCGAAGACGATCGCCGACAGCGGCACGCCGCGCGGATTCTCCGCTTCCGGCGACCAGCTCGGGCAGGCCTTCATGCCGACAGTGAAACGCGAATTGGGATGCGCAGCCGGACCGTTGCGCTCGTCATAGGAGCGGCCGCGCCAGTCGCGCGCCGGTTCGCGGTCGTCGAGGCCTTCCCACCACGGCTGGTTGTCGGCGGTGACGGCGACATTGGTGAAGATGGCATCGCGGTCGAGCATGGCCAGGGCGTTCGGATTGGTGCCGGCGCTGGTGCCGGGCGCCACGCCGAAGAAGCCGGCCTCGGGGTTGATCGCCCACAGGCGGCCATCGGGGCCGGGCTGCATCCAGCAGATGTCGTCGCCGACCGTCCACACCTTCCAGCCGGCGGCGCGATAGCGCTCGGGCGGAATCAGCATGGCCAGGTTGGTCTTGCCACAGGCCGAGGGGAAGGCGGCTGCGACATAGTGGGTCTCACCCCGCGGATTCTCGATGCCGACAATGAGCATGTGCTCGGCCAGCCAGCCTTCCTGCCGTGCCTGATGTGACGCGATGCGCAGGGCATGGCACTTCTTGCCGAGCAGGGCGTTGCCGCCGTAGCCCGAGCCGTAGGACTTGATGGTCAGCTCTTCCGGGAAATGCATGATGTAGCGGCGATCCGGATCCAGCTCACCGATCGAATGCAGCCCCTTGACGAAGCGGCCGTCGCGCTCGATGCGCGCCAGCGCGGCCGCGCCCATGCGGGTCACCTTGCGCATGTTGGCCACGACATAGGCACTGTCGGTGATCTCCACGCCGCAACGCGCCAGCGGTGAATCGATCGGGCCCATGCAGTACGGCACCACGTACAAGGTGCGGCCTTCCATGCAGCCGTCGAACAACGCGTCGATGGTGGCGTGCGCCTGTGCCGGCGGCATCCAGTGGTTGTTGGGGCCGGCGTCGTCGCGCTCGCTGGTGCAGACGAAGGTCAGGTGTTCGACCCGGGCGACGTCATCGGGATGCGAGCGATGCAGATGGCAGTCCGGATGCGTGTCCGGGTTGAGGGCGATCAGTTCGCCCGAATCGAGCATGCGCTGCGTGAGCGTGGCGGCCTCGGCATCGCTGCCGTCGCACCAGTGGATGGCATCGGGTCGGGTCAGGCGCGCGACCTCGGCCACCCAGTCGTTGAGTGATTTCAGTTGGCTGGTCATGGATCTGCGGAAAAAGAATGTCCCGGGACAGTAATGGCCGGGGCTGGCGGGGTGCAACGAGCAGCGATGTTGCGCTGCGTCGTGAGGAATGGCTGGGCGATCGCCCGGTCTTGCGTCAACTCGACGGGATCAGTGTCTCCATCGTGTGGTCGATGAATGCGTCCAGGTCGGCGTGATCGTTCAGACGGGGTAGGCCCAGCTGCAGGTTGAGCTGTAGGAAGCCGGCATAGACGCTGTAGCAGAGCAGGGCACGGTGCTGCGACTGCTGGCGATCCAGGCCGATCTGGCGGAAGGCACGGGCCAGGAAGTCCAGCCGCCTTTTCACCACCCGCGCCATGATCGGCTTGACCAGTTCATGGTCCAGCGCCTTGAGCAGCTCGCCGTAGATGATGTGCGAGCGCATCTCCTCGCCGACCCGGCTGAACAGGCGGCGCAGGCGCTCGCGCGGATCCTCGATCGGCTCGACCACGTCAAACAGGGTTTCCTGCTCCTGCTTCTCCCACAACTCGATCGCACCCTTGAGCAGGGCATCGCGATTCTCGAAGTGCCAGTAGAAGCTGCCCTTGGTCACGCCCAGCCGGCGCGCCAGCGGCTCCACCGCGAGCGCGTGTACGCCGTGGCCGGCGATCTCGTCCAGGGCGGCGACCAGCCAGTCGTCGGCATTGAGCCGGTTCTTGTCGCGGGCGTTGGCGGGGGCGTTGGCCATGACAATTATGTTAACGCCTGGCGGTGGGTCTGGCTGACCCGGGTTCGGCACCGGGACGGACCTGCTCGCGGGTCTGACCCCGTCGATCCCGCCGACGGACGCTGGGCGGCGTGCTCAACATGGTCCCTCGGCAGGCGAGCCGAAACCACCGCTGTGGCGCTGGTTCCAGCGTACTGAACGGTGCCAATGGTGTGGATCCAGGGCGAGTTGACCGCTGTCGGGGGCTGATCCATACTCATGCGTATGGAAAGCTCGGATCGGCCAATGACGACCATTGTCGAGTGCGCAGGATTGCGCTTGGCGGGCGAGCGCTGGGCGGGCGAGTCAGGTGCGGTCGGCCTGCTTTTCGCCCACGGCCTGGGCCAGACCCGATCGGCCTGGCGCACCAGTGCCGGCCGCCTGGCGCGTGCCGGTCACCCGGTGGTCATCGCCGATGCCCGTGGCCATGGCCAGAGCGGACGCAACCCGGCCGACCTGCCGTACTCGCCGGACCAGATGATCGAAGACCTCGCCGCCTGGGCCGCCACCTTCGCGCAGCCGCCGGTGCTGATCGGCGCCTCCATGGGCGGACTCACTGGCATGGCCGCGCAGGCGCTGCACCGCTGCTTTGCCGCGCTGGTGCTGGTCGACATCACCCCGCGCTGGGAGCCCGAGGGCGTGGCACGCATTCTGGCTTTCATGCGCGCGCACGGCGATGGCTTCGACAGCATCGCCCAGGCCGCCGATGTCATCGCCGCCTACATGCCACATCGCCCGCGCAAGAGCGCCCAGGCCATGGCCGCGCTGCTGGCCCGCGACGACGACGGTCGCTGGCGCTGGCACTGGGATCCGCGCCTGGTCGAGGACATGAACCGCGACAGCGACGCCCAGCAGGCGCGACTGGCCGAGGCCGCGCGGCGCATCGAAGTGCCCACCCTGCTACTCACCGGCAGCGAAAGCGATGTCGTCTCGCGCCAGACCATCGACGAGTTCCTGAGCCTGGTGCCGCATGCCGAGCATCAGGAGATCGCCAACGCCCGGCATCTGGTTGCCGGCGACGACAACGATGCTTTTGCCGCCGCGGTGACCGGTTTTCTCCACCGGCTGCCGACATCGCCGGCGTATTCATCATCCGTGTCAGATCGCGCGACTGCCGGAGCACTGGCATGAGCGTCGTCAACATCCATCGCACCCGTCTGCCGGTCGCGCGCGAACGTGCGGCCTGCCTGCTCGATGGTCTGGCCTCGCAGCGCGATCGCCTGTGGCCGTCGAACTGCTGGCCGCCGCTGCGTCTGGACTGGCCGTTGATGGTGGCTGCGCGCGGTGGTCACGGCCCGATCCGCTATTCCGTGGTCGAATATCAGCCCGGCCAGCGGGTGCGCTTTGCTTTCAGCGCACCCAAGGGCTTCAACGGCTGGCACGAAGTGCGTCTGGAAGACGTGGCCGATGGTGAGGTCGAGCTCGTCCACGAGCTGCGCATGCACAGCACCGGGCTGGCGCGATTGTCCTGGCCCATGTTCTTCCGCCCGTTGCACGACGCGCTGATCGAAGACGCGTTTGCGCTGGCGCGGCACGGGTTCGGCCAGGAGCCTGCGATCAAGTCCTGGTCGCGATGGGTTCGCCTGCTGCGTTTTCTCCTATCGTTCGGCAAGGCCACGCCGCAGTCGGCGTTGCTGGCCGCTTCTCCCCGCGATCCGTTCGCCCGGTTCGCGCCTCCGCTGCTTCCCGCCGAATCCATGACAACGCCGGAGTTCCCGTCATGATCAACGCGCTTCCCTTTCTCGCCTTGCTGCTGGTGGCCGGCATCGCTGCCTATCACCGCTGGCAACTGATCAACTGGGCCATCGTCAGTGCCGTGGTGCTGGCCATCGTCACCTTCGCCACGCAGACGCACTGGATCGCCTCGACCATCGCCTGGGTGCTGTTCGCGCTGATCGCGATCCCGTTGAACCATCTGCCCACACGCCGGCAGTTCCTGACCGCGCCGGTGCTCAAGCTGTACCAGAAGATGCTGCCGTCGCTATCGGAAACCGAGCAGGTCGCGCTGGAAGCCGGCACCGTCGGCTTCGAGGGCGAGCTGTTCACCGGCCGTCCGGACTGGCAGGTGCTGCTGAACCAGGCCGCGCCGCAACTGAGCGCCGACGAGCAGGCGTTCATGGACGGGCCGGTCGAGCAGGTCTGCGCGATGATCGACGAATGGCAGATCGGCCACGAGCTCGCCGACATGCCGCCGGAGATCTGGCAGTTCCTCAAGGACAACCGTTTCTTCGGCATGATCATTCCGAAGCAGTACGGCGGTCTGGGTTTCTCCGCCTACGGCCATCACCGCGTGCTGGTGAAGCTGGCCTCGATGTCCGGCGTGGTCTCGTCCACGGTGGCGGTGCCGAATTCGCTGGGCCCGGCCGAGCTGCTGTTGCACTACGGCACCGACGAGCAGAAGAACCATTTCCTGCCGCGACTGGCGGTGGGCGAGGAGATTCCCTGCTTCGGCCTGACCAGCCCGACGGCCGGTTCCGACGCGACCTCCATCGGCGACTACGGCATCGTCGAGAAGCGCGTGGTCGACGGCCAGGAAGTGCTCGGCATCAGCCTGACTTTTGACAAGCGCTACATCACCCTGGCGCCGGTGGCGACCATCATCGGTCTGGCCTTCCGCTTGTATGACCCGGATGGCCTGATCGGCGACAAGCAGGATCTGGGCATCTCGCTGGCACTGGTGCCGCGTACCACCAAGGGCGTGGACATCGGCCGTCGCCACCTGCCGCTGAACATTCCTTTCCAGAACGGCCCGATCCGCGGTCGCAACGTGTTCGTGCCGATCGACACCCTGATCGGTGGACCCGAATACGCCGGCCAGGGCTGGCGCATGCTGGTGGAGGTGCTTTCGGTCGGTCGCGCCATTTCGCTGCCGTCCAACGGCACCGGCGGCGCCCAGATGGCGGCACTCGCGACCACCGCCTATGCGCGCATCCGCAAGCAATTCAACATGGCCATCGGTCATTTCGAAGGCGTCCAGGAAGCACTCTCGCGCATCCTCGGCAACACCTACGCGACCACGGCGCTGTCGCGCGCCACTGCCGCCGCCGTCGACCGCGGCGAGAAGCCAGCGGTGCCCTCGGCAATCGCCAAGTACCACGCCACCGAACTGGGCCGCGAGGCGGTCAAGGACGCCATGGACATCCACGGCGGCAAGGGTGTGATCCTGGGGCCGAAGAACTACCTGGGACGGGCCTGGCAGGGTGCGCCGATCGCGATCACGGTCGAGGGCGCCAACATCATGACCCGCAGCCTGATGATCTTCGGACAGGGCGCGATCCGCTGCCATCCGCTGGTACTGAAGGAGATGCAGGCGCTGAAGGAACCGGACTACGACAAGCGGCTGGCCAACTTCGACGGCCTGCTGTTCGCCCACATCGGTCTGGCGGTGAGCAACGCGGTGCGTTCGTTCTGGCTGGGCCTGATCCACGCCCGCATCGGCCGTTCGCCGGCGCATCGCGACACCGCCAAGTATTTCCGCAAGCTCGACCGCTACGCTGCCGCGCTGGGCCTGTGCTCGGATATCGCCATGCTCGCGCTGGGCGGCAAGCTGAAGATGAAGGAGCGCCTCTCCGCGCGCCTCGGCGACGTGCTCAGCGAGCTGTACATCGCTTCGGCCGTGCTCAAGCGCTACGAGGATCAGGGTCGTCCGGAAGCCGACAAGATGTTGCTGGCCTGGACCATGCACGACCGCGTGTTCCGCATGCAGACCGCGCTCGGTGGTTTCGTCGACAACTTCCCGGTGCGCTGGCTGAGCTGGTTCATGCGCTTCCTGCTGTTCCCGATCGGCCGTCGCGAGCGCGCGCCGTCCGACCGTCTCGGCAAGCGCCTGTGCACGCAGCTGCTGGCGCCGTCGGAGACGCGTGACCGCCTGTGCGAAGGCGTCTACCGCACCGCTAGCGCCAATAACACCATTGGTCGCATGGACGAGATCCTGCCGCTGGTGATCCAGGCCGAGCCGATCGAGCGCAAGTTCATCAAGGCCATGCGCGCCAGCACCATCCAGGCGCTGGATTACGACAAGCAGGTCGCCGAAGCCGTCGCCGAGGGCGTGATCAGCGAGGCCGAAGGCGAGCTGCTGCTGAAGGCGCGCGCGGCCTCCATGGAGTTCATCCACGTCGACGACTTCGACAGCGAAGACCTCGCCGCCGGCGTCGGCAAGCGCGACTCCGGCAAGCTGCGCAGCGTCGCCTGACCTCGCGAGGGTCGTTGCGGAAAAGCGCCAGGCCATTTTGCCTGGCGCTTTTCTTTGCCGAGGCGTAGGCCTTCGCTACTGGAAGCCGTTGGCGAAGATGCGATCCAGGCGCTGGAAGGCGTCGAGACAGTCAAGACGCGGATAGGTCAGCGCCGGTGTCGGGCGACTCAGGCGCACCGGCGATGCGGTCAGCGCGGCCTCAATCGTGGCCGGCGGCAGCGGTCCGAAGGCTTCACGGAACAGCGCCGCACAGCCGGAGGCCATCGGCGCGGCCATGGATGTTCCGCCAAACGTGATGCTCGCCGTGGGGGAGGCGATGCCGGCAGCGGTGAGATAGGCACCGGGGCCGAGCAAGTCCGTGGTCGTGCTCAGATTGGAGAAGCAGGTGACCTTGTCCGGCACGGTGCTGCCGTCCGTGCAGCCCAGGACGGTCTGCGGGCCGAGATTGGCGTCCCAGACAGCCGCGACCGAGAGCGCGTTCTCGACGCAGGCCGGTGCCTGCATGTCCAGGCTGGAACCGTTGTTTCCCGAAGACACACTCACCAGCGTGCCTTGTCCGCGCAGGCCATACCGGCGGTCGACAAGGCAACGATGGTCCTGTTTCGGTTGCGCTGCGGAGCATCCTGGGCGCAGCGCTGATCGCTCGCCACCGGCGCCGAAATCCGGTTCGACGCCGCTGTGTGGATGTCACCAATGTTGACAGTTTGCCTGGCGGGTTTGGGGAAGAATGCCAAGGGTCAAAGTCCGGAAACGATGATGCGGCGCGCTGGTGGCTGGGTGGCATGGGTGTTCGTGGCGGGCTTGGCCGGCATGGCCGGCATGGTCGACCTGCACGCGCAAAGCAGTCTGAACACCGTTCGCGTCGGCCAGGGCGTGATCATGGTCGGCGACAGCGAAGCCAAGCTCTCGCGTCTCGAACAGCCGCAGCGTCGTGTGCAGACCTTCAACCGGCTCGGCGCGCCAGTCGGTCATCGCTACGAGTACCGCGCCGGTGGCCGGACGGTGCATGTGGAGGTTTCCGGCGGACGTGTCGTGGCGGCCTACATCGTCAGCGACAGCTGAGCGAACAACCCGCATCGCAGGCCTGGAGCTGTTGATTGCCGTTGATGGCCGTTGATCGCAGCGATCAGCTTGCCGGGTAACCGGTCGACGATCACTTGCCGGCCACGTCGTGCAGGGCATCGAATCTTCCGGGAGGAGATGGAGGGGCGTCCGCGGCCGGGGAGGGCCGCGTTGACGCCACCTCCGACACTCCCGATATAGGCTCCCACGCTGTCGGCCGCCGTTTCCGTGCGCTCGGTCAGTTCGCGCGCCTGCCGCGTGTCCGGGCAGGTTCCGGGCTAAGATCGCTGGTCCGTTCCGCTGGCCACCTCCCCGGGCCCACGATGAAACCGCGATCCATCCGTTCCGCCGTCGCCGGCGCAGGGTTGTTGGCCGCATGCTGCGCGGCCGCTGCCCCGCAGATCCACGCCTCCCAGCCGGTCTTTGCCGGCAAGGGACCGGTCGGCCGTGACAACGGCCAGTCGCATGCCTGCACCGGCGTGCTGCCAGGAACGACGGCGGTGCTGTGCGTGCGCGCCGACGCGACGCCGGGCGGCAACGGCACGGCGGCTGCGCCGTTCGCCTCGATCAACGGCGCGATCGCTGCGGCCAAGGCAGGCGATGTGGTCCAGGTGGCGGTGGGCACCTACGCCGAGAATGTCGCACTGGGTTCGGTCAACAACTGGACCTCGCGCAACCTCACCCTGCTGGGCGGTTTTGCGGCCGATTTCCAGAGCCGCGACGCCGGCCAGTTCGTCGTCACCATTGATGCCGGCGGTACTGCTCCCGGTGTGCAGCTGCATGTCGATTCCGCCCAGCCCACGGTGCTGGACGGCTTCCGCATCACCAACGGCCACGGCCTGGGCGCGGACTGGTCCAACGGCGGCGGCGGCGGTGCCGGCGTCTATGCGGCGCAGGAGGGCAATGGCGAAATCGTGATCTCGCACAACGAGATCTTCGGCAACGCCACCAACAACTACACGGTGGACGATTCCCGCGGCGGTGGCATCCATACCCATGCGCGCAACTGGGGCGGGGCGACCCCGACCATGCGCATCGAGGACAACCGCATCTACGACAACGTCGCCGGCAAGGGCGCCGGCATCCATGCCGGTGGCAGGCATGTAGTGGTGTTGCGCAATGTCGTCGACAACAACATCGCGCACAGCGACCACGGTGGCGGCATCTACCTGTCGGCCGAGTCCACGGTGTTCCGCGACAACGTGGTCAGCCGCAACGAGATCGGCGCGACCATCGGCTACGGCTGGGGAGGCGGCATCATCCTGGTCGGCAACGATGTGGAAATGGCCGGTAATGTGTTCACCGACAACTACGCGCCGGGTCCAGGTTCGGGTGTGTTCTGGGACGAAGGCGCCACCGGTACCATGCGCAACGATCTGCTCTATCGCAACCGCTGCCCGGCCGACAACAGCATTCCCTTCGGTGCGGCGCTGTATATCGACGGCGGTCCCGGTGGTGCCTCCATCGTCGACATCGAACACATTACCGTGGTCGGCCATGTTTGTTCCGATGGCTGGGAAGACGGTGCTGCCGTGTTCCTGCAGGACGAAGGCTTCGGTGCGTTCCGCAACAGCATTTTCTGGGGCAATTCGGGGGACTTCGACGTCTCCAAGGGCAGCTTCACCGTGGCCTGGTCGCTCACCGACGAGCCGGGTGAGGGCAACTTCCACGCCGACCCGTTGTTTGCCGATGTCGCCAATGGCGACTTCCATCTGCGCTCGGCCGGCGGCCGCTGGACAGCCGACGGCTGGGTCATCGATGGCGTGACCAGCCCCGCCATCGACGCCGGCGATCCGGCGGCGGACTACAGCGAGGAAGGCGAGCCCAACGGCGGTCGGGTCAACCTCGGCGCCTACGGCAACACGGCGCAGGCCAGCCGCACGCCGGATGGCACCGTGCTGGATCGAATTTTTGCCGATGGCTTCGAGACGGGCGGAGACTCGCCCGCGTACTGACAGCTTTCGACCGGCAACGCCGGCGCTTGAAACACGCCAGGTCCATGACGACCTGATCACTGTCGTCAGCCCAGATGCCAGCCCGCATGTCGCAAGAATGCGGAAATCTCCGTTGACGGATTGCAGCGACCGCCGACGAGCTGGCGCGAATCCCAGCGCGTCACCGTGCGGGGGCTTGCGGCCTGCGTGACGGCGGATCCACGACATGACAGGAGACCTCATGGATACATCGGCTGGAGTCGGTCGTCGAGCGACATCGTTTCGATGGTCTGTTGTGTGGATGCGGCTGATCCGCTTTGCGCTGCCGGTTCTGGCCTGCGTTGCGCCGGTGTCAGCGCAAGTCGGCGGGCCGGATGGCTGGCTGGACGAGCGCTGGGGCCAGGACGGTCGCCTGGTGTTCGATCTGTCGGCGGGCCACGACAAGGTGTCCAGACTGCTCATCCAGCCTGATGGCAAGCTGTTGTTGATCGGGCAATGTGGTGCCTACCTGTGTTCGGCACGACTGCGGGCCAACGGCAGTTTCGACAGCCAGTTCGGCCCCGGTGGCAGCGGGCGAGTGGTTTACGAGAGTTTGCCGGTGGTCATCAAGGTGGCCGACGCGCAGCTGCTGCCGAATGGCCGCTTCGTGATTCTCGCCAGAACCAACGACTCCCGGGCGATGGTGGTGCGGATGGCTGCCAACGGCGCGGTCGATGCCTCGGCAGGCACAGGGCAGGGCTACCTCGCCTTCCACTACCTGGCAGCCATGGATGCTCCCGGGAGCGACGTCGAGGCGCTGGCGGCGCTGGCCGACGGCCGGGTGCTGGTGGCAGGAGGAGCGCGGACAGGCCGCTACGGTGTCGCGGGCAACTACGACATCGCCGTCGCGCGGTTGTCGGCGGATCTGTCTGGACTGGACTCCACCTTCGGCGATCCCGGCGACAGTTTCAGTCCCCCCGGGGTCAAGATAGTCACGCTGGACCTGGTCGGCGCCGGTGATCCGGTCAACAACAACGAAACGGTGCACGCGCTGGTCGTTTTGCCGGATGGTCGTCTGCAGGTATCCGGAATGACCCAGGCACCGGCACCGGAGGCGTGGCGGCCGTTCGTGCTCCGGCTGCAGGCGAACGGACCACTGGACCAGGCCTTCGCCGACGGCGGCCGCCTCGTGTTCCACTATCCCGGTGCCGGCAGCACGGTGTTGACCCGAATGCGCGTCGATCGACGTGGTCGTATCGTGATGGCGGGTTGGGCGGCAACGTCATCGACACAATCCACCGACTTCCTGGTCGCGCGGCGGCTGGCCAATGGCCAGCCCGACCATGGGTTCGGCGCGGCCGGCTTCGCGCGTGTCAGCATCGATGTCGGGGCTCCTTTCCAGGACATGGCCGAAGCGCTGGCGCTGCAAGGTGACGGCAAGATCCTGGTGGCGGGCTGGGCCCAGGAGACCAGTGCTCGCATCCGCTTCGCACTGGCGCGTCTCCACGAAAACGGGGTCATCGATCCGATGCTGGGTGTGAGTGGACGCAGTTCCTACACCTTTGTGCCGTCTCCGCCGGTTTCCCACGTTTCACAGGTCAAGTGGCTCGTTCCGGGGAACGGCGGCCTGATGGTGGCCGGGTACTCGGAGAACGGCGGACAGGTGGGCAGGTTTGCCGTCGCACGGCTGACCCTCGACCTGATTCATGCCGATGGATTTCAGCCGCCGTAGGCGAGGCTCGAGTGATCGAGGCTGCATACGTCGGCTGAGTGAAGGCGCGATGGATCGTGCGATCGCTGGCCTTGCGGCGCCCGGTTGGACTCCGCCCGACGGGGGTCGCCTGGACCGGTCAATCCATCGGTGACGTCAACTCGACCTGGTCGATCTGGAACGCGAACGTACCCAGCGGCTGGCCGGCGGTGAAGGCGATGCCGCGCACCTGCGAGAGGTCGCCGCCCGGGAAGTCGGACAGCGCCAGGCGCACTTCGGCCCATTCCGGTCCGGCCACGAAGGTCTGCGTGCTCGGCATGCCCTGCACCGACGGGCCGGAGAACAGCATGGCGTTGTAGCTGCGGCCGTCGCCGCGCACCTGGAACACCAGTTCCTTGCGCGCGCTCAGGTCGACCGCTTCCATCGGTTGCTTGCTGGGGAAGAAGATCATGCCCGACCAGGGAAAGGCGAAACCGGCCTTGACCTCGCCGCTGATCGCCAGCGCACCGGCGGATCCATCGGCGCCGCTGTCGCCCACTTCATGGCTGACCACCGAGGTGCCGCCGGCCATCTGGTCGGTGGTTTCATGCCAGCTGCCGAAGTTGGCAGTGAGTGCGCCCTGATCGAAGTCGCTGACCAGCGTGTCCGACGGGGCCGCGGCCACCGGCGCGGCACTGGTCTGCGCCGGTGCGCGATCGACCGTGAAACCGTTCTTCCAGATACCGACGATGTGCCGCGTCGCGGTGATGTCGGCGAGCGGGTCGCCATCGACCAGGATCAGGTCGGCGCGGGCTTCCGGTGCGATGCGGCCGCGACCGGTCAGGCCAAAGCGCGCAGCCGGCACCGAGGTGGCGGCCGCCAGCGCCTGCACCGGTGTCATGCCGGCACGCACCAGCAACGCCAGCTCGCCATGCATGCTGATGCCGTGGGCGGTGCCGGGATTGGGGGCATCGGTGCCGGCGAGGATGGCGACACCGGCTTCGTGCAGCTTGCGCACGCTTTCGATGGCGTGGTCCAGCCGTTCGCCGCGGGCGCCCAGGGCATTCACGTCGGCGCTCAGCGACGTGGCTTGCTCGGCACTGAGCAGGGGTTTCAGCGCCTCGTCGGCGGCCAGTTCGGCGCCGTCGCCACGGCCGGCGAACGAAGCCACCACGCTCAGCGTGGGTATCAGGAAGGCATTGCGCTCGCGCATGCGCGCCACCAGCGGATCGTCGGCGACCGCGTCGACAAAGACGTGCACCAGT
The DNA here is from genome assembly GCA_035911475.1 of Lysobacterales bacterium. GTDB lineage: Bacteria > Pseudomonadota > Gammaproteobacteria > Xanthomonadales > UBA2363 > Pseudofulvimonas. Next base: position 13,736 of record JAMHVM010000188.1, on the reverse strand, counting down.
CCGTCGGCACCGGCGTTGATGGCGACATGCGCATCGCGCAGCGCTGAAACATGCGCAATAGCCAGCCGGTCACGGGCATGCGCGGCTGTCACCACCGCAGCCACCTGCGCCGGTGTCAGGGTCGGCAATGACCGCGGGCTGCGGTAGGCACCCAGGTCTTCGATGATCAGCTTGATGTAGTCGGCACCCTCGTCGATGCGCGCACCGATGAAGGCGTCGACGTCGGTGCCATCGTCGATGGTCGGTACCGGGAAGCCGTACTGGGTGCCATGACCGCGCGGCGCGGTGATGGCGTAGCCGGCGGCCCACAGGTCGGCCTGGCCGGTTCCTTCCAGTGAGTCGCGCTGCTGGCGCAGCGCCGGCAGGCGCTCGGCGACGCCGTGCATGTCCAGCCCGCTGGTCACGCCGAAGCGAGTCATGTCGCGCTGGGCATCGCCCCAGGCATGGACGTGGGCGTCGATCAGGCCGGGCAACAGGGTCTTGCCGCTGCCATCAACGACCGTCCAGCCGGCGGTGTCGGCCTCGACCGCACCGATCGACTGCACCTTGCCGTCGGCGACCGCCACGCTGGTGACACCCAGATCACGCTCACCGTCGAAGACGCGTGCGCCGCGGATCACGAAGCGGTTCTTGTTCGTGGCGGTGATCGCCGATGAGGACTCGGGTTTGCCCGCGCCTGCTGCTGCGGCGGCGGGCTCTGTCGCTGGTTGCGAGCAGGCTGCCACGGCAAGCAGCGCGGTCAGGCAGATCGTGTTCCGCATCAGGGCAGGCAAGTTCATGGGGACTCACTGTCAGTGGAGGTGGCCGTGGCTATCATCGTGCAACGCGCGACTGACGAAAATCAGCGGGCGTCAGCACCGGTGGATGACAGTTGTCAGTCGCGTCCGGCAAACGCCAGACGTCCGCCAGTGGCGGCGAGGGCGCTCTCGGGCTGTGCCATCGGGCGGGCTGTAATCGAGACACGGCGATGCCGTACTCATGATGACCTTTTCGACACGAGTGCATCATGAGTCGGAAATCTCGCCTGCTGGTTGTTCTCGCACTGCTCCTTGTGCTGTCGCCTCCCGAGGCCACGGCGGCCGCTCTGGATGAGGATCCGTACCAGATCGATCCCGGGTTCGCCGGCGGCGCCTACCTGGCGGACAACTTCGGCTTGTTCTCGCGCTATCAGGTGGGCCGGCGTTTCGCCCGCTTCGGCAATGGCGATCTGCTCGTCGTCGGCCTCGCCGAGGCCAGCACCATGCCCTCGCCACGGCGAATGAACAACATCGGCATGGCCAGATACACCGCCAGTGGCCAGCTGGTTCCGTGGAGCGATCCGCCGGCACAGCTCAGCTACGGCGGCCGGCTCATCTATCCGAACTGGGAAACAACGGATTTCCGGGAGGTCAAGGATGTGGTCGTGTCCGACGACTACATCTTCGTGCTGCACGACCGCCAGATCAGCGCGACGCGGATCGACTCCTATGTTGCCGTGTTCGACCATGCCGGGCGGCCGGTCGATTGGTTCGCGGCGTTCAGGAGTTCCAGTCGGGACGAGTTCGGCACCGGTCTGGTGTACTACGAGGTTCGTGGCCCAACGGGTACCACGTCACGGCGATTGTTCGCTGCGGCGTCGTCACGGCCGGGGGGCGTGGCGGGTGCACCTTTCAAGCTGGTTGTGAGTGAAATTAGGGTCGGCGACAACGGTGTTCTCTCGGGCTTGAGCAACACGATCGTCGCGCACTGGCGCTGTGACCCCTCATTCGCGAGCTGCCAGGGGGTCAGGCTGGCGCGCTCACCGACCCAGAATCCCCACTTGCCGCCGCGCCTGTATGTGGCGGGCCTGCATAGGGATTCTTCCAACTTCACTCATGCGTTCGTCATGCGACTGAAGCCTGATGGGAGCACGGACCACACCTTCGGCCACGAGGGCTTCCGACGGCTGTCTGCCTTCGAGCTGGTGCAGCCATGGATTGTCAACGAGCACGCCACCGGCCTGGTGATCCGCAGCAACGGCTCCGGTGGTGATGACATCTTCGTCAGCGGACGGATCGACATGCGTTGCAGTCATGGCGCCTCGGTCTTTCGGCTGAACCACGATGGCTCCTTTGACAAGGATTTCGGCTATCTCGGCGCCATGGTCTACGGCGGCAGCGATGTCCAGCCGGCCTTCTGCAGTTCGGTGTTTCCTCCGCCTGCCCACAATCCGATGGGCATCGCGGTCGATGGTCGGCGCCTGGCCATTGCCGGCTACGCGAACCGGTTGATGAACTGCGCCAGCTGCGGTTACCAGAACGATGGCTACCTGGCGATCGTCGACAGCGAGTCGGGTGATCTGCTTGAGCACCGGGAACTGCGCAACCCGGAGTCCGGCGAGCGTGCGACGCACTCGGTGCTGCGTGACATCATGCCGGCGGGCGATGGTCGTTTCACGCTGGTTGGCGAGCTGGTTTCGCTCGCCGGAGCGGCGTGGACGTCGTATCAGTTCGCCACGATCCAGGTTCGGCCGGACCGCCTGTTCGGCAGTGGTTTTCAGGCAGCTCCCTGACCTCACCGCTGTCGGTTGAGGCGCTGGTCGGCCCGGACCGTCAGGCACGAAAAACCCCGCGCCAGGGCGGGGCTTTTTCGTGTCTGAGGGAGACGCCGGGCGCCGACGCGTGACGGGCTGTCGCGCCGGGCGTGATCTCAGTTGCGCGTGTTGTCGCCGGCCTCGGCGGCGACGCGGGCACCGATTTCCTCGGGGCTGAGGCGCTCGGTGGTCAGCAGCGCGTTGACCGCCTGCAGATCGTCGATGGTGATCACGCCGGCGGTCTGCTTCAGGCGCAGGCCGTTGAGGATGAACTGGTGACGGGCGTTGGAGTAGTCGCGCTGGGCCTGGAACAGCAGCTGCTGGGCGAGCAGCACGTCGACGATGGTACGGGTGCCGACCTCGAAACCGGCCTGGGTCGCCTCCAGCGCGCTCTGCGCAGACAGCAGCGCCTGGCGGCGGGCTTCCACTTCGCTGACGCCGGCGGTGACCGCGCGGAAGTCGAAGCGGGTCTGGCGCAGCAGGCCGCGACGGGTCGCTTCCAGCTGGTCGGACACGGCGTCGCGGGTGTGCACGGCCTGACGGACCCGGCCATGGGTGGCGAAGCCGGAGAAGATCGGCACGGTCAGGGTCAGGCCGATGCTGCCGCCATCGACATCGCGGACGCCGCCGGTTTCCGGGTCGAAGCCGCGCAGGGTCTTGCGGTCCTGCCAGCCGACGCTGCCGCTGAGGCTGGGCAGGTGACCGGAGCGGGCGGTACGGATGTTCTGCTCGGAGGCATCCAGGCCGAAGCGGGCCGCGGCCAGGGTCGGGCTGGCGCGCTCGGCCACGTCTTCCCATTCGGCCAGGTCATCCGGGTCCGGCCCGCTGAGCGGGATGTTGAGCTGCAGCGTCAGCACCGATTGGTAGCGCTCGCCGGTGATCTCGGCCAGGGCTTCGTGCGCATCCTGCAGGGTGTTGCCGGCGGCGATCACCGCAGCGCGCGCGGCGTCGTGACGGGCGCGTGCCTCATGCACGTCGGTGACCGCGGTCAGGCCGACTTCGAAGCGCTGCTCGGCCTGCTCCAGCTGGCGGCCGACAGCGCGCTCCTCGGCTTCGGCGAAGGCGACCGCATCCTCGGCGGTGAGCACGCGGAAATAGGCTTCGGCAACGCGCATCAGCAGCGCGTTCTGCGCCACCTGGTAGTTGGCTTGGGCCTGGGCACGGGTGGCGCGGGCGGCACTGAGGTTGGTGTAGTTGCCCCAGTCGAAGATGCTCTGGTTGAGTCCGACGCTGAAGGTGCGTGTGCGCAGGTCGCCGTCGCTGCTGCTGATCAGGTCGTCGCGAGATTCGTTGACGCTGGCGCTGCCGTTGATCTGCGGAAGCAGTACCGAGCGTGCGATGGTCACGTTCTCGCCGATGGCCAGGGCATTGGACTCGGCGGCAGCCAGTTGTGGATCGCTCTGGCGGGCGTCGTCGTAGGCTTCCAGCAGGTTTTCGGCATGCAGACCGCCGGCGGAGGACAAGGCCAGCGCGACGGCGGCAATCAGGATTCGTTTGGTCATGGCGGATCGAAAGTGGTTGGCGGTCGGCAATACCGACGGAAAGGACGGAAGAAAGTTCAGAGCACGAAGCGCTGGCTGGGCGCCGCGCCATGCAGATAGGGCAGGTCGGTTTCGAACAGGCTGTCGGTATGCAGGTGGCTGCCGTCGACCCGGCGCACCAGTACCGCTTCCATGATCGGCGAACGGCCATGGACGACGAACACCCGGCCACCGACGTTCAACCACTCGGTGATGCGCACGGGCAGGGTGTCGACCGCGCCGGTGACGGCGATCGCGTCGAACTTGCCGTCCGGTGCGAAACCGCCCAGGGCATCGGCTACCTGCACGTCGACACCGGTGACACCGTAGTCGTCGAGTCGGCGCCTGGCGGCGGCGGCGAGGTCTTCATGGCGCTCGACACTGACCACATCGCCGGCCAGTTGCGCCAGGCAGGCGGTGAGGAAACCCGAACCGGTGCCGATCTCCAGCACTCGCTCGCTGCCGGTGAGTTCCAGCGACTGCAGCAGGCGGCCTTCCAGTACCGGCTTCATCATGTATTCGCCGTGTGCCAGCGGGATTTCGACATCGGTGTAGGCCACGCCGCGGTAGGCGGTCGGCACGAAGGCATCGCGGGCGACCTGCCGGAACACGTTGAGCACGCGGGTATCCAGCACCTCCCAGGGGCGGATCTGCTGTTCGATCATGTTCTCGCGGGCGAGATCAAGGGCGGTGCCGTGGCTGCTCATGTCAGGCGTTCTCAACAGGGGTTTGGAATGGGAGCCGGTCTGGCCGGTCGGCCATGATAGGGCACCCGTTCCGGGGTAATTGCTTAGCACGCAGCGTGCCGCACTTGCGTGCGGGCCACGCAGTGCCGGAAGTCACCCGGAAAACAGGGCAATTATCAGTTTCGATCATGGCGGAACGGTGTGTCCGGACGTCGGTTCGTGTCCGGATTCGGTCACCCGCAGGCGGAACCAGGCCGCGTACAGGGCCGGGAGGAACACCAGGGTCAGGGCGGTGCCGACGATCAGGCCGCCCATCAGCGCCACCGCCATCGGGCCATAGAAGTCGCTGCGCGAGAGTGGGATCATCGCCAGCACGGCGGTCAACGCCGTGAGCACGATCGGCCGGAACCGGCGCACGGTGGCATCGACCACGGCCTGCCAGCGTGGATGACCGGCGGCGATGTCGTGTTCGATCTGGTCGATCAGGATCACCGAGTTGCGCATGATCATGCCGAACAGGGCGATGGTGCCGAGCATGGCCACGAAGCCGAATGGCACCCGGAAAAGCAGCAGGAAGGCGGCCACACCGATCAGGCCCAGCGGTGCGGTCAGCACCACCAGCAGCACGCGCTGGAAGCTGCGCAACTGGAACATCAGCACGGTCAGCACCACCAGCACGAACAAGGGCATGCCGGCGTTGACCGAGGCCTGACCCTTGCTGCTGGCCTCAACGGCGCCGCCGACCTCCAGCCGGTAGCCGGGCGGCAGTCGCTCGCGCACGGCATCCAGCGCGCGGTCGATGCGTGCAGTCACCGTGGCCGGCTGGATGCCGTCGACGACATCGGTGCGCACGGTGATGGTCGGCAGGCGGTCGCGGTGCCAGATGATGCCTTCCTCCAGCGCCGGCTCCAGGCGGGCGATCTGGTCCAGCGGAATGCCGGCGCCAGTGGCGCTCTGCAGGGTCAGGTGGCCGATGCCGCTGAGGTCACCGCGGACTTGCGTGTCGCCGCGCAACAGCACTTCGATGAGTTCATCGTCGTCGCGATAGACGCTGATCGGCGTGCCATTGAGCGCGCTGCGCAGGAACATCGCCACATCCTGCGAGGTGACCCCGAGCACACGGGCGCGGTCCTGGTCGATTACCAGGCGCAGGATCTTGCTCGGCTCCTGCCAGTCCAGATGCACATCGCGCACGGCGGTGTCTTCGCGCATCACCCCGGCCACCTCGTTGGCCAGCGCGCGGGCGGTGGCGATGTCCTCGCCGGAGACGCGGAACTGCACCGGATAGCCGATCGGCGGACCGTTCTCCAGCCGCAGCACGCGGGTGCGCACTTCCGGGAAGTCCTGATCGAACAGCGTCAACAGCCGCGAGCGCACGCGCTCACGGGCGTCGACATCCCTGGCCAGCAGCACGAACTGCGCGAACGAAGCCTGTGGCAGTTGCTGGTCCAGCGGCAGATAGAAGCGCGGCGCGCCGCTGCCGACGAAGGCGGTGTAGTTGGCCAGGTCCGGATCATCGGCCAGGAACGCTTCCAGCTTCTGCACCTGCGCCTGCGTGGCCGCCTGCGAGGCACCTTCACCGAGCTTGAGATCGACCAGCAGCTCCGGCCGGGTCGAGGAAGGAAAGAACTGCTGCTCGACATAACGGAAGCCGAACACCGACAGCCCGAACAGCACGACAGTCGCGGCGATCACCAGCCAGCGATGATGCAGCGTCCAGTCGACCAGACGACGGAAGCGCTGGTAGAACGGCCGCTGATAAGGATCGGCGTGGTGACCCTTGGCCTTGGCCTGCGCGGCGAGGTCGGGCAACAGCTTGTCGCCGAGATAGGGCACGAACAGCACCGCCACGATCCACGACAGCAGCAGGGCGATGGTCACCACCTGAAACAACGAACGGGTGTATTCGCCGGTGTTGGAAGCGGCGGTGGCGATCGGCAGGAAACCGGCGGCGGTGACCAGCGTGCCGGTCAGCATCGGAAACGCGGTCGAGGTCCAGGCGAAGGCGGCCGCGCGGCTGCGCTCCATGCCCTGTTCCATCTTGATCGCCATCATCTCCACGGCAATGATCGCGTCGTCGACCATCAGGCCCAGCGCCAGCACCAGCGCACCCAGCGAGATCTTGTGCAGGTCGATGGTGAACAGGCCCATGGCGGCGAAGGTCATCGCCAGCACCAGCGGAATGGAGATCGCCACCACCAGACCGGTGCGCAGGCCCAGCGAGAAGAAGGTCACCAGCATCACCACGATCACCGCTTCGGCCAGCACCTGCAGGAACTCGCCCACCGAAGCGCGCACCGCCGCCGGCTGGTCGGCAACCTGATGCAGGTCCAGGCCCACCGGCAACGTGGCCTGCAGTTCCGGCAGGGCGCGCTTGAGTTCGTTGCCCAGGGCCAGAATGTCGCCACGCTCGACCAGTGACACCGCCAGACCGATCGCGTCCTGGCCGAGATAGCGCATGCGCGGCGCCGGTGGCTCGACGGTGCCGCGGCGCACCTCGGCGACATCGCCCAGGCGGAACAGGCGATCACCGGCGCGGATCGACATTTCCCGGATCGCTTCCACCGAATCGAACGGCCCGGTGGTGCGCAGGTAGATGCGGTCGTTCTCGCCCTCGAAGAATCCGGCCGGCGCGATCACGTTCTGCGCCGCCAGTTCGGCGCGCATCTGTGCGTAGCTGACCCCGATATTGGCCAGCTTGGTGTTGCTCAGTTCGACGAAGATCTTCTCGTCCTGCACGCCGATCAGATCGACCTTGGCGACGTTGGGCAGGCGCAGGATCTGGCTACGCAGCCGCTCGGCCCAGTTCTTCATCGCACCCGGATCGAATCCGTCTCCGGTCAGCGCGAAGATGTTGCCGAAGGTGTCGCCGAATTCATCGTTGAAGAACGGACCGATGGCTTCGGCCGGAAGCGTCTGGCGGATGTCACCGACCTTCTTGCGGATCTGGTAGAAGAACTCGGGCACCTCGCGGCGCGGCACCGATTCGCCCAGCTCGATGAACACCTGCGATTCGCCGGGACGCGAATAGCTGCGGATGTTCTCGATGTTCTGCAGCTCCTGCAGCTTCTCCTCGATCCGGTCGGTGATCTGTCGCGCCACGGTTTCGGCATCGGCGCCCGGCCAGAAGGTGTTCACCACCATCAGCTTGAAGGTGAATGGCGGATCTTCTGATTGCCCGAGCGAACGGAACGACAGCGCCCCGATCACGCCCAGCAGCACCATGAAGTACAGGACCAGACCGCGGTTGCGCAGCGCCCAGGCGGAGACGTTGAACCGGTCCATCACGGCAGCGGTCGGTCGCTCAGCACGACTGGACGGTTGCCGGCATCGATCGGCCGGACCCGCTGGCCTTCGTGCAGCTTGTGCACACCGACCGCGACCAGCCAGGCCTCGGGTGCCAGGCCGGCGCTGATCTCGGCCACGTCCTCGCGCCAGCTGGCGACCTGCACCGGGGTAAGACGCACCTGGTCGGTGGCCGGATCGACCAGCCACAGCGCCGGCGAGCCGGCGTCGCCATGGATGGCGGTCAGCGGCACGGTGAGCGTGCCGGCATCGCCTTCGGCGGCCAGCTCGACGCGGGCGGTCATGCCCAGCTGGACAGAATCGTCGGCATCGCTGAGCGCGACCCGGGCGCGATAGGTGCGGCTGCCGTCGCTGTCCGGCGCGATTTCGCGGATGCTGCCGACGTAGTGGCGATCCGGCGCCGACCACAGCGCGATCCGGGCCGGCGTGCCGGTGGTGACCGAGGCGATCCGCGATTCGGGCAGGGCGAACTCGACCTCACGGTCGCCGTCCTGGGCGAGCACGGCCACGACCTGGCCGGGTGCCACCACCTGTCCGGTTTCCGCCTGGATGCGGGTGACGATGCCGCTGCGGTCGGCGCGCAGCTCGCCGTAACCGAGCTGGTTGCGGCTGACCGCCCCCTGCGCCCGTGCCTGCCTGAGTCGGGCCTGCGCGGCCGCCAGCGCCGTGCTCTGCGCTTCGAACTGGGCTTGGCTGATCAGCTGCCGCTCGCGCAGCGTGGCCAGCCGATTGTACTCGGACTGCGCCAGCTCGGCATCGGCCTGTGCCGCCGATTCCGCCGCCTGGCTGGTGGCCAGGGCCAGACGCAGGTCGGCCGGGTCCAGCGTGGCCAGCACCGTGCCCGCTTCGACCCGGGCACCGGCATCGACCAGCCGGCGGGCGATCTTGCCGCCGACCTGGAAGGCCAGCTGGCTTTCGTGACGGGCCCGGATCTCGCCGCTGAAGAAGGCGGTCGCCCCAGCCTGGCCGCTGCCGGGCTGCACCACGATGGCGCTACGCACTGGTTCGGGCGCCGTGGGCGCTTCGCCGCAGGCGACGATTCCCAGTGAAATCAAAATGATGAGAGCGGCGCGCAGCAGCGAAGTCGTTGTTGCCATGATCCGGGTCTAGAATCGGCGTTGGCCGATCAGTCAGTTATTGAACTGGTGAGTAAGCTAATATTTCTGAACTCACCTGTCCAGTAATTATGTCCAGCAGACCCACCCTGTTCCTCCGTTCCGTTCAGAGTCCATCAGGCCAGCAGCCATGAGCGCCCAGATCAAGCCGCACATCGGGCCCGGCCGGCCCAAGGACATGGAGAAGCGTGCCGCCATCCTGGAGGCCGCCAAGCGCCTGTTCGTCCAGAATGGCTACGACGGCGTCAGCATGGATGCCATCGCCGCCGAAGCCGGCGTTTCTAAGCTGACCGTCTACAGCCACTACCAGGATAAGGAGGCGCTGTTCACCCGCGCCGTTGGCGCGGTCTGCGAAGAGATGCTGCCGGATGAGTTGTTCCTGCCCGATCACAGCGAGCCGATCAGCACCGCGCTGCTCAAGATCGGACATCGATTCTTTGCCCTGGTCTCCAGCGACGTGGCGATGAACCTGCACCGCACCATCCTGGCCGACACCCGCAACGGCGCCAAGCTCGGACAGATGTTCTGGCAGGCCGGCCCGCAACGGATCGCCGAAAGCCTGGAGCGGTTTCTGGCCGCCGCAGTGGCGCGCGGGCAACTGCAGATCGAGCCGTCTGCGGTGACAGTCGCGGCGCGGCATTTCCTGGGCCTGCTCAAGGGCGAGGTGAATCGGCACATGCTGTGTGCCGGCAGCGACGCCATCGCCGACCGCTGTGCCGGCGAGCGGCATGTCGAGGAAGTGGTGGCGTTCTTCCTGCGCGCCTATCTGCCCAGGCCGGTCGCCGCCGGCTGAGCCACCGGGCGCGGCAAGCGCCCTCAGAGCTGGCCGCGTCGGCGCAGCTCGCCCAGGATGTGGTCGACCAGCGCCTGCACCCAGCCGCGGCTCTGCCAGCGCGCCAGTCGTGCGGTCAGCCAGCGCATCGGCGCGTTGCTGCGTGCAAGCAGGTGATCGATCGCCTGCGGCAGCAAGGCATGACTGCGGCGCAGCAACAACTTCCTCAGCAACTCGACACGGTCGCTGGGCAGTGTTGGCCAGGCTGGCGTCGGAATCGGTTCGGCGCCGGCATCGAACAGCGGCACCACCGGCAGTCGGCCGGAACCATCATCCCAGTATCGTCGTTGCGTCGGGGTCCAGTCCGCGAACAGCGGATGCGTGGCCGGCAGGCGGAAATGACGCTGGAAGAAGCGCTGGCAGTTGCCGCGTCCGAGCCAGAAATCATGCAGCCGGAACGAGCGGTCGAGAAAACCGCCGAAGCCGTCGATGACGCCGCCGGCCAACGGATGATCCATGCGCTCGCCGGCAATGCGCCGGGATGGCGCGATCAGCAGCCGGCTGGCCAGCGCGTCGTCGGCGGCGGCGACCAGTTCGTCCGGCTTGAACCGGGTCTGGTTGCGCATCGCGGCCAGCAGGGCCAGACCGAAGTCGAGCAGGCCGCCGGGATACGGTTCGCTGTCGCGATAGCCGACCAGATCGGGGAACGGATCGATGGCGATCAGGGCACGACCGCTGACCGACGGATCGGGCGGGCGCGGTGGTACGCCGACCAGCAGTTCCCGGGCGGCAGCGAATGGCTGGTTGTCGAGCATGCCGCCGTCGACGGCATAGAAGCCGAACTGCGCCGGTGGCTGGTGTTCGCCCCAGTGCGGTGACAGCGGCTCGTGGCGCGTGCAGTCACAGTGACCGTCGATCAGCTCGCCGGAGCCGGGCATGGGCCAGCGTTTGGCCAGGTAGTCGGCCGGGTCGCGCTCGATCCGCTGCGGCGGCAGCAGCAGCGGGAACGCGCCCGATGCCAGCGCGGCCTGGCGCAGTTGCTGCCAGCCCGGTGCGCGCATGGCCCAGTCCAGCGCAATCAGGTCGGCGTCGGCAGCGGCGGGTTTGCCGCCCGCGGCGCCCAGGCGGAAACGCAGCAGGTCGGCGTGGCGGCGCATGCCGTGGCCGGGTCGGGTCGGGTTGGCATCGAGCAGGCTGGCGAAGCCGATGTTGTAAGGCACGCCGCGCAGATTGGTCACGGTAAATGCCAGTCGCAGTTCGTCCGCCAGCCAGGCCCGCGGCTCGCCACCGGCGGCATCGGGCAGTGCCGCGCGGGCGATGCCTTCGAGCACGTCGCCGTTGAGCAGCGACAGCACGCGTCCGTCGCCGGCATCGACATCGCCGGTGTCGAGCAGGTGGTCGATGTCGATGCGGTTGACCCAGCTCTCGAACAGGGCGTTGTCGTCGACCTGCGAGCCCGGATCGAAATGCGACAGCGGCCGGTGTGGTCGTCCCGCGGCGATGCCGGCGAGGATGCCGGCGGTCATGGCGCCTGCGGAGGCGCCGGTGAGTGCACGCAGGCGCACGCGGTGCCCGGGCACGCGTTCATCGCGGCTGCCGCGACGGTGCTCCCAGTCGTCCAGCGCCTGCACCATGAAATCGATGACGCCGGCGGTGTAGGCGCCGGCGGATACGGCGCCAGCCATGACCAGGCCCAGATCGTAGATCGCTGCGGACGAGGATGGATGAGAACTCATCGGCCGATGGTATTGGCTGCCCGCAGCTGGACCAAATCGTGTCGCCTGCCCGGCAACGGCAACATTGACAACGTCAGCGCGTGGCGTTGCCCGCGCAATCGCGGCGACAGCACGCTACGCTGCCGGCATGGACAACACCACGGTGCGACTGGATGTCTGGCTCTGGGCGGCGCGCTTCTTCCGCACCCGCGCGCTGGCGCGGCAGGCGGTGGAGTCCGGCCGTGTGGAAGTGGCCGGGGTCCGCTGCAAGCCGGCGCGCGCGGTGCGCGTCGGTGATGGCTTGACGATACGGCGGGGCGAGGAAGTGTTCGTCATTGAGGTGATGGCGCTCAGCGATGTCCGTGGACCGACGGCCGTCGCGCAGGGCCTGTACAGCGAGGATGCGCAATCACGGTCGCAGCGCGAGGAAGCACAGGCGCAGCGTCGCGCCGCCCGCGCCGGCTTCCAGCCGCCGCCGGGTCGGCCGGACAAGCGGGCCCGGCGCCTGATCCAGGCACTGGGCGACATCGACTCGGTCTGAGCGTCGCGGTCGGGAAAGCCCGGGCGCAAAAGAGAGTCGCAATCTCGACTTGATCGATCCGGGGCGGGCTGCGCACGCAGCACCGTGTCGTCTCAACCGGCGGCGCGATCCTGCAGCCAGGCCAGCGACAAGGCCCAGCGCCGATGCACGGTGCGTTCGTCGATGTCGAGCACGGCGCCGACTTCGGCTGCCGCCAGCCCGACGAAACAGCGCAGTTCCACGATCTTGGCCAGGTCCGGATTGATCGACTCCAGCGCGGTCAGCGCACTGTCCAGTTCCAGCACGTCGTAGTTGTCGGGGACCGGCAGGCTGAGCGCTTCGTGCAGTTCGTCGCGCTGCCAGTCGCCGCCGCGCTTGATCGCGCCGGAGCGACGGGCTCGGGTAATCAGGATCTGCCGCATCATCCGGCCGGCCAGGTTGAACAGGTGCCGGCGGTCGCTCAGTGCCCGGACATCGCTTTCCAGCAGCCGGACGATGAATTCGCTGACCAGTGCGGTCGGCTGCAAGGTGAACTGGCCACCGACGGAGCGAAGCTGGTTCGAGGCGATCGCGCGTAATTCGCTGTAGACACCTGGCAACAGCCGATCCAGGGCGTCGGCATGGCCATCGCGCCATTGGTCCAGCAATTGCGTCGTTTCCAGGTCACCAGCAGGCATGTCGGATCATCCAGCGCCGTTCTGAAGTCTAGCCGGGTTGATCCGGTTCATTCGCTGGAACGCAGAAAGCGCCGCAGGTGTGTCATTCGCTCTGTCGCGCAGGGTGGCGCGCTGTGGACTATCGCTCGGCGGTGTAGCCGTAACCAGAGACCAATGACGCGGTTTTTCCTTGCCTTCGGCAAACCTGCTTCCACCCCACTCTGGCCGGTTGCGCGGCCGAATTGCCGAGCCGTTTCCCGGCTTCCAGCTCAGCCGCCTGCTGGCCGCAAGCCGGATGCCCCGGGTGTCAATTGCTGCAAGGCGGCCTTGGCCTGGCGAGTAGTCAGCGCCTGGTCGCCCAGAGCTTCCTGAAGGCGGCGGACAATATCGGGCAGTTCGGCCAGAATCCGATCGGCCTGACCTTGAGCGATCAGGCACTGCGCGTGATGCCAGGCGACCCGTGGCCGGTGTTTGCTGTTGACCGGAAGCATCTCGTCCGCCTTGCGAAACTTGTCCAACGCCGTCTCGAGATTGCCGGCCAGACATTCCAGTCGCGCCTCCAGATGCAAGGTCGCCGGGCGGTAGAAGGGATGGGTGGTTTCGCTGGAGACATGTGCGTCTGTCGTCAGCTTCCGGGAGGTTTCCCCGCTGGTGTCCTGGTCCAACAGCGCATCGGCCAGGTTGACCAGGATTGCGCTGAAGAACGGATGGTCCACACCGTACACTTCCCGCGTGATGTCCAGCGCTTCGTCGAATGCTGCCCGTGCGTCGGCGGTTCGTCCGAGCAGCGAGTACATCACCCCCTGGTTGCTGAGGCGGACCGCGACGTGGCGGTGTCGGTCGCCAAAGCCCTTGCGCATCGCGGCGATGCCTTCGGCATAGGTCCGTTCGGCTT
>JAMHVM010000187.1:0-1904 GCA_035911475.1 Lysobacterales bacterium | reverse complement strand
CCCCAAACCCCAAACCCCAAACCCCCAAACCCCAAACCCCAAACCCCAAACCCCACATATACAGTAGAGTGTAGAAATGTTATATTGGTTCCTTGAATAGTTCTCCTAAACTAATTTTCTAAGCTGGTCGAGGGATCCTATGTTCGGCAATCTCAAGCTCTGCCTTTTGCACTCTTTCTTTGAGTAAACCAAGTCTTTCTCTAATGTAAAGTTTTGCTTACCCGACCTCTACTAAGTGATTAAGATTCTCTTCGTGCAGTACGTCGTGCCTTACATTTCCTATTTCCTTTGCCTTGAACTTGCGTGCGAGCTTATTTGGATTGGAGGAGTTCTGGTTCTCGGATGTTTCAAATATATCTTCTAGTGGAATCTTAGCAGTTTTATCATACTTCATATTGTTTAGTTTTGGCACCATTGGCGGGTTAGTACTCTTGATGTTATCCCAGTCGATTCCTTTGAAAAATGGATGCAACTTCAGTTCTTTTATTGATGTTAATCTCTTTTCAGGACGAGGCTCCAGAAGCTTCTCAATAAGATCCTTTGCCTCTGGAGACATGCAATTCTCTTCATATCCGATCTCTGGCCATGTAATTCTTTTGTTCTTGACGTTTTCCCAGACCTTTTCCACAGACTCATCGTTGAATGGGGGAATGCCCACAATGAACTCATATATTATGCAGCCGATAGCCCACCAATCGACGCTAGGGCTATCTCCGGCTGTGCTGTCAATCATCTCTGGAGCCATGTAGTCGGGAGTACCGACTATCTTGTGGAAACACTTATCAATGTTCTTCTTTTCAAGCGGCTTCTCGTCTATTCTCGTACCTCTTCTTCTCTGAACGATGGAGACATCCATGTTCACGTGGTATTGCTAGGGTTAATAATCGGCCTACTGCACTCAATGCATCTTGATGGTTAGAGTCAAGCACTGCTGCTTGGTTAGAAAGGCCGAAGTCTGCTAACTTGACGTGACCTTTGTTGTCGAGTAGCATGTTCTCGGGCTTCAGGTCTCTGTGTATTATATTTTGGGAGTGAAGATGGCTGACTGCGAGAGCTAATTCCGCTGCATAGAACTTAACATCATCTTCATAGAATGCAGACTGTTCGTCAAGAAGACCCCTGAAATCACCACCTACCATCAAATCCATGACGACACAATAGTACCTGTTGTGAATGAAGCTAAATATTCCTTTGACTACATAATCACCAACCAGGTTCATCATGATCTTATTTTCGTTAACCATATTCTCGATAAATGTTAGGTCTTTGTTGTGGAACTTTATGCACTTCAGGGCATAAAGATCATCAGTCGCTTTTCTTTTGACAAGCCAGACTGTTCCGAAACCTCCTCTTCCCAAAATAGCTAAGAAGTCGAAATCGTTAACACCTATTGATTGTTGGTTTTCTTCATATTTCTTGCGAATACCTCTGCGCTTCTCTGCCTCAGTGTCCGAGAAGACAAGTCTTTCATCATCTTTGGTAAGGTCCTCTTTCAGATCATCTTCAATTCTCGTCTGGGACTTTTTCCTTTGGACTAAAAACAAGTCGAACTTCCTGAATTTCTTCTCAAGATCCTTAGATAGGCTGTCAATATTCAGCTTGAATTCAGCGGAGTTGAGCCTCTTTCCACTGTTTGACTTATCGCATGGAGATAAGAGTTCTCCTTCAGTGCATACTATCCTTTCTGGACTATGCGAATTGGTGCTTCTGGCTAATTCAGGTGGCTGTATGGCTATCGAAAACTGACTGAAGCCTCTTGCTGCTGCAGCTCTCGAATTTGACAACAGGTGTAAATGTGATGTTTCAACTGAACACTTCTTTGGTGACTTCTCTCTGAGTCTATATTCCTCAGATATTGAAGGAAGGTTTTCTTGTTCTGCAGCTGCTGGTGCTCCTCTTCTTCT
>JAMHVM010000186.1:0-3188 GCA_035911475.1 Lysobacterales bacterium | reverse complement strand
CGACGGCGACGACGACGTTCACGACGGGCCAGGTGGCGTTTGCCGGCGCGGCGACGTGGAACATCACCCCGGCGCTGTACACGGCGATGCTGACGGCGCCGACGGGTGGCGATGTGCGCTTCCCGGCCGACGACGTGACCGATCTGGGTGCGGCGGCGACCCTGGGTACCTATCGGGTGATCTTCCCGGGTACCGGCGGTGAGCCGGTGATCGAGGCGACCCCGGATGCGTTCGACTTCACGGTGGCACCGAACGGTTCCGACAGCGACACGCTGGCCATCAGCAACATCGGTGGCGGCACGCTGACCTGGGAGATCGACACGGCGGCACCGGCGGGTTCGGTCGATGGCGATAGCGAGACCGTGGTGACGTTGCACCGGCCGGCGTTGCCGGCGCGGGGCGCGGATGCCGGTGGCCGCAACGGTGGCGCGGTGGCAGCCACGCCGGCGCAGACGCTGCAGTTCGGTGTGGCCACGCGCGGTGGTCCTGCGCTCAATGTGGCGGTGGTGTCTCCGGATACCACGCAGCCGGCGGAGATCGTCAGCGACCTGAACGGCTTCCCGGGCATCACGGCGACGGCCTATGCCGGCACGCTGTCGGCGATCACGGCGGCGGACCTGAAGCCTTATGACGTGGTGGTGTTGAGCAACAACAACACCTGGACGGCGGTGGGTGCACAGGTATCGGTCGGCAACGCGCTGGCTGACTACGTGGATGCCGGCGGCAAGGTGGTGGTGTTCAACTACGCCTATGACTACCTGGGCTGGGAGTTGGGCGGCCGGTTCATCACCGAGAACTACGGTCCGTTTGCCCTGTCGACCTCCGACAGCAACACGCCGTCGACCATGGTGCCGGTGAATGCCTCGCATCCGATTCTGGCCGGTGCCAGCACGCTGGCGGATTCGGGGGCATGGCGTCTGATCATGGCGCTGACCCCGGGTGCGGAAGCGATCGCCAACTGGAGCGATGGTCTGCCGTTGATTGCCGCCAACGAGAACGTGGTCGGCTTCAACATCCTGTACTCGCCGTCGACACAGTGGACCGGACAGCTGCCGCTGTTGGCCTACAACGCGGTGACGTGGCTGGCCGATGGCGAGGGTCCGGGTCCGGTGGGCTGCGACAACCCGAGCACGATTCCGTGGCTGACGGTGACGCCGGCCAGCGGCAGCACGGCTGCGGGTGCGACCAGCAACGTGAGCATCGCCGTGAACGCGACCGGTCTGGCGCCGGATGTGTACGGGGCGCTGCTGTGCCTGACGAGCAACGACTCGGCCGGCAACGAGCTGATCGAGATCCCGGTGACGCTGGCGGTGGAACCGGTCAGTGGCGACGTGGTGATCTCGGTGGATCCGACGGTGTTGTCGTCGACGCAGGCGCCGAACACGGTGCAGAGCCAGACGCTGACCATCCGCAACGACGGGTCGCAGACGGGTACCTGGAGCATCCTGGAGACGGCGGCGGGCAATGGCCGTGGCGGTCCGGTGGAGCTGTACGACAACGGTCCGATGATCACCAACCCGGGTGCGGGTGCCGGTGGAGCGGATGCCAGTGCGATCCAGCCGCCGGGTACCTTGTACGGTGCTGGTGCCCAGCAGGGCACCAACAACCGGGTGGCCGAGGACTTCACGGTCACGGGCGATGGCTGGAGCGTGGATACATTCACGTTCTACAGCTACCAGACCGGCTCGACGACGACCTCGACGATCACCGGCGTGACCGTGCAGATCTGGGACGGTGTCCCGGGCGCAGCGGGCAGCACCGTGGTCTGGGGTGACACCACGACCAACCGCCTGGGCAGCACGAGCTGGACGTCGATCTACCGCACGACGGCGGATGCGCTGACGGATACGGCGCGTCCAGTCATGGCAGTGATTGCCAACACGCCGGTGGAACTGGCGCCGGGCACGTACTGGGTCGACTACACGTTCTCCGGCACCTTGGCGTCGGGTCCGTGGGCGAACAAGGTGGAAGTGGCGGGTGCGCCCGTGACGGGCAACGCGCTGCAGTCGCTGGCCGGGGCTGCGTACAACCCGCTGCTGGATACCGGCTCGGGGTCGCAGATCGCGTTGCCGTTCAAGATCATCGGTACCGGTGGTCCGGGCGGTGGTGGCTGCACGGCTGAAGACGTGCCGTGGCTGTCGGTGTCGCCGACCAGCGGTTCGACGCCGGGCAACGGTGGCGAGAGCGACGTCACGGTCGAGTTCGACTCCACCGGACTGGCTGCGGGCAGCTACCAGGCCAACCTGTGCGTGCAGAGCAACGACAGCGTCGGCAACGAGGAGATCACGGTGCCGGTGACCTTGACGGTCAGCCCGACGGCCGGGGATGCGGCCGATCTGGGTCTGAACCTGTTCGGTGTCCCGGGCGAGGTGGATGCCGGGGGTGATCTGACCATCGGCGCGACGGTGGCGAACTTCGGTCCAGCCAATGCCACGGATGTGGTGGTCGAGTTCGATCTGCCGCCGGAGTTCACCTTCGTGTCCGGTCGCCTGATCCAGGGCGGCGGCAACTGGGAGTGCACCGGAGCGACAGGCAGTGCGACCTGCGAGTTGATCGCGGGCACGCTGCCGGTGGGTCAGTTTGCGGCGGTGCTGCAGGTCGAGATCGCGGTGGACGCGGCGGCCGAAGGCGGCAAGGCGCTGACCACGGCCGAAGTGAGCTCGTCCAACGCCGGTGGTGACCCGAATCCGGGCAACAACACCAGCACGCTGGTGACGGTGATCATCGGCGGGCCGAGCGATCTGATCTTCGCCAACGGCTTCGAGTGCGCCTCGGGTCTGCCGGGCTGTGAGACCGGCAACCCGGACATCGTGGTGATCGACGACCTGAACTGGACGCCGGCCCCGGACTTCACCGGGGGGGCGATCAAGTGGGTGGACGGCGAGACCTGCGTGTGCGACACCGCGCCGTACAACTTCAATCCGTACGGCACGGCGACGACCTTGCAGTTCTTCTGGCCGCTCAATGCCAACGGCAGTGAAGGCGGGGTCTCGCTGGACGGCAGCACCTATGCGGTGCTGCAGTCCGGGGCGACGATTGGTGCCAGTTCGCAGTTCCTGGTGAGCACGGCCTCGACGGCGACGGCGCCCTGGGCCAACACCAGCGGCTACCTGGGCTTCCGGTTCCAGGACGGCGGCATCACCAAGTACGGGTATGCCGAGGTCACGGTGGGAGCCAATGGCCGGCCG
>JAMHVM010000185.1:0-1671 GCA_035911475.1 Lysobacterales bacterium | reverse complement strand
CTACTCGAACCCGTTCGCAAACAGTGCCGCCGAGCGTTGGTAGAGCGAGCACTTGCTGAATTCGGAGGTTCCTGACAAGGGACCTGAGGGCGATGTGCCCTGATAGCGTGTCGCGGTCGCCAGCACATAGCGCGGCTGGTCGAAGAATGTCGGGGCGTTGGCGCGACTAATGGGCACCGCGCTGAATGACACACTGCCGTCAGTGCCGCCACCGGCGTTGGTGATCTGCACCGTGGTCGAGGTCAGGCGATAGCGTCCCTGACCCGCGTCGGCGGCAATCAGACTGGGGCAGCTATCGGCGGCGTAGAAGTCCAGTCGATACCAGCCGTTGCGCGAACTGTAGCTGCCTGCAATCGTGCCGCTGGCCGCACCACCGCCTGCCGTCCCCAGGACGGGCGAATTGATGTTCTCGTTACCCGCCTGCACCGGCAGGGTGATCGAACTGTCGTTATTGTTGGCAGTAAATCCGTCATCGCCAAGATCAATGCCCTCGCCGCTGTTGCCGTAGATGGCGTTGGCGTAGAAGGGATTGTCTGCAGCAGCCACCACCGCGATGCCATCGCCCCCGTTGTAGGCGATGTCATTGTTGCGCACCGTGTTGCGCGCGGCGCCATCCTGGATCAGCACGCCGTGCTCGCCATTACCGTTCGATTCGCAGGGCCCGAACACGCAGAGTGGCGGCAGGCCGATGGTGTTGTATTCGACAATATTGCCCGTCGCTAGACTGTCATCCAGCTCGATGGCGTTCTGCAGATTGTTGGAGATCAGATTGTTGCGAATGCGGTTGTTGAACCCTCGCACGATGATGCCTCGTTGATTGGGCTCAGCGCCGCCACCGCCCGGCGTGGTACCGATGTAGTTGTTCTCGACCAGCACCTCGGAGGGTTGCACGCTGCCGCTGCCCGCGATGGAGATGGCCGCGATGGTGGCATCGGCGAAGACATTGCGATCCGACAGCAGCGGTCCACCAATGTGCACGCCGGTCATGTCGCGACCGACCTGCACGCCGTAGCCGCTGGGGTCCAGTACCGTGGCGCCCAGACTGCCGCCGAAGCGCGAACCGCTGACGGCGTGATCGCTGCCGCCGGAAAAGGTGATGGCTGCCAGATCAAAGCCACTGAAGGCGAGACCATCGACGCGCACACTGGTGCCCTCGGCCACGCCTTGCGGTACCACCATCGCCGCCAGACTGCCGGTACCGGAAAACCCATTCAAGACAATACAGACGGTGCCGTTGTTGCCGATCTCGCTGCTGTTCATTACCGCGCCCGGCTGACTGTAGCCGTCGATGTGCACGGGGCCGGTGATGTCCGGCAAGGTCGCGCCCAGATTGATGATGTGGGGTCCACAGGTGCTGCCGATCGCAAACTCGATCGTATTCAAATTGCTGGACGCATTGGCATCCAACACAGCCTGGCGCAGCGAGCCCGCACCACTGTTATTGCTGTTGGTCACCGTCAAGGTCGCCGCGGTGCTGCCAATGGGGGATTCCAGCGCACCGCGATCCACCCCGGCACCGAACAGGCGCGCATCGCCCTTGAGGTCCTTGTCGCTCCAGCTATAGGCCAGCAGCAGGGCCGAGTTGATCGAACTGGAGCTACCGCCGAGTTCGTAATCGCCAATCGCTGGGTTGACGAACTGCGGATCGCTGTTCAAGGTCGCGACCGGTGA
>JAMHVM010000184.1:0-24021 GCA_035911475.1 Lysobacterales bacterium | reverse complement strand
CGCAGCTCTCAGGTCGGCGGCTGCAGCACGCTCCCGGAACACCAGCCGCTCACGCACCGGTCGTACTCACAAGACACGATGGCCCAGCTGCTGGCATGGGCAAAGCAACACGACGGTCCGCTCTATGCCTTCGTGCAGCGGCACAGCGAGGCGCACCGCCGCCCAACGCTTACGCTGCAGGCCTGTCGCGGGCTGCAGCGTCTGGAGCGTGAGCACGGCATCGAGCGACTGCAGGCGGCCTGCGAGCGCGCACTGAATGTGCACGCGAACAGCGTCACTTCGGTGCGTTCCATCCTGGTGCGACAGCTCGATCGTGTCCGCCTCCTGGAGGGTGACTCCGCCAACGATGACGCGTTGCCCGCGCACGACAACGTGCGTGGCGCCCACTATTACAGCTAACTGGAACTGCTATGTCCCTTGAACACACCATCGAACAACTTCGCCACCTGAGGCTGACCGGCATGATCGCTGGCCTCGTACATCAGCAATCCCAGTCGAGCTACAGCAAGCTCGGGTTCGACCAGCGCTTCGGGCAATTGGTGGACACTGAGGTGAGCCAACGCGAAAGTCAGCGCTTCAAGCGGCTAATCTCAAATGCCAAGCTGAAGGTCTATGCGGAGCCAGAATCGATCGACTACCGCAGCGGGCGCGGCCTTGATCGCGCTCTCGTCAGCGACCTCCTCACCTGCGGCTGGGTGGAGCGGCAGCAGAACGTTCTGATCACCGGACAGACCGGCACTGGCAAAACCTGGCTCGCGTGCGCTCTTGCTGTGCAAGCAGCGCGGCACGGCATCCCTGTCAGCTACCGCCGCGTTGGCCGCTTACTGGAGGAAATGGAGATCGCGTACGCAGACGGATCCCTCTCCAAGCTCCGGGGGCAACTGGCGAAGGCCAAGCTGCTCATCCTCGATGACTTCGGCCTGACCCCTCTCAATGGCCGTGGCCGTACAGACCTCCTGGAGCTTCTGGATGATCGGGTGGGGAGTGGCGCGACGATCGTCGCTGGACAGATGCCAATCCAGAACTGGCATGCCTTCATTCACGACCCTGCGCTGGCGGATGCGATCCTTGATCGCTTGATTCACAGCAGTCACAAACTGGAGCTGAAAGGAGAGTCGATGCGGAAAAGGAGGACTCGCGCAACCTAACCTCAAGGTGTCCAGCGACGCTAGCGGCGGTGACCAAATCATTTGGCACCGCTGTCCAGTCTAATTGGCGCCAGTGTTCGATGAGCCTGGCGGCAGCTGTCCAACCACTTGGCGTTTAGTATTGACATCTCCGGCAGTCCATCCCGGAGACTCCGAGTCGTGAGCCGCCAAGCACACGAAACGGAGAATCCGAGATGGATGAGTACGAAAGCTTAAATCACACCCAGTGGGAGTGCCTTTACCACGTGGTGTTCATTCCGAAGTGCCGTCGCAAGACGTTGTACAGGCAGCTTCGGCAGTACCTGGGAGAGGTGTTCCGGCGATTGGCCGAGCAGAAGCAGAGTCGTGTGGAGGAGGGGCATCTGATGCCCGATCACGTCCAGATGTTTCTGAAGATCCCGCCGAAGTATTCGGTCTCGCAGGTGGTGGGTTACATCAAGAGCAAGAGCGCGATCCACCTGGCACGGGTGTACGGGGAACGAAAGCGGAGTTTCGTTGGACAGAGCTTCTGGGCCAGAGGCTACTTTGTTTCCACGGTGGGTCGGGACGAAGCGGTGATTCGGGCGTACATTCAGAATCAGGAGAAGGAAGATCGCCGCGTGGATCAGCTGCAGTTACTGAGGTGACCGGAGCCGCCTTCAGGCGGCCAATCCAAGGGGAGCGCGCAGCGCCCCCGCCAGCCGCTTTGAGCGGCTCACATATCTAAAGCCCCCGGCTTTGCCGGGGGATACTTACCGGCTTGACCTTGAATCGTCAACACTCAGGAGAGCAAGTGAAGCATGATCTCGGTTGTCTTGATTGGTTGCTCAGCCGCATGGCGGAGACGCGCAGTTCGATTGCCGATTGACCAGGTCGCGGGCGGCCTGCTCGTCGCGGCGCCGCTGTTCGCGGGATGTGCACTCGACTTCCGGAATCTTGGTGCCGACTTTGCGCACACGTTCGCAAACCAGATCCGAGTCGGACCGGTTGCTGGTCAAGCCAACCGCCATCGCGGCGTTGATGTCGGCTTGGAGATTCTTGATTCGACGCTTGCTGGAACGGCTGTCGTCGCCCTCGGCAACCAGGCTTTCGAGCCTGCCAAGTGAGGTCAGCAGCTCGCTCTTCCGGGCGGGGGTCAGGGAGTTGAACTCGGGATGGTCGATGTTGGTACGAATATGATTGGCTACGGCCGGGAGGATGGCCGGATCCAGATCCTTGTCGTTGATGATGAAGGAGTTTGCTTGGGCCATCGAACAGCAGATGATGCTCAGTGCGGCGACTATCAGGGCTTGCTGGAAAAATTTCATGTCGAGAACTTTGTGATGGGTGGAGAGGCAAACGCGCCAGCCAAAGGGAGCTGACGCGGGTCCGTGTCGGACCAGCTGGTCGGGCGGCTTGGCTCCCACTGACTGCGTGCGGGTGGCAACGCACCGAATGGGCAGAGTGAACTTACTACGTATCTAATCGTAGTTCAATCGGGAGGCCCTTGGTCCCATGCCATGTGGCTCGGGACTCTGGATGACCAGGCAATGTCCGGACGATACAGGCACGCTGACTCCGGTGCGGCGACGAGCGCAGCAACGGGTGCAAGCGCGTCTGCAAGGTTGTGTCAGCTCATGTGTCGACCGCCGGGTTGCCTACATGCGGTTTGCTCAGGTGTGGGGAGTTGTTGCGATGTGACTGGCGCGTCGGGTTTCAGCGCACAGCCACTCGCGATCGATCGAGCGCGGCTGCTCAGCACCGGCGGGCGTGGTGTCAGCGGAGGGGGTCGGCCCCGCTTTCCGCACCATGATCACCACATCGGATCACTTTTCGACTGTCCACCAGCGAGGATGCTGCCGTTGAACAGCGGCTTGTTGTGAGAAGAACCGCGCCGCTCACGGTCATGCCGGGCACGACCACCCCAGGGTAAACCCGAGATGGGGCAAATCCCGGCTTGGTCGGCTCCGTACGCATCGGTATGGTCGACCGCAATCGAACCGTCATACGGGTGGATCATGTCAATGGACGTCAACAACAACCTCTCCGGCACTGCCGCCCAGAACCCGTCCTACTGGGATCGCACGCCGGGTGAACTGGCTGCCGGCGAGATCACCGGCGGTGCACCGACCCGGCAGGGCTTCCAGGCCGGTGAGGGCGATCCGGTCCAGATCAACGGCGGCGACCAGAACTCCGGCAACCGGCACACCGGTACCACCGCCGACGGCAAGTCGGTGATCACCGACTTGCTGCAGAACGAGCGCGACATCAGCTTCGAGCGCGAGCGCACGGTCACCGAACCCGATCATCTGGGCCGGCAGTACATCACCGCCGACCGGCTGGTGGTCAACACCGGCAGCGGCAACGACCGCATCCGCGTCGAGAACGGCGAGAACGGTGGCCTGAGCCTGTCGGTGAACGGCCAGAGCTATGCGCTGGACCTGGCCAGCGGCCAGGACCTGGCCTTGCGTACCGGCGACGGCGACGACGTGATCGACATCGCGCCCGATGTGCGCGTGCGGCTGGTGATCGATTCCGGCGACGGCAACGACCAGGTCAGCACCGGGGCCGGCGACAGCATCATCAAGACCGGTGCCGGTGACGACACCATCCATCTGGGCAGCGGCAACAACTATGTCGAGGCCGGTGCCGGCGACGATCATGTCAGTGTCAGCGACGGCAACGGCTACAACGTGATCTACGGCGGCGACGGCAACGATGTGCTGGCAGCCGGTGCCGGTGGCGCCTACATCGACGGCGGTGCCGGTGATGATCGCCTGTACGCCGGTGAAGGCGACAACATCCTGATCGGTGGCGTCGGCGACGACGTGATCAATGCCCAGGCGCACCGCACCGAGACCGTGGTGCCGGGCAACAGCCTGTGGGGCATTGCGCGCGCCAACGACAGCGAGCCGGGTGCGGTGATCGAAGCCAACCCGCAGTTCGTCAATCCGGCGCTGATCCATCCGGGCCAGCGTGTCCATGTGCCAGTCGAGGGCGGCGGCGACAATCGTGTCTATGCAGGTGCTGGAAACGACACCGTGACCGGCGCGGGTGCCGGCGACGTGGTGCACGCCGAGCGCGCCGACCAGGTCGAGGGACGCGACAACACCCGCGTGGTCGAGATCACCATCGATCCCTCGCGTGGCCAGAGCATCCGCATCGAGGGTTCGGACGCCTTCCGTGAGCGCATCCAGGCCGATCTCGATTTCCTGGCCTCGTCGCCGAACGGGCAGAAGATGCTCGACGCCCTGGATGCCGCCGCCGAGGGCAAGGGCAACGTGGTCACCATCCGCGAACTGGAGAGCGAGGACAACGGCTTCGCCACGGAGTCGCAGCGCGGCGACTGGAATGACAGCCAGATCCGCAATGGCCGTGCCGGCGCCGGTGGCAACACCGACGTGGTCTACAACCCCTCATTCTCGGATCCGAGCATCTTCCCGGCGCCCAGCGTGGTGTTCTTCCACGAGCTCTCCCATGCCTGGAACGCAGTGAGCGGTACCTTCCAGCCGGGTCAGTACAGCGGTCCGGACCGGGTCGATCACGGCATCGCCAATGCCGAGCGTCAGGCGGTGGGGCTGGAGGCGTCGGCCGCTCCGTTCGACTTCGACGGTGATCCGTCGACACCGCCGACCACCACCAATCCGTTCGAGCTCACCGAGAACGGCCTGCGCCATGAGTTGAACCTGGCCCGTCGCGCCAGCTACGCGCTGTAATCGCAGCCGATACTGACCGTGCCGCCGCCGGTCCTCGTGACCGGCGGCTGCTACCATCCCAGCCATCATGTCCGCATCGTCCATTTCCTGGTTGGCCGTTCTGGCGATCACCGCTGGCACGGGCATGGCGGAGAATTCCATGGACAAGGAAGCCGCCGGCAACGATGCCGGCAACGCCGTGGCGTTGAGCGCCACCTTGACCGTTGCCGGAAACGGTGGACGGGTCGAGATCGATTACGAGGTCGAGAACCGCGGTTCGCAGGCACGCGTGCTGCACAACCGCGGCCATGCGCTGGGCTCGCGTCTGCAGCCGGACCGCTCCTTGCCGGTGAGCGATGGCGAAGGCGGTTTCACCATCGAAGCCATGCCCTTGCCGTCGCCGTTCGCCGATGGCCGGCGAACCGGACCGACGGTTCCACCGGTATCGCTGGCGATGGCCTTGCAGCCGGGCGAGATCCATCGCGGCAAGCTGAGCGTGAATCCGCCCGAAGGCGCCAGACGGCTCCGCCTGTGCCTGGGGGTGTCCCGCTTCGATCCCGAGGTGTTCACTGCGTTTGCGACCGTGCCGACAGACGAGGATGGCGTCGCCTTGCTGCGCTCGCCCTGGCGCGAAAACCTGGACGACCTGGACACGGTCTGTTCGGACTGGTTGCCGCTGCCGGGCTGAGTCGCGTTCGCCGACAAGCCGCACTCGCCAACTGCGATCAAGTGCAATTGCGGCGGGTCTGCGAGGTGGGTTCTCGCGACGGAATCGATCGCCGGGTCGAAACAGCGCCAGCTGCCGAAACCATGCAGCCGGACGAGCCCCGTCGGCATTCGATGGTCTGGCTGCACCGCTGTGGAACGGTGCCTGCGCCGCCTGGTGTGCCAGGTCGAGGCAACGGCGCTGATGAGTTGCGTACTTCGCGTACCGCGGGTGCGTCTGATCATCTCGTCCGAAGCCGCAGGCGCGGCTTCGGTGTCCTGGCGCCATCCAGCCGGAATACGCTCCGGCGATGGCGCTGTTGCTTGGGATCAGCCCAGACGGAAGCGCGTGTGGCCGGAGTCGCCCGCGTAGCGGTTGCGACGGGCGTAGCCGCTGCTCTTGCCGTAGCCGGTGCCCAGATCGCGCTCGCGACGCTCACCGTCGAGATAGCCGGTCGGTGTCGGCAGGTTCGCATCGTTGGCGGCTTCCGAGGCGACCGCGACGGTTTCAACGGTCGCGACGTAGGGCGAGGTGTAGGGCAGGTTGTAGGTCATTTCGTCGTTGCGGTTCATGGTGCTTGCTCACTATCGGGGGTTGTTGTTTTGATGGTTCGCAAGATAGGTGCCAACTCCGGAAAAACCACCAGCCGAAAGTCATTTCCGGCCTTTTCAAGCGGGTTTTGACCGATTTCGTTTAGTTGCCGTTTGGTCAACGTATGCCGGAAGTCGGGGGTGCATGCGCGCTGTCGTCGACGATGGCGTCCGAAACCGAGCGGCGGACGTCCAGCTGTGTGTCCGTTTGTGTGATCGCGGACGTACTGGCGTGTTTCGGGAGCGCGACGGCGGCTGCGCGCCGTCGTTGATGACATTGTTGGACGCGCCTACACGCCCAGGGTGATGTCTTCTGCCTGCAGGCTGTCGAGGCGAATGCGGTTGGCGAACAGCGAGAAGGCGAGCAGGCCGGCCAGGTTGCCGGTGCGCTCCAGCCACGGCGGCAGATAGGCCGGCGCAGCGATCCAGCCGGACTGGAAGAACGGCTCCAGGGCCAGCACGTCATGCAGGGCCAGCTTGCCGGCGAACAGCCAGCGCAGCAGATCCATGCGCCGGTGCTTGAGCGCCCAGCGGAAGAAGGTATGCGTGGACAGCAGGCCGTGCAGGTACACGGTGTCCTTGCAGAAGGCGCTGCCGCCGGTGACCGGCACGCCACGGAACACGCGCATGGCCGAGGCGAAGCTCTCGGCGCGGCTCTGCCCGGCGTCGCGGAAGAAGCCGAACACCTCGTTGAAGTCGGCCCCGGCGCGGGCACGGTCGATGGCCAGGATGCGCAGCGACAGCCGCTTCATGCGCCGGATGTCGATGTTGCCGGTGATCTGTTCGGCAAAGGTCGCCAGCCCTTCCTGGGTGGCGGTGACCCGCGGCGAACTGAGGCTGAGACTTTTCAGGTGCGGCTGCCGGCGACCGTTGATCGCGGTCAGCGTGTGCACCAGCACCTCGTGCTCCAGCAGCTGGCGCACGTCGGCCGGCGAGAACAGGGCATTCGCTCGCAGGCGCACGCGCACCGCGCCGGCCGCGGCCTTGGCGACCAGTTCCGGATCGATCTGCACCTGCACGCTGTGGTCGGTGAACACGGCATCGATGGCCGACTGCAGCTGCGCACGCACGGTTTCCGGGTCCAGCGTCGGCAGGGCGTCGGGATCGGACAGGTCGCCATCGAGTTCGTCGGCCAGCACCACGAAATGACCGGCGGCATCGACATTGGTCCAGGCGCTGCCTGGCAGAGGTTCGCCGGGGGTGCCGAACAGCCGCGCCGACAGTTCGCCGACCTGCGGCGTGCCCAGCGATTCGATGATTTCGGCGGCCAGATGCCAGGCACCGGCGCTGCGGCGCAGGTAGTCGCCGACCGGATGGCTGGCGTCGGCGGCGTTGGCGATCGCATCCAGCTCCCGGCGCACCTCGGTGAAGTCGTGCCGGGGATAGTCGATCTGCGGCAGGCTGGGCTGGCCGCAGGCGAGCTTGTCGAGATAGCGGGCCTGTTCGGTGCTCGGCCAGCTGGCGGCACTGAGCAGGCGGATCGGTCTTGCCGCGGTCAGCAGGCGTTCGTCCAGCGCGGCGAAGTGCTCGAGTTCGGCGCTCATCGGCCGGCCTCGCGCGCACTGGCGGCCAGATCGCGTTCGGTGGTCAGCTTGCGCCAGTTCGCGAACCGGTCCGGGTCCAGTTCCCCGATGGCGATGGCGGCCCGCACCGCGCAGCCTGGTTCCTGGTCGTGGCGGCAGTCGCGGAAACGGCAGTTGGCTGCCAGCTCGGCGATGTCCTCGAACTGGCCTTCGTCCAGGGTTTCCTCGCCGGTCAGCGCCAGCTCACGCATGCCCGGTGAATCGATCAGGCAGCCGCCGCTGGGCAGCTTCAGCAGTGAACGCACGGTGGTGGTATGGCGGCCGCGGCTGTCGTGGCCGCGCACTTGCGCGGTCTTCTGCTTGACCTCGCCGATCAGGGTATTGCTCAGGGTGGACTTGCCGGCGCCGGACGACCCCAGCAACACGCCGGTACGGCCCGGGCCGAGCAGCGCGGCCACCGCGGCTACCTGCGCGGGATCCTTGCAGTTGATCGCCAGCACCGGGATCGCGCCGGCAATCGCGCCGATGTCGTCCCGTTGCTCGGCGGCGCGCTCGTTGCGGTCGGCCTTGCTCAGCACGATCAGCGCCGGCACGCCGGCGGCGCCGATCAGCGCCAGATAGCGCTCGATCCGGCGCGGGTTGTAGTCGCCGTCCAGGCCCATGACGACGATCGCCAGGTCCAGGTTGGTGGCCAGCAGCTGCGCCTGGCGTCCGCCGCCGGCCGCAGCCCGGGTCAGCGCGTTGCGCCGGGGCAGCAGGCGTTTCAGGGTCGGCGGTTGCCCGAACTCCAGAGCAGCCCAGTCGCCGACGCCGGGTCGGATGCGCTGGCCTTGGCCGTCGGCGACCAGCCCCCGCGGCGCCTGCGCTGTCACGCGTTCGCTGCCGTCGTGGACGATGAACCCGTTGCGATGCTGCTCGATCACCCGGACCAGTCGCTGGCCGGCGTCCAGCCGGGGTAGGGCCTGGTCGGTCGGCCAGCCGATGCCGGTCAGGGCCGGATCGACGCTCATGCCGCGGGTCGGGCGGCGGGGCGCGGCATGGCAGGGGAAAGGGACAATGGCGTCATTGCCGCCAGTGTACGTCGCAGCAGGGGCGGCGTCGCCGATCGGGGCCGCGGTCGCGCCGCCGGAAAGCTTCCGGGCGATCCCGTTCGCGTGACCGCGGTCCGGCACCGGCACCGGCGCGGGTCAGGGCGGTGCCCGATCAAACCCTACCTTCGCCCGTGGCCGGTCCGGAAGCCCCGCCCACCGGCTCGGCCCATCGGGCCGCAAGCGCCCGCGGGTGAACAGCGCTGGCCGAGGATGCCCGGGAATCGAACCTGCGCGGCTACAATGCGCGGTTTCACGGCCACCACCCGGTTCTGCCCGCATGCCGCCATCGATCCGCACCAGCCGCCGCCTTGATCTGGTCACCTACGACATCCGCGGTCCGCTCAGCCGGCGCGCGCGGGAACTGGAGGCCGAGGGTCGGCAGATCCTGCGATTGAACATCGGCAACCCGGCCGCATTCGGCTTCACCGTGCCCGACAGCCTGCGTGAGGCGGTCGAGCGCGGCGTCACCGCAAGCGCCGCCTACGGCCACCAGCAGGGTCTGCCTGCAGCGCGCGAGTGCATCGCTGCGCGCGAGGCCGTGCGTGGTGCGGTCGGTGTCGGCGTCGACAACGTGTTCATCGGCAACGGCGTCAGCGAACTGATCGACATGAGCCTGCGCGCGCTGCTCGACCCGGGCGACGAGGTGCTGCTGCCCAGCCCGGACTACCCGCTGTGGAGCGCCGCCACCCGGCTCAACGACGGCATGCCGGTGTACTACGAGTGCCCGGTGGAGACCGGTTTCCTGCCGGATCCCGCGCATGTCGAAGCGCGGATCACGCCGCGCACGCGCGCGCTGGTCGTCATCAATCCCAACAACCCCACCGGCGCGGTCTATCCGGAAGCGCTGCTGCGGCAGCTGGTCGACATCGCCCAGCGCCATCGCCTGCTGTTGCTCACCGACGAGATCTACGACGGCATCGTCTACGACGGCGCGGCCTTCACCCCGCTGGCCGGATTGGCCGGCGACGTGCCCTGCATCACCTTCGGCGGCCTGTCCAAGATCGCCCGTGCCTGCGGCTATCGGGTCGGCTGGGCCAGCCTGTCCGGCAAGCCGGCGGTCACCGCCGGGCTGCGCGAGCGGCTGGAACTGCTGGCGGCGCTGCGTCTGTGCAGCAATGTGCCGGGACAGTTCGCCATCGAACCGGCGCTGACCGGCGACACCGGCATCGCCGACCTGGTGGCACCGGGCGGTCGCCTGTACGAAACCCGGCGCGCGCTGATCGAACACTGTGCACGCAGCCGCCTGATCGATCTCAAGGCGCCCGAGGGTGCCTTGTACGCCTTCCCGCAATTGCGGGTGCCGGGCATCGACGATCACGTCTTCGCGCTGTCGCTGCTGGAGGAAGAATCGGTGCTGGTGGTGCCTGGCCGTGGTTTCAACATCGACCATCCCGACCATCTGCGTCTGACCCTGCTGCCGCTGCCCGAGGACATGCGCGAGGTGATGCTGCGCATCGAGCGCCACGCCCAGCGTCTGGTCGCTGACGAGCCCGAACCGGCTGCGCTGGTGGCATGACCGCGCGCGACAACGCATTCGCCTCAGCCCGTGTCACGGCAGCACCGTCGCCGATGACGCAGCACTGACCATGCGTCTGCTCGCGCTCGGCGATTCCTACACCATCGGCGAAGGCGTCGACGCGGCCGACACCTGGCCGCACAGTCTGGCCCGCACACTCACCGGCGACGCCGCCACAACGCCAACCGTGGTCGCGACCACCGGCTGGACCGCCGACGAACTGCTCACGGCGCTGGAAACCGCCGAACTGGATCCGCCTTACGATCTGGTCACCGTGCTGATCGGCGTCAACGACCAGTACCGCGGCCGCGAGGTCGACGAACACCTGCCGCACTTCAACCGCCTGCTCAGTCAGGCCGTGAGCTTCGCCGACGGCGATCCCGATCGCGTGCGCGTGATCTCCATCCCCGACTGGGGCGTGACCCCGTTCGCCGCCGGCGATGCGCGCTCGGCGCAGGAAATCGCCGAGCAGATCGATGCCTACAACGCCGCCCAGCGCGAGCTGTGCGAGTTGCGCGACATCGGCTGGATCGACATCACCGGCCTGTCGCGCGAACTCGCCAGCGAACCCGGCATGTTCGTCGCCGACGGGCTGCACCCCAGCACCGCGCAGTACGCGCGCTGGTTCGCTGTGGTCCGGCAGAGTGTCGTCGGATCGTAGCCGATGGCAGCGTCCCCAAGCTCTGTTCCGCTACCCGCTGTTCAGAGCATATTGGCTGCGGCGTAAGGGCAGGATCAGCAGATTAGTACCCACCAGAGCGATCCAGTTCGGGTCAACGAGTTCCCTCACGATAGCTGATGGCGTTTCGCAATTCCTCCGCGAATTTGCGATACAGGGTTGCATACCCAATCACCAGCTGGTCTTCACTGGTCTTGAAGGGGATGGATGCGCTTGATGAAACCCTGAATGCGCGGTCCCCGGCACGCAGGAACGCACTGCCTGGGAGAATCGTGGCGTCGCACTGCGTGCTGCCTTCGATGTCGGCGACGGGCTCCACGGTGAATATCGTGTACGTTCTGCCAAGCCTTAAATCGTCGAAGGCGCAGATCGACAGCTCTGCGCCGGTCCGGTTTGGATCGTTGTTTTGGTGATCGCTCAGTACGGTTGCGCCGTACCGCGATGAACAATGGGACTTCCTACAACGACCATCAATACTGAGGATGCGAACGTCCAGTACGAAAGACGCGTGTTTAACCAATTCGTCTACACGGCCGCCATCGACAGAAATAGCCATGGCAGGGTTGCTGCTTGCGGCAATCATTAAAAGTCTCGCGGCGAAACTTCTTATCGAAATCATGTCGAATTCCCGTGAGAGCGCAGGCGGTCGTCACTGTAGTGGCTCGGGAGATATCCCTGCATGAGACGGACGGGGAAAACCGCGAGGGCAATAGCAGCGGTCTCTATTCGAAGCGGCCAAGGACTGTGGTCAGACTCTCGCCGGCAAATCAAGCCCGCGCGGCGAACACGAACAGCGCGATGACGCAGGCGAAGCCGATGCCCCAGACCAGGCTGCGCAGCAGGTGCCGGTCGGCGAGGTAGAACAGGCCGTGGCCGACGCGGGCGACGACGAAGGCGATGGCCAGGTTGTCGACCGTGCCCTGGGCCACGCCGGCCTTTTCGGCGATCAGCACGGCGGCGATGAACGGCGCCAGCGCTTCGAAGGCGTTGAGCTGCGCCCAGTTGGCGCGCGCGGCCATGCCTTGTACGCGGCTGAGGTACTCGCGCGGCGCGGCGTTGTTGAAGCGACCGGCACCACCGGGTGTGCGCTTGGCGATGATGGTCCAGACATAGGGCAGCAGGATGGTGACGAAAATGCACCAGTGCGCAGTGGTCATGACACGGTTCTCCTCTCCGGCAGATCGCACAGGCGTGCGGGTCGCCCGGAGTGTATGCGTTCGCAGAAGCCTTCGGCATGCTGGACGGCGACGGGAGCGGTTCGTGATCCCTTGTAGGAGCGGGGCTTGCCCCGCTCGGCGGCCGCAAGGCCGCTTCAACGAGTCGATCAGGGGCGGGAACTACCCGCCTTGCCAGTCAGGCGCCCCCGGGGCGGGCTTCGATGCGGAATCCATGCCGGGCAAGCCCGGCATCTACAGGACGCGGCGTATCAGTGCATGCCGGCGCTGGGCAGGCGCGGGACGCCATGCTCGCTGCGCTCCTCGGCCACCGCGAACAGGCCGCTGCGATCATCCTGCAGGCCACCACCGGGCAGCGGCAACGGCGGACGTCCGCGCTGGGCGCGCAACGAATTGGCCAGCGCAGCGCGGGCCCGTTCGGGTTGCTGGCTATAGGTCTCGGCCAGTAGTTCCCAGGCCTCGGCGTCGTTGGCGAGGTTCAAGGCATGGCTGAGGTAGTCCTCGGCGGCGCGGCGTTCGCCCTGCGCGAGGCTCAGTCGCGCCAGTGCGACGTTCAATCCGACGCTGTCGGGGTGCGCACCCAGCCAGCCGCGCGCGTGCTTGAGCCGACGGCCAGGTTCGGGGTTGTCGAGCTGGCCGTAAAGCCGTGCCAGCTCGTCCGACCAGTCATGGCGGATCTGTGCTTCGATCAGGCCGGCCGGATCGCTCACTGACAACAGCTGCGCCTGGCTGGCATAGGCGGCGATCAATCGCGCATCGCGCTTGTGCGCGCGCGACAGGCCATCCCAGAAGCGGGTGAGCTCGGCGCCGTCGTTGAACTCGGCCAGCGCATCCAGGATCAGCGCGTGCTCGATCCGGTCGTGCGTACTCTGGTCGATGCACTGGCTGCGCAGCAGTTCGGCCAGTTCGACCAGTGCCTCGGGCGAGCGGCGATCCAGCCGGCGCAGCGCGTCCAGACGCAGCATGTGGCCTTGTGGCGGCAACGTGTCCAGCGGCGCCAGATGTTGCAAGGCGGCTTCCGGCTGCTCGCCGGCCAGCGCTTCGCGGGCGCGTTCCAGTGCCACCAGCCTGCGACCTTCGGGATCGTCCAGCAGCTGCGCGAGATAGGTCTGGGCCTGCGTGTTGTCGCCGCGGGTGTGCGCCGCCTGCGCCGCTTCCAGCAAAGCCGGTGCGCGAAAGTCCGGATCTTCGGCAGCGCGCACGAACAGCTTTTCCGCCTTGGCCCAGTGTCCTTCACGCAGCCGCAGTTCGGCCTGGGCGAAGGCGTGGCGGGTGCGCCGGTGACGACGGCCGGCCAGCCAGCGCAGCGGCGTGCGCAGCAGCCAGGCCACCAGCCACAGGCCGGCCAGCAGCAGCGTCAGCGCGGCGAAGGCGACGATCGCGGTGGTCTCGATGACATAGCCGCGTACCCGGATCTGCACGAAGCCCGGATCGGCGGCCAGCCATTGCCAGCCCAGTGCGCCAAGGATCAGCACAGCGATGATCAGGGCGATGCGCAGGAACCATTTCATGGTCATGACGCGTGTTCCTCGGTGTCGTCGGTGATCACGTCGGCATCGGTGGCCGGTGCCGGCGGGGTCGCCTCGGGAAATTCGGGAATGGCCAGATGCGCGCGCAGCGCGGCCAGGTCGGGCTGTGCCGCCTGCCAGTCGATCGCCAGCAGGCGGTCGATGCGCGTCAGCAGCGGTGCGCTGGCCTCGTCGCCGCAGCAGGCCTGCAAGGAGGCGCGGGCCGAACGCAGCGCATCGGGCAGGGCGGCATAGTCCTGTTCCAGCGCGGCCAGGCGGGCACGGTTGACCGCCAGGCGGGCTCCGTCCTTGCCGGGCAGGGCGCGCACCACCGGGTCGTCTTCGCGCCGGATGCTGACCAGATTG
This sequence comes from Lysobacterales bacterium, assembly GCA_035911475.1. Classification (GTDB taxonomy): domain Bacteria; phylum Pseudomonadota; class Gammaproteobacteria; order Xanthomonadales; family UBA2363; genus Pseudofulvimonas. The sequence goes on along the minus strand of JAMHVM010000184.1, from coordinate 10,066 downwards.
TCCAGCCGGTCGAACTGGCGGGCCCACCAGCCGCGGTTGCTGTTGGCGGCGCTGGGCGCCTGTGCGAGCACGCCATCGACCGGCAGGGTGACCAGGGCATTGGCCAGATCATCCAGTTCGCCGAGCAGGGCGGCACTGGACGGCCGCGGATCCGCGGCGAGTGCGGCGCGGGCGTCTTCGATGGCGCGACGCGCGCCCTGGAAACGCGTGCCGCCGGTTTCGAGCTGACGGCTGGCCAGCGCCAGCGCGGCGGCGGCACCTTCACGGTCGCCGAACAGGCGCAGGCGGCGGTCGGCCTGATCGATCAGGCTGGCGGCGTCGATCACCGCCAGATCCTCGCGCGAGCCATGCTGGCTGCGCGCCAGTTCGGCCAGCAGCGATTCGGAGCGGGCATTGCGGTCGCCCAGGGTGACCACGTCCTCGCGCATGCGTTGCTGCAGGCTTTCACTCTCGTTGAGCTGATCGCGCAAGGTGGTGGCGAGCTGGTTGTTGCGTTCGGCGTTGCGTTCGACATTGGTGATACGGCTGTCGACCGCGTCCAGCCGGCGGGCGTGCTCGGCGTCGAGATTGCGCTCGCTGCGCTCGATCAGCAGGACCCGCCAGGTCGCATAGCCGGCCAGCGCCGTGGCGATGACAGCCAGCAGCAAGGTGACGCGCGCTGCCAGCGGGCGTCGCGGCGCGGGTGTGATCGGCTCGATGACCGATGGCCGGGTGTGGAGGCCGTCAGAGGCGCTGGTGGCCGGCTCCTCGAAAACGTCGGGGCGCGGCGTGTCGGCTTCCGTCACCGGATCGGGCGTCTGGTCCTTGTCGACGTTTCCGGTATGGCTCATGTCTGGCGCTGGAGGAATCCGAAGGTGGGTTTCAATGCCGTGTCAGTGTAACGCGAGCAGGTGATGGCGGCGTGCGCGCATGCGCGATCGTTCACCTTTGGCGACGGCCGCGCAGGATGGGAGAACGTGTGCTGACGTTGCAGCGTATCGCGGCGAAGACGACCTCGGTGCAGAACAGCCACGGGCAGAATGACTGGCATACAGGTGGTGTCTGCCGGCCCTCGAATAGGCGATCCCCGCCGGGCACCAGCGTGGCCGGAACAGCGGCTTCAGTCAGTCGCGCTGGTCGGCCAATCAGCCCGTTCGCCGTGGCGATGCGCGCGCAGCGCGTCGACCAGATCCGTGTCCGATGGCGACGCCGCGCGGACACTGCATCGGAAACCCAGAGCCAGCGCCCGTTCGCGCAGACGCTCGCTGGAAACCACCACAAGTGCGTGCGCCTGCAGCCGACCAAGCTCGGTTGCCGGCGCGGTCTCGCACAGCCGGTCGAGCATCGCGGCGCTGGTCACGATCAGCGCCAGCCGCCTGCCGGGGCTCTGGTCGATGTGCCAATGCCGCGCTGGCACAAGTGCCGGCACCCGTTCATACACGGTCAGCGCTGTCACCCGCAGTCCGCGCCGGCCCAGTTCCTCGCGCAACAGGTCGCGACCGCCGGGTGCGCCGACCAGCAGCAGTTCGCCATGCAACGGAGGTGCCAGTGCCGGCAAAGCCAGCAGCCCTTCGCTGTCGAATCGGTTTTCGGGGATCGCGACCGGCGCGATGCCAAGATCACCCAGCGCCTGCGCGGTGCCGCGACCCGGCGCGAACACCTGGCCACGGCGTGCGGCCGCAGCGACAGGCCCGTCAGCCGCCAGCGCAGCCGGCGCCAGCGCTCCCGAGAAACGCACCGAGGCCGGGCTGGTGAACAACCACCCGGCGTCGAGGCCGGCCTGTGCCAGTGTGGCCAGCGCCGGGGCGGCCGCGGCTGCTCGCAGCCGCAGCAGGGGCAGATTGCCGGCGGCGGCGCCGTGGCCGCGCAGCCTGGTCAGCAATGAACGCGCCTGCCCGGCCGGTCGCAGGGTAAAGACCTGGCAACCGTCGAGATCGCTGCTGACTGCGCGTGGAGTGCCGGACATGGCGCCATTATCGCCAACTCGCGCGACCGGCCGCCGGGCCGCGGCTGGCATGTTCCACAGTCGATCCGGATGCGGCTGCGGCGACATCGTCATCCTCGCGCGGTTGACCGCATGCCGTGTGCTTGGGCAGAGTCCGCCCCCGACTTTCCAGGATCCGCCCATGTCGTTGCGTCGTCTGCAGGAACACATCCGCCAATCCATTCCGCTGGCACAGGCGATGGACCTGCGCTTGAGCGAGTTCGCCGATGGGCGCCTGCGCCTGACCGCGCCGCTGGATCCCAACCGCAACGACAAGGGCTGCGCCTTCGGCGGCAGCCTGGCCAGCCTGATGACCCTGGCCGGTTGGGGCGTTGTGGTGCTGAATCTGGGCGAGGCCGCCGACGATGCCGAGGTCTACGTGCAGGACAGCCAGATACGCTATCTGGCGCCGGTCTGGGAGGACATCGTCATCGAGGCCCGACTGGATGGCGACACCGACATCGACAATTTCCGCAGCGCCTGGGGGCGCTACGGCCGTGCCCGGACGACCATTGAGGCGACTTGCCGATTGGCCGACGGCAGCGTGGCTGCCAGCCTGCAGGCGCGGTTCGTGGCACTGAGGGCACGCGCCAAGGCGTCCTGATCGACGCGTCCTGCCGGTGATCTGCCAGAATTGGGCACTTCAGACGGCGGATCACGGAGATGGCCATGCGCAAGATTCTGGCGTTGCTGGTGCTGGTGTTCCTGGCTGGTTGCGCCGGCGTCGGCACCGAGAAGAATCGCCTGGAGGAAACGCTGTATCACTACGCCGGCGCGGTGCGCTGGGGTGACGTCGAACAGGTGCTCGCCTTCCACGACCCCGATGTGCTGGCGAAGACACCGCCGGATCAGCTGGCCATCGAACGCTGGCGCCAGTGGCAGGTCACCGGCTACCGCGGCCGTGGCCGGGAGCCACAGGCTGACGGCACCATCCTGCAGTACGTCGAGATCGACCTGATCAACCGGCATACGCAGTCGGCCACCTCGCTGGTCGATCGCGAGCGCTGGCGCTACGACAGCGCGCTGAAACGCTGGTGGCTGGTTTCGGGTCTGCCCGATCTCGACCGCCGCCAGTAACTGCGGGAAACCAGTGGAGAGGAAAGAGGAACGAGTGACGCGCCTTCGCTTATCCGCCAGTCCCGGCACGTGGCGCTGCACGCTCAAACCCCCACGCTTTTCTCTGGTTCCTCTTTTCTCTGCACTCGTTTCTCGCTTCTACTCCCGGCTTCCCCGATAATCGCGCCCCATGGATCGTCTGCCCGAATTCGTCTCCCAGAATCTGCTCATCGTGATGGTGTTTGTCGGCCTCACGGTGGCGGTCATCGCGTCCTTCGTCGGACGCTTCACCCGCGGCTATCGCGAGGTCACACCGGCCGAGCTGACCCGCATGATCAATCGCGAAAACGCGCTGGTGGTCGATCTCAGCCCGCAGGCTGATTTCGAGAAGGCGCACATTCCTGGCAGCCGGCACGTCGCGCCCAGCCAGTTCGATCCGGAGAACAAGGACCTGGCCAAGGTCAAGGACCGGCCGGTGGTGGTGGTCTGCCGCAACGGCATGTCCGCCGGTGCCGCCGCCAAGCGCCTGGTCAAGGCCGGTTTCAGCCAGGTCGCCATGCTTGGTGGCGGCGTCAATCAGTGGCTGGCGGCCGAATTGCCGGTGGTCAAGGGCAAGGCCTGAGTCGATCGCAGCGCCCTGCCGATCGGGCGAAAAGCCGCCCGAACATGCGGCAACCGGTCGTGTGGGATAATCGCCGGTCCGCTTTACCGTATTTCCTTTCAGGAGTAATCGTTTCATGAGCAGCGAGAACCCGGCCGCCAACGGCCAGGCAGGCGCCCAGGCGCAGGCGCCGACGGCGCAGTTGACCGTCCAGAAGATCTACCTCAAGGACGCGTCGTTCGAGATCCCCAACGCCCCGCAGGTGTTCCAGGAGCAGGGCCAGCCGCAGTTCAAGCTGGAGCTCAACCAGCGCGTGGACAATTTCGCCCAGGATACCTACGACGTGGTGCTCGGCGTGACCCTGACCTGCGAGGTCGACGACAAGACCGTGTTTCTGGCCGAGGTCAAGCAGGCCGGTGTGTTCGGTCTGAGCGGTTTCGACCAGAACGGCTTGCAGACGGTGCTGGGCACCTATTGCCCGCAGACCCTGTTTCCGTACGCGCGCAGCATCATCAGCGAGCTGGTGATGAATGGCGGTTTCCCGCCGTTCGTGCTGCAGCCGATCAACTTCGACCAGTTGTTTGCCGAGCAGATGCGTCGCCGCGCCGAGCAGGCCGGCAGCCAGTTGCCGGCCGGCAACGCCTGAGGTCGGACGGAACCTGGCATGACCCCGGAATCGACCGGGGCTTCGGCCGAGACTGAACCCGCGGGCCGGACCGCCGTTCTCGGCGCCGGCTCCTGGGGCACCGCGCTGGCGGCACAGCTGGCGCGCAACGGCGTTGCCACCGTGCTGTGGGGACGCGACGCGGAGCAGATGACGCGCATGGCGTCATCGCGGCGCAATGAGCGCTATCTGCCGGGTCTGGATCTGCCCGAATCACTCGAGTACCAGTCCGATCTGGCCGCGGCCGTCAGCAGTGCCTCGCAACTGTTGATCGTGGTTCCCAGCCACGCCTTCGCCGGTTTGCTGGAAGCACTGAAGCCGCATCGTCGATCCGATGCCGGTGTCGCCTGGGCCAGCAAGGGTTTCGAGCCGGGCACTGGCCGTTTCCTGCACGAGGTGGTCGCGCAGATCCTGGGCACCGTGCCGCTGGCGGCGGTCACCGGTCCGTCGTTCGCGCGCGAGGTGGTGCAGGATCTGCCCACGGCCGTGACGGTGCATTCCGATGATGCCGAGTTCGCCCGGCGTGTGGCGCAGGCGCTGCATTCCACCCGTTTCCGCGCCTACACCGGCAGCGACCTGATCGGTGCCGGTCTGGGTGGCGCCATGAAGAACGTGTTGGCCGTGGCCGTGGGCGTCGCCGACGGCATGGGCATGGGCCTGAACGCGAGGGCCGGCCTGATCACCCGCGGTCTGGCCGAGATGCTGCGGCTCAACCAGGCGCTGGGCGGACGGGCGGAAACCGTGATGGGGCTGGCCGGTCTGGGAGACCTGGTGTTGACCTGCACGGGTGATCTTTCCCGTAACCGTCGGCTGGGTCTGGCGCTGGGTCAGGGCATTTCGCTGGAGCAGGCCGTGGCCAGCATCGGCCAGGTGGTGGAAAGCGTGGGCACGGCGCAGGAAATCATGCGTCTGGCCGATCGCCATGCGATCGAGTTGCCGATCAGCGCGCTGGTTCAACGCACGCTGGCCGGTGAGATCACGCCGTCCGAAGGCGTGCAGCTGCTGCTGTCCCGGGAGCAGAAGCCGGAGTTCTGATCCTCCTGCGGCAACGCGAACTGGTTGGCGGAAATCGGCGGGTGACTGGCTAAACATCGCGCAATCCCGGCCCGAAGTTGAGCCGGACCTGTCGACGTGACTAAACTTGCCGGAGCAAGTCCCGGTTCCGGTTCAGGATTTCCATCCGGTCGCCGAGGGCGATTCAGGCGCGTGCATAGGGAAGGGCACCGACATGGCGGCACCGGCAGCATTGGTGGTCGAGGACGAAGTCGATCTGCGCGAGCTGATCGAGTTGTCGCTGTCCGGGATGGATCTGGACGTGGTCGGCGTCGGCTCGCTGGGCGAGGCGCACGAGCAGCTGGGCAAGCGCTCGTTCGCGCTGTGTCTCACCGACCTGCGGCTGCCCGATGGCATGAGCCTGCCGCTGGTCGAGCGCATCGGCCGCGAATACCCGCACACGCCTGTGGCCGTGCTCACCGCCTACGGCAATGTCGAAACCGCGGTGCAGGCGCTCAAGGCCGGGGCCTTCGATTTCGTCGCCAAGCCGCTGGACATCTCCCAGTTGCGGCGGCTGGTCGAGACGGCCTTGCGTCTGGGTGCCAGTCGCCCGGCTGTCGACGCCACCGCGCGCCTGATCGGCGAATCGGCGCCGATGCAGCAGGCACGCACCACCATCCAGAAGCTGGCGCGCAGCCAGGCGCCGGTCTACGTCAGCGGCGAATCCGGATGCGGCAAGGAGCTGGCCGCACGGCTGATCCACGAGCTGTCGCCGCGCGCGCAGGGCCCGTTCGTCCCGGTCAACTGCGGCGCGATTCCGGCCGAACTGCTGGAGAGCGAGTTCTTCGGGCACAAGAAGGGCAGCTTCACCGGTGCCAGCATCGACAAGCCCGGCCTGTTCCAGGCGGCGCATGGCGGCACCATGCTGCTGGACGAGGTGGCCGACCTGCCGCTGACCATGCAGGTCAAGCTGCTGCGCGCGATCCAGGAAAAGGCGATCCGGCCGATCGGCGCCCATACCGAGCAACCGGTGGATGTGCGCATCATCAGCGCCACCCACAAGAGCCTGCACGACCTGGTCGAGAAGGGCAGCTTCCGCCAGGACCTCTACTACCGGCTCAATGTGATCGAACTGCCGATGCCGCCGTTGCGCGAGCGCAGCGGCGACATCCCGGCGCTGGTCCGGCACATCCTGGCCAAGCTGGATCCGGGCGGTCGCGCCTCGCTCTCGGACGAGGCACTGGCGGCGCTGGGTCGCTACAACTTCCCGGGCAACATCCGCGAGCTGGAGAACATCCTGGAGCGCGCCCTGGCGCTGGCCGAGGGTGACGTGATCGCGGCCGACGACCTGCATCTTCCTGCAAGCGCGATGGCCTCTTCGGTGCCGGCAATGCCTGGTGCCAATCGGGTGCCGTCCGCCGCCGCGACACCGGCCGCCGGCAACGGTGCGCCGGCGCAACCGGCTGCGGGCGATTCGCCGCTGGAGGACTACATCGAGCAGCTCGAGCGCGATCGCATCCTCAAGGCGCTGGAAGCCAACCGCTACAACAAGACCAAGACGGCCGATGCGCTTGGGATCACTTTTCGCGCGTTGCGCTATCGGTTGAAGAAGCTCGGTATCGAGTAGGGCGCGCATGGATTCGGATGATTGTTTGGATCCGTTTCCTCGTGTTGCTGTTGATCGACTGATCGACTGATCGACTGATCGACTGATCGACTGATCGACTGATCGACTGATCGACTGGCCGTTGATGATCGGCTTTGCTCGCCTTTGGTGGTTGTGCGGCGGGGTTTCGTCCGCCTCACGGCGGCCGAGTCACTTTCTTTGCTTGTCCAAAGAAAGTAACCAAAGAAAAGACACCCCGGTCGGCCCGCCCTTCGGACATCCTGTCCTACGGGTGCGTGAGCCGATGCCGGGATTCGCCGACGGCACCTCCTGTGCCGCGACGAATACGCGGACATCCGTGTCCGCGTCCCTGCGGGCTGATCCGGCCCCGTCTCACCGGGCCTCAAGGGGCCCCACAAGAGCAGCGCGCATCCTGCGCGCCCGGCCATGCGTAGCATCCGGCAACGCCGTGCCGATCCCTCATCGCTGGATGAATCGAACTCGCGATCTGTAGAAGCGGGGCTTGCCCCGCTTGCACAGGTTGGTGTGGAGCGCGCGGCATGTCGGCCGCCGAGCGGGGCAAGCCTCACTCCTACAAGAATGCGGTGGCGGATGTGGTTGCGATCACGGCTCGACGATATTCGTGCTCTTGCTGCTGTTTTGGCTTCTGCGGCCAGGATGGCCGCTGCTTCTACGGGGCCCCGTTGGGAGCGGCGGGTGGTGGGCGGATCAGTCGCGGCGCAGCCGCGAGCGGCGGCACGGATGCCGCCGATCCGGTCGCGGGCACACGGATGTGCTCTCGATCGGACCCGTCCGCCGCACGCGCACCCGAAGGGCAGGATGCCCGCAGGGCCCGACCTCCGGGGTGTCCTTTCTTTTGGTGACTTTTCTTTGGACAAGCAAAGAAAAGACAATCGGCCGCCGCCGAGGCGGGCGAAATCCTGCGGCGATGCAGCCAAAGGCGAGCAAAGCCGATCATCATCGATCATCGATCATCGCGGTCGCGGTCGTGGTCGCGACGCCGACGACAGCCGGTCACCGCGCAGAACGTCAACGACCCGGAACAGGTTGCTCGCATGGCAAGGCCATGCTCCGTGCCAACCCGAGTCGCTTCTGACCGCGTGGCAAACGTTTCGAACGGCGACGGTCAGGCGTCGCCGAAGATCACCGGTCGGTGGAAGCGGATCACGAAGCTGGCGCCACCCTCGGGCACCGGTTCGTAGTCCAGCGTTGCGCTGTTGGATTCGCACAGCTGCCGGCACAGGTACAGGCCCAGACCGGTACCGCCCTTGCCGGTGGTGTAGAACGGCTTGAACGCCAGTTCGACCTTGTCTTCGGGAATGCCGGCGCCGTTGTCGGCCACGCGCAGCACCAGCGGCTGGTTGACCGTCGCGGAAAGCGTCACCGTGATCAGCAGCGGACCTTGCGCGGGACGGCCATAGTTCAGCGCGTTGCCGAGCAGGTTGCCGACCACCTGATCCAGATGCACCGGGTCGAAGAGGATCTCGGTTTCACTCGCGGGCAGCACCAGTTCGACATCGTCGCCTTCGGGCAGGCGCGTCAGTCGGAACTCCTCGACCTGGCTGGTCAGCCAGCGGTTCATGGTGATGACATCGGGTTTGGCCATCTCGCGTTTGGCCAGGTCGAGCACGCCACGCACGATGTGCTCCAGCCGCTGACTGTGCTTGTCGATGATGCCGATCAGCTTCTGGTGGCGCTCGGGCAGGTCGCTGGCTTCGCCCAGCAACTGACCGGCCTGGCGGATCGCGCCGAGCGGGTTGCGCAGTTCGTGGGCGATGCTGGCCGATAGCCGGCCCAGCGAATCCAGCGTCAGGGCCTCGGCGTGCTGGTTGAGCAGCACGATGTCCTCCAGGAACACCACGGTCAGGTCGTCGCGATCGGCAAACAGGCGGATGAAGCGTGGCAGGCTGGGCACGGTCTGTGCCGCCAGGCTGGTCGGTGATTGCGGCTGATGGCCGTGCTTGCGCCAGGTGCGCCAGAACTCGTCCAGGGTCGGGCTGATCGCCTCGATCGGCAACTCGCTGCGTGTGCCGTTGCCCCCGAGCTGCCGGCGTGCGGATTCGTTCATGCGTTGCACGCGACCGTTCTCGTCCAGCACCAGCACGCCGGTACGCATGCGGTGCACGACCAGATCGTTGAGCCGGTCCATGTCCAGCAGTTCCATGCGCCGGCGCGCGGCCAGGGCTTCGGCGTTGCGGGCGCGCTCGCCGAGCATCGCCGAGACCGCCGCGACCACGAAGCAGAAGATGCCGACCATGGCGGCGTTGAAGCTGGCCTGGGTCAGGCCCTCGGCGAACTCCCGCGTCAGCAACGCGCTGAGCATGCCGATCACCGCCAGCGCGCCGAAGCCCATGGCCAGGCGCATCGGCAGGTAGTGCGAGGTGACGCCGAGGCTGACCAGCAGCAGCAACGGAATCGTGTTCTCCAGACCACGCGTAAGCATGACCGCCAGTGACAGCGCCAGAATGTCCACGAGCAGCCCGATCAGGATCTGCAGCTGGCGAATCATGCTGTCGTTGACGACATGCAGCGCCAGCACCACCGCCGCGCCGAAGTAGCCCAGCGCCAGGCCGCGGGCGAGATCCAGGTTCTCGAAGCGGACCCATTCGCGGTCGAAGGTGCCGAAGGTCAGCACCAGTGCCAGCGCGCTGATCAGCAGGCGATAGCCCTGCAGCGCGGTGATTTCGCCCCAGCCGGGTTTGGCGATGCGGCTGTTGCGGATCAGTTCGCCGAAGGCACTGACCTTCTTCGGTTTCGGACGCTTTTTGCGCATCTTCGCGTTTTGTCGCCTAGGTTCCCCGGGGCGACACCGTAGCGCAAGCCGTCGTGCCATCGCCACAAGCGCACGTCAGGCGCATCCAAACGTTACAATCTCCGCTGGAGTCGGCCGGACAGTCGCTGTCACTTCGGTGGCAGAGGAAAGTCCGGGCTCCCCAGGGCACGGTGCCAGGTAACGCCTGGGCGGCGCGAGCCGACGGAAAGTGCAACAGAGAGCAGACAGCCGATGGCCCGCAAGGGCACAGGTGATGGTGAAACGGTGCGGTAAGAGCGCACCGCCCGCGGGGTCAACGCCGCGGGGCACGGCAAACCCCACCGGGAGCAAGGCCGAATAGGGACCCCATGACGTTGCCCGCGTCGGGTCCGGGTAGGCCGCTAGAGGCG
>JAMHVM010000183.1:0-55852 GCA_035911475.1 Lysobacterales bacterium | reverse complement strand
AACCGCGAGTTCTCGCGCCGCATCCGTAACCTCATCGAGATCGCCGCCGAGAACGAAACCCTGATGCGGCGCGTGCACGCGCTCAATCTCAGCCTGCTGCGCGCGCGCAGCCCGGACGAGAGCGTGCGCCGACTGGTGGCGACGCTGCGCGAGGAGTTCAACACCGACCAGGTGCGCCTGCTGGTGCACGAACCCGACCCCGATCTGCCGGTGGGCGACTGGCTGTTGACCATCGCCGCCAGCGACGACAGCCTCAAACCGGTCGCCGACATCCTCAAGCGCGAACATCCGCTGTGCGGCCGCCTGACTGTCGATCAGCTGGAACTGCTGTTCGGCGACGATGCCTCCGACATCGCCTCCTGTGCGCTGCTGCCGCTGCGTGGCCAGGGCCTGCTCGCCATCGGCAGTCCCGACCCGAACCGTTTCCACCCCGGCCAGGGCACCTTCTTCCTGGAACTGATCGGCGAGACGGTGGCCGCGACCCTGCAACGCCATGCCGAAAGCTGAGCCGCAACGGACGCACTCGGCCTGCCGCGGCAACAGCACAGCGGGTTGATCGATGTTCGATCCCGAAGCCGACCGCGACGCCTTCCTGGAACACCTGCGGGTGGCGCGCCGGCTCAGCGACAACACCCTGGCCGCGTATCGACGTGATCTGGATCGCCTGCTCGCCGATGCGCAGGTACAGGCGCTGGCCGACTGGCGCGAACTGCACGGCGAGCAGTTGCGCGCCATCGTTGCCCGCAGCCACCGGCAAGGCCTGAACGGCCGTTCGCTGGCCCGCTGGCTGTCGGCGGTGCGCAGCTTCTGCCGCTTGCTGCTGCGCGAAGGCCGGCTCGCCGCCAATCCCGCCGCCGGTCTGCGCGCACCGAAGGCGCCGCGCAAGTTGCCGGCGGTGCTCGACGCCGATGCCATGGGCGCCTTCCTCGACAACATCGGCAACGACACTGTCAGCAACGATCCGCTGTTGGCCGCGCGCGATCGCGCCCTGTTCGAACTGGCGTATTCCTCCGGCCTGCGCGTCAGCGAACTGGTGGCCGTGCGCTGGCACGATTTCGCCACCGGCATGGACGAGCTGCGCGTCACCGGCAAGGGCAACAAGACCCGCGTCGTACCGGTCGGCAGCCAGGCACGCGCCGCGCTGGCCGACTGGCGTGCGCTGCAGCCACCGGGTGAGTTCGTGTTTCCGGGCCGCAAAAGTGGCCACCTCGGCGCCCGCGCCGTCCAGATCCGCCTGCGCCAGCTCGGTCTGCGCCAGGGCGTGGCCCAGCGGCTGCATCCGCATCTGCTGCGCCATTCCTGCGCCAGCCACGTGCTGGAGTCCTCGCAGGACCTGCGTGGCGTGCAGGAACTGCTCGGCCACGCCGACATCGCCACCACGCAGATCTACACGCATCTGGACTTCCAGCATCTGGCGCGGGTCTACGACAGCGCGCATCCGCGCGCGCGGCGCAAGCCGCGTGGCGAGGGTTGAACCATCAACGTCTCCGAACAGCGCGGGCATGACGGGGGGTTCAGCGGGGCAAGCCCCGCTCTACGGGGCGCAACGAATGGATTGGCCGGGCGTGACCCGCATCGGCGCCTTTGTAGAGCCGGGCTTGCCCGGCTGTGATGCGGCGTTCGCGCGACGTGGCCGGTTTCAGCGGGGCAAGCCCCGCTGCTACAGCGCAGCCGTCCTGCCCGCCCCCATCCGGAACGGGAATGACCGCGCCTCGCCCCGGCCGGCTTGTCCCGCCGTTGATGGAGGAGTAGCGTGCCGCAAACCCGATCCGCGACGCCGTCGCGACAACCCCGCAGGAGTTGGACATGCCTCTTTCCTTCGCCCGTCGCCCGCCCATCGGGTACTGGTTCGTTGCCGGTCTGGCCCTGGTCTGGATGCTGTACGGCCTGTACATGCTGTATCTGGACCCAGCGATCAGCGAAGCCAGCCGTGCCCGGATGTCCGACGCACAATTGCGGTTTGCCGACGCCCGCCCCGGCTGGTTCATCGGCCTCTACGCCGTCGCCATCCTCAGCGGCCTGCTCGGCGCGATCGGGCTGCTGCTGCGCAAGGGCTGGTCGGTGCCGCTGTTCGGCCTGTCGCTGCTGGCGGTGATCGTGCAGTTCGGCTACCTGTACCTCGTGCTGGATGCGATCGGTGTTCTCGGCGCCGCCGAGGCGATCCCGTTCCCGCTGGTCATCTTCGCGATCGGCGTGGCGCTGCTGTGGTTCTCGACCTATGCGCGTCGGCGCGGCTGGTTCCAGCGCTGAGCTGCGGTCAATGACCAAGACTCATCGCGGCAGTTGCCATTGCGGTCGCATCGCCTTCACCGTCGACGGCGAGATCGACGGCGCGGTCGCCTGCAACTGCTCGATCTGCCAGCGCAAGGGCTCGCTGCTGTGGTTCGTGCCGCGCGATGCGCTGCATCTGTCTACGCCGGACGAGAATGCCGCCAGCTACACCTTCAACACCCATGCGATCCGGCATCGCTTTTGTCCGGTCTGCGGTATGCATCCCTACGGCGAAGGCCGCGATCCGGCCGGCAACGCCATGGCGGCGATCAACCTGCGCTGCCTGGAAGGCGTCGACCTGGATGCCATCCCGGTCCACCACTACGACGGCCGTGCGCTGTAGTTGCGGGGCTTGCCCCGAATGAGCCCACCACCTGGCAGTCGCCCCGCGTCGCGTGCAGGCACCGAATCATGCTCGGGCGAGCCTGCCTGCTACAGGTCACCCAGACGCAAGATCGCGCGCCAACCAATCCGCCTGGGATCGCCGAGAAATACGCTCCCGCTGTGAATTCAGCCAGCCACCAAGCCCGCCGTCCGTGACCAACCAGATCGCCAACCCCCGCGCGATCCAGGCCGACATCACCACGATGGCGGTAGATGCCATCGTCAACGCCGCCAACGGCAGCCTGCTCGGTGGCGGTGGCGTCGACGGTGCCATCCATCGCGCCGCCGGCCCCGGGTTGCTGGCCGAATGCCGGACACTCGGCGGTTGTGCCACCGGCGAGGCCAGGATCACCGGCGGCCATCGCCTGCCCGCGCGGCATGTCATCCACACCGTGGGTCCCGTCTGGCAAGGCGGCGATCACGGCGAAGCGAAGCTGCTCGCAGCCTGCTACGTCAACGCACTGGCGCTGGCGGCGCGTCATGAACTGAGGTCGATCGCCTTCCCGGCCATCAGCACCGGCGTCTATCGCTACCCGCTGGAAGCGGCCACGCGCATCGCCGTGACCAGCGTGCGCGCCTTCCTCGCCGAGAGCGCAGCTGCACCATCGGCAGTCGTGTTCTGCTGCTTCTCGGCAAGAGATTTCGCGGTCTACGAACAGGTGCTTGCCGCGCGCTGAAGCCGGTGTGGCGTCGGCCAGCGCGTCGTGATCAGACGCACGCCGCAGCGACGCCGGAAATACCGCGGTGTTGCCCCGCAACCGCTTTCAGTTCGTGGCACCCGCCATCCGGATGCGGTTGGCATTTCGCTCGCTAGCGCGGCTCGGCGACCGAGACACCTTCGGCAATCCGCCACAGCTCGAAGTCCGGCTCGCCCTGCTCGGACTGCCGGCGCTGTCGATAGACGATCCATTGACCACCGACCTGCTCGGCAGCCACCAGATGGTGGTCGACACCTCCGGATCCGCCCTCGCTGTCGGCAGTCACGGTGAACCGGAACTGCCGGCCCTGCCATTGCCGCGCGTTTTCCAGACCCTCGGGCGCGGTGGGCAACAGCCGCACCGAAACCTGGATGGGGTCACGGCGTTGGTCGTTTCCGTCGGCGGGCTCGACCAGGAAGCCGTCGGTGGTCAAGGTCGCGGCGTACTCGATCGGCAACGACAGACGCAGTCCGTTGGCATGCTGCACCGCGCCTTGGTCGGCTGCCACACAGGAAGCCTCCTCAACGTCGGCACCGGCAACGGTCGAATCAGGATTGGCGCAACCCGCCCAAAGACCGACGGAAACAACGACCAAGCACCGACGCCACGATGGCATCGAGCGACACCCGCCGTGTCGTCGCAAGCCTGACCAGCGCATTTCCGCGATTGCCATCATCACCCTTGGCTGAGCGCTGAAGTGTAATGGGCCGACCATGTAGGGCAGGAGCGCGCTTGCGCATGCCACGCGACCAGATCCGGACGACACTCTTGCAAACACTGCAAACGCCCCCATGACCCTGATTTCTCGATGAAACAGCCACCGGACAGCCTCGTGAGCCAAGCCCAGACCTTCCACGCCACCACCATCGTTTCCGTCCGCCGTCACGACAAAGTCGTCATGGGCGGTGACGGTCAGGTCACCCTCGGCCACACCGTGGTCAAGGCCAACGCCCGCAAGGTGCGTCGGCTGGGCAAGGACGCCAGCATCCTGGCCGGCTTCGCTGGCGCCACTGCCGACGCCTTCACCCTGTTCGAGCTGTTCGAGGCCAAGCTGGAAAAGCACAACGGCCAGCTGGTGCGCGCCGCCGTGGAACTGGCCAAGGACTGGCGCACCGATCGCCGCCTGGGTCGGCTGGAAGCCATGCTCGCCGTGGCCGACCGCGAAGCCTCGCTGCTGATCTCCGGCAACGGCGACGTGCTGGAACCCGAAGACGGCCTGATCGCCATCGGGTCCGGCGGACCGTACGCGCAAGCCGCCGCGAAGGCGCTGCTCAAGCACAGCGACCTGGATGCCCGCGCCATCGTCGAGAACGCACTGGATGTCGCCGGCGACATCTGCATCTACACCAACCACAACCGGGTGATCGAGTCGCTGGACGATCCCGCAGTCCGCACCTGATCGACAACGCCTCCCCGACCCTTGCCGCGGCATCCGTGCCGGATGCGGCATCGGCCCGATTACACCTGACCCGAATTCACGCCATGAACATGACACCCCGCGAGATCGTCCAGGAACTGGACAACTTCATCGTCGGCCAGCACGACGCCAAGCGCGCCGTCGCCATCGCCCTGCGCAACCGCTGGCGGCGCATGCAGCTCGAACCGGGCATGCGCAACGAAGTCACGCCCAAGAACATCCTGATGATCGGCCCGACCGGCGTCGGCAAGACCGAGATCGCCCGGCGTCTGGCCACGCTGGCGAACGCACCGTTCATCAAGGTCGAGGCGACCAAGTTCACCGAGGTCGGCTACGTCGGCAAGGATGTCGAGCAGATCGTGCGTGACCTGGCCGACACCGCCGTGAAGATGGCCCGCGACCAGGCCAAGCTGCGCGTGCGCAACCAGGCCGAGGACGCCGCCGAGGATCGCGTGCTCGACGCGTTGCTGCCGCGTCGGCAGACCGGCAACAACCCCTGGGGTGGCGACAGCAACGCCAGCAACAATGATGACAACCAGTCCGAAACCCGGCAGAAGCTGCGCAAGCAGCTGCGCGAAGGCAAGCTCGACGACCGCGAGATCGAACTCGACCTGGCCATGAACATCGGCGTCGACATCATGGCGCCGCCGGGCATGGAGGAAATGACCAGCCAGCTGCGCGACATGTTCAAGTCGATGAGCGGTTCACGCAGCCAGAAGAAGAAGTTGAAGATCCGCGCCGCCCTGCCGCAGCTGGTCGAGGAAGAGGCCGGCAAACTGGTCAACGACGACGACATCCGTCAGGCCGCACTGGAGAACTGCGAGCAGAACGGCATCGTCTTCATCGACGAGCTGGACAAGGTCTGCAAGCGCAGCGAGGCCATCGGCGCCGACGTCTCGCGCGAAGGCGTGCAGCGCGACCTGTTGCCGTTGGTGGAAGGCTCCACCGTCAGCACCAAGCACGGCCCGATCAAGACCGACCACATCCTGTTCATCGCCTCGGGCGCGTTTCATCTGGCCAAGCCCAGCGACCTGATTCCCGAACTGCAGGGGCGCTTCCCGATCCGCGTGGAGCTGTCGGCGCTGAGCGCCGATGATTTTCGGCGCATCCTGAGCGAGCCCAACAACGCGCTGAGCAAGCAGTACAGCGCGCTGCTCGGCACCGAGGGCGTGACCGTGGAGTTCACCGACGACGGCATCGCCAAACTGGCCGAGATCGCCTATGCGGTCAACGAGCGCACCGAGAACATCGGCGCGCGACGGCTGCACACGGTGCTGGAGCGGCTGCTGGACGGCATCTCCTATGAGGCGCCGGACAAGTCGGGTGAGCGTTACGTGATTGACGCGGCGTACGTTGATGCGCATCTGTCGCATCTGGCGGGGAGTGAGGATCTGAGTCGGTACATTCTCTGATCGATCATCGATCATAACGATTGGTCGATTTGCGGCTTTACTCGCCTGTCGCGGCGCTGTCGCGGGGTTTCGACCGCCTCGCGGCGGCCGAGTCACTTTCTCTCGCTTGCCCAAGAGAAAGTGACCAAAGAGAAGGGCACCCCAGGCGGCCCGCCCTTCGGACATCCTGTCCTTCGGGTGCGTGAGCCGATGCCGGGATTCGCCGACGGCACATCCTGTGCCGCGACGAATACGCGGACATCCCTGTCCGCGCCCCTGCGGGCTGATCCGTCACCGGCTCACCGGGCCTCATGGGGCCCCAGAAAAGCAGCGCGCTTCCTGCGCGCTCAACGCAAGAGCCACTGCCACAGCCACTGACGGCTGATGGCGTGGCTCGCGCGATTTTTGTGGGGACCATGCATGCATCGCCGAGCCGGCGGAACGGCACTGTCGACTACGTGGTGTTCGGTGCGAGCTGCGATCTGGCCAATCGTCGCACTGGCCGGATCAGAGCGCGTGCGATGACGCGTCGGCCGCGCTGGCGGGCATCTACAAGCGCGGCATATCGATCCGTTGGTAGATGCGGGGCTTGCCCCGCATTCCTTTTTTTTGGTTCTACCGCGATGGGCTGGGCAGGGCGCCGGCGACTTCGCGGCCGGCTTGCCAGACCTGTTCGATGCTGGCCATGACGGCAATGTCCTGGCTGGGATCGCCAGACAGCACGATGAGATCGGCGCGACGGCCTGGCGCGATCACACCGCGATCAGACAGTCCCAGCGCAGCAGCGGCCTGGCCGGTGGCCAGCGCGATCGCCTCGACCGGCTCCAGTCCGGCGCCGACGCTGAGCAGCAGCTCGCGGTGCTCGGCGTAACCGGGCACGCGCTGCGGGTTGGCGCCGGAATCGGTGCCGAAGGTGACATTGACGCCGGCCTCGACCAGCCGCTTGAGGTTGTCCTGGCCGGTGGCGACACCTTCGCGCCACAGGCGATAGGACAGATTGTTTTGTACCTGCCCGCGCCATTCGGCCGAACGCCACTGTTCGAGTTGCGTCGGGGTGACGGCGCTTGCCAGCACCGGGTCGTCGAGCAGGCGCGGCTGATCGGCGAACACGAAGAACGATTCATCCACTACCAGGGTGGCGATGTACCAGGCGTTGTTGGCCTTCATCAGTTCGATGAACTCCTCGTCGACCGCCTGATCGCGCACGCCGTGCGCGATGATGTCGGCTCCGGCGTGCAGCAGCGCCTTGGCGTCATCCAGGTAATAGACATGCGCGGCGACCTTGAGGTCGTTGGTGCGCGCCTCCTCGATCACTGCCTCGTAGATCTCCGGGCGCATCTTCGGCAGCTCGCGGCCGATCTGGCGGAAATCATCGATCCACAGCTTGACCATCGCGGTCGGTCGCCGTGCACTGTCGCGCACTGCCTCACGCGCCTGTTCGGGGGTTTCCGGCCGGTAGATCTGCGCATCGGTGAGGCTCATCGGCGGCGCGCCACCCTGGACACCGATGCCACGGTCGGAACCGGGCAGCAAGCTGGCGCCATCGGCCCGACCGCGACGCTGTTCCTCGTGCAGACGATTGACCAGATCGCCGGTGGCGCCGAGCACGGCAATGCCGGTGACACCGAAGCGCTGGTACTGGCGCAACTGGTCCAGCGCGGCGGCGTGGGCGCTGTCATCGGTGTAGGTGCCATCGAGCAGGCCGGTGCTCGCGGCCAGATGCGAATGCGCAGAAATCAGCCCCGGCATCAGGGTTTTTCCGGCCAGGTTGATCTCGCGGGCGTCGTCTGGGAGCGTGATCTCGGCATCGTTGCCAACCGCCGCGATACGGCCATCGCGCACCAGCACGCTGACGCCGGAACGGGCGGGCGCGCCAGTGCCATCAATCAGCTGGACGCCTCGGAACAACACCGTCCCTTGCGGCTCGCCGGCCTTGTCGCCGCGCGAAAACCAGCCGCAGGAAACGGCGGTCAGCGCGGTCGCAAGCAGCAGTCCGAGGGCGAGGAGTCGGCGCATGAGGTTTTCCTTGTGAGGGTTCTGATCGGTGCGATTCGCGCCAGGCCGGCGAATCGAAGCAGGCGTGCCACGCTAACAGACCCGATATGCACGGCGCGACCACAGGCCGGCAAGGCTGCACGATCGCGCAGCCCAGGCGGGGCCGATCATTCACCCGCGCGGCAGCCGCGGGAGTGGACGATAATCGCCGCCGGTCGCGCGCCGCGGCCCTGATCCGCGCCGCGACCGCCCATGCTGACCATTACCGTCATCCTGATGATGCTGCTGGCAGTGGTAGTCAGCAGCATGCTGGTGCGCGTGTCGCCGCTACCGGTGCCCTTGCCGCTGGTGCAGATCGCGCTGGGTGCGCTGATCGCCAGCGTCACCGACTTCCGGATGGAACTGCACCCGGATGTGTTCTTCCTGCTGTTCCTGCCACCGCTGCTGTTTCTGGACGGCTGGCGCATTCCCAAGGACGACCTGTTCCGCGACAAGGGCACCATCCTGGAGATGGCCTTCGGCCTGGTGATCTGCACCGTGCTCGGCATCGGTCTGCTGCTGCACTGGCTGATCCCGGCGATGCCGCTGGCGGTGGCGTTCGCACTCGCCGCCGTGCTCTCGCCCACCGACCCGATCGCCGTCGCTTCCATCGCCAAGCGCGTGCCGATCCCCAAGCGCGTCATGCACATCCTGGAGGGCGAATCGCTGCTCAATGACGCCTCCGGCCTGGTCTGCCTGCGCTTCGCCACCGCAGCGGCGCTGACGGGTGTGTTCTCGCTGCCGCAAGTGGCGCTGACCTTCCTGTGGCTGGCGATCGGCGGCATCGGCATCGGCTGGGCGGTGACCCGCGCGATCACCGCAGCCAAGGGCTGGTTCGCCGCCCGCTATGGCGAGGATTCCGGCGCGCAGATCCTGATCAGCCTGCTGATTCCGTTCGCAGCCTATCTGGCGGCCGAACACGCGCAGGCATCGGGCATCCTCGCCGCGGTCGCCGCCGGCATCACCATGAGCTACACCGAGATCACCGGCAGCGCGCTGGCGACCACGCGCATCCGCCGCAACGCGGTCTGGGAGACCGTGCACCTGGCCTTGAGCGGCATCATTTTCGTGCTGCTCGGCGAACAACTGCCGCACATCGTCACCGAAGCCGCCGCGGCCACCCGGGAGAGCGGTCACGACGAGATCTGGTGGCTGGCCATCTACGTGCTGGTGTTGTACGCGGCACTCACGCTGCTGCGCTTTGCCTGGGTCTGGTTGAGCGTGCGCTTCACGCTGTTCCGCGGCAGCCGCAAGGGCCACCAACCACTGCGCCCCGGTTGGCGCCTGGTCGCCGCGATATCGGTGGCGGGCGCTCGCGGCACCATCACCCTTGCCGGTGTATTGACCCTGCCGGTGCTGATGGCCGACGGCTCCGAGTTCCCCGCGCGCGACCTCGCCATCTTTCTCGCCGCGGGCGTGATCATCCTGTCCATGGTGGTCGCCAACCTCAGCCTTCCGCGGCTGCTGCGCGGCATCGAGTTGCCGCCGGAGCCATCGCCATTCATCGCTGAAGACCACGCCCGCATCGCCGCCGCTCAGGCCGCCATCAAGGCCGTCGAACAGGCCCAGTTCCGTCTGGCGCAAGGCCGGTCCGATGCCGATGTCTACGCCCAGGCCGCCTCGCGCATCATGGGGCTGTACCGCGAACGCATCGACGCCCGCAGCAACGACGACGCCAGCGCCGAATCAGCGAGTCACTACGACCGCATCGAACGCAGCCTGCGCCTGGCCGGCCTGGCCGCCGAGCGCGACGAGCTGTTCCGCCTGCTGCGCCAGCACCGCATCGACGAGTCCGTCGCCCGGCAACTGGTCCGCGAGATCGACCTACTGGAGTTGCGGTATCAGGGTTAATGCGGCTTGCCGTAAGCGCTTTGGGAAAGCCAACCTACGGCCCCAACAGGAAGCTCGCGCGTTCAGCCAACGAAACTGTAGTGGTTGCCGTTCTCCAGCCACCTATGTGGAAAGACTTCATTGATTGACTGGAAGGATCAGGTAATCAACACTGAACTCTTGAGCGCCTGAAACCTAATTCTGTAAAGAATTTACCGTGTGGAGAAGCGACAATGCCAACAACGCTGACCAGATCGCTTCTAACGGTTCTAATACCTGGCCTCGTAGCTGTGTCACCTTGGCTCGTTTGGCTGGTTCAACATACAGAGGCGACGTTCGGGTTCGATGAGAATCTAGTTCTTGCAAATGCCCTGATCTTCGCCTTAGTGGTTGTGGTCGGATCAGTCCTCGAAGGAATCGGCACTCATCTAGAGCATCGCTGGGACGTTGAACTAGAAGATGAATATCAAGTGTGGGATAACTGGACCAAGTACTTAAAGTACCGCGAAGAGCATGAACCTGTCGCTTTCCGCTACCTAAGTCGCCTGTTTACAACGCTCTACTTCGAGCTCTCCATGCTCTTGGCAACACCAAGCTTTGTTGCAGGCTCAACACTGCTCGCAGCAATGCGTTTTCCGGACCACTGGTGCTGGATTACTGCACTGGGGGTATTCCTTGCTGCATCCTTGTCTCTGTATTTTCATTACCAAGCCAGACAGACTCACAAAGGAATGTGTCAAATCAGGAGGGAATTGGACCTTCGGTAAAGACATGCTCAGCGGCGGTTTCTGCACTAATTGGCTTGATAGCCCTAGTAACAGCTATGACTTGCCCTAACAACGCCAAGCGTATCCATGTCTCGGCCAATCGTCCTGATTGACAACTATGCATCCCGAAGCAACGTCAAGATAAAGTTCTTGCAAACATGGAGTGCTTGCATGTCGGCAATGAACGGGATCGACCAGCAGGCAACCTTGAGGCTGATCCACGGCGCGCGCACCACTAGCCCGCGCGCGGAGAAGTTGCCGTGGAAGTAGCGCGCGCTCAGGATCTGGTTGCGGTCGACGGTGATGACAAACGGTGACAGCACGCCGATGACGGTGAATTCGACCTGGTCGCCACGCAGCTCGATGCGGATCAGATAGCGGCGCAGGTAGATGACGATGCCGGTCAGGAACACCAGGGCAATGAGCATCACGATGCCGGCGACCAGCAGGCGTTCGCCAATCGGCCGCAGCACGCCCCCGTCGCCGGGCGAGAGGCCGTAGCTGTGCGCCAGCGAGACGGCCCAGCAGCAAAACGCCATCGCGAACAGGGCGATGAACAAGGCAACCAGACGCACGCGCCGAACGCGTGATCCATTCTCCAGCAGGCGCGCGTGCTTTCCGGTTGCGTGCGTTCGGCGCTTGCTCATACGTGGGTCGTCCACGCTGACCTGTCCTTCCTGACCTGGGAGCGGTCACATGACGTGACGACACCGAGCGCGACACGATCGTCGCGCTCGGAAAGGCATGCGTGGAATCTGCCGGAATCGGCTCAGCGACCCGATGATCGGGCCGCAAGCACAGGTTGCGTACGGTGACGCCGGTCGCGCAAGACAACGACCGGCGTCCCGTGTCAGCGGATCAGGTGACTCAGAACGGCCACAGATCCCAGTACCAGGCGAACACCGACAAGGCGATTGCCGAGAGGCCGATCAGCACGAAGCCGATGCGGCTGGCGCGCTGCAGCGAGCCGATCGCCGCCAGCACCACGGTGAGGATGCCGAGCACGCCGGCCACCGGTGCCAGCCAGGCCACCCATTGCGCCCAACCGACGAAGCCGAACAGCAGCATGGCTTCGCTGACCTGGAAAGTGACTCCCGCGGCGATGGCCATGCCGGCCAGGAACAGCAGGGCGCTGAACGCGGTGAGTCCGGCCAGCCAGCGCACGGCGCTGCCGGGCACGCGCGGCCGCTTGTCGAGCTTGCGCGCGATCCAGCCGAACAGCAGCGTGAAGAAGCCGATGCCGAGCAGGGCCGCCGGCACACCACCCCAGACCGCGTGCAAGGCCAGTGCCTTCTTGTTCTCCGCAGCCTGGATGGCCAGACGCGGCAACGCCGAGGTGGCGTAGTACGGCGCGAAGTACTCGGCCGCCTTGCCGCCGTCGTTGACGCAGTCCATGTCCAGCGGCGCGGCCGGATCGTTGTAGAACTTGTTGAGGAATTCGCCGCCGCACTTCACCGAGCGAGTCGGGCCGTGACCGGCATGCGGGAACTCGACCAGCCGCGCGTTGCTCAGGCCCGGCATGATGTATTCGGCCAGCGGCGTGGGCGTGATCGGATCCCAGGCGCCGTTGGCGACCACGATGGGCAGGTCCGACTGCAGTGGCGCATAGAGCGCCGGATCGCGCGCCGGCACGCCGCCGGCGGCGCAGGCACCGATCATCTCGGCGGTGATGGCCGGATCGCCGATGAACACCTTGGCCAGCAGCGGATTCTTGGCCAACTCGTCGTTGGCGATGCGCACCATGTGGTCGACGTAGCCGTCCTGGCAGCGGATGGCCATGGACATGCCGGCACCGTAACTGTCGTCGACCGGACCGAGCGTCTGTGACAGCGCGAACGCCTTGAACAGGGTTTCGTCGCGGGTTTCCACCGCGCGGGTCAGGCCGGTGATGATCGCGGGAATGGCCGCGTGGGTCTTCTCGTCGTAGAGCAGACTGAATGGCAAGCCGGCAACGATGTCGGCGAAGACATAGGCCTTGCCGTCCGGATACAGCTCGCTCTTCTTGACGTCGAAGGCGAACGGCTGATCCAGCGCCTTCTGGATCGCGGCCTTGTAGCGGCCGACCAGATCCGGATAGGCGTCATTGCAGTCGGCCTGTTCGGCGCAGGCGGTGGCCAGCTTGTCCAGGTCGCGCTGATACCAGGACGGCATGCGCATGAGTTCGGCAATGTCGATCGGCACGATGGCGTCGATCACCATGGCCTTGACGCCGTCATGGTCGACCTTGGCCACCGCCTGACCGAGCACCGAGCCGTAGGAGATGCCCCACACGTTCCACTGCTCGAAACCCAGCGCCTGGCGCAGCGCGCGCACGTCGCGGGCGTTCTCGATGGTGTTGTAGCCGCGCATGTCGACACCGCGGCCGCGTGCCCACTCGACACAGGCCCGGCCAAGCTCGAGCATCACCCGCTGCTGATCGACGAAGTTGTCCTTGATCTGCGCGGTGCGGTTGCGGCTGTCGAAGAACGGACAGAATTTGCTGGAGTTGCCGATGCCGCGCTGCTCCAGGATGTACAGGTCGCGCTGCTCCAGCACGCGGTGATCCTTGAGCCGGCCAACGTAGTATTCGGTGGCGACGCCGGGGCCGCCGGTGAGATAGATCACCGGATCGGCCTTCTTCTCGACCTCCTCGCCCTTGTCGTCCTTGCCCTTGGCCAACAGGCGGACATAGAACAGTTCGATGGTGCGGCTGCCGGCAACCTCGCGGTTCTCCGGCACCTGGATCAGGCCGCATTCGATCTCGCCGTCTTCATAGGAAATGCGGCCACGGAACGGGCAGACCACGGTGTCGGCCTGCGGCTTGCGCAACCATTCCATGGCCGGCGGCACGTCGGCGGCAACCGGCTGGGCGATACCGGCATCACCGGGCTGGGTGGTGGTCGCAGTGAAGATGCCATCGTCCGTCGCCACCGGATCGTTGGCGGCAGGGTCAACCGGAATAACAGCGGGCGGCGTGGCGGGCGGCGTTGCCGGCGGTGTCTCGGCGGGTGCCGGCGCTGGTTCCGCCGGCGTCGGTGTCGGCACCGGTTCGGGCTGGGCCTGGGCATGCGCCAGGTGCAGGCCGCAACTGAGGATGATCGCGATCAGGATACGCATGGGGGCTTCCGGGGGGCGGGCAAAACACGCATCCTACGCCTGCGTCGGCCCGGTCACACCCACCAGAGGTCACGCCTGCATCCAGATACGCCGACCGATGCAGCCGAACCGCATTTCTCACACGCCTCCTGTTGCGGCCGCCGATCCTCGTGCCGTGGTGCTGTCTCGAAGCTCTCGCGACGGACGGATGTGAGAAATCTGGACTGACGGGTCAGTGCTTCGATGCCGGACCGAGCGGCGCGAGGCTTCCACCATAATGCGCGACCGTCCGCCGTTCTCGCATCCTCCGTGACCGATCACAACGCCCGCTCCACGACCTCATCTGCCGCCGGGAACCGCGTGTCCGGCAGTACCGCCACCGACGCGCATCCGCTGCGCCGTCTGGCCGGCTACGCCGGGCAATGGAAGTCCGATGTCTGGCTGGCCAGCCTGTACTCGGTGCTCAACAAGGTTTTCGATGTCCTGCCGGAGATACTGATCGGCGTTGCGGTGGACGTGGTGGTGCACCAGCGCGATTCCTTCCTCGCCCGCCTGGGTATCCCGGACCCAGTGCACCAGTTGCTGCTGCTGACAGCGCTGACGGTGGTGATCTGGTCACTGGAATCACTGACCGAATACCTGCTGGCGGTGAAGTGGCGCAACCTCGCGCAGAACCTGCAGCACCGCCTGCGCCAGGACGCCTACGAGCACGTGCAGCGGCTGGACCCGGCCACCCTGCATGGCCAGCGCAGTGGCCGGCTGATGGCGGTGCTCAACGAAGACGTGCATCAGATCGAGCGCTTCCTCAACACCGGCGCAAATGATCTGATCCAGGTCGCCTGCTCCAGCGTGCTGGTCGGCGCGGTGTTCTTCTTCCTCACCCCGAGCCTGGCGGTGCTGGCGATCCTGCCGGTGCCCCTGATCCTGTTCGGCGCGTTCTGGTTCATGCGCCGGCTGGCGCCGCGCTACGCTGCCGCGCGCGTGGCCGCCGCCGATGTCTCGCGCCGGCTGGCCAACAACCTGCACGGCATGAGCACCATCCAGGCCTATACCGCCGAGGCCTTCGAGGCGCAGCACATCGCCGCCGCCAGCGATGCCTATCGTGCGCGCAACGCCGAAGCGATCCGCGTTGCCGCCGCCATCACGCCGGTGATCCGCATCGCCATCCTGATCGGCTTCGTGGCCACGCTGCTCTATGGCGGGCTGCTGACCCTGCGCGGCGAGCTGGGTGTGGGCAGTTACTCGGCGCTGGTGTACCTGACCCAGCGACTGCTCTGGCCGCTGACCCGGCTGGCCGAGATGACCGACCTGTACCAGCGCGCGATGACCTCGGTCGAACGCGTCGGCGATCTGCTGCGTCTGCCCGAGGCGCGTGATCACGGCCAGGCCTCGCTGCCGACACCGACCGCAGGCGCGATCGCCTTCCAGAACATCCGCTTCGGTTACGACGAACGTCCGGTGCTGCATGACATCGATCTGGACGTGCCAGCAGGCGCGACGGTCGGTCTGGTCGGCGCCACCGGCAGCGGCAAGAGCACCCTGCTGAAACTGTTGCTCCGTTTCGAGGAGGCACAGTCCGGCACGGTGAGCGTGGATGGCATCGACGTGCGCGAGCTGCCGCGCGCGCATCTGCGCCATGCCATCGGCTACGTCGCCCAGGATCCCTTCCTCACCGACGGCACCCTGGCCGAGAACATCGCCTACGGCGACCCGACACCAGATCGCGAGCGCGTCATCGCCGCGGCCCGCGCCGCCGAAGCACACGCCTTCATCGAAGCCACGCCACAGGGCTACGACAGCCCGGTCGGCGAGCGTGGCCTGCTGCTGTCCGGCGGCCAACGCCAGCGCATCGCGCTGGCCCGCGCGCTGTATCGCGATCCGCCGATCCTGGTGCTGGACGAGGCGACCTCGGCGATCGACAACGAAACCGAGGCGGCGATCCAGCGCTCGCTCACCCGCGCTGCCCAGGGCCGCACCCTGCTGGTGGTGGCGCACCGGTTGTCGACCGTGCGCCACGCCGATGCCATCCATGTCATGGACGCCGGCCGCATCGTCGAATCCGGCAGCCACGACGCGCTGCTGGCCCGTGGTGGCGCCTACGCCCTTCTCTGGCAGCTCCAGACCGGCGAAGGCACTTCAGAAAACTCCTAAGCAACTACCGGCGCTCGGCAGACTGGTGCGGGTGAGGTCGGCAACGATCTATTGTGGTCAGCGTCGCGGCTGTGTTGCTAGGTTTTGATCTTTTTGAGAGCCGACTCGGCCTATCTCACCCTTGTTTGACTTGCCGCGAGATTTCGCTGCATCCCTGTACGAGCGGAGCCTCCCTGCTTCTACAGTGCGCCTCGATTCATCGGTGGGCCTGGCGATCAGCACGGTGTCACCGAATGCTGCACGCGACCGGGCGCGCAGGATGCGCGCCGCTTTGTAGGGACCCCATGAGGCCCGGTGAGCCGGTGACGGATCAGCCCGCAGGGACGCGGACACGGATGTCCGCGTATTCGTCGCGGCACAGGATGTGCCGTCGACGAATCCCGGCACCGGCTCACGCACCCGAAGGACAGGATGTCCGAAGGGCGGGCCGCCTGGGGTGCCCCTCTCTTTGGTTACTTTCTCTTGGGCAAGCAAGAGAAAGTGACTCGGCCGCCGCCGAGGCGGTCGAAACCTCGCGAAGGTGCAGCAACAGGCGAGCAATGCCATACCGCTCCAACCAACCAAACGGCGAGCAAGCCAGCAAGCAAGCAACAATCACCAAAACCAATGGATCAAAATCATCCACTCGACCCTGCGATCAACTGAACCAAGACGCGAGCGGCTGTTGAACCCCGATCCACCAACCAGCCCGACCAACTCACTCAGCGGCGGATCGGTTCCAGCCGATGCCCGCCAATGTCGAGGTCCCGGTTCGGATCGAAATTGGGATCGTTGGTCAGGAACTGCCGCCCGTCGTTGAGCTGCCAGGCATTCTGGTAATGCATCGACAGATCAACCTGCTGGCCGGTGGTCGGATCGCGCCACGGCTGCACTTCCTGCATGGCATCCTTGAAACGCTCGTGATTGCGATCGTTGCTGGCGTCGCGGCTGCTGACGATCTGAGTGTTGATGCGACCGATGTCGGCGATAGTGTTCATGCGGATGTTGTGACGCTCGGTCATGCCCTTCAGATTGATCTCGTTCATGCGCCGGTCGTGCCAGTTCTGGATGGCGACCTGTGCCTGTTGCCGCGCCTGCTGGATCTGACCCATGCCCCACTCGCTGTAGCGCTTGTACCAGGTCTCGTCCATGCGCAAGGAACTGCGCACGCGCTCGGCGAAGGCGAAATCCAGCAGGCCGTCAGGCGCGCGCACACCCAGCGCGATATTGGCGTTGACCAGGATCCCGCCCGGTGCCAGGCGCGTGTGGGTGACGCTGGAGACCAGCGACTCGCGCATCTCGTGGCCTTGCAGCGAGTAGGCGATCAGGATCTCGCCGGCGTAGGTCGGGTATTGCGCGTTCGGCTGCGACAGGTCGGGGCGATCGCGGTAGGAAAGAACACGCGCATTGGGTCGGGCGTTGCGCGCGACGAACTCCAGGTAGTCGCGCACCGTGGTCATGGGCGCGGTCGGACAGGGATCGAACTGATCGATCGGCATCGACGCCACCTGCCAGCCCATGGTCGGGAAGATGGTGATGCCGTGCAGGCCATCGGCCGAGGTGGATTCGACGGACATGCGCGGGCCATTCCACACGCACAGTGACGACTTGTCCCAGTCCACTTTGCTGTCGCTACGCCAGCCGGCAGGCACCTCCATCGTCAGCGCGGTCATCGGCTGCCCGAAGCCGACGCTGTCGACCACCTGGATGCGCTGCAACTGGTCGGCACTGGGCTTGGAGGTCTGCGCGATGCGCATGGCTTCGGCACGCACCGGACGCCAGTCGAAGAACACACCGCGGTCATGTTCCTGCACCGCCTGGCCGTTGCCGGGCTGGCCACCACTGGCAGAGGTCATCGCAGCCGGCATCGCTGCTGGCGTGGCAGCGTTGGTGGTCGGCAGCGGTGGTGGCGTGGCGGTGGATGATGCGAACGCGGGCGCCTGTGCCGCTGCGGCGGTCGGCAGTGGCGGCGGTGTCGCCGCGGCCGGCGCGGGGCTGCCGTAGCCGCCGAATCCTGGGTCGGCCTGGGCACCGGAAGCCGGGTTGTCATCGCCGCCGCTGCACGCGGCCAGTGCGGTCGCGGCCAATGCCGCCAGAATTCGGGTGATCATGTTGTCTGCTCCAGGTGGGCTGCTCGGGGATCGGATCGGCTGGCGGTGAGACCACACGATCGACGGCAGCCAGTCATGCGCCAATGACAGCGGAATCGGCTCATGTGCCGACTGCGAGCGACCTCGATCGTGCTCGCCGGAACATCGATGAGCCGTTTGCCTGACTTTCGTCGCCTGTGCTGGCAGGCGGGCATGGACCCGCCCCACATCCAACCCGCCGGAGCCGTGCCATGACCCTTGTTGCCAGCCGTTGCCATCGTCGCCACACCAGCCTGCGCAGTGCGCTGTTCCTGGCACTGACCGCGATGTCGCTGGGCGCCAGCGCCCAGCAGGGCTTCGACCAGCCGCCTGCGCAGATGAATCCGCCGCCGATGCCGCAGCACGGCCAGTCGGCCGGCCAGATGCAGATGCAGCCGCCGCCGATGCCGTCCCAGCACAACGGCGGCTATGCCGGCCAGCCCGCCATGCCGGTGTCGCAGCAGCCGTCCGCGGGCTGGCAGCCGCCGCCCGGACAACCCGGTTACGTCGGTCCGGACAGCGGCCCGAACGGCTTCAACCAGCAGCCGCCGACCCCGGAAATGCAGCAGGCCATGCACGGCATGCAGCGGGTGTTGCAGCAGGAGATGCAGGACTTCGGTGTGCCGCCGCAGGCGCAGCTGCAGAGCACCATGCACGGCCCGACCCCGACCAGCATTCCCGGGGGCCAGATCATCACTACCGATCGCCTGCTTGGCCTGTACAGCCAGGCGCAGCAGAACGGCCTGCTGGTGTTTCACGTGCTCGGCCCCGGCCCGACCCTGCCCAATGCCCAGAACGCGGCACCGGCCTCGCAGCCGGGTTCGTTCAACGACCAGACCCAGCAGGAATTCGGCAACTACCTGCGCCAAGTGACCCAGGGCAACAACGCCAGGCCGCTGGTGTTCTATTGCCAGAGCACGCAGTGCTGGATGTCCTACAACGCGGCGTTGCGCGCGATCAACATGGGTTTCAGTCAGGTCTACTGGTATCGCGGCGGCATCGAATCCTGGCAGCAGGCGCAGCAACTGGCGTCGGCGATGCCGCAGCAAGGCGCGATGCAACCGTCTTCCGGCTACCAGAACGCCGGCTATCAGCAGCAGCCCAATCAGGGCGGCTGGTAAAGGTCATTCGGAAAGCGGCCGCGGGGCGAGCGGGAGCAGGGAGCGGTTGATCGGAGCATCCGGTCAATCGTTCCCGCCTTTGTCAGGCCAGGCCTTGTCTGCCCGCCTGCTTTCGCTGCTGCGGCCGGATCAGCGGCACACCGGCAGCGACGGCGATTCGGGCTCGGCACACAGTTCGGTGATCTGACCGGTCACCCGATCCCGGGTCGAGGCCGGTACCGACTCGATGATCGCCAGCAGGTCGCGCGCCGACACCAGTGCCGACGACGCCTCCTGAGTCCGCCCCTGTGCGCGCCGAAGCGCCGCCAACGCGCTCAGCACGTTGATCTGCACAGCACTGGTCGGCGTCTGGCCGTACAGCCGATCGGCCATGGCCACCGACTTGATCGCCCACGCCTCGGCCAGGGCGAGGTCATCGACGGCAACACCGAGCCGGACCAGATGAACCATCGCGACCAGGGTGTGGACATGATCGCTGCGCAGGGTCTTTTCCAGCATGGCGATGGATTGCTTCTGCAACGCCACCGCCTCGGTCAGGTCGCCACGATCCTGCGCCAGCCGCGCCCGGCTGTTGAGCACGATACCCAGCTGCGGGCTGCCTTCCGGGTGCAGGCCCTCCAGCACCTGCTGGCTCTGGTCGTAGAGCTCGCTGGCGCGATCAAGATCACCGAGCGCGCGCTGTGCCTGGGCCAGGCTGATCATGGTCAGCGCGCGGTTCTCGGCCATCAGCAACCGGGCTTCCCCGTCCGGTACCAACGCGATCGCATCCAGCGAGCGCTGCAGGTAATCCGCCGCGTGCTCGGGATCTTCCAGGGCCAGATGCAACACACCGAGATCGTTCAGGGCACGGCCGTAGATGGGGAGCGCGGTCTGATCACTGCGCTCGATCCGCTGCAGCACCTCCTCATACATGGCGGCGGCCTCGCTCATCCGCTCCTGGTCCCTGCGCACGGCGGCCAGACCATTCAGGGCCACCAGCACCCGTAGATCGTCCTGACCGAACAGTCGCTCGCCGTCGGCAACGGCACGCTCGAACTGCACGGCAGCAGCGTCCGGCCGGAATCGTGCCTGCAGGCTTTCGCCGAGGGTGTTGCGGATGTCGATGGACAGGTCAACGCGGCCCGCGAAGCGCTCGTCGATCTTGCCGGCCGCCTCGTCCACGGCATCGGCCAAGGTCAGTTCCGATCCGCTGCTGAACGGATTGGACACGTTCAGCACATCGACCAGGAAGCGGTTGACCTGTGCCATGTCCTGGGCCGCGCGACGGGCCTGATCGGCCTGGCGGAAGGCGATGCCGCTGGCCACCAGGATGGCGGTCAGCGCCAGCGCTGCAGCAGCGGTGCCCAGCCGATGTCGGCGCACGAACTTGCCGATCCGGTAGCCCAACGTGTCCGGGTGCGCCGTGACCGGCCGGCCGTCCAGATGTCGCTGCAGATCATCGGCCAGCGCCTGCGCCGATTCGTAGCGACGCTCCGGATCCGGATGCATGGCCTTGCCGACGATGCGCTCCAGATCCGACCCGATGCGTGCCAGTCGCGCCCGCCGTTCAGCATCGGGCAAGGCGCCTTCCAGCAAGGCCTTGCGCAGGGCCGGCCGCGAACCGGTGCTGATCAGGCGCTCACCCTGCAGCGAGCTCATGCCATCGAGACGGTAGGGCCGGGTTCCGGCCAGCAGCTCGAACAGGACCACTCCCAGCGAGTAGATGTCCGAGGCCGTGGTCAACGACTCCTGACGCAACTGCTCGGGGCTGGCGTAGGCCGGCGTCATGGCGATGAAACGTGTCTGGGTACGCGTGCTGGTTCCGGCGCCGGCAGCATCGACATCAAGCAGCCGGGCGATGCCGAAGTCGAGTAGACGCGGCTCGCCATCGGAACCAACCAGGATGTTGTGCGGCTTCAGGTCGCGATGCACGATCAGGTGCCGGTGCGCGGCCTGCACGCCGGCGCAGACCTTGCGGAACAAGTCCACGCGCGCGGACACATCCAGCCGCGCAAGCTCGCACCAGGCCAGCAGCGACGGACCGTCGACGTACTCCATCGCCAGCCAGGGTTGACCGGCCGCGGTCTCGCCACCGTCCAGTATGCGTGCGATGTTGGGATGCTCCAGTCGCGCCAGCAACTGGCGTTCGTTTTCGAACCGCGCCACCAGCTCGGCACGATGACGGGGATCGAGCACCAGATGATCGGTGTAGACGAACTTGATCGCGGCCTGCTGCTGGTAGGCGCCATCGGCGCGACGGGCCAGGAACACCACGCCCATGCCACCGGAATCCAGCTGGCGCAACAGCTCCCAGGCACCCAGCCGGCTGCCCGGTTCCGGCAGATCCCAGCCCGTGCCGGCCTGGTCGAACGCCACGGCGACCGGGGTTTCCAGGAAACCACCGCTGGTCTCCTCCATCGCCAGCAGCGACAGTACGCGCTGCCGGACCTCCGGGGTGGTCGTGGTGGCATGCAGCCAATCCAGCCGTTGCGCCGGCGGCAGTGCCAGCGCCTGTTCGAGCAGATCCAGAACCTGGCTCTCCCACTCCAGCTGCATGGAATCATCCTCCCCCGGAATCACCCGATTCTAAGGTCTAAGGCGACTGGCCCCGCGGCCGCGTCACCCATTGTCACAATGGTCGAGTTTCCACTGTCCCCGAAGACAAGGCGCTTGCCCTACTATCCCCGCGATGGAGGATGCGCCGACACAATTGCTCTCGGATTGGCGCGCGGGCGACCACGGTGCCCGCGACCGCCTGATGTCCCTGCTGTATCCGGAACTGCGCCGGCTGGCGCAGCAGTTGTTCCGGCGCGAGCGTCAGGACCACACCCTGCAACCGACTGCCCTGGTCAACGAAGCCTGGCTGCGCCTTTCCGGCG
Organism: Lysobacterales bacterium; assembly: GCA_035911475.1. Classification (GTDB taxonomy): domain Bacteria; phylum Pseudomonadota; class Gammaproteobacteria; order Xanthomonadales; family UBA2363; genus Pseudofulvimonas. Next base: position 33,747 of record JAMHVM010000183.1, on the reverse strand, counting down.
GCAGCGCCATGGCTAGCGAGGATCGCCGGCACCTGTTCGCGATGGCGGCGCGGGTGATGCGCGAGATCCTGGTCGATCACGCACGCAGCCGTGGCCGGGTCAAGCGCGATGGCGGCGAGCGGGTGACCTTGTCGCGGCTGGAGCTGGCCGACAGCAGCGAGGCGCTGGATCTGGTCGATCTGGACGAAGCCCTGCAGCGACTGGAAGCCATCGACCCGGTCAAGGCACGCATCGTCGAACTGCGCTACTTCGGCGGACTCAGCATCGAGGAAACCGGGCAGAACCTGGATCAGTCGCCGGCCACCGTGAAACGACACTGGCAGGCCGCGCGTCTGTGGCTGTTCAACGCCTTGAGCCAGCCATCGACGCCCCCATTACCGGCAGAGGATTGAACATGATCGACTTCGACCTCAGCCCCTTGTCCGACAGCGCGCGTCAGCGCCTGGAGGCCGGACTCAGCCCGGAAGAACGGCATGTCCTGCTCAGCCACGGGACCGAGGCACCGTTCTGCGGCGTGTTCCTGGACAACAAGCGCAACGGCATCTACGTCTGCCGCCTGTGCGGACTGCCGCTGTTCCGCTCCGACAGCAAGTTCGATTCCGGCACCGGCTGGCCCAGCTTCTTCCGGCCGTTCGCCGAATCGCACATCGGCCGCATCCGCGACAGCAGCCACGGCATGATCCGCACCGAGATCGTCTGTGCCCGCTGCCAAAGCCACCTCGGCCATGTCTTTTCCGATGGTCCGCCGCCGACCGGTGAACGGCATTGCCTGAACTCGGTGTCGCTTGCCTTCGTCGATGATGGCGCCGCGCTGCCCGATTCGCTGCAGCGCAACGACAACGCGGCGCTGAGCGGCGGCTGATCCCGGGTCACCGCCGGACGGGGGCGGCTATACTTGCCCGTTACCGTATTCTGCGAGAGCACCCAGATGATCAACGAGATCAAGCAGGACGCCGACCGGCGCATGGACAAGAGCGTCGACGGGCTGCGCCAGGACCTGACCCGCCTGCGTACCGGCCGGGCCTCGACCTCGCTGGTGGAGCACCTCAAGGTCAGCTACTACGGCAACGACACGCCGCTGAGCCAGGTCGCCAACGTCACCGTGGCCGATTCGCGCTCGCTGGTGATCACGCCGTGGGAGAAGCAGATGGTGTCGGCGGTGGAGAAGGCGATCCTCGCCAGCGATCTGGGCCTGACCCCGAACACGGCCGGCACCACCATCCGCATCAACCTGCCGCCGCTGACCGAGCAGCGTCGCAAGGAGCTGTCCAAGCATGTCCACGCCGAAGGCGAGAACGCCAAGGTGGCGATCCGCAACGTGCGCCGCGACGCCATGCAGCAGGTCAAGGAGCTGCTCAAGGAGAAGCAGATCTCCGAGGACGACGAGCGCCGGGCCGAAGACGACATCCAGAAGCTCACCGACAGCCACGTCAAGGACATCGACGCGGTGGTCAAGGCCAAGGAAGAGGAATTGATGGCGATCTGATCCCGACCACGGCTCGGCAAGCAGATCGTCATGTCTGTCACCACCTCTCCATCACCGGCCCGCGCACCGGTCGCCAGCGGCACGCTGCGCAGCGAACTGAAGGTGCTGCCTCAGCACATCGCCATCGTCATGGATGGCAATGGCCGCTGGGCCAGCAAACGGCTGCGTCCGCGCAATTTCGGTCATCGTGCCGGCCAGAAGGCGGTGCGCGCCACGGTCGAGTTCTGCCTGCGCGAAGGCATTCCGGCATTGACCCTGTTCGCGTTCTCCAGCGAGAACTGGCGACGCCCGGAGACCGAGGTGAAGGCGCTGATGGAGCTGTTCCTGCGCGCGCTGGACCGGGAAGTGAAGTCGCTGCACGAGAACAACGCGCGCCTGCGCTTCATCGGCGACCTGTCGCCATTCCCTGAGGCGCTGCGCCAGCGCATGCTGCGCAGCGTGGAATTGACCGCCGGCAACGACGGTCTGCATCTGAGCATCGCGGTCGGTTACGGCGGCCGCTGGGACATCGCCAATGCCTGCCGCAGCATCGCGCGGCAGGTCCAGGCGGGCGAACTGGATCCGGCCAGCATCGACGAGTCGGTCGTGCACGCGCACACGCAACTGGCCGACCTGCCGCCGCCCGACCTGTTCATCCGCACCGGCGGCGACCACCGCATCAGCAACTTCCTGCTCTGGCAGCTGGCCTATGCCGAGCTGTACTTCATCGACACGCTGTGGCCCGATGTCGACGCGGCGCAACTGCGCGCCGCCTGCGCCGACTTCGCCAGCCGCGAACGTCGCTTCGGCCTGACCAGCGAGCAGGTGCGCCAGTGAGCTCATCCGGACTGGCAACGCGCCTGTTGACGGCGGCAGTGTTGATTCCCGCGGTGGTGGCCGCCGTGATCTGGCTGCCCGCGCCCGCCTTCGCCGTGCTCGTGGCCGCCCTGATGCTGGGCGGATTCTGGGAGTGGACCCGCCTGGCCGGTTTTGTGGGCAGGCCGTTCCGCTTGATGCTGACGCTGCTGCAGGCGGGCGGGCTCGCTGCGCTGTGGTGGCTGGCACCGCGCCCAACCGCGTTTGTCGTCGCCATGGCAGTGGCTGTCGTGTTCTGGTGCCTGGCCGCCTTGTGGCTGCGCGACATCGCCTTCGGCAGTGCCAACACTGCGGGCAACCGCTGGCTGAAATGGCTGGCCGGAACCATCGCCGTCACCGGCATGTGGGCCGCGGCCGTGCATATCCGCGACGGCTTGCCCGCCGATGGCCATTGGTGGCTGCTGGCCTGTCTGGCTGTGGTCTACGGCAGCGACACCTTCGCCTACTTCTCGGGCCGCACCTTCGGCGGCCGCAAGATGGCGCCGACCATCAGCCCGGGCAAGACCTGGGCCGGCTTCGTCGGTGCCCTGCTCGGCACCGTGCCGATGGCGCTGGTGGTGGGCGGTCTGCTGGGAATGCGCGGCGCCACCCTGGCTGGCTGGCTGCTGCTGGCCGTGGTCGCCGTGCTGTTCGCAATCGCCGGCGACCTGTTCGAAAGCCTGCTCAAGCGCCATCGCGGGGTCAAGGATTCCGGCCGCCTGTTTCCCGGCCATGGCGGCCTGCTCGACCGTGCCGACAGCCTGCTCGCCGCCCTGCCCCTGCTGGCCCTGGGACTGACCTGGCTGCTGCGATGAAACGCGTTGCCCTGCTTGGCGCCACCGGCTCCATCGGTCGTTCGGCGCTGGACGTGATCGCCCGGCATCCCGATCGCTTTGCGGTCGATGCGCTGGCGGCGCATCGCAGCGTCGATGATCTGGTCGCGCTGTGCCGGCAGTTCCAGCCGCACGTGGCGGCGATCGCCGATCCGGACCGATTCATTGAGCTGCGTGATGGCCTGCGCGAAGCCGGCCTGGCAACACAGGCGCTGGCCGGCGAATCGGCCCTGGCCGAGATCGCCTCGACCGACGACAATCAGGTGGTGATCGCGGCCGTGGTCGGCTCAGCCGGTCTGGCATCGACACTGGCTGCAGCGCGCGCCGGCAAGACCCTGCTGCTGGCCAACAAGGAAGCGGTGGTCATGGCCGGCGAGCTGCTGTTCGCCGCCTTGGCACAGAGCGGCGGCCAGTTGCTGCCGATCGACAGCGAACACAACGCCATCTTCCAGTGTCTGCCGCCGGGCTACGTCCGCGACCCGGCCGCCGCTGGCATCGAACGGCTGATCCTGACCGCCTCAGGCGGCCCGTTCCACGCCGATCCGGCGCTGGATCTGGCCACGGTCACACCCGAGCAGGCCTGCGCCCACCCGAACTGGCGTATGGGCCGCAAGATCTCGGTCGATTCGGCCACGCTGATGAACAAGGGCCTGGAGGTGATCGAGGCGCACTGGCTGTTCGGCGTCGCGCCCGAGCACATCCAGGTGCTGATCCACCCGCAAAGCCTGGTGCATTCGCTCGTCGAGTACGTTGACGGCTCGCTGCTGGCGCAGCTGGGCAGCCCGGACATGCGTACCGTGCTGGCCCATGGCCTGGCCTGGCCGGAACGGATCGACGCCGGCGTCGAACGCCTGGACCTGCTGAAACACGGGCGGCTGGATTTCCTGCCGCCCGACCGGCAGCGCTTCCCCTGCCTCGATCTGGCCTATGGTGCCCTGCGCCAGGGTGGCAACGCGGCCTGTGTGCTCAATGCTGCCAACGAGGTCGCCGTGGCCGCGTTCCTGCAACGGCGGATGCGTTTTTCCGACATTCCGGCAGTCATCGACAGCACCCTGAACCGGATTGCCACGGCGCCAGTTCAGGATATGGACTCGATACTCGCCTACGATGCGCAGGCCCGGCACGAGGCTTGGCAACAGATCGGCCGCCGGGCGGCCTGATGGAGCGGTAATGGGCGATTTTCTAGGATCGGTCTGGTGGTTGCTGGTGACCCTGGGCCTGTTGGTGACCTTCCACGAATACGGCCACTACCTGGTCGGTCGGCTGTGCGGCGTCAAGGTGTTGCGCTTCTCGATCGGCTTCGGCAAGCCGTTCTGGCGCCGCTACGACCGCCACGGCACCGAGTTCGCGATCGCACCGATCCCGCTCGGTGGCTACGTCAAGTTCCTCGACGAACGCGAGGACGAAGTCCCCGCGCACGAACGCAGCCAGGCGTTCAACAACAAGACCCTGGGCCAGCGCAGCGCCATTGTCGCCGCCGGTCCGATCGCCAACCTGCTGTTCGCGCTGGTCGCGTTCTGGGCCATGTATCTGGTCGGCAAGCAGGACTTCGCGCCGGTGGTCGGCAAGGTCGACGGCATCGCGGCCGAAGCCGGCATGGCCGCGGGTGATCGCTTCGTCCGCATTGATGGCCAACCGGTCGACACCTGGACCCATGCCGCGCTGCGCCTGATCACCGCCGGTGTCGACCGGCGTGCGGTGGAAGTGGAGGTCGCCAATCCCGCCGGGCAGACCCGTCAGCTGTCGCTGCCGCTGGAGCGCCTGCCGGCCGAGGTCAAGGAGCCGGCCATGTTGTCGGCGACCGGCCTCACGCCGAAGCACTTCACCCGTCCGGCTGTGATCGGCAACGTCGAAGCCGGCCGGCCCGGCGCTGCGGCCGGACTGTTGCCCGGGGACCGCATCGTCGCCATCGACGGCCAGGCCATCGGCGATTTCAGCCAGGTGCCGCCGCTGATCCAGCAGGCCGGCGCCGGCAACCGCAGCCTGTCGGTGTCGGTGGACCGTGCCGGTCGCATCGAACAGCTCTCGGTCACCCCGCTGGCGGTCGAGAACAGCGGTCAGGCGCCGACCTACCAGATCGGCATCGGCGTGGAGCGCACCGTCTACGACTACGACGCGTTGTTGCGCTATGGGCCGGTCGATGCGATGGCTGCCGCCGGCCGCGAGACCTGGACGATGACCACCGCCACACTGGGCATGCTCTGGCGCATGGTGGCCGGGCGCGCCTCGCTGGAAAATCTGAGCGGGCCGATCACCATCTCCCAGTTCGCCAATGCCTCGGCACGCAGCGGCCTCGGACACTTCCTCTGGTTCCTCGGCGTCATCTCACTCAGTCTGTGCATAATCAATCTCTTGCCGATCCCGATCTTGGACGGCGGGCACCTGCTGTATTACCTTATCGAGCTGGTCAAAGGCTCCCCGGTGAGCGAGCAAGCCATGGCTGCCGGCCAGTACATCGGACTGGCGGCCCTGGCCGGGCTCATGGGGCTGGCCTTCTATAACGACATCGCGCGGCTGGTGTCCTGATCCGCAGTGGCGGGTCGACACCACACCGATCGCGAAAATGGACGATTTTCAATGGGATGCACGATGAAACGACTCGCCGCTGTCTGTCTGCTCATGGTCGCGGCGAGCAGCCACGCCTTCGACCCCTTCGTGGTCCAGGACATTCGCATCGACGGCCTGACCCGGATCAGCGAAGGCACGGTGTTCAACTACCTGCCGATCGAACGCGGTGACACCGTCGGCGGCGCCCGGGTCAGCGAAGCGATCCGCGCGCTGTATCGCACCGGATTCTTCGAAGACGTCCAGATCGCCCGGCAGAGCGACATCCTGGTCATCCAGTTGCAGGAGCGCCCGGCGATCTCCAAGCTGACCCTGACCGGCAACAAGGACCTCAAGGAAGACGATCTGCTTCGTGGCCTGAACGACATCGGCATCGCCGAGGGTGAGGTCTACAACCGGCTGGCGATCGATCGCGTCACCCAGGAACTGACCCGGCAATACAACAACCGTGGCAAGTACAACGTCTCGATCACGCCGGACGTCAAGCAACTCGACCGCAACCGGGTCGAGCTGACCATCGTGATCGCCGAAGGTCGCGCATCCAGAATCAAGCACATCAACATCATCGGCAACGAGTCGTTCGCGCAGAAGGAGCTTGTGCGTGGTTTCGACCAGTCCGCCACCAACTGGCGCTCCTGGTATTCGCGTGACGATCAGTACTCGCGCGAGAAATTCACCGGCGACCTGGAGAAGCTGGTGTCGTGGTATCAGGACCGCGGCTATCTGGATTTCAGCATCGACAGCAATCAGGTCACGATCAGCCCTGATCGTCGGCACATGTACATCACCACCAGCATCCGCGAAGGCGAGATCTATACCGTCACCGATGTCCGCCTGACCGGAGATCTGGTGCTGGAGGAAGAGTCGCTGCGCAGGCTGGTTCTGGTCGAGCCAGGCGACACCTATTCGCGCGCCATGGTCGAAGCGACCTCCGAGCGCATCTCGGCACTGCTCGGCAACATCGGCTACGCGTTTGCGGAGGTTTCACCGATTCCCGACGTCGATCGTGACAACCGCCAGGTCGCGCTGACCTTCCTGGTGGCGCCGGGCAAGCGCGTCTACGTGCGCCGGGTCGTGTTCAAGGGCAACACGCGTACCGAAGACGAAGTGTTGCGCCGCGAAATGCGCCAGTTCGAAGGCGCCTGGTTCTCGCAGGCTGCGGTGGACCGTTCCAAGATCCGCCTGCAGCGATTGGGTTATTTCGAGAAGGTCGACATCGAAACGCCTCGCGTAGCCGGCAGCGAAGATCTGGTCGATGTCGAGGTGACCATCGAGGAACGCCCGACCGGTGCCTTCCAGTTCGGCGTCGGGTACTCCCAGCTGTCGGGGGTGATGACCAACCTGTCGCTGCAGCAGGACAACTTCCTGGGCACCGGCAACCGTGCCGGCATCAACCTGCAGAACAACCGGTACTACCGCCGCGTCGATGTCAACTACACCAATCCGTACGCGACCGACAACGGCCTCAGCATCGGCTACAACGCCAGCTATCGTGAGCTCGACTACGGCGAGCAGAACTTGGCCATCTACACAGCCGACACCGGCGCCTTCAACATGTTCTTCGGGTTGCCGTTGACCGAAACCGACACCTTGTCTCTGTCGATCGGCATCGACAGCACCAAGATCAATGCGATCCCCGGCGTCACTCCCGATTTTATCTTCGACTATCTGGTGCGCGTCGCCAACGCCAGTGGCAATCTGGATCGCCGGACCTTCCACACCTGGCGTCTGGAGGCCGGCTGGGGACGCGACAGCCGCAACCGCTATTTCAACCCGACCCGCGGCACCTTCCAGCAGCTGGGTGCGGAAATCGCCCTGCCGGGATCGACCCAGGAGTTCTACAAGCTCTACTACCGTTACGGTCGCTATTTTCCGGTCAATTCCTGGTTGACGCTGCTGGCCAACGGTGACGTGGCCTATGGCGATGGCTACGGCAATTCGGTGCCGATGGTCGACTGCACGCCACTGGTCAACAATCCTGGCGTTGAGCAGCCCGAGCAGGAATGCCGCGAAGGTTCGAGACTGCCGTTCTTCGAGAATTTCTATGCCGGTGGTGTCCGCTCGGTGCGCGGCTTCGAGGACAACTCGCTGGGACCGCGCGACCCGTCTCCGGGCGTCATTGATCCGCGGCCGATCGGCGGCGCATTCCGCACCGTCGGCTCGTTCGAGGCCATCTTCCCGACACCGTTCCAGCGTGGGCGCGACAGTACGCGCTTTTCCTGGTTCGTCGACGTCGGCAACGTCTATCCGTCAGTTCGGGATTTCGAGTTTGACGATTTTCGCGTGTCCACCGGGCTGTCGTTCCAGTGGCGCGCCCCTGTCGGACCGATCGTGCTGAACCTCTCGTATCCAATCAAGAAGCAGGACAACGACGAAGTCGAACGCTTCCAGTTCACCTTCGGAACCATGTTCTGATTTTACCGAGGCCGTCTCGCCGATCCATCCGCCGCTGCCATGAACCGGAACGCCCAAGCCGACACCCCCCAGGTGGTGCGCTGGCCGGCGCGATCGCTGGCCAAGGCGGGATTGATCGCCTGGCTGCTGGTGGCGGCTACGGGTGCAGGATCGGCGCTGGCGGATACACGCATCGGCTATGTCGAGATGAAGCGCCTGCTCGACAACGCGCCCCAGATGAGTCAGGGCAATACCCGCCTGCAGGCCGAGTTTGCCGAACGTGATCGTCAGCTGCGCGCCGACGAGGCGCGGCTGGAAACACTCCAGGGACAGCGCACGGGCGACAGCCAGGCGGGCGTCGACGACGAGATCCAGGCGCTGGAGCGCCGAATCCAGCGCACCCGCGAGAATCTTCGTGATGAACTGCGTCGACGCAGCGAAGAGGAAGTGGAGCGCAACTTCCGTGTGATCAACGAGGCGGTCGCTGCGTATGCGCGCGAGAACAACTACGACCTGATCGTGCACAGCCCGGTGTTCTACGCCAGTCCCGCCATCGACATCACCGACCAGATTCTGGCTCGCCTGCGCGCGCAACGTGCCGATGACAACTGAGTTTGCGCTGGGGGAGCTGGCTGAGCGATTCGGCCTTCAGCTGGTCGGTGACCCCGACACACGGATCGCTGGCGTGGCCAGTCTCGACAGCGCCGGTCCGGACCAGCTCGGGTTCGCCGTCGACAGGCGCTTTCAAGCTCAGCTGGCTGCGTGCAGGGCCGGAGCGGTCGTCGTCCCGGCGGCGCTGGCAGACAGTCTGCCAGGTGCCGGCCTGATCGCGACCAACGCCCATGCCGCTTTCGCGCGAATCGCCGCCTTGTTCGACCAGCGCCCGAAGCAGCAGGTCGGCGTCCATCCCAGCGCCGTGGTCGAGGCAGATGCGGTGGTTCACCGCGACGCGTCGATCGGGCCTGGCTGCGTGATACAGGCGACCGCGCGGATCGAAGCCGGCGCCATCCTCGGTCCGCAATGCCTGGTTGGCCCCGGCTGCGTGGTGGGCGCGGGATCGCAACTGATTGCGCGGGTCACGCTGGTGCAGCAAGTCAGCCTGGGACAACGCGTCATCATTCACCCCGGTGCCGTGCTCGGCGCCGACGGCTTCGGCCTGGCCTTCGATCAGTGCGCATGGCTCAAGGTTCCGCAACTGGGTGGTGTCCGCATCGGCGACGACTGCGAGATCGGTGCCAACACCACCATCGACCGCGGCGCCCTGGAAGACACGGTGCTGGAAGAGGATGTCCGAGTCGACAACCTCGTCCAGATCGCGCACAACGTGCACATCGGCGCCCATACCGCGATTGCCGGTTGCGTCGGCATCGCCGGCTCGGCACGCATCGGGCGCTATTGCCTGATCGGCGGCGCAGTCGGTATCGCCGGGCATCTGGAGATCGGCGATCGGGTGACCGTGCTGGGCATGACCCTGGTCAGTCATTCGCTGACCGGCCCGGGCGAGTATTCTTCCGGGATGCCGGCACAGGAGAGCCGGCGCTGGCGTCGAACAGTCGCGCATCTGCGCCGCTTTGATCGACGACGTGGCAACAGCGAAACCAAGGACGAGGACCGATGAGTCAAATCACCCCAGCCGCGGCGGACATCGAACGCATCTTTCAATTGCTGCCGCACCGCTATCCGTTCCTGTTGATCGACCGCGTCCTCGAGGTCGAACTGGGCACACGCATCCGCGCGCTGAAGAACGTCACCATCAACGAGCCGCATTTCACCGGGCATTTTCCCGAGCATCCGGTCATGCCTGGCGTGCTGGTGATCGAGGCGCTGGCACAGGCGGCCGGTGCGCTGGCGCTGATGTCGGCCGAAGGCGACCCGGCGGCGAAGGGACTGTTCTATCTGGTCAAGGTCGACAATGCGCGTTTTTCCCGCCTGGTCGTCCCGGGTGACCAGCTCATCCTGGATGTGACCCAGAAGCGCATCCTGCGCGGCATGGGTTTCTACCAGTGCCGCGCAACGGTCGAGGGAGTGGAGGTAGCCAGCGCCGATATCGTCTGCGCCGGCAAACCGCAATGACACCGGAGATTCATCCGACGGCGCTCGTCGACCCTGCCGCCAGCGTTGCCGCTGGAGTCAGCATAGGTGCCTACAGCGTCATCGGCGCCGAGGTAGCGGTCGGCGAAGGAACCGTCATCGGGTCGCACTGCAGCATCCAGGGCCCGACCCGGATCGGACGCAACAACAGGTTCCATGGTCACGCCGCCATCGGTGGTGAGCCGCAGGACAAGAAGTTCAAGGGCGAACGGGTCGAACTGGCCATTGGCGACGACAACGTCTTCCGCGAATTCGTCACCGTCAGCCGCGGCACCGGCGATGGCGGCGGCCTGACCCGGATCGGCAACAGCAACTGGTTCCTGGCCTATAGCCACGTCGCGCACGACTGCCGTGTTGGCGACCACTGCGTGTTCTCCAACAACGCCACCCTCGCCGGCCATGTCGAAGTGGGCGACTACGTGATCCTGAGCGGCTTTGCCGGCATCCACCAGTTCTGCCGCATCGGTGCCCACGCCTTCATCGGCATGGGCGCGCTGGTCAACGGCGATGTCCCGCCGTTCCTCATGGTCGCGCAGGAGGGCTACGCCAAGCCACGCGGCATCAACGCCGAAGGCCTGAAGCGACGTGGCTTCAGCAGCGATGCGATCCGTGCCATCCGGCGTGGCTATCGCGCCCTTTACGTGAGCGGCCAGCCGCTGGCCGAAGCGCGCATGGAGCTGACGAAGATCGCCGAGAACTCGCCGGAAGTCACCGCCATGCTCGCGTTTCTCGATCGTGTCGATCGGCCGCTGCTGCGCTGAGCGGATGTGGCGCACGCGGTCGAGGCCGCTCGGCGACTCGGCACCTGCCCGCCACTTGCGCCCATGACCGGCGCTCGGCACCCGTTGCGCATCGCCCTGATCGCCGGCGAGACCTCGGGCGATCAGCTGGGCGGCGATCTCATCCAGGCCCTGCGTCGACAGCATCCTGACTGCGAATTCGCCGGCGTCGGTGGTGAGCGCATGCAGGCGGCTGGCATGGACCTGTGGTTCGACTACACGCCGTTGGCGGTGATGGGTGTTTTCGAGGTCTTGCGGCACCTGCCCCGCCTGCTGCGCTTTCGTCGCGACCTGGTGGAGCGCCTGGAGGCCTGGCAGCCCGACATCCTGATCGGCATCGACGCTCCGGACTTCAACCTCGGCGTGGAAAAGCGGCTCAAGCGCGCCGGCGTGACCACCGTGCACTACGTCAGCCCCTCGGTCTGGGCCTGGCGGGAGAAGCGTGCACAGACCATCGGCGAGAGCGCGGACCGCGTCCTGTGCCTGTTCCCGATGGAACCGCCGGTGTATGCCCGCCACGGCGTGGACGCGCGCTTCGTCGGTCACCCCATGGCTGACCGCTTTGCCGACCGGCCGGACCGTGGCCTGGCGCGCGCCCAGCTTGAACTGTCGAATCGAGACACGGTTCTGGCCGTGCTGCCGGGATCGCGACTGGGCGAAATCCGCAGACTGCTGCCCACCTTCGCCGATGTCGCCGCGCAACTGCTGCTGCAACGCCCGGATCTGCGAATCGTGATTCCGGCGGCGAATCGCACCGGCCGGCTCGCAATCGAGCAGATCCTCGCGCGGCACCCGGCCACCGCCACCTTCGCAGCGGCAGCCACACAAGGTCGCCTGCGGATCGTTGACGGCCAGGCCGACCGAGTCCTCAGCGCCGCCGATGCCGTGCTGCTCGCCTCCGGCACTGCGGCACTGGAGGCGGCGCTGGCCAAATGTCCGATGGTCGTCGCCTATCGGGTGGCGCCGCTCACCTACACCCTGGTCCGCCTGCTGGGGCTGGTGCGGATCCAACGCTATTCCTTGCCGAACGTGCTGCATGGCGATGCGCTGGTACCGGAGTTCATCCAGCATGATTGCCGCGCCGACAACATCATTCCGGCGCTGCGCGAGCTGCTGGATTCGGGATCCGCGCGGGATGCGCAGCTGCGCGGCTTCCACGAGATCCATGAGTCATTGCGGGTACCTGGTGGCGCGGCAAGGTCAGCAGCCAATGCGATCCTCGACCTGCCCGCGTTGCGCCCGCCTGCGAGCGCTGCCATTGCCGGCCCAAAGGGCCGATGAAGGCCATGCTGTTCGCCGGTGGCTATCAGCCTTTCAGTGCGGTCCAGCCGCTGGTCGCCGGTGTCGACGAGGCCGGACGAGGGCCGTTGGCAGGACCGGTCGCTGTCGCCGCCGTAGTGCTGGACCCGGATCGACCCGTTCCGGGCCTGGCCGACTCCAAGGCACTGACCGCTGCCGCACGCGAGCGGCTGTCGGAACAGATCAGGGCACAAGCCACCGCCTGGCAAATCGTTCTCGTGGGTGCGACCGAGATCGACGCGATGAACATCCTGCAGGCCAGCCTGGAAGGCATGCGCCGGGCGCTGTCTGCCCTGACGCCGGCGCCACTACTGGCATTGATCGACGGCAACCAGTTACCGGCACGCCTTCCCTGCCCAGGCCGGACCCTGATCCGGGGCGACGCCCTGGAGCCAGCGATCAGCGCTGCCTCCATCCTCGCCAAGGTGGCCCGTGATCGTTACATGGTCGAGCTGGAATGTCGCCACCCGGGCTACGGTTTCGCCCGGCACAAGGGCTATCCGACCGCGGCTCATCTTGAAGCCCTGAGACGGCTCGGTCCCTGCGCGGAACATCGACGCAGCTTCGCGCCAGTCCGGGCCGTTGTCGGCGCTCGCTGAGCACACCAGCAGGAGGAACGCCCGGACGGTCAGCGGTGAGTGCTGCCTGACCGGCCAATCAGCGCAGCAGCGCCGTGAGCAACGCTTGTCCCACGGCGGCGTTCCTGATGCGTCCGCCCGCACCGCTGCTGCCGGCACTGGACCACAGACCGGCAACGAACCGTAGCGAAACCACGCGCTGCGGTTGAAACGAAAAAGCCCGGCCGAAGCCGGGCTTTTTCTTGACCGATTACCCTTGCGGGATCAGTTCTGGACAACCAGCTCGACGCGACGGTTGCGCTCACGGCCCTCGCGGGTCGAGTTGTCGGCAACCGGGCTGGCCTCGCCGTAGCCACGCGAGCTCAGACGGCTTGCGTCGATACCGTTGTTGACCAGGTAGTCGTAGACGGTCTTGGCGCGACGCTCGGACAGGCCCTGGTTGTAGGCGTCGGTACCGATGTTGCAGGTATGACCGGCGACTTCAACGCGGATGTTCTGGTGCTGACGCAGCACCTCGACAGCCTCGTTCAGCGTCTGGGTCGATTCCGGACGCAGGGTGGCCTTGTCGAAGTCGAACAGCACGCCGCGCAGGTCGATGGCTACCTGGAGTTCGCAACCATCCGGACCGACGACGGTACCCGGTGCCGTGTTCGGGCACTGGTCGTCGCAGTTGTTCACGCCATCACCGTCGTCATCCAGCTCCGAGCAGTGCGGCTGAGCCGGCTGCTGCGGCGGAGGCGGTGCTTCCGGCTCGATCGGGGCCGGAGCGGCACCCAAGGCGATCTGGACGCCCAAGGCGCCGAACCAATCACCAAAGTTGTCCACGCCAGCGACACTCTCATCGTCCCAGTCATAGCGATAAACGGCTTCGGCACGACCACGGACGCGGTCGGTGAAGTCATAGGCGAGACCGGCACCGGCCTGGACCGTCGGCGACCAGCCCTTGTCGAAGCCAACGCCGCGATCATGACGATTGGCGCCCGCGCCAACCAGCACGTAGGGCTTGAACGCGCTTTCACCAAAGAACTGACGATAGGTCAGGCCAAGATTGAGGTTGGCAAAATTGCCACCGACCGGAGCGTCGTTGGTACGCGTGGTGCGATCAACCGCAAACTCCAGCGCCGCATTGTTTCCAAGGTATTTACCGACACCAAGAGCTCCAAGAACCGAACCTTCTTCCGTGTGGCGATCCTCGTCGTTGTGGTAGTAGCCGACGCTAGGCGCCACATACCACCGGTCTTCCGCACTGACCGCGCCAGCCGTGAACAGGCCAAGCGTGATTGCGGCAATCAAGCAGTTACGTTTCATCGGAGTCTCCTCTCTTTAAATAGTCGCCGGACGCCCAGCGGGCAAGTCAGCGGACCCAGTTTATTCCAACAGGCCGGAAATTTCACCCGCCATCTGTCTGCGTTTAACTCGCACTTAACCTTCTACCACCATCGCGGGAAAGGTGCAAGCCATTGTCTTGGCAGGTGATTGAATCAACGATACGTGAAACCCGGCCGCCGGTGCGAGCGAGGGCGATGTTGTGTTTCCGAACCCGCGCGAATACCTCGCAAGATCGCGAAAAACTGCCCTCGCAGGCCGCCCGGTCCGCTGATTGCACGGAGAAGATGGTCTCTGGAGTGCCCCAACCCGCCGGAATGCCATCGGATCCACCCGGACGAGCCGTGTCGTCGCGTTCCAGGTCTGTCCGGCACCAGGCTGCGGAGGTAGCGATGGGATCGGACCGGAGGCTGGCACCGGGTCAGCGCCCATGATCTCCCAGCTGCGCCAACACAGCACAGAGCCATCTCGCGGCAAGCCAAGCACATGGATCCGATTGGGCCTGGCTGCCAAGGGTGTGTGGCTCGATACCCTCGTGTCGTGCGCCGGCGCCTCTTGTCTGGACAAGTACCGCAGGATGCCGGCGACGAGGTGAAACCGACCGCCGACCAAACGTGGATCGCCCGGTGCTGCCCGCGGCAGCAGTCGCGAATTAGAATACCGGCCAGTCGAGAATTGCATCTGATGAAGCGCAGTCGTTTTCTTGCCGCCCTGCTTGTCCTGACGCCGATGCTGGCGCCGGTACTGTTGCACGCGCAAGAAACAACGGATCCTGATTTCGACCCGTGGGAACGCATGAACCGAAAGGTCTACGCGTTCAATGCCGGGGCGGACCGCTACATCATGACCCCGATCGCGCGCGGCTACGAACGCGTCACCTCGCCCGAGGTGCGCACGGTGGTCGGCAACTTCTTCGGCAACCTTCGTCTGCCGCTGTCGGCGGCGCATGCCCTGCTGCAGGGCAAGCCGCGTGTCGCCGGCCGCAACCTGTCGCGATTCTCGATCAACTCCAGCGTCGGTCTGCTGGGTCTGTTCGATCCCGCCAGCAAATTCGGGATCAACGGTCAGCAGGAAGATCTCGGGCAGACGCTGGCCGTGTGGGGCATGCCGCAGGGACCGTATCTGGTACTGCCGTTCATCGGGCCCAGTTCCGTTCGCGACACGGTCGGCGGCGCTGCCGACGGCTACGTGGACCCGGTCCAGTACTACGCGCGCAAGGAGAACAATTACCTGCCGCCGGCGCTGGAGCTGGTCAACCTGCGCACGGTGCTGTTCGCGACCGACCCCTACATCCAGGAAGCCTACGACCCTTACGCGTTCGTGCGTGATGCCTATCGGCAACGGCGCATCTATGCGATCTACGATGGCGAGCCGCCGGCGGAACTGCTGGATCAGCTGCTGATGCCGGAAGACGATCCGGCCGATCTGCTGGAAGACGACTGAGCCCTGCCGCGTCTGCAACGACAGGCTTCGTCCGGATCAGTCAAACAGATCCGCTTCCAGATCCGCCAGGCGAGCCAGCGCGCGCAGTCCCGAGCCGGCATGGACCAGACGCAGCGGAATGCCGCGTCGACGCGCACGCGCCGACCATTCCACCAGCACAGCCAGTCCGGCACTGTCGCTGCGGCTCAGCCCGCCCAGGTCGGCCACGATGCTGGCGCCATTCGAGAGGCGGGCATCCAACTGCGTCAGCGCCGAACGCGCAGTCGCAAAGACCAGATCGCCCGACAGCGCCAGGTGATCGCGGTCGCCATCGACCTTGAACCCGCCGGCTGACTGGTCAACCACCATTGGCGCCTTCGAAGGCAGCGATGCCCTGCTTCTCGAGGCGCTCGGTCACGGCATCGATCGAGGTCTTCTGGATCTCGGCCACGACCTGATTGCGGTAGTTGGTCACGTAGGAGATGCCCTCGATCACCACATCGAAGGCCTTCCATTCCCCGGAACGGGTCTTGCGGAAGGCGTAGTCGACCGGAACGCGGGTACCGTCGTTGATCATCACTTCAGTGCGGATGGTGGTCCGGCGCTCGTTCAACTCGCCACGGAACGGCAATACCCGCACCGACCCGCGCGTGTACTGCAGCAACGCCTCGCCGTAGCGGTTGACCAGCGAGTCGTAGAACGCCCGCGTGAAGCGGCTGCGCTGCTCCGGGGTTGCCTCGCGCGCATAGCGACCCAGGACCAGCAACGCCGCGTAGTCGGTGTCGAAGTCGGCCAGGACGACGTCGTCGATGACCTTGTTCAAGGCGTTGCGGTCGCGGCTGAGTTCTTCGCGCCGCGTTTCCATGGTCTCATCGAGCAGGGTGGCGATCTTCTGCACGATCGCAGCCGGCTCGTCAGCGGCGCGAACGGGCGCAGCCACGGTCGCCAAAGCGACCAGCGCACTCGCCATCAACAGGTTGGTGAATTTCATTGCTGCTGCTCCTGGGTGGGTCTTGCGACCATCATTCGTTTCCGGAAGTGCCCTGATCACGATTGCCACCTTCGCCACCGACCAGATACTTGCCGATCAATTCTTCCAGCTGCACGGACGATTCGGTCAGCATGAACTCGTCGCCGTCGCCCAGGAACTCGGGGCTGCCGCCGGGCTTGATCGCGACATACTGGTCGCCGAGCAGGCCACTGGTGTAGATGCTCAAGCTGGAGTCGTCGGGAAGTTCGGCGAAGCGTCGATCCACATCCAGCGTCACCACCGCGTCCAGCACGGCGCCATCGAGAGTAATGGATCGCACTGAACCGATCGTGACCCCGGCCAGCTTGACCGGCGCGCGCTCCTTGAGTTGCCCGATGTTGGTGAACCGGGCCTTCAGCGCGTAGCTCTCGCCGACGCGGTAGCCGGCCAGGTTGGTGGTCTGCGTCGCCAGGAACACCAGCGCCGCAAAGCCCAGCACGATGAACAGGCCGGTACCGATTTCAAAGGAACGATTGGCTGCCATGTTCGATCTCCTACATCAGGAAGGCAGTGAGAATGAAGTCGAAGGCGAGAACCGCGATCGCCGAATGGATCACCGTGCGGGTGGTGGCATAGGCCACGCCTTCACCGGTCGGCTGTGCGGTGAAACCCTGGAACACCGCGATCAGTGCGATCAGCACACCGAACACAAGCGCCTTGAACACGCCGGCCAGCAGATCGCTGGCGAAATCGACGCTGCCGACCATGCTCGACCAGTAGATGCCGTTGTCCAGCCCCAGCCAGAGCACGGCCGACCAGTGTGCGCCCATGATGGCCAGAGCACTGAACACCACGCACAGCAGTGGCATGGCCAGGGTTGCCGCCAGGAACCGTGGCGCCACCACGTAGCGGATCGGATCCACCGCCATCATTTCCATGGCCTCGATCTGCTGGGTCGAACGCATCAGGCCGATCTCGGCAGTGATCGCGGTGCCGGCGCGACCGGAGAACAGCAGTGCGGCAACCACCGGGCTGAGTTCGCGATACAGGGACAGGGCGGTCAGCGTGCCCAGCGCGCCACTGGCACCGAACTGGCTCAGCGCGGTGTAGTACTGCAAGCCCAGCACCAGGCCCACGAACAGACCTGAGACCATGATGATGGTCAGGCTCATGGCGCCGATGAACCACAACTGCCGCACATGCAGGCGAAAACGCCGCAGGCTGACTGGAATCGCGGCCAGGATCCGGCCCAGGAACAGACCCATCGCGCCGAGGCGACGGATGAAATCCATCAGCGACGCGGTCAGGTCACCGAACAGGCTCATCGCACACCGCCCAGGCCGAACTCGGTCGCCAGCGGCGGTGCCGGATAGTGGAACGGCACCGGCCCGTCGCTGAGGCCACCGAGAAACTGGCGGACCATGGGCTGCGGATTGGCCAGCACCTCGTCGATCGGCCCCTTTGCGATCACCTTGCCACCGGACAGCACGATCAGGCGGTCGGCAACGCGCCTGAGATGCTCGATCTCGTGGGCGACGACCACGCTGGTGATGCCCAGCGTCTGGTTGAGCGTGCGGATCAGTTCGACCACGGCCGCGACCGCGATCGGATCCAGACCGACGAAGGGCTCGTCGTAGAAGATCAGCTCCGGATCCAGCGCAATGGCGCGGGCCAGCGCCACGCGGCGCGCCATGCCTCCGGAAAGCTGCGCCGGCATCAGGCCGGCGGCACCGCGAAGGCCGACCGACTGCAGCTTCATCAGCACCAGTGTGCGGATCAGCGATTCCGGCAGGTCGGTGTTCTCGCGCAAAGGAAAGGCGACGTTGTCGAACACGCTCAGATCGGTCAGCAGCGCGCCGTGCTGGAACAGCATGCCCATGCGCCGACGCAACCGGTACAGATCCGGCAGCGCCATGTCCTGCACCGATTGTCCGAACACCTGGATGCTGCCCGAGTCGAAAGGCAACTGCCCGGTGACGTGGCGCAGCAAGGTGGTCTTGCCGGTGCCGCTCGGGCCCATGATCGCGGTCACCGAGCCCGACGGTATGTCGAGATCGATGCCGTCGAAGATGGTCTTACCGTTGAGCACGGTACCCAGACCGCGGATGGCCACCGGATTGGCCACCGCCGTCATCGCATACTCCCGCAGGTCACCGCCCGCTCCACCCGGACTCGTCCGCGCCACCCACGCAAGGCGAGGCGCCGGAAGTCCGGGAGCGGCATGTAGGGGTGGGGTTTCGACATCAGGCGGATACGCGCACGTTAAAGACGCGTTAGTCTGCCATATCGACAGGTTCCCGCCCGAGGTGCGTTCAGGCTCGGGTCGGTGAACGGTCGCACAGGACGGTGGGGAGCACCGGCGCAGCGCTGACGCCGCGCCGGTATTTGCAGCGGGATCAGCCTTCGGAAGCGCCCTTGGCCAACGCTTCGGCGGTGACGCGGATGGTCACCTCGTCCGGAATCGCCGGGGTGTACTTGTCGACACCGAAGTCCGAACGCTTGATGGTCCCGACGGCATCGAAACCGGCCGCCGGAATCTTGCGCATCGGGTGCTCGCCGATCTGGTTGATCGTGACCTCGAAGGTGGTCGGTTTGGTCACGCCGTGGATGGTCAAGTCACCGGTCACCGTGAGCTTGCCCTCGCCGGCCGCAGCGACCGAGGTGCTCTTGAAGGTCGCGGTGGGAAACTGGGCGGCATCGAACAGGTCATCACGCTTGAGGTGGTCATCCATGCCCTCGACGCCGGTGGAAACGGTATCGATCGGCACGGTGACAGTCACCGACGAGGCAGCCACATCGGCCGGGTCATAGACGATCTCGCCTTCGGGAATCAGCCGGCCGGTGATGTTGGACAAGCCGAAGTGGCTGTAGGTGAACAGCACCTGCGCGTGACGACTGTCGATTTCATAGGTTTCGGCTGCGGCGGTGCCGGCCAGAGCACCTGATGCGATCAGGGAGGCCAGAACCAGGGAACGGATCTTCATCGTTGAGAACTCCAGAGGGTGAACAGATGGACAGGAAAGGATCGAAACTGGCGCGTTTCGACCGTTGATCAACCAGGCAAGTTCCGGTTGTCACCGGATGGTGTCTGGCGGGCAGCGACGTGGGGGATCAGCCAGGCGACGAACATGGAGAGCAGGAACACCCCGTAGCCCGCCAAAGCGGCGAGCACCTGCGGCCACATCGGACCGTGGCTGCCATCGGCCACGCCGAAGGCCCACAGCGTGGCCGCGAAAGCCAGCAACAGCGAGCCAGCCAGGGCCGGCCAGACATGACGCGGCGCGCGCCCGCGCGCGAACAGCCAGCCAATGACCGCAAACGTGGGCAACTCGATCAGGAAGGCCAACCAGGGCATCAGAGCGGAAGCTCCAGACAACGTTGCAGGCGAAACCGTCGACGAGGGCAGATGAAAGCGATTTCGAAGGCGCTGATCGACACGGCACAAGACCACTCGGTTCCGGTGGCCAAGCTTATAGCCAGCCAGCCGGCGACGCGGGAACAAGCTGTTGCAGGAATGGAACAACGCTCCCGAAGCCAAGGCCCCGGGTTGGCAACACCCCGATGGGATGCAACGGGATGTCTCCAACCCCGACCGGACCCGGACACGGCTCGGACAGCGGAGTAATACCGATCCAGGGCGACCGGAACGGTGCTGCACCCCGGACGTTCCGGCCCGGCATTTTCCGGCGACCGGTTAAAACTTCCGGGTTAGCATGACGCCATGAACCCCATCACCCTGCTGCACGACCTGGCCATCATCCTGATGGTCGCCGCTGCGGCAACCCTGCTGTGCCACGCACTGCGCCAGCCGGTGGTTCTGGGTTACCTGATTGCCGGCGTGCTGATCGGGCCGCACCTGCTGCCGGTGAAGCTGATCGAGGACCAGCACACCATCCACGCCTTCGCCGAGATCGGGCTGGTCCTGCTGATGTTCGGCCTGGGCCTGCATTTCTCCATCCGCAAGCTGTTCCAGGTCGGCCGCATCGCGTTAGTGGTAGCGCTCGTCGAGATCGCGGTGATGACCGTGCTCGGCTACTGGCTGGGCCGCTCGTTCGGCTGGAGCGTGATGGACTCGGTGTTCCTGGGCGCAATCCTGTCGATCTCCTCCAGCACCATCATCGTGCGTGCGTTGCAGGACCTGCGCATGACCGACCGGCCGTTCGCGCAGATCATCTTCGGCACGCTCATCGTCGAGGACATCCTGGCCATCGCCATGCTTGCGCTGCTGTCCGGCCTGGCCACCGCCGGCCTGGGCGGCGAGGACGCGCTGAGCCTGGGCACGGTCGCCGCCAAGCTCGCTGAGTTGACCGCGTTCATGGTGCTGACCACCATCGCCGGCCTGCTGCTGCTGCCGCGGCTGTTCGCCTTCGTCGCCCGCTACGACAGCGACGAGATGCTGATGATCACCGCGCTGGGGATCTGCTTCGCGGTGTCGCTGCTGGCCTACCAGCTCGAATACAGCGTGGCGCTGGGCGCGTTCATGGCCGGCGCGCTGGTCGCCGAGAGTTCCGCCGGCCCGCGTGTGGAGGCGCGCGTCGCACCGGTGCGCGATGCCTTCAGTGCCGTGTTCTTCGTCGCCGTGGGCATGATGATCGTGCCGGCCACCCTGATCGAGTACTGGTGGCCGGTCACCGCGATCACCTTGCTGGTGGTGGTCGGCAAGGTCGCCTCGTGTTCACTGGGCGCCTTTCTCGCGGGCGCTCCGCCGCGGCGTTCGGTGCGCATCGGCATGGGCGTCTCGCAGATCGGCGAATTCAGTTTCATCATCGCCCAGTTGGGTGTGACCACC
The DNA here is from genome assembly GCA_035911475.1 of Lysobacterales bacterium. Lineage (GTDB taxonomy): Bacteria > Pseudomonadota > Gammaproteobacteria > Xanthomonadales > UBA2363 > Pseudofulvimonas. Next base: position 12,381 of record JAMHVM010000183.1, on the reverse strand, counting down.
GGTGCCACCAGCGCCTTCCTGTATCCGGTGACGGTCGCGGTCTCGGCGGTGACCACCTTCCTGACGCCGTACCTGATCCGCAGCTCGGATGCCTTCAGTCGTCTGCTGGCGCGGTTGATGCCCGAGCGCCTGCTGCAACCGGCGCGTTACTACCAGCGCTGGCTGCAGTCGGTCGGCCAGGTCGCGGAAACCGAACGCGCAATGATCCGGCGTATCCTGCGACGCTTGGCCGCCTACATCTTGCTCGACATCATCCTCATCGCCAGCATCATCACCGGTACCGGCGTGCTGTCGCGACGCTGGGCCGACGAACTCAACGCGGCGTTCCCGCATATGGCGCTGCTGCTGCCGCTGGCCGCGCTGCTGCTGACCTTGCCCATCATCATCCACGCCATCGGCAAGCAGCGGGCGCTGGCGATGGCGCTGGCCGATGTCGGTCTGCGCACTGATCGCGTCTTCGGACGTGCGCTGCTGCGGCACTTCCTGTTCGCGTTGATGCTGCTGCCGACGCTGCTGATCGTGCTGGTGTCGGCGATCGCTGCAATCGGCTCATGGCCGGCGACCCTGGTACTGGTGGCGATCCTGCTGATAGTGGCGCTGACGCTGTGGCAACAGCTGGCCAGCCTGTATACCCGTGCCCAGCTCGACATCACCGCGACCCTGGCCGATGACCGGCCGGCAGGGGAAACGCATTGACGGTCGAATCTGCCGAGCCACCCACCTGCTGGGTCGTGACCGATGGCGCCGCCGGCAACGAGCGCCAGGCGCTGGCGCTGGCACGGGCACTCGGTCAGACGCCGCGCGTCCTGCGTATCCGCCTGCGCGTGCCCTGGCGCTGGCTGGCGCCCACCGGACCGCACGATCCACGCAATGCGCTGGCTCGGATCGACGGCGGGCCGATCGAAGCGCCCTGGCCCGAGTTGCTGATCGGTTGCGGACGCCAATCGGCGGGCATCGCGCGGGGAATACGCCGACTGTCCGGACAGCAGAGCCGGCTGGTGCAGATCCTCGATCCACGCCGCCACCGCCAGGACTTCGATGTCCTGGTGGTACCCGAACACGATGGCCTGGCCGGCGACAATGTCATCACCACGCGCGGCGCCCTGAACGTGATCGACGACGACTGGCTGCAGGCCGCACGCGAGCAGTTTGCCGCGCTCGCCGAGCTGCCCTCGCCGCGCATCGCCGTGCTGGTCGGCGGACCAACCCGTCACTGTCGCTTCGACAACGACTATCTCGACGAAATCATCGAGCTGCTTGAGCACTCGCATCCGGGGCCCGCAAGTTGGCTGGTCACCTGCTCACGACGAACCCCGTCGGTGCTGATTGACCATCTGCGCCAACGCCTGGACAGTCGCCCGGGCGTGTTCTGGGCCGATGAACAAGCCGACGGCCCCAACCCCTATGCCGGCCTGCTGGCCTGGGCGGATGCCATCGTAGCGACACCCGATTCCAGCAACCTGTTGTCGGAAGCCTGCGCTACCGGCTTGCCGACCTTCGTCCATCGCCCGGACCTGGCCCATGGAAGAATCGGCGCACTGCTGCGATCACTGATCGACAGCGGCCTTGTCCATCCGCTGCCCTACACCCGGTTGCCGAAACCAGCGCAACCGCTGCGCGAACTCGCGTCGGTGGCCGACCGGGTCCGTCAACGGCTGCATCTTCCGTAACGCTGCACCCACGCACAAGTCCAGGATTCCCGCGCAGACGATCTACGCGGAAAACACGCGTGCCGAGACCGCCAGTACGGCCTTGGTCGCGACCAGCAAGTCGTCATCGACCGGAACGATGCGCGGCTTGTCATCCAGCGTGCACAACAATGACGCCCGCAGCAGACGCTCGTGGGCAAGCGTCAGATCGAAGACTTCGGTCTGCGACAACAAGCCCGATTCACCGAGCAGGGTCAGCAACTGACTCGACCGGCCGGTGTCGGTGAGCTGCGGATGCTCATGCGCATGCGCAAGCACCAAGTATTGCAGCAGGAACTCCAGATCGACCAGGCCACCCGGACCCTGCTTGAGATCGAACCGGCCGACACCGGAGCGGTCCAGTTCGCGACGCAGCCGTTCGCGCATGTCGGCGACAGCGCTGCGCAGTTCGTGGGTATCGCGTGTCCGGATCAGGCCTTCGCGACGCTCGCGGGTGAACGCCTCTCCCAGCGCAGCAGCACCCGCGACCTGCCGTGCCCGTACCAGCGCCTGCTGCTCCCAGGTCCAGGCGCGCTCCTTCTGGTAGGCGACCCAGCTTTCCAGTGTCGCCACCAGCGCACCCTTGGCCCCGTCCGGACGCAGGCGCGGATCGATGGCATAGAGCCGACCGCCGGGCAGCGACAGCGACAGGAACGAGATCAGTTTCTGGACCACACGGGCGAAGAAGCGCTGCCCTTCGACCTGCGAGCGACCATTGGTGTCGACACCGGCCAGTCGACCGTCGAACAGGAACACCAGATCCAGATCGGAGGCGAATCCCATCTCGCGCGCACCGAGACTGCCGTAGCCGACCAGGATCAGTCCCGGGTCGTCCGGACCGGAACCCTCCGGCCAGCCGTGAGCGGCGACCGCGCTAGCCAGTGCGACATCGAGCACGCGTGCGACCACGGCATCGGCAACCGCTGCCAGTCTCGCCGCGATGAGCTCCGGCGCCAGCGATCGATCGATCACGGCAAGACCAAGCCGGAAATGCAGGCTGGATTTCACTTCGGCCAGTGCCGCGAGCACCGCCTCCGGATCCGCTTCACCCTGCCCCACGCTGGCGACTGCCTGAGCGATCTCGACCTCATCGGGCGGCGGTGGGCGCCGCGGATCGAAGACATCATCCAGCAGCAACGGCTGTTCGATCACTTGCCGGATCAGCGAGCGGCTGCTGCCGGCCAGTGCCAGCAATCGTTCCAGTGCGGCCGGCTGCTGTTCCAGCAGGGCCAGGTAGTTCGAGCGGCGCAGCAGTACCTGCAGCAGATCGGCGATCGCCGATGCCGCCAGTTGCCGGTCGCTATCCGCGCCCAGACGCTCCAGCAGGGTCGCCATCAACCGATCCAGGCGCGATCTCGCCCTTGCCGACAAGGCGATGCGACCGGCACTGAGCGCGAGATTGCGCAGGCGCTCCAGCAACGCGTCATCGATGTCGATACCCGCGCTGGTCAGTGTCTGCGGATCAAAACCCTCCGAAGACATCGACCGCCACAACGCCAGCAAGGTATCGCCCGAACCCTGGGTCGGCTGTGCCGCGGCACCAAGCACCTGGGCGAACTCGTCCGCGACCACCTGCCGATGCCGATCCAGATCGACCAGAAGCTGCTGCCAGTCCGGATAGCCCATGCCAGCGGCGATGCGCTGCTGTTCCTGGCCATCGACCGGCAGGCGTTGCGTCTGTGCGTCGCGGAACATCTGCAGCCGGTTCTCGACGCGACGCAAATACAGATACGCCTCACGCAATGAACGCGCCTGGTCCGGTGCGATGTAGCCGGCGTGGGCGCAGGCCGCCATCGCTGCCAGCAGACCGCGTCGACGCAGGCTGCGTTCGCGGCCGCCGCGCACCAGCTGCACCACCTGCACCAGGAATTCGACCTCGCGGATGCCACCACGCCCGAGCTTGATGTCGTCGAGCAATTCCTGGCGTTGTACTTCCAGATCGATCTGCGCCTTCATTTCGCGCAGGGCATCGATGGCGTTGTAGTCCAGATAACGGCGATAGACGAACGGCCGCAGGGATTCCAGAAAGCCGTCGCCGGCAGCGACATCGCCGGCGACCGGCCGCGCCTTCAACCAGGCGTAACGCTCCCAGTCGCGGCCTTCGCGCTGGAAGTACTGCTCCATGGCAGCGAATGGCAGGCTGGCCTTGCCGGCCTGACCGAATGGACGCAGGCGCAGATCTACGCGATATACGAATCCCTGCGCGGTAATCTCGCCCAGCAACTGCGCTACGCGTTGCACCAGCCGGGCGTGCCAGGCATCGGGTGCCAGCGCCCGCTCGCCGTCGCTGTCCTCGCCACCGTCACCGGTGTAGGCGAACACCAGATCGACGTCGGAGGAAAAATTCAGCTCGCCGCCACCGAGCTTGCCCAGGGCGAACACCACCGGCCGCCGCGGCTCGCCGTTGGCATCGAGCAGTCGGCCATGGCGACGTGTCAGCTCTTGCTCGGCCTGGCGAACGGCCAGGTCGATGCAGCACTCGGCCAGTCGGCTGCTGCCAGCCAGGGTAGCGGCGACATCGTCCAGGCCGAGCAGATCGCGCGCGATCAGGCGAACACTCTCGGCTCGGCGAAAGCGTCGCAAGGCAATGCCGAGATCGACACCCGGTTCGGGATCATGCCAGCGGGTGGCCGGCAAGCTTGGATCGGCGACCACGTCGGCCAATGAGCGGCGCAGATCGGCATCGCCGCGGAGCACGTCGTAGGCAAAGTCGCTGGCGCCCAGCAGTGTCAGCAACCATGTCGGCGCGTCGCCGTCGAAGTCCAGCCTTGCGGGTGCGCTACCGACCATGGACGTCACCATGCACAGGCCCGTCAGTCGGCGCAAGACAGGTCACAGGAAAAAGAAAAGCCCTCGTCAAAGACTGACGAGGGCTGTTTGGGGAGTGACGATGACTGAATTACGCCCTGCTTGACTGCCGGAGATGCGTTGCATCGATCTGACAGTGGTTGCAAATCTACCACAGGGCGTTGCGAAAAGTCCAGCCCTGGCACAAAAAATATCTACAGCCCGTGAAATTCAATGAAATTCAGTAGTTTGAGACACGTCATCGAGCGCCAGATTGTCAATCAGGCGGGTCTGGCCCAGTTTGGCCGCGGCAAATATGCGAACCCCGTCACGCTCTTCTGACACCGGAGCGAGATCGTGTTCACGCCGGACCTCGACGTAGTCGACCACGAAGCCGGCCGCCTGCAGTTGCTCGATGCCTCGGGCCTGCAAGGAGGCCACCGTCGCACCACCCCGCCAGGCCTCGGCCAGCGCGGCCAGCGTCGCCGGGATGACCGTCGCCCGGGACCGCTGGTCCGGATCCAGATAACGGTTGCGCGAGCTCATCGCCAGGCCATCGGGATCACGCACGATCGGCGCGCGCACGATGGCCAGTCCATAGCCCATGTCCAGGGTCATGCGCTCGACCAGACGCAGCTGCTGGAAGTCCTTCTCGCCGAAGATCGCCAGATCGGGCTGAACCAGATTGAACAATCGAGCGACAACCGTCAGCACACCATCGAAGTGACCCGGGCGATGTCGGCCGCACAACACATCGGCCAGGGCGGTCGGCAACAAGCGATGCGCCTGTGCGAGACCCAGCGGATACATCTCCGACACCGACGGTGCAAAGGCAAGGTCGCAGACGTGTTCGCGCAAGCCGGCAAGGTCGGCATCCAGCGTGCGCGGATAGCGCTCGTAGTCTTCGCCTGGCCCGAACTGCGTGGGATTGACGAACAGGCTGGCAACGACACGATCGCTGTGTTGGCGCGCCTGATCGACCAGCGCCAGATGACCGGCATGCAGGTTGCCCATGGTCGGCACGAACCCGATGCGCAGACCCTCGCGGCGCCAGCCCGCGATGGTCGCGCGCAGGGCAGCGACACTGTCGACCAGCACGGTCATTGCGGAAAGCTCCCGTCGCGCACGGCGTGGCAGTAGGCGCTGACAGCAGCGTCCAGACTGCCGGCGCCTTGCAGGAAATCACGCGAGAACGACGGACGCTTGCCCGGTGTCAGACCAACAATGTCGTATCCGACCAGGATCTGGCCATCGCAGGCGGGACCGGCACCGATGCCGATGGTCGGTATTTCCAGTTCACCGGTGATGGTCCGCGCCAGTTCGGCCGGCACGCTCTCCAGCACCAGCACCTCGGCCCCGGCACGCTGCACGGCCTGGGCATCGGCGCGCATCTGCGCCGCCGCTTCCTCGGTCTTGCCCTGCATGCGGAACCCGCCCAGCCGATGCACCGATTGCGGCGTCAGGCCCAGATGGGCGCAGACCGGTATGCGCTGATCGACCAGCGCCTGGATGATCGGCAGACGCGAGCCGGCACCTTCGATCTTGACCATGGCAGCACCACCCTCGGCGATCAGTCGTCCGGCGCTGCGCACCGCGGTGGCCACATCCAGATCGCTGAGAAACGGCAGGTCGGCCACCAGCAGACCGCGGCGCACACCACGCGCGACACAGGCGCTGTGATAGACCATGGCATCCAGGCTCACCGGCAAGGTGGTCGCATGTCCCTGCACCACCATGCCCAGCGAATCACCGATCAGGATCAGATCGACGCCGGCGCGGTCCAGCAGCGCGCCGAAACTGTAGTCGTAGGCGGTCAAGGCGACGATGCGCTCGCCGCGCTGCTTCATCGCCCGCAGCCCCGGTACGGTCACCGGGCGTTGCTCCTGGCCGGAATCGGTGTACATCGGCTACTCCGGAAAAATCAGGGCAGGCAATCTAGCGCAGATGTTCCGTCAGGGTCGACTGCGGCCAGCAGGTCGCCGATCGGTCCGGTGCCGGGCACGTGCAGATGCGGCGCGAGTTCGGCCAACGGCAGCAGCACGAAGGCGCGGTCGGCAATGCGCGGGTGCGGCACGGTCAATGCCGGGGTATCGATGATCTGGTCCGCGAACACCAGCAGGTCGAGGTCGAGTATGCGCGGCCCCCAGCGCTCGCCACCGCGGACACGACCGGCTTCGCGCTCGATCATCAACAGCGCACGCATCAGGTCGGCGGCAGAGCCGCCGTAGTGCAGCTGCGCCACGGCATTGATGAACTGCGGCTGGTCCGTCTGACCCCAGGGCCTGGAACGGTACAGACGCGATGCGCGCAGTCTGCTGACGCCGGGCCAGGCCGCCAGCCGCTGCATGGCCGCGACGATCTGCCGTGCCGGTTGACCCAGGTTGCCGCCGAAGCCGACGTAGGCAACCGTCGCCATCGCGGTCATGTCATTCGCTGGTCGGTGTCGACGCTGCCGCGCGGCGACGACCACCTCGGCGGCGACGGCGTCGGCGCGGCCGGCGATCACCGGACTCGCCATCACCATCATGGCTTTGCGGCGGCGCATCGATGTGCGAGTCCAAGGCATCGCCATCCAGCGCCACCGCATTTTGCCACCAGCCCGCCAGCTCGCGGGCGTCGCTGTCAACCTCGCCGCGCAGCAGCAGGAAATCGTAGGCGGCCCGGAAGCGCGGGTGACTGAGCAGACGGAGTACGCGACGACGGCCCGACTGCGCCAGGCGATGTTGCAGGGTCCAGATCTCCTGGGTACCCAGCGTGATCCGGCGCGGTACGGCGGTGCGCCGCGACACCGGAACGAGAATGCTGTCCGCCGTTTCCTGCCAGGCCAGCATCGGCTCATCGCCGGCCCCGGCACGCTGCTGCCATTCCCGGTTCGCACCTTGCCAGTACAGCGCAGCGAGCAGAAACCCGGGGGTCAGCGTCTTGCCGGCAGCGACCCGTTCATCGGAGCTGCCCAGCGCGGCATGCACGAAATCCAGGCCGGCATCGCCGCCCGTGCGCGTGCCGGTCGCTCCCGGAAACAACACATCGAGCAGCCCGTAGTGACGCAGCATGTCGTAGCTGCGCCGGGCATGGCCGTGCAGCAACAGCTTCACCGCCTCGTCGAACAGGCGCGCCGGCGGCACGTCGGCCAGCAACGGCGCAAGCTTCAGGATGGCGGTCGATGCCGATTCCTCAATGCGGAAATCCAGCTTGGCCGCGAACCGGACCGCACGCAGCATGCGTACCGGATCCTCCCGGAAACGTGCTTCGGGATCGCCGATCAGGCGCAGGCGCCGGTCGCGGATGTCGTCGATGCCACCGACCCGGTCCAGGATGCTGAAGTCGGCGATGTTGTAGTACAGCGCATTGGCGGTGAAATCGCGCCGGAAGATGTCTTCCTCCAGCGTGCCGTAGACGTTGTCCCGCAGCAGACGGCCGTTGTCGAGTTCGCGCTCGCCTTCGTCGCCGGAGCCGGCGCCGCGGAACGTGGCCACCTCGATCACTTCCCGGCCGAAATGGATGTGCGCCAGACGGAAGCGCCGCCCGATCAGGCGGCAGTTGCGGAACAGCTGCCGGATCTGCTCGGGATGGGCATCGGTGGCGATGTCGAAATCCTTGGGCACGATGCCCATCAGCAGATCGCGAACCGCACCACCAACAACGTAGGACTGGAAGCCGGCCTCGTGCAGGCGATACAGCACCCGCAGGGCGTTGTTGCTGATCTGCTTGCGCGACACCGTGTGCTGATCGCGCGGAACCAGTCCCGGGCCTACCGAGGTGTCCACTTGTGTCATGCGCGTGTCCGGGACGTGCCCTGCGCCACGCATCCAGGTCCGGCGCAGGTACTTGAGGACCGATGAGAGGCTGGGCATGGACGGTCAGGCGACATGGGAAAACAGGAACGTCACCGTTCCAGGCCGGCGACCGGAATCGGACCACGCCACGATCCCGTGCCCGCTGCGGCACCGCGAGAATCGCGAGCTATCCGATCGGGAGGCGCTCAAGGGAGCCTCCGAACAAGGTGGCAAGCGGGCGGCGGGCGGTGGCCGCCGCCACGCAGAAAGCGCCTTGCATTTGCCGTTACAAGAGCAATTCGAGCATCGCCGGACGCCGCCAGACGGTCGCGCAGTAGTTGTTCAGAGGTTCCCAAGCGCAACGCGGCCTTGTGATTGCGGTCCGAAAGCCTAATATAATGGCGGTCTGCAGCCGGCCTCAACCTCGCTCCCTTCGTCTAGTGGTCCAGGACACCGCCCTCTCAAGGCGGGAACACGAGTTCGAACCTCGTAGGGAGCGCCACTTCCGGCCAGCATTCACAGGCACCCGCTGCGGCGTCCGCCCCCGGCGATCCCAGCCGCCGCCGGATCACCCTACATGCCCTTTGTCGTCACCGAAAACTGCATCAAGTGCAAGTACACCGACTGCGTCGAGGTCTGTCCGGTCGATTGCTTCCACGAGGGGCCGAACTTCCTGGTGATCGATCCCGACGAGTGCATCGACTGCACGCTGTGCGAGCCGGAGTGCCCGGTCAATGCCATCTATCCCGATGATTCGGTACCGGGCGGCCAGGAAGGCTACATCGAACTCAACCGCGAACTGTCGCGCGACTGGCCGGTGATCACCCAGCGCAAGGATCCGCCCGCCGACGCCGACGCGTGGAAGGACGTTGCCGACAAGCTGCCGTTGCTGGAACGCTGAGGGCGGCGCAATCGCCGCGCATCAACCCAGCCGTTGACGCAGCCGTTCCAGCAGAAGGCGGGCGGTTGCGTTCTGCTCGACCGTGGTGACACGCACACCCTCTGCCGCCGGCTCGAGCTGCACGATCACGCGTTCACTGGCACTGCCGCCGCGGCGGAACAGCCGCTTGAAGAACCCGTCCGGCCGCTGCCGGGTTACGATCTCGACCCGATAGCGCCCGGCCGCCTCGTCACTGTCGGCGACACTGACATCGTCGCCCAATCGCGACAGGGCGACACCGACGCGACGCCAGGCGCCTTCTGCGCTGTCCGACAGCACCAGATCACCACCAGTCGCCGCGGCAGCCGGGCTGCGATCGGTGACCCGGATATCCGGCGAGCCGCTGCTACCGGCTTCCGGTACACGCAGGGCATCGTCGACCACCGGCTGGTCCAGATCCGCAGGCACCTGCAGCGGTGCCCGGTTGACGCTGTCCTGATAGGGCACGTCCCTGCTCTTGAACAGCCCGCAGCCGCCCAGCAACAACAGCGTGGACAACAAGCTGACGATTTGGATTCTCATCCGGGTGATCTCCGTGGTCAGGCAACCGCAGCGCGGCTGCTTTCGGGCAATCCCGACAAAACATTTTCGGCGCGACCGTGCCACTCCGGCGACAGACGGATCAACGGCAGGCGCAGTTCCGGCTCCGACCAGCCCTGGCGATGCAGCAACCACTTGGCGGGAATGGGATTGGATTCGACACCGAGGAACGCGTAGAGCGCAGCCAGCCGCCCATCCAGGCGCCTGGCCTCGTCTTCACGTCCGGCCAGCGCATGATCGCACAGTTCGGCGAACAGGCCGGGAACGACATTGGCGGCAACCGAGATCACGCCGCGGGCGCCCGCGATCATGGCAGCCAGAGCCGTGGGGTCGTCGCCACTGAGCACATCGAAGGTATCACCCTGCAGCTGCAACAGAGCCGACATGCGCCCTGGATCGGCGACCGCTTCCTTGATGCCTACGATGGCCGGATGCCCGTGCAGGCGGACTACGGTCTCCGGCAGCAGGTCGCAAGCGGTGCGGCCGGGGACGTTGTACAGCACTACCGGCAGACCGCCCTGTTCGGCAACGGCGAGAAAGTGGCGATACAAGCCTTCCTGGGTCGGTCGCACATACGCCGGTGTCGCCACCAGCGCTGCATCGACACCACAGTCGAAGGCGATTCGGGTCTGGCGGACCGTGCGTGCGGTCGATGATGCGCCAGTTCCGGCAAGCACGGGAATCCGCCCGGCGACGCGTTCAACCGCAAAGTTCAGCAATTGCACGAATTCGTCGTCATCGAGCATGGCTGCCTCGCCGGTGGAGCCGGCGATGACCAGTGCCGAAGTGCCGCTGTCGATGTGATGTTCGATCAGGCGTTGCAGGGCGACCAGATCCAGTCGCCCATCGGCCGAAAAAGGCGTGATCAGTGCGCAGATGCTGCCGGAAAGCGACAAGGCGAAGGTCCTGACGAAGCCGCGGCATGTTACTTGCGGCTGTCATGGGGTGACAAGTATGCTGCCAACGGCATTTTCCCGGCTTTCAGCCTCAGGAAACGCGGACTGGAAAGGTCGATTGTCGGCAGTCGTGGACACCGTGCCCAAAGGCGGTGACCGAGGGCAACCGGCGGTCGATGCAGCTGGTCTGGAGCAAGGGCAGAAGGTCCGATCGCATCACCACGGCGCACCGTCGCGTGAGGAGATCGGGAAAACCGCAACAGGAAACGGAATTGAACGAGACCACGCCGCGCAAGCAGACCAACGAGAACCACCTGCTGATCACGGCGGTCGCGCCCAGGCAGGAATCTCCCCTGGTGCGATTGTCGCGACGGGTCACCGAAGCCGGATGCAATCTGCTGGAAGCCCGTCTGGCCGCCATGGGCCAGGACGTGTGCATCCAGGCACTGGCGCAGGGCTCCTGGGACGCGATCGCCAAGCTGGAGTCGGCACTGGGACGGATCCAGCGTGACGAGAACGTGCGCGTGCAGTTCTCCCGCACCGGCCTGCGCGAGGCTGAAGGCAACGCCCTGCCCTACGTCGTCGAAGTCACCGCTGCCGACAAACCCGGCGTGCTGTATCAGCTGGCGGAGTTCTTCGAGCACCACGGCATCGATATCGAGAACATGAGCTGCTCGCGCTATCGGGCCTCGCAGACCGGCGCGGAGGTGTTCTCCGCGCAGCTGACCATCGGCATTCCGGTCGACATGCACATCGCCGGGCTGCGCGACGACTTCCTGGAGTTCTGTGATCGCCTGAATCTCGATGCCATCCTCGACCCGATGAAGTTCTAGCCCACGCCGACACGTGACAATTCCGCGCCAAGAAGCTGAGCCGCAAGCCGTCCGAAACGGCGATGGCCGCCGTCACCAGGCGAACACCCTCGCGAACCATGCCCACTGCGGGCCCTGCGCCCGACGCACGAGCACGCGATGCAGCCAGGCGAACTGATCCCCGATCTGACCGTTGCCATCACCGGCAGCGGAACACTGGCCCTGCGCGAACTGACCGGCGCGCCATGCGTGCTCTACTTCTACCCCAAGGACGCCACGCCCGGCTGCACGCGGGAATCGCAGGACTTCGCCGAACTGGCGGGAGCATTCGCCGCTGCCGGCGTGCGTCTGATCGGTGTCTCCCGCGACAGCCTCGCCAGCCATGAGCGCTTCCGCAGCCGGCAGTCGCTGCCCTTCGACCTGATTTCCGACAGCGATGAGCGCCTGTGCCGCGCCTTCGATGTACTCAAGGAAAAGTCGATGTACGGCCGCAAGGTGTTCGGCATCGAACGCAGCACCTTCCTGTTCGACCGTGATGGCCGTCTGCGTCACACCTGGCGCGGGGTGAAGGTGCCCGGCCACGCACAGACCGTGCTCGATGCCGTGACAGCCCTGACCTGAACCCGCTTTCTGCACCGCCATCACTCCCTCTACCCAACGCCGGAAACAACTGCCACATGACCGTCAGCAAGCGCACCTACGTCCTCGACACCAATGTGCTGATGCACGACCCGACGTCGCTGTTCCGCTTCGAGGAACACGATGTGTTGCTGCCGATGATCGTGCTGGAGGAACTGGACAACGCCAAGAAGGGCACCTCCGAGGTCGCACGCAACGTGCGCCAGGTAAGCCGCTTCCTCAACGAGCTGATCCAGTCGCATGGCGACAGGTCGCTGGATGACGGCATTCCGCTGCTGCGCCCGCGCGACCTGCGTCTGGGCA
>JAMHVM010000182.1:0-39455 GCA_035911475.1 Lysobacterales bacterium | reverse complement strand
AATCGTGAGATGCCGTCAAGGTCGAAGGGGCCGGCCGTCTCCGTGACGGCGTGCTGACAGGGGAAGCCAGAACATGAAAATCCGCAGCTTGCTCGGAACCTGCCTGTTGCTGGCGACCGCCAGTGTCGTGCAGGCGCTGGGACTGGGCGAAATCCAGGTCAAGTCCCGGCTCAACCAGCCGCTGGAAGCCGAGATCGTGGTCCGCGAAGCCTTCCCCGGCGAGGCCGAGCACCTGACGGTGCGCCTGGCCAGCGCCGAGGACTTCGCCCGGATCGGTCTTGAGCGCTCCTGGATTCCCTCGATCCTCAATTTCGAAACCGTCGCCGACGATCGTGGCCGCAAGGTCATCCGGATCACCAGCCAGGATCCGATCCGCGAGCCCAATCTCAGCCTGTTGATCGACGCCAACTGGAGCGGTGGCCGCCTGTTGCGCGAGTACGGTGTACTGCTCGATCCGGTGGTCAGCCCACAGCCGCGGCAGCTGACACGTCCGGCCGCGCCGCCCTCGGTTCCGGCCGCGCCGCCGGTCCAGCAGCAACCAGCACCCGCGCCGACGCCTGCTCCGACGCCCGCGCCCGCGCCGACACCGCCTCCAGCGGCTCCGACACCGGCGCCGGCGGCGCCAGCCCCGACACCTGCCCCGACACCGGCACCACCGGCGTCAGCGCCGCCGACGGGTTTCGCCGATCCAGCGGCGCCCAGCCGGCCTGCACCGGTAACGCCGCCGACCCCGCCGACCCCGGCCCCTGCTCCGGCAGAACCGGCCGGCACCCGTGGCGATGGCACCTACACCGTCGCACGTGGCGACACCTTGTCGGCGATCGCCTACGAGCTGGGCTCGGACCTGGGCGTGAACACCAACCAGATGATGCTGGCTTTGCAGCGCAGCAACCCGAATGCCTTCTTCGCCGACAACATCAATGCCTTGAAGGCGGGTGCGGTGTTGCGGGTGCCGGATGCCAGCGATCTGCGCTCGGTCACTGCGGCAGATGCGCGGGTCGAGGTTCGCCGACAACTGGATTCCTGGAGCGGACAGGCCAGCGCGTCCACCCTGGCCGATCCGGGTCGGGCGGCGAGCACCAGCGCACCAGCGTCCAGCGCGTCGGCGCCGGCGCAGGCACGGGTGGAACTGTTGTCGCCACGCAGCGACGACGGTACCGGCAGCACCTCGGCCGGGGGTACCGGCAGTCAGACGGGAGGAACCCCGGTGGCGGAAGTCGAAGCTGATCTGAAGCGTGCGCGCGAGGAATTGACCAGCAAGTCGCAGGAGGTCTCCGAGCTCACCTCCCGCGTCCGCGACCTGGAGGAACTGAACAGCCAGAACGCGCGCCTGCTGGATCTGAAAAATGCCGAAGTGGCTGCCCTGCAGCGTCGCCTGGCCGAAGCGTCAGCCGGCGACTCCGCAACGGCCCAGGCCGTGACCGAGGCGACGGCTGACGCCTCGACCGAAGCCACGCCAGCCGCGAGCGACCCCGTCGAGGCCGCCACTACTGAAGCGCCGGAACCGGCACCGAACGTCGCCGAAACCGAAATCGAGGTCGCTTCCGAGGAGGTGGTTGCCGAAGCCACGCCGACCGAGGAGTCTGTGGCCGAGGAAGCGGCGCCGGCTGCGAGCGACGAGTCGACCACCGAAACGACTGCCGCCGAGTCCGACGTGATCAGCGGCGCCGGCATGGACGAAGCGGTGTCTGCCGACCAGTCCGAGCAGGATTGGGAAGCTGCAACCACGGCCGGTGGCGAGGATCCGTTTGCCGCCGAGGAGGGCGCTCAGAGTGGCGCCACGCCTTCAACAGCCCCGGCGCAGCCGCCGTCGGCCACGCCGGCGACGAACCCCGGCGCCTCGCTGGCGCCGGCACCAACGCCCACGGAACAACCCTTCTACATGAACCCGCTCTACCAGGGCGCGGCTCTGGTTCTGCTGGCCCTGATCCTGGCGCTGGTGCTGTTGTCACGGCGCAGCAAACGCAACAACGAAGAGCTTGACCCTGTGCCGGCAAAGCGTTCGGTTTCCGACATGTTCGCGCCGACAGCGACCGCCGGCACGGCAGCCGCCGTTGGCGAGGATGGCGACGAGGTGAACCTGGACGAAGCCGAAGTGGCGGAACTGGTGGCGCATATCCAGGCCAATCCGCACAGCCACGACAGCTACATCGAACTGCTCAGCATCTTCTACGCCAACGGCGACACCGAGCGGTTCAGCCACTGGGCACAGCGTCTGCGTCAGCAGGTCAGCGGTGACAGCGCCGAGTGGCAGGTGGTCGCCGACATGGGCCGCGAGCTGCTGCCGGACGAACCCCTGTTCGCCGAGGGCGCCACGGTGTCGGAACTGGACGAGACCGTTGCTGCGTGGACCGACGCCATCGCCCGCGAAGAGGATGAGCCCCGGACCGACGAACCGGTGATCGCGAAATCCTGGCTTCAGGAGGACGATGTCATCGACCTGGGTGAACCCGAAACGCGGATCGTGGTCGAGCGCACCGAGGAGATCGTGGAGATCACCGATGTCGACGACAACGACGACAGCGATGACGCCGGCTCGCGCTTCCAGCCACTCGAATTCGATCTGGACGGCGATGAGGTACGGGCCGCGCCGGTCGAGGCGACGGTGGTGGATGTGGTCGAACCGGATCCGACCACGGACGGCAGACTGCCGCCGCTGGAGTTCGAGTCGTCCTTCGACATCGATCCGCCGCGCGACAGTGCATCGCGTCGCGGCGTCGATTCGGCCGGCGGCGATGATGTTGCCACCAAGCTGGAACTGGCACGCGCCTACCTGGACATGGGTGATCCCGATGGTGCCCGCGCCATGCTCGAGGAAGTGCTGGGCGAAGGTGACACGGCGCAGCGCGAGCAGGCCGCCCGACTGCTCGATTCGATCTGATCGGCCGCTGCAAAGGCCACCCGAACCGCAACGGTTCGGGTGGCGAGCGTCTCCAGTCCGTTTGCCCACCAATCCGCAGGCATTGGCTCGCATGAGTCTGGATCCATGGGCGCCGCGCTGATAGGAACGTGCCGCCTGATGCTCATCGGCTTGCGCCATTGATCCGCCTCACCCAACCAATGTTTGCGGAACCGAACCTGTGACCCGCCTGGCCCTGATCGTCGAGTACGACGGCAGCGATTTCCTGGGCTGGCAACGCGTCAGTCACGGCAACACCGTGCAACAGACGCTGGAAGAGGCGCTGTCGTTCGTCGCCGACCAGACCATCGACGTCATGTGCGCCGGGCGCACCGACAGCGGCGTCCATGCCGCCCGCCAGGTCGCGCATTTCGACACCGAGGTCGTGCGCAGCGAGCGCGGCTGGCTGCTCGGTACCAATACCCGCCTGCCGCCGAGCGTGGTGGTGACCTGGGTCGGCCAGGTCGCCGACGCCTTCCATGCCCGCTTCAGCGCGCGGCGTCGACGCTACCGCTACGAGATCCTGAATCGCCCGGTGCGCCCGGGTCTGTACGCGCGCTACCAGACCTGGGAGCGGCTGCCGCTTGATGCCGGGCGCATGCACGAGGCGGCGCAGGCATTGGTCGGGGAACACGATTTCACCAGTTATCGCGCGCTGTCCTGCAATGCCCGCCGGCCCTGCCGGCAGGTGCACGAGGTGACCGTTTTCCGCGACGAGGACCGGGTCATCGTCGAAATCGAAGCCAACGCCTTCCTGCACCACATGGTACGCAACATCGTTGGTACCCTGATTCCGGTGGGGCGCGGCGAGCAGCCCGTGGCATGGCCGGGCGAGGTGCTGGCAGCCCGGCGGCGCGATCTGGCTGGGGAAACCGCACCGGCGCGTGGACTGGTGTTTC
Source organism: Lysobacterales bacterium (assembly GCA_035911475.1). GTDB lineage: Bacteria > Pseudomonadota > Gammaproteobacteria > Xanthomonadales > UBA2363 > Pseudofulvimonas. The sequence continues at coordinate 35,657 of JAMHVM010000182.1, read as the reverse complement.
TCGGCCCGCGCTATCCGCGTGGCTGGAACCTGCCGCCGGAACTGGAGTTCGACGAAACGGCATGAGCGTGGCCATCAAGTTCTGCGGCATGACCCGCGAGGCCGACATCGAGGTCGCCTGCACGCTGGGTGTCGATTATCTGGGCTTGATCCTGGCAGCCAGCCGTCGGCAGCTGGCGACGGAACGCGCTGCCGAACTGGCCGCGTTTGCCCGTCGCCAGAGCGTATCGCCGCGGATCGTCATGCTGGTGCGTGATCAGCCACCAGCGTTCGTGGCGGCGGCGATCGCGCAGGTAGCCCCGGATCTGGTGCAGTTCCACGGACAGGAAAGCGACGAATTTTGCCGGCAGTTCGGAATCCCGCATTGGAAGGCGCTGGGCATGGCTGGCGCCGTGGATGTCGACGCGTTGGCTGCCGAACATCCATCGGCGAGCGCCTTGCTGCTCGACAGCCATGCGCCCGGCGAGGGCGGCGGTTCCGGCGCGCGTTTCGACTGGCGCCGGTGGCCAGTGCTGGCTCGGTCCTTGATCCTCGCCGGAGGTCTGACCCCGGAAAACGTCGCCGAGGCCATCCGGATCACCCGACCATTCGCGGTGGACCTGTGCTCGGGGATCGAGTCGGTGCCGGGTATCAAGGACGCCGGGCGCATGCGCGATTTCGTCGCCGCAGCCCGATCGGCGGGTTGACCTGACGCGGCGCCGAGGTTGTCGGTTTTCGCCGCACGGCCCCTTCGTGCGAAACTGTCGCACTGCACCAATGCCCTCCCGAGCCACGCAGGCACCGCCTTGACCGACGCCCCCATCGACTTCCACGCCTGGCCTGATGGCGCCGGCCGTTTCGGCGACTTCGGTGGCCGCTATGTGGCCGAAACCCTGATGGCGCCGCTGGCCGAGCTCACGGATGCCTACCTGCGCCTGCGCAGCGATCCGGAATTCGTGGCCGAGCTGGACCACGATCTGGCCGACTATGTCGGTCGGCCCAGCCCGATCTATCACGCCGAACGGCTCAGCCGCGAGAACGGTGGCGCCCAGATCCTGCTCAAGCGCGAAGACCTGAACCACACCGGCGCGCACAAGATCAACAACACCGTCGGTCAGGCGTTGCTGGCCAAGCGCATGGGCAAGCGTCGGGTGATCGCCGAGACCGGCGCCGGCCAGCATGGTGTCGCGACGGCCACCATGGCCGCGCGTCTGGGGTTGGATTGCGTGGTCTACATGGGCGCCACCGACATCGAGCGCCAGAAGATCAATGTCTACCGGATGAAGCTGCTCGGCGCCGAGGTGGTGCCGGTGACTTCCGGTTCGCAGACGCTCAAGGATGCGCTCAACGAAGCGCTGCGCGACTGGGTCACCCATGTCGCTGACACCTTCTACATCATCGGCACCGTGGCCGGGCCGCATCCGTATCCGCAGATGGTGCGCGACTTCAATGCGGTGATCGGCCGCGAGGCGCGGGCACAGATGCTGGCGCGCTACCACGCGCTGCCGGATGCGCTGGTGGCCTGTGTCGGCGGCGGCAGCAATGCCATCGGCTTGTTCCATGCCTTCCTCAACGACCGCGAGGTCGCCATCTACGGCGCCGAAGCCGCTGGCGATGGCATAGCCACCGGACGCCACGCCGCCTCGCTGGCAGCCGGTCGCCCTGGCATCCTGCATGGCAACCGCACCTACGTGCTGTGCGATGACGCCGGTCAGATCACTGAGACCCATTCGGTCTCGGCGGGCCTAGATTATCCCGGCGTCGGGCCCGAACACGCCTGGTTGAAGGAGACCTCGCGCGCCAAGTATCTGGGCGTCGATGACGAGGAAGCCCTGGCCGCCTTTCACCGACTGGCACGCACCGAAGGCATCCTGCCGGCGCTGGAATCCAGCCACGCGGTGGCACTCGCGCTGCGTCTGGCTCGTGAGATGGACCCGGCGCAACGCATCCTGGTCAACCTGTCCGGACGCGGTGACAAGGACGTGCACACGGTCGCCGCCCGCGAAGGAATCGTGCTGTGAGTGCGGCTGGTGTGAACCGTATCGACGCGCGCTTTGCGGGATTGCGCGCCACCGGGCGCAAGGCACTGATCCCGTTCATCACCGCCGGTGATCCGGCCACGGACACCACGGTGCCGGTCATGCACGCGGCCGTGGCGGCCGGCGCCGACCTGATCGAGCTGGGCGTGCCGTTCTCCGATCCCATGGCCGATGGTCCGGTGATCCAGAAGGCCAGCGAGCGCGCCATCGCCCGCGGTGTCAGCGCTGCCGACGTGCTGGCCATGGTCCAGGCGTTCCGTCGCGAAGACCCGCGCACGCCGGTGGTGTTGATGGGCTATCTCAATCCGGTCGAGATCCACGGGCGCGAGCGTTTCGTTGCCGAAGCCGCGCAGGCCGGTGTCGACGGCCTGCTGCTGGTCGATGCACCGCTGGAGGAGTCGGCACCGTATCGCGAACTGCTGGAACGCCACGGTCTGCATCAGATCTTGCTGGCCGCACCGACCACGGCCGGCGAGCGTCAGCGCGCGCTGGCGAAGCAGGCACGGGGCTTCCTGTATTACGTCGCCTTCGCCGGTGTCACCGGGGCAGGGCACCTTGATGCCTCGGCGGTCGGTGAACATGTTGCCCGCCTGCGCAGCGAAAGCGCGGCACCGATTGCGGTCGGGTTCGGGGTCAAGGATGCGGAGTCGGCGCGGGCTGTCGCCGCCCATGCCGATGCCGTGGTGGTCGGCAGTGCACTGGTCGAACGCCTGGCTGCCGCCGCTGACACTGCCGCGGCGGTCGAGACAGCCCAGGGCTTCCTCGGCCAGCTGCGCAAGGCACTGGACGGCAGCACAGCCGCCGATTGATCGCAGTTCACGCAGAAAACGCATCTACTTCCATGAAAATGCTGACGAACTGGTGCCTTCGGCGCGCTCGCGCTAAGGTGCACCTCCCCGCAACCGCTGTCCCGATCCGATGAACTGGCTGTCGAAACTGATGCCCTCGCGCATCCGCACCGAGAGCAGCGCCAACAAGCGTGGCGTCAAGGAAGGCGTGTGGGAGAAATGCGAGAGTTGTGGCGCGGCGCTGTACCTGCCGGAACTGGAGCGCAACCTCAACGTCTGCCCCAAGTGCAGCCACCATCGGCCGATCGGCGCGCGCGTGCGCCTGAACGCGTTCCTGGATCCTGGCTCCACCGAAGAGATCGCCGCCACGCTGGAACCGGGTGATCCGCTGCGCTTCCGCGACAGCAAGAAATACCGTGACCGCGTCATCGCCACCCAGAAGGCGGTGGGCGAGAAGGATGCGCTGATCGCCATGCGCGGCACCTTGCATGGCCGCCCGTTGATGGTCTGTGCCTTCGAGTTCTCGTTCATGGGCGGCTCGATGGGCTCGGTGGTCGGCGAGCGTTTCGCCCGCGCCGGCGAACGCGCGCTGGAGGAGGGCACACCGCTGGTCTGCTTCAGCGCTACCGGCGGTGCGCGCATGCAGGAAGGCCTGCTGTCGCTGATGCAGATGGCCAAGACCTCGGCGGTGATCGCGCGCATGCGCGAGCAGGCCTTGCCGTACATCTCCGTGCTGACCCACCCCACCACCGGCGGCGTCTCGGCCTCGCTGGGCATGCTTGGCGACATCAACATCGGCGAGCCCAAGGCGCTGATCGGCTTCGCCGGTCCGCGCGTGATCGAGCAGACCGTGCGCGAGACCCTGCCGGAGGGCTTCCAGCGTAGCGAGTTCCTGCTTGAGCACGGTGCCATCGACATGATCCTGGACCGCCGCCAGCAACGCGACACCATCGCCAGCCTGCTGGCGCTGCTGATGCGCCAACCGGCGCCGAGTCGCGATGCCGCCTGACCGCCGTTACCGATCCCGCAGAACCTGATGGTTTCCATGACCGATCACGCCCAGACCCCGCCCGATCGCCTCGCGATCGACCCACGCAGCCGCTTCCACGACGCCGCGCTGCTTCAACGCGGCATCGGCATCCGCTTCAACGGCGAAGAGCGCCAGGACGTGGAGGAGTACTGCGTCAGCGAAGGCTGGATCCGCGTCGCTTTCGGCAAGTCGCTCAACCGCCACGGCCAGCCCATGACGGTGAAGAAGAACGGCACTGTCGAGCCGTATTTTCTCGATCAGGCCGAGGCGGAACCGGCTGCCACGGAAGACTGAGTGTCGGGCAGCGAGCCGGGCCAGAGGCCTGGCCGGTGGTCCGAAGTCCGCGCTCCGGATACCGTTGGCTGCGCTGATTGACGCTGCGGGCTGCCGGGTCACGTTCAGGATTTTCGCGCCGCGCTGTCGGCGTCCTGGCATTGATGCTGTGTTCCGCGCTCGGGAGTCGTCCGGATGAAAGCCTTCGACCGACCACAGGACCTCGCGCAGTGGCTGGCGCTGCTGGAGCGGCGGCATCCGCGGGCGATCGACCTGGGACTGGAGCGGGTGTCGGCGGTGTGGCGGGCCATGGGCTCGCCGAGGCCGGCGCGGCGCGTGATCACCGTCGGCGGCACCAACGGCAAGGGCTCCACTGTGGCCTTCATCGAGGCGGCGGCGCGGTCACAGGGCTGGCGCGTGGGCACCTACACCTCGCCGCATCTGCTCCGCTACAACGAGCGGGTGCGGATCGCCGGCGTCGATGCCGATGATGCGGCTCTGGTGGCGGCGTTCGAGGCGGTCGAAGCGGTGCGTGGCGAGGTGTCGCTGACCTACTTCGAGTTCGGCACGCTGGCGGCGTTCTGGTTGCTGGCACGGGCGTCGCTGGATCTGGCGGTGCTCGAGGTAGGGCTTGGCGGGCGCCTGGACGCCGTGAACCTGATCGATGCCGATGTTGCCGTGGTCACCACGGTGGCCCTGGATCACACCGACTGGCTGGGCGACACGCGTGCAGCCATCGCGGTCGAGAAGGCCGGCATCGCGCGTGCGGGTCGTGCCCTGGTCGTGGGCGAACGCGATGCCGAACCGGCGTTGCTGCGCACGGCGCAGGCGCTGGGCGCGCCGGTGCATCGCCTCGGCGATGCCTATGATTGGCGGCGAGAGGGTGGTGCCACCGCGTTCCGCTTCGGCGAGCTGACCGACATCATGTTGCCGGCAGCGCTGCCGCTGCGCGGCGAAAGCCAATGGGACAACGCGGCAACGGCGCTGGCGGCGCTGCTGTTGCTGGCGCAGGCAACGGGAACGCATTTCGATCTGGAGCGGGCAGCACAGGGACTGGCCCGCACGATGCTGCCCGGGCGACTGCAGCAGGTGGCCAGCGGCCCGGACATCGTGGTCGACATCGGGCACAACCCGCAGGCAGCGCAGACGCTGGCGGCGTGGTTGCGGGAATCACCACAGCCGACGCGCGCCGTGTTCTCGGCGCTGGCGGACAAGGATGTCGCCGCCGTGGTCGCGCCGCTGGTCGGACTGGTCGAGGTCTGGCATCTGGCGGGTCTGGCCGGACAGTCGCCGCGCGGCCTCACCGTCCAGGCCTTGTCCGAACGTCTGGCAGCGGTGCTGACCGGCAGACGCCAGCACCGTCATGCCTCGGTCGCGGACGCCGTGCTTCGCGCGCGTGACGAGGCTGGCGCCGACGAGCGCATCGTGGTGTTCGGCTCCTTTCTCACCGTCGCCGAGGCCATGCAGGCGTTGCCGACAGACGACTGAACGGTGGCTGGCACCGCCGACGAATGTCGTTACATGTGCCTGATCCCGCACAGGCAGCGGCTATAATCGCCGTCATGGACCAGACCCTGAAGAATCGCCTGATCGGCGCAGCCGTGCTGATCGTGATCGCCGCCATCGTGCTGCCCATCCTGCTCAGCGGCAAGCCGCCGCAAGGCCCGGAAACCAGCCAGACGCGTGCGCTGGATATTCCGCCGGCACCCGATGCCGACATGAGTCAGGGCGTGTTGCCGCTGGGCCGCGACGTCGCCGATCCCGATCGTGTCGCCGCGGTGGACTTCATCGAGGGCGAGACCGCGCCGACCACCCCGCCGGTCACCGAGCCGGCAGCGGCTGGCACCGAACCGGCGACGCCGCCGACCACCGGCTCACCCGAGGGCACGTCTCCGGCCAGCCCGGGCGCGTCGCCGCCGGCGACCACGACGCCCGCGACCCCGGCCACTCCCGCGCGCGATACCGTGGCGACCACTGCCGGTGGCCGCTTCTGGGTGAATCTGGGCGGTTACGGTCAGGCCGCCAACGTGGCGCGCGTGGCGACGGCGGCCGAAGGTCGCGGCTACCCGGTCGAGCGCGAAGCCGGCGCCAACAACATCACCCGCGTCCGCGCCGGTCCGTTCGCGACCCGCGCCCAGGCCGAGCAGGCCCGGCAGCATCTGATCGCCGCCGTGCCCGATGCCAAGCCCAGCGTGACCGAGGTCGGCTCCGCGCCGACCACCGCAGCGCCGGCCGACGCCCGTGCCGGCGCCTGGGCGATCCAGGTCGGCGCCTTCGGCGAGCAGGCCAATGCCCAGCAGCTCAGTGACCGCCTCCGCGGCGCCGGCTATCCGGCCTTCGTCGCCCAGCGCGGGCAGAGCTGGGCGGTGCGCGTGGGCCCGTATGTACGTAGAACCGAGGCCGAGGCACAGCGACAGCGTCTGCAGACCGGGCAGAAGCTGGGCGATGCCATGGTCGTGTCACACACCGATTGAATCGCAGGCCAGCCTGAGCGATGAACGGCGCGGATTGGGTCATCATCGCCATCCTGGCCTTGTCGGCACTGGTCGGTCTCTGGCGCGGACTGGTCCGCGAGGCCTTTTCGCTGGGCGTGTGGGTGGCGGCGATCATTGCCGCGATGCTGTTCGGCGCCAGCGTCTCGGCGCTGTACGCGAACTGGATCGATCTGCCCTCGGCGCAGGTGGCGCTGGGTTACGCGACGGTGTTCATCCTGGTGCTGATCGTCGGGGGCTTGTTGACCTGGCTGGTCGGCCGCATTGTCGAGAGCACCGGACTGGGTACCACCGACCGGGTGTTCGGGCTGGGATTCGGCATCCTGCGCGGTGGCGTGATGGTGGCGGCGCTGATCCTGGTACTGGGCTACACGCCGTTCCCGCGTGACCCGTGGTGGCAGCAGTCGGAACTCATCCCGCGCTTCGAGCCGGTCGCGCAGTGGCTGCGCGAGTGGGTACCCGACGCGCTGGATGACCTGCGTGATCTGAAACCGGCGGAAGAACCCGCCATCATCGAGGCAACGCCGGCCACGGCGACCTCCTGATTCAAGGAACAAACACCATGTGCGGCATCATCGGAATCGTCGGCAAGTCGGATGTGGCGGGCGCGCTCTACGACGGCCTGACCGTGCTCCAGCACCGGGGCCAGGATGCCGCCGGCATCGCCACGCTGGACGAGCGGCGCCTGCGCCTGCACAAGGGCAACGGTCTGGTCCGCGACGTGTTCGGCCCGAGCGCGATGCAAGGTCTGACCGGTGGTGCCGGGATCGGCCACTGCCGTTATCCGACGGCCGGCTCGGAGGGCGTCAACGAGGCGCAGCCGTTCTACGTGAACTCGCCCTATGGCATCGCCCTGGGCCACAACGGCAATCTCACCAACGCCGACGAGATCCGTGCGCAGCTGTTTGCCGAGGATCGTCGACACATCAACACCGAATCCGATTCGGAAGTGCTGCTCAACGTGTTCGCGCACGAGCTGGCCATCCAGGACCGCATGCAGCTGGCGCCGGAGAACATCTTCAAGGCGGTCGGCGGCGTGCATGCCCGTTGCAAGGGCGGCTACGCCGTCGCCTCGCTGCTGCTCGGTTACGGCCTGGTCGCCTTCCGCGATCCGTTCGGCATCCGGCCGCTGGTACTGGGCCAGCGCTGGACCGCACAGGGCATGGAGTACGCGGTCGCTTCGGAGAGCGTGGCGCTGGACATCCTGGGCTTCGAGCTGGTCGGCGATGTGGCGCCGGGCGAGGCGATCCTGGTCACCTTCGACGGCCAGCTGCATCGCCGTCTCTGCGCCGATGCCAAGCCGGCGCCGTGCCTGTTCGAGTACGTCTATCTGGCGCGGCCGGACTCGATCATGGAAGGCATCTCCGTCTACCAGGCGCGCGTGCGCATGGGCGAGACCCTGGCCGAGCGCATCCTGCAACTGCGGCCCGAGCACGACATCGAAGTGGTGATGCCGATTCCCGACACCTCGCGCAGTGCCGCGCTGGTGCTGGCGCAGCGACTGGGTGTGCCGTTCCGCGAGGGTTTCGTCAAGAACCGCTACATCGGCCGTACCTTCATCATGCCGGGGCAGGGTGAGCGGGCGAAGTCGGTACGGCGCAAGCTCAACGCCATCGGCCAGGAGTTCAAGGACAAGGTGGTGTTGCTGGTCGACGATTCCATCGTTCGTGGCACGACCTCGCGGCAGATCATCCAGATGGCCCGTGATGCCGGTGCCCGCAAGGTGTATTTCGCGTCGGCGGCGCCGCCGGTGCGCTATCCCAACATCTACGGCATCGACATGCCGACCGCGCAGGAGCTGGTCGCCCACGGCCGTACCAAGAAGGAAGTGCAGGCATTGCTCGGGGCCGACTGGCTGATCTACCAGACCCTGGATGACCTGATCGAGACCGTCCGCGTCGACCGCCCGGACATCGAACGCTGGGATGCGTCCTGCTTCAACGGCGAATACGTCACCGGTGTCGACAGGAATTATCTGCGCGAGCTGGAATTGAATCGCTCCGACGAGGCCAAGCTGGCGCGGCGACAGATCGGTCCGGCATGACTTCGCTGTACGCGGCGGCGTGGCGTTGCCTGCAGGCAGCGCAGCCGTCGGACAAGGTCGAGCAGACCCGCCTTGCTGCCGCCGCCTGGCGGGCAGGGCAACTGGAACTGGATTCCGCAGCGCAGCCGCCCGAGCGCATCGAGCTGCCAGGCCGCCCGACGCGGCCGCGTCTGGTACCGCCACGCGAGCTGCCGCAGAGAAGCCTCGGATCGGCGGAGGGGCGCGCGGCCCTGATCCACGCCATCGCCCACATCGAGTTCAATGCCATCGATCTGGCCTGGGATGCGGTATACCGTTTTCGTGACCTGCCGCGCAGTTTCTACGACGATTGGGTGGCCGTCGCCGACGATGAGGCGCGACACTACGTTCTGCTGACGCAGCGGCTGACAGAGTACGGTCATGAGTACGGTGATTTCGATGCCCACAACGGCCTCTGGGAGATGGCACTGCGGACCGATGACGATGCCCTGGCGCGCATGGCACTGGTGCCGCGCCTGCTGGAAGCGCGTGGCCTGGACGTCACGCCGGGGATGATCGCCCGGGTTCGCAGCGTCGGTGACCAGAAAACGGCGCAGGTTCTGGAGACGATCCTGCGCGAAGAGGTCGCACACGTCGCCGCCGGCAGTCGCTGGTTTGCCTGGCTGTGCGGCGAGCGCGGCGTCGAGCCGCGAGAGACATTCCGGGGCTTGCTGTCGCGATTCGGATCGTCCAGCCTGAAAGGGCCGTTCAATGTCGATGCCCGGCGACAGGCCGGTTTCAGCGAAGAGGAGTTGCACGACCTCCAGCAGGTGGCGGCGCCGTGATAGCGCGCGTCCTGATCGCCATCGGCGCTGCCGTGCTCGCCGGCTTGCTGGCATTGCCCGGACCGGTCTGGCCTCTGCTGCCGGCGCAGTCGCTCGAGGTGGAAGTCGCCGCCATGAACGCGGTCTACGGTCGGCTGGCGGCGATCGAAGGCGGCGGTGGCTCCCAGGTCGCCAATGACCGTGGTGACAGTGCGCTGCAGGCGCTGGCAGGCATGGATGTCGATGCCGATGAACTCGCCGTGCTGAGATACCGGATGCGGAATTTTTCGAGCGCGCTGGAACTGGTCTTCCTGTGGCGGCTCGCCGACGATCCGGAGATGCTGCACAGCGCGACCATTCCCAAGCCGCGCGGTGGCGATCAGACCTTCGCGCTCGATCAGTTGCCGAACTGGCAGGGGCGTGTGGTCGAGATCGGCTTCGGTCAGATTCCCACAGCGATGCAGACGCCGCCAGGTACTCCGTTTCCACCGTTTTCAATCGAATCGATCCGCCTGGAATCAATGTCGCTGAGCAACGCGTTGCGCGCCCAGGTCGACAGCATGTCCGCGCTTCGTCCCTGGGCACAGCGATCGATCAATTCGCTGGGACGCGAATTGTCCGAGGCGCCGAGGCGATCGACGCTGGTGCCGATCGTCGTCGCCCTGGCGACCTTCATCCTGCTCAGCCTGATCCTGCTGCGTCGGCGCGCGCTGCTGCCGGTGCTGGCGGCCGTGGCCGTGGTCTGGCTGCTGGTCGACTGGTCATGGCAGCGGCAACTGCTCGCCCAGAACCGCCTGACCGAAAGGACGGTTTCAACGGCACCCTTCGCAGACGTGGATCTGGCTGGCGTCGCCGATCGATTCCGGGCCTGGTACAGGCAGCGGAGCGAAGCGCCGAAGGTGCTGGTCGCTGCTCCGTCGGCATACACCACCTATCGCATGATCTGGCACCTGTTGCCGATCGATGCTGCGACCTGGAACGTGGCGCTCGGCCGGGTCGACCAGCTCGTGCCAGGCACGCTGATTCTGGTACCGGCCGACCTCGTCGATCGCGTTGTCGCCGGCACGCCATCCGACAGCACCCTGACCCCCCAACGGAGCCGGCGCGTACATGTGCTGGACGAGTGGCAGGTGATCGAGGTGGTCGGCGGCGGGGTCACGCCATGAGTGTGTTGCTGGCGCATCTTCTGCCGCTGCTGGCCGGTTCCGCCCTGTATGCGGCGTTGATCGAGCGGCCGCGCCGATTGGATGACTGGCTGCGCGTTCTGGGCTACGGCTACCTGATCGGCCTGGCGCTGGTTGCAGTGCTGGTCGCGGTACTTTCTCCGCTGCCGCAATCGGTCTGGTCGACCTTGTGGATGATTCTCGTCCCGGTTGCCCTGGTCGTGGCGATCGCGGCATGGTGGCGTCCGCCCGCTGACCGGTTCGCCACCGCCAACGGGCCTTTGACGCATCTGGCCGAGCCGGCCTGGTCGCGCTGGCTGCTGCTGGCCCTGGCCGCGTGGTTGCTGGTCCGCACGATGTCGATCGGGACCGAGGTCGAGGCCCGCGACCTGTTCGCCTGGGATGCCTGGGCGACCTGGTCGGTCAAGGCCAAGGTCTGGTACCTGTCCAATGTCTGGCTGCCGTTCGTGGACGAGGCGACATGGCTCGGCGATCCTGACAGCCGCTACCTGGCGGCACGGCACTATCCGAACGGACTTCCCTTTCTCGAGGTCTGGTTCGTCAGCGCCAATGGTTCCTGGCATGTGCCGGCATTCGCGACGCTGTGGCCCCTGCTGTGGCTGGCAGCCATCGCGATAGCGATCGGACAGCTGCGCGCGCTGTCGCTGCCGTGGTGGCTGGCCGCGACAGCGACCGCGGTCTGGGCGTCGCTGCCTCTAATCAACACGCACGCTGCGCTGGCGGGCTACGCCGACCTGCCCCTGACCATCGTGCTGGGCGCCTCGGGACTGGCGCTGGCGCGATACACCGTCGGCCACGGATTGCGGCATCTATTGTTGGCAGTGGCACTGGCGCTGTTGTTGCCGGGACTGAAGCTGGAAGGTTCACTGTGGCTGTTGCTGGTGCTGTTCGCTGCGCTGGTTGCGGCATTGCCGCGCAAGCGCTGGTTGCTCACGGGCGCGTTGACCGTGATTCTGCTCTGGACTCTGCTGCTTGGATTGCATCTACCGTTGCCCGCCCTGGGCTGGGTTGAAGCCGGCTGGGGCTATCTGCGCGCGCCCGGTGTCGGCATCGATCAGGTGTTGACCTGGCGATCGGTCGGACCGGAGATCGCCCAGGCGATGCTGTTGGCGCCGAACTGGCATCTGTTGTGGTGGTTGAGCCTGCCGCTTCTGCTGCTGACCTGGCGCGGCTGGGCGCAACGCTCGGCCCTGAGCTGGCTGTGCCTGGGCATGATGGCGACGATTCTGGGCATCTTCTGTTTTACCGACGCGGCCGTGTGGGCGCAGGATCTCACCGCGATGAATCGCGTGCTGATGCATCTGACCCTGCTGTGGGTGTGCTGGCTCGCCTTGCTTGTCAGCGACTGGCTGCAAGCCCGCGGTAGTGCTGCGCCAGTGCGGCAGCCACTGCCTGGATCCGGTAGTTCCGCATGAAGCGCTCGCGACCGGCTTGAGCCAACTGCAACCTGAGCGTGGGGTTGTCGCGAAGCTCGATCAACGCCTGCCGAAGCTGATCCGCGTTGCCTGCTTCGACCAGCCGACCGACCTGGCCGCCGGCCAACACTTCGGCCATGCCGCTGCCCGGGACGGCCGTCGCGATGGTGGCAATGCCGGCCCGCATCGCTTCCAGCAGCACCATGCCGAAGGCCTCGCTGCGTTCGATCGACGGCAGGCACAGGACATCGGCTGCCGCGTAGGCGCCGGCCAACCCGTGATCGTCCAGGGCGCCGGCGAAGCGTACCTGATCGCCCAATCGCAACCCGGTGATCAGCTGGCGCAGCCGGGATTGCTCGTCGCCCTGTCCGACCAGCACCAGATCGATACGCTCGGTCCCGGCCAGGGCGCGCAGCAGCACATCCAGCCCCTTGTAGTAGCTGAATCGGCCAACGAACAGCAGTTTCATCGCAGGTCGATCGGGCCACAGTTCCGGCGTGGGTGCTGCTCGATCCCGATCGGAAAGCCCGAGCGGCACCACGGCGGTCTTGTCGCCGAAGGGCTGCAGCGGTTGACTCGATCGCGCGTAGGCCTGACTGGTGGCGACAATCAGCGCTGCTCGCCGCAACAGGCTGGTTTCCAGTGGCTTGTAGAAACGGTAGAGCTGGCGCAATCGCCAGTCTGCGGCATCCACCGGCACATCGGCATGCCAGTGCACGATCCATGGCAGGCGCCTTGCGCCGGGTAGTGCCAGTGCCCAGAACGCGGACGGATTGGGCAGATGCAGGTGCAGCAGATCCGGACGCAGTCGCCGAATCAGGCGCTGCATGCGGCATGGCCAGGATGGGCTGATCGGCGTGAACGCCAGCGAGGCGGTGACCGGCGCCGACACAACCAAAGCGTCGTGCTGCCTGCGGCACAATGTCTGTCCGGATCGACTGGCATGCACCAGTGCCGCGCTACGCACGTTTTCCCGGCGCAGTGCCGGCATCAGTTCGGCGAGAAAGCGTTCGATGCCACCGGCATGCGGCGGCAGGAACTTGCCCAGGTGCAATATCCGCAGCGCTCCAACCCCGTCCATGCCGGCATCCGCTGATTCAGCGGTCATGATCAGGCTCAGTCGGCTTCGGATTCGGAGCGGATCAGCGGCTGTCCCAACTGCTGTCGAGCCAGTTGCAATTCGCGCTCCAGAATCGCGACCTTCTGGCTGAGCCTGCGCAATGAGCGCTCCTGGCGCGATCGCTCGAGGTCGGATATCAGGCTCTTGATCAAGAGGGCGGCGATTGCACCCAGGCAGATCAGGATCGGCGGATAGTAGATGCCCACCAGTCGACCGACTTCGTCGATCAGCCGCGGCCACACGGCAATCACGATGATGCCGGCAGCCAGCAGCAGCCAGCCCAGGGCATACGGGCCGTGCAGATGATCGCGCCGCACCAGGTACAGGATGATGCCTGCCAGAACGATGCCGACGACCAGAGTCAGCGTGGCCAGATTCACGGGGTGTTCTCCAGAGGCAGGCGCCGGCGGATCCGGGCGACGCAAAGCACCGTGGTATGGATCATGTAGCGCGCGACCTGGAACCAGCTGTTGAAGACCCGGGAGTGGCCGGCCTGTCGCGGCCTCATGGTGACCGGGATCTCGGCGATCGTCATGCCCTGTCCTGAAAGCAGCATCAGCACGCCGACATCCTGATAGTCGAGCAGGCTGGCTTCGGAACGTACCAGCAGCGCCAGTGCGCGCCGACCGTAGCCACGCATGCCGGAAGTGACATCAACCACGTTCAGACCGGTCAAGGCCCGGAAATACCACCAGGCGATGCGTCGCGCCGCGCTCAGGCGATCAGGATAGGTGCCGATGGTGACATCGGCGTGATCAAGCCCGGCGCGCAGGTCGGGGAGGGCCTCGGCGGGATGCTGGCCATCGGCGTCCAGCGTCAAGACCTGTTCGAAGCCATGCCGATAGCCGAAACGCAGACCAGCCTGGATCGCGCCCCAGGCACCCAGGCGCACCGGCAGGTCCAGCACCTGAGCGCCAGACGCGGCGGCGATGGCGGTCGTGTCGTCCTCGCAGGCATCGCAGACCACCAGCACGGGCGCATCGATCACCTTGCGCACGCCAGCGATCACACCGGCAATGGTGCTGGCTTCGTTGTAGGCGGGAATGACGATCAGACAGCGGGCAGGCACACGAAAGCCATCAGCGGCAGGCGACCCCGCATTTTCCGGGCCATCACGCTGGAGTGTCAAACCCGGCGATGGCCGGTCGTGCGGATTTCCCGGGTTGCACCGGGCTTCAGGCTGGACCGGGCTGGCAGCGCCGCAGTTCGTCCGGACCACTGCGCGGGCGCCCGTGATTGTTGACGATGACCGAGCGGGCATGTTCGGTTCCGCGCTGGTCGCACAGTGTCACGCGCAGGTTGCTGCCGCTCACGCTGCCATCGTTGCGGTAGACCAGTTGCGGTCGCCCGATACTGCTGGTGGCGCTGATACCGGCCGGCAGCGCGGTGAACACGGCGACCACGGTTTCGCCAGCGTCGTGGCGCCGGTTGCGGTTGTTGTCGTCGTAAATGAGCCAGCCATGTTCCCAGGACAGGCCGCCGGTACAGGTGATGCCGTTGGCGCTGGGACACAGGATGACCTGGCTGGAGTGCGCGACCGCGCGCATCCGCGCCTGCTGGAAGCTGGCGACGTAGCTGTTTACCGCCGCGGTCTGCTTCTGGTTGGCCATCACGTTCTGGAAGCTCGGGACGCCGACGCCGGTGAGGATGGCGAGCACCGCCACCGTGGCCAGCAGCTCGATCAGGGTCAGTCCGCGTTGGGCGGCGGCGAGGCGGGTGCGGATCATGGCGCAGCTCCTGATGGGGACGATGTCGCCAAGGTACGCACCGCCCCGTTCAGCCACCATCGGGCGCGGACGCGTCGCGGTGTAGGAAAATGCCGACCATGAGCTCCGATTCCACCGACCGCTTCCAGCTTGTCTCGCCGTTCGCGCCTGCAGGCGACCAGCCCACCGCCATCGCCGGTCTGATTGAGGGCTTCGAATCCGGGCTGGCACACCAGACGCTGCTGGGCGTGACCGGATCCGGCAAGACCTACACCATCGCCAACGTGATCCAGGCGGTGCAGAAGCCGACCCTGATCATGGCACCGAACAAGACCCTGGCGGCGCAGTTGTATGGCGAGTTCAAGGACTTTTTTCCGCACAACGCGGTCGAGTACTTCGTCAGCTACTACGACTACTACCAGCCCGAAGCCTACGTGCCGTCCTCCGATACCTACATCGAGAAGGACAGCAGCATCAACGAACACATCGAGCAGATGCGGCTGTCGGCGACCAAGGCGCTGCTGAGCCGCCCGGACGCGATCATTGTCGCGACGGTGTCGGCGATCTATGGTCTGGGCAGTCCGGAGGAGTACTACAAGATGGTGCTGCACATGGTGCGCGGAGAGCGCATCGAGCAGCGCGAGCTGATTCGCCGGCTGACCGAACTGCAGTACACCCGCGGCGACCACGAACTGCGCCGCGCCACGTACCGCGTACGCGGCGAGGTGATCGACGTGTTTCCGGCCGAGAACGAGGACGAGGCGCTGCGCATCGAACTGTTCGACGGCGAGATCGAGAATCTGGCCCTGTTCGATCCGCTCACCGGCGAGATCCGCCGGCGCGTTCCGCGCTACACCATCTATCCCAAATCGCACTATGTCACCAGCCGGCGCACCGTGCTGGACGCCATCGAGACGATTAAGACCGAGCTGGCCGATCGCCTGAAATCGCTCACCGATGCCGGCAAGCTGCTGGAAGCGCAGCGGCTGGGGCAACGCACCCAGTTCGATCTGGAGATGATGGCCGAGATCGGGTACTGCAACGGCATCGAGAACTACTCGCGCCATCTCACTGGCGGCATGCCCGGCGAGCCGCCGCCGACCCTGTTCGACTATCTGCCGGCCGACGCCCTGCTGGTGCTGGACGAGTCGCATGTGACCGTGCCGCAGATCGGGGCCATGTACAAGGGCGACCGCTCGCGCAAGGAAACCCTGGTCGATTTCGGATTCCGCCTGCCCAGCGCGCTCGACAACCGGCCGCTGCGCTTCGAGGAATTCGAACGGCGCGCCCCGCGCACGATCTATGTCTCGGCCACACCCGGCAAGTACGAGCTGGAACACAGTGGCGACGCCATCGTCGAGCAGGTGGTGCGCCCGACCGGGCTGGTCGACCCGGATGTCGAGATCCGTCCGGTGGCAACACAGGTCGATGACCTGCTGGGCGAGATCAAGCTGCGCGTGGCGCAGGGCGACCGCGTGCTGGTCACCACGCTGACCAAGCGAATGGCAGAAAACCTGACCGAATACCTGGGCGAGAACGGTCAGCGCGTGCGCTACCTGCATTCGGACATCGAGACCGTCGAGCGGGTCGAGATCATCCGCGACCTGCGTCTGGGTGCCTTCGATGTGCTGGTCGGCATCAACCTGCTGCGCGAGGGGCTGGACATGCCCGAAGTCTCGCTGGTGGCGATCCTGGATGCCGACAAGGAAGGGTTCCTTCGCTCCAGCGGCTCGCTGATCCAGACCATCGGCCGCGCCGCCCGCAACGTCCGCGGCAAGGCGATCCTGTACGCCGACAAGATCACCCGCTCGATGCAGGTGGCGATCGACGAGACCGAGCGCCGCCGCAACAAGCAGATCGCCTTCAATGCCGAACACGGCATCACCCCGCAGACGATCAGCAAGCGCATCACCGACATCATGGAAGGCGCGCGTGACGACACCAAGGCTGGCAAGACCGGCAAGCACGTCAAGCGTTTCGGTGCCGTGGCCGAGGCACAGGTCGACTATGCCGCCATGGATCCGGCACAGCTGTCCGGCAAGCTCAAGAAGCTGGAGGCGCAGATGTTCAAGCACGCCCAGGATCTGGAATTCGAGGACGCCGCCCGCGTGCGCGACGAGATCCAGCGGATCAAGGCGATCGGCCTGCTCGGTTAGCTTCGACGGCGGTCACGTCGTTGCTGCGGCGGGCCTGGTCGCGTGATCCATGTGTCAAGCACCTCTGCCCACGGCCGGTTGGCCGATGGGCGAGGGCAGTGATCCGGTCAGCCCCGGACCCGGCGCCGCAGGCGCTGGCCGGCGACTGCGACCAGGGCAAACACGAGTAGCAGCAGCGACCACAGTGACAAGCTGGGCACGGGCCGCACGTCCGGAGGCTGTCCCGAACCGCTTACCGGCGTCTGCACATTGGCGGTCACCACGGCGGCATTCGCGCCCTGTAACTGGGCCGTGTTGCCGAGGGTGGTCCCGGCGGGTGTGCCCGCCATCACCAGCACCTGGAGGGTGACGCTGCCGGTGCTGCCCGGCGGCAGATCGCCCAGTGCCCAACTGACCGTGTTGCTGGCCGGATCGTGGCTGCCACCGGCGCTGGCCGACAGGAAGCTGACCTGATCCGGCAAGGCATCGATCAGGGTCACCCCGGTGGCGGTCACTGAGCCGCTCACGCTGTAGCTGAGGGTGTAGGTGAGCGCTGCACCGGCGACGACTGGCGACGGGTTGGCGGTCTTCAGCAATCCCAGCACGGCACTTCCGCTGTCCGAGGCGACCACCAGCGAGGCGGCGCTGAGGGTCGGGTCGATGCCGTCGGCGGACAGCGAGGCGGTGTTGGTGATGACCGTGCCGCCCGGGGTTGTTGCCGGGATGCTCAAGGTCAGGGTGACGCTGTCGCCGCCACCCGGCGCCAGCGAACCGAACAGCCAGGTCACCGTGTTGCTGGTTGCATCGTAGCTGCCACCATCGCTGGCCGATACGAACTCGGTTCCCGCCGGCAGCTGATCCTCGATTCGCGCGTTGCTGGCGACGACACTGCCGATGTTGTCGTAGGCGATGTGGAAGTCGAAGCTGTCGCCCGGCGCGACCGTGCTAACCGGCGTTGTCTTGGCCAGGCTGAGGATGGTCGCGCCGGCAACCGTGACGTCGACGCCGCTCTGAACCGGCGGGGCATTGCCGGCCGACAGGCTCGCGCTGTTGCTGATGACCGTTCCATCGGCCAGCGAGTCGTCCACGGCAACTGCCAGGCTCAAGGAGCCGCCGCTGCCGGGAGGAATGCTGCCGAGCATCCAGGTCACCGTGTTGCTGGCCGGATCATGGACACCGCCACCCGTGGCGGAGACGAAGCTGGTGCCGGCAGGCACGACATCGATCAGCTGCGCATCCAGCGCTGTGCCCGGACCGGTGTTCCCGTACACGAGCGAGTACACCAGGGTGTCCGCGGGCCCGACCGGATCGTGCGATGCGGTCTTGACCAGGGTCAGCGCAGAGTCGCCAGGCGCCACGGTCACGGTGGTCACAGCGGTGGCGGTGACTGGCGCGATGCCGTCGGCGACAAGGCTGGCGGTGTTGGCGATCAGGGTGCCGTCCGGCAGCGGCGAGTCCACTTCGAGCAACAGCGAGCGGCTGCCGCTGGCGCCGGCCGCCAGGTCGCCCAGATTCCAGGTCACCGTGTTGCTGCCGGGGTCATGGATGCCGCCGTCACTGGCCGAGACGAAACTCGTGTCGGCCGGCAAGGTGTCGATGATCACCGCGTTGTCGGCGGTGTCGGTGCCGATGTTGTTGTAGGCGATGGCATAGCCGAGCTGATCACCCGGCGAAACCGTATCGGACGATGCAGTCTTGGCCAGCAGCAGCTGCGGACTGCTGTCGACGATCACCACCGCGGCAGCATTGGCCGGTGTCGTATTGGTAGCCGAGAGCTGGGCGGTGTTGGTGATCAGGGTGCCGTTGGCCAGCGGCGAAGCCGCCTGCACGGTGAGGCTCACGCTGCCGCCCGCATTCGCCGGCAGATCACCCAGCGGCCAGGTCACCGTGTTGCTGCCGGCATCGTAGCTGCCACCATGGCTGGCCGAGACGAAGCTGGTGTTGACGGGCAGCGGATCAACGAGCACCACGCCGACGGCGACATCGGTGCCGGAGTTGACGTAGCCCAGCGTGAACACGACGGTGTCACCGGCACCCACCGGCGACTGCGAGGCGATCTTGGACAGGGTGAGTGCCGCGTTGCTGTCGACCACCACGTCGACGCCGGCATTGACCGGCGCCACGTTGTCACCTGAAGCGGTGGCGCTGTTGGCGATGACGGTGCCGTCGGCGAGCGGACTGTCGACCTGCACGGTGAGCGTCACGCTGCCGCTGGCACCGGCGCCGATATCGCCCAGGTTCCAGGTGACTGTGTCGCTGCCGGGATCGTGGCTGCCGCCATCGCTGGCGGCGACGAAGCTGGTGCCAGCCGGGATCGCGTCTGCCAGCGACACGCCGGTGGCGGTGCCGGTACCGATGTTGCCGTACACCAGCGTGTACACCATCGTGTCGCCTGGTGCGACCGGATCATGCGACGCGGTCTTGGTCAGCGCCAGCAGCGGTTCGTCGTCAACCACCACGGTGACGACGACGCTGGCGCTGGTCGAAGGCAACCCATCGGCGGCCAGCGTGGCCGTGTTGACGATGGTCTTGCCGTTGGCCAGTGGCGAGGCGATCTCGACGGTCAGCGTGACGCTGCCCGACGTGCCCGCCGGCAACGTGCCCAGCGACCAGTCGATCCGGTTGGCCACTGGATCGTAGCTGCCACCGTTGCTCGCCGAGACGAACAGCGTGCCGGCCGGCAGCGGGTCGCTGATGGTGGCGTTGGCGGCAGCATCGTTGCCGGTGTTGGCGTAGGCGAGGGTGTAGGTCAGCGACTGGCCCGGTTGCACCGGGTCGGCCGACGCGGTCTTGGTCAGGGTCAGTACGCCAGCGCTGCTGACCGTGCTGACGGCACTCGCGCTGACCGGGTTGACGCCGTCGGCACCGAGGGTCGCGGTGTTCACGATCGGCGTGCCATCGGCCAGCGGCGAAGCCACGGCCAGCACCAGCGTGCGGGTGCCGGTGGCACCGGCGGCCAAGTTGCCCAACGCCCAGGTGACGGTGTTGCTGCCGGCGTCGAAGCTGCCGCCATCACTGGCCGAGACGAAGCTGGTGTTGGCCGGCAGCGGATCGCTGATGCTGGCGTTGCTGGCGACGTCGGTGCCGTTGTTGGCGTAGCTCAGCACGAAGCCCAGCTCGGCACCGGGAGCGACCGGATCGGTCAGGGCCGCCTTGCTCAAGCTCAGGCTCGGGTTGCTGTCGACGGTCACCACCGCGCTGGCATTGGCCGGTGTGCTGTTGGCGGCGATCAGCTGCGCGGTGTTCTGGATCGGGGTGCCGTTGGCGAGCGGAGAGGCGACCTGCAGGGTCAGTACCACGGTGCCGCCGGCACCGGCCGGAATGTCGCCCAGGGCCCAGGTCACGCTGTTGCTGGCGGCGTCGTAGAGGCCGCCGCCGGTGGCCGCGATGAAGCTCGTGTTCGGCGGCAACGGATCGCTCAGCACGGCGCTGGCAGCGACGTCGTCACCGACATTGGCGTAGGCAAGGCTGAAGTCGAACGTGGCGCCGGCGGTGACCGGGTTCTGCGAGGCGACCTTGGTCAGCACCAGCGACGGATCGCTGTCGACCACCACGCCGACGCCGGCTTCGACCGGCGAGCCGTTGTCAGCAGCCAGGACGGCGGTGTTGGCGATCACCGTGCCGTCGGCCAGCGGCGTCTCGACAGTGACAGTCAGGCTGACACTGCCGCTGGCGCCCGCGGCAACCGCGCCGAGGTTCCAGGTCACGGTATTGCTGCCGGCGTCGTAAACGCCACCGCCGGTGACCGAGACGAAGCTGGTATTGGCCGGAATGGCGTCGATCAGCACGACGTTGGCGGCGGCGTCGTCACCGCCGTTGCCGTAGGTCAGGGTGTAGGTCAGCGTCTGGCCGGGCTGCACGGGGTCGGCACTGGCCGCCTTCGCCAGGGTCAGCACCGGGGCGCTGGCGACGGTGACGTCGACACCGCCGGTGACCGGCGCGGCGTTTCCGGCACTGGCGGTGGCCGAGTTGCTGATCATCGTGCCGTTGGCCAGCGGACTGGCGATCTGGACGGTGAGCGTCAGCGAGCGGCTGGCACCGGCCGGCAGCGACTCGAAGGTCCAGGTCACCGTGTTGCTGCCACTGTCGAAACTGCCGCCGTCGCTGGCTGCGACGAAGCTGGTGTTGGCCGGCAGCACATCGGTGATCGCCAGCTCGTGCGCGTCATCGTCGCCGGTGTTGCCGACCACCAGCGTGTACACCAGTTGGCCACCGGCCGGGATCGGATCCTGCGAAGCCGTCTTGGCCAGGGTCAGTACCGGCGAGCTGCCGACCAGCGAGCTGGCCTGCGCGGTCGCGGGCACGCCGTTGGCGGCACTCACGGTGGCGTTGTTCACCACCACGCTGCCATCGGGCATCGGCGTGGGCAATTGCACGCTGACGGTGACGCTGCCGCTGGCACCGGCCGCGAGGGTGCCCAGCGTCCAGGTGACGGTACCGGTCGCCGGGTCGTGGCTGCCGCCGGCCGAGGCCGACACGAAGGTGGTGCCGGGTGGCAACGGATCGACCAGCACCACATCGAAGGCACTGTCGTCGCCGGTGTTGCCATAGCTGATCGTGAAGTTCAGGGTCTGCCCGGGCGCGCTGGTCGGCTGGTCGACGGACTTGGTCAACGTCAGCACGGGCTGGCTGTTCACCTGCACCGTGACA
Source organism: Lysobacterales bacterium (assembly GCA_035911475.1). Lineage (GTDB taxonomy): Bacteria > Pseudomonadota > Gammaproteobacteria > Xanthomonadales > UBA2363 > Pseudofulvimonas. The sequence goes on along the minus strand of JAMHVM010000182.1, from coordinate 14,021 downwards.
CTGGCACTCACCGGCTGGGCGTTGTCCGCGTTGGCGGTGGCGCTGTTGATCAGCGGGGTGCCGTCGGGCAGTGGACTGGCGACGGTGACCGTGACAGTGACCGTGCCGGCGGCGCCCGCGGCAAGATCGCCAAGGTTCCAGGTCACGGTGTTGCTGCCGGCCTCGTAGCTGCCACCGTTGCTGGCCGAGACGAAGCTGGTGTTGGCGGCCAGCGTGTCGGTCAGCACCAGGGCCGTAGCCTGGTCGTTGCCGGTGTTTGCGTAGCTGAGCGTGTAGTTGACGGTAGCGCCGGGCGACACCTGCTCGTTGTCGGCCTGCTTGGTCAGGGTCATCACCGGATGGCTGTTGACGGTGGTCACCGCCGAGGCTGCAGTCGGCTGCGCGTTGTCGGCATTGATGGCGGCGTTGTTGAGCAGTTGCGTGCCGTTGGCGAGCGGCGCGCCGACCTGCACGCTCAGCGTGACCGTGCCAGTGGCGCCGGCGGCCAGGCTGCCCAGCGACCAGGTCACGGTGCGGCTGCTGGCGTCGTAAGTGCCGCCGTCGCTGGCCGACACGAACAGCACATTGCCAGGCAGCACGTCGGTCAGCATCGTGTTCGCCGCGCTGTCGTTGCCGGTGTTGCCGTAGGACAAGGTGTAGACCAACGCTGCGCCGGCCTCGACCGGGTCCACGTCATCGGTCTTGCTCAGGGTCAGCACGGGCGAACTGGCCACCGGCGTGCCCAGGCTGGTGCTGACCGGGACAGTCTGGTCACTGCCGATGGTGGCCTGGTTCACCAGCAGGCTGCCATTGGGCAAGGGCGAGAACACCGTTACCTGGAGACTGAACTCGCGGCTGCTGCCGGCGGCGAGCATCGGCAGGGTCCAGCTCACGGTGTGGCTGTCCGGGTCGTAGGTGCCACCATCGGAGGCCGCGACGAAATCCACCTCGGCCGGGAGCGCATCGGTGATGACCACACCGGTTGCATTGGCGTTGCCGGTGTTGTTCACGGTCACGGCATAGTCAAGCCCGGCACCGGCAACCACCGGCGAAGGAGCGGCGGTCTTGCTGATGCCCAGCACCGGCTGACTGTGCACGGTGCTCTGCACGCTCGCCGAAACCGGTGGCAGCTCGGCGCTGCTCAGCGATGCGGCGTTGCTCAGTCGGGTGCCATCGTCCAGCGGGCTGTTGACCGCAACCACGAGCGAGACACTGCCGGTGCTGCCGGCTGGAATCGTCCCCAGCGTCCAGTTCACCGCGTTGCTGCCCGGGTCGAAACTGCCGCCGGCGCTGGCGGAGACGAAGCTGGTGTTCAGCGGCAGCGGATCGTTGAGCGCGACAGCCGTGGCGCTGTCGGAACCGTTGTTGGCGTACGCGAGGGTGTAGGTGAGCAGCTCGCCGGCTGCCACCGGATCCGGCGCCGCCGACTTGCTCAACACCAGTGCCGGCGCGCTGCTCACGGTGACGCTGCTGCCTGCGCTCAACGGCGGCAGGCCATTCGCCTCCAGGCTGCCGCTGTTGTGGATCACGGTGCCATTCGCCAGCGGTGTCGCCACCCGCAGCGTCAACGCGACGCTGCCGCCGGTGCCGGCGGCGATATTGCCCAGGTTCCAGGTCACGCGATTGGCGATCGGATCGAAGCTGCCGCCGGCGCTGGCGCCGACGAAACTGGTGTTGGCAGGCAGCGCGTCGATCAGCAGCGCGTTGCTGGCCTGGTCGTTGCCGGCATTGGCGTAGTCGAGCGTGAACACGACTTCGCCACCCGCAGGCACCACGGCACTGCTGGCGCTCTTGCTCAGGCTCAACTGCGCCTGGCTGGCAACCAGAGTCTGCGCACCGGCACTGACCGGCGCGGTCTGGTCGCTGCCGATGGTGGCGCTGTTGTTGATCCAGGTGCCATTGGGCAGCGGCGTTGCCACCCGCACCGACAGCGTGACGCTGCCCGCGACTTCCACGCCAAGGCTGGGGAATTGCCAGGTAACGGTGTTGCTGGTCGGATCAAAGCTGCCGCCGCCACTGGCAGACAGGAACGTGCTGTTGGCTGGCAGCGGGTCGGTGAGCACGACGTTGTTGGCGATATCGGTGCCGATGTTCCGGAAGCTCAAGGTGTAGGCCAATGTGGCGCCGGCCTGGACCGGATTGGGTTGACCTGTCTTTTCCAGGATCAGCACCGGCTCGGTGCTTGCCGTGGAGGTGGCCGATGCGCTGGCATCGGGCGCGTTGCTGGCGCTGATGGTGGCGGTATTGGTGATCAGTGCGCCGTTGGGCGTCGGCGTATTCACTTGCACTGACAGGTTGACGCTGCCGGAGCTGCCTGCGGGCAGGTCGCCCAGTTCCCAGGTCACCGCGTTGCTGCCCGGGTCGTGGACGCCGCCGCCACTGGCCAGCACGAAGCTCGTGTGGGCGGGCACCAGATCGGTGATCCGCACCGCACTGGCGACATCGCTGCCGGCATTGCGGAAGCTGATGGTGTACAGGATCTTGTCGCCGCCGCCGACCACCGTTTCCGACGCGGTCTTTTCGATCACCAGAAATGGCGCGCTGGCCACCGTGATGTCGGTGCCTGCCGTGACCGGAGTCGCGTTCGCCGCGCTCAGCGACGCGCTGTTGCCGATGATGCTGCCGTTGGGCAGCGGTGACGACACCAGTACGCGCAAGCTCACCGAACCGCTGGCGCCCGCGGCCAGTGTGCCCAGATTCCATACGACCGTATTGCTGCCGGCATCGAAACTGCCGCCGCCCGATGCCGACACGAAGCTGGTGTTGGCGGGCAGGCTGTCGCTCAGCGTCACGGCGCTCGCCGGCGCGGTGCCATTGTTGGCGAAGTTCAGGGTGTAGGTCAGCTCGGCACCGGCCAGCACCGGGTTCGGTGCGGCCGTCTTGTCCAGCGCCAGCACCGGAGTTGCCACGGGCAGGGCGGATTCGTTGGTCGCTCCGGTCAGCGGCGTGCCGATGGTGGCAGCGTTGTACGACAGTTGCGCCTGGTTGCGGATCAGCTGGGTGTCGCCGGCATTGGCATCGACCTGTACCCGGAACCGGATCGTGCTCGTGGCATTGGCACCACTGGTGGTGAGTGTTCCGCCGGTGGTGGCAGTGGCGCCGGTACCGAGACGGAAACGGACCAGGTTGCCGGCGGGCACATACTCGGCCTGGTCGTCACCGGCAGCGTCGGTCTTGGTGCCGGCGTTGGCGCCCGATACCACCCGCAACGATCCGGGCACATAACTGGTTCCGGCCGGAATCGGATCGCTGAGCACGACATTGGCCGCCGGATCCTGGCCGGAATTGCTGACGGTGATGGTGTACTCGATGACATCGCCCGGGACGAGCTGGCCGCCGTTGAGGTCGTTCGCGCTCTTGTTGGCGCTGACGTTCGGCGCGTACAGATCGATCGCGGTGGTCACCGCAATCGGAAAATAGGTGTCGCCCGAGGTACTCAGCGTCACCGTCGCACCGGTGGCGCCGTTGGCGATCAGGTTGGTGGTGTTGAGCAGGTCCGCATCGACCGCCATCAGGTTGGGATAGTCCGGCGTCTTGGCGGCGAAGCGCGAACCGAGCAGGGTGAAGGTGGAGTTGAAGAAGTTGTCGGCGGGATTGAGGCTGTTGCCCAGGTCGTTGCCATTCAGGCGCAGACGATCGCCGACCAGGCCGATGTCGCCTTCAAAGGCGATGGCGCCGACCTGGGCGTTGACCGGTCCGGCCAGCGGCGCGGTGAAACCGGAAATCGGAATGGTGACGGTCGCGCTGCTGGAGACATTGGCGTAGCCGTCGAACACGGTCAGGTTGCGTGGCGGACTGCCGGGCGACTGATAGACCAGCACCAGGGTCCAGCCGGCATAGCGGTTGCCACCGGTGCCGGCCTGGACATTGGCGACCGTGTAGGCGCCATTGCCGGCAGCGGCGACCTGTGCGGTGACATTGGCGAAGCTGGCGTAGTTGCTGCCGCTGGTGCCGATGCGGCTGCCGCTTATCGTCTGATAGTTGCCGCCACCAGGTACCTGGAACAGCACCGAATTGGCCTGCGTTGCGTTGACCGCGGCGACACCGCCGGAGCCGGCGCTGAGATCGGCGCCCCAGTACAGTCCGGCGAACAGCACATTCGCCCCGGCCGGCAATGCCAGCGCTGCCCGGGAGGAGTTGAAGGTGGTGGCGTCGCTGTCCACATCGATGTGGACCATCGAGAAATTGTTGTTGTTGTTGTTTCCGATCGGCGTCGCCGTGCCCAGACGCGCCGCGGCGCAGCCGCTGGCGCTGGTCGGACAGGTCTGCAGGCTGTTGCCGATGTAGGTGCTCTCACCAGCGACGTTGGTGGTGTAGCGGGCGCCGAATGGCGTGACCACCTGTGCCATCGACGCATGCGCCGCCAGCATCATCAGAACCGTGGCGGCGGACGCCAACCAGGAACGACACGCATCTGTAGCGCGCATGGAGAGACCTCGCTGTCGAGTGGCTGGGTGGTACCAAATCGGCAGACTTCGTCGAGACCGACACGCGGGTAATAGGCGAGTGGCGGTGAAGATTGTGTCAGCGCTTGCGTCGACTGATCGTTGAAATTGCCTGCGACAGCGGTGTCATCGGTGCCGATGCATCGAGTCGGTGATGTCGACTGCCCCTGGCGTCGTATGCCCGGGAAGGATCAATCATCCATCGCCGCAACCGGCGCGGCGGCAGACGCGGCGGCATCGTCTTCACCATGCCAGATGCGTTGCCAGAGTGGCGCCAGGCGACCCTGTGCGGACCAGTCGGTGCGCAACTGTTCCGGCAGGATCACGTGCCACTGGCCACGGTCGCGTTCGGCGACGGCGAAGCGGAAGACATAGGCCGGTTCCCTGCCCATGCGCAGATCGGAGATGACCAGGCGATTGTCGACCGCCTGCGCACTGATGAATCCGCGACTGAACCAGGCCAGCCGCTGTGTCGACAGCATGCGCCGGGCATCGTCCTGGATATCTGCGGGCAGCGCGTGTTCGCGGAAGCGGATCGGGCCGGCATCGGCGATCAGTGAATGCTCACCTTCCAGATAGCCGTCGGGCGTCATCACCACGATTCGCCACAACACGGTGTTCAGCGCGGTGGGCACCGAGAATCGTGGCGCGTCGGCCAGGCCGGTGCCGGCCAATGTCCGCTCGATCTGCCTTTCGACCAGCGTCTTGGCCACCAGCGACCACGCCAGATAGCTTGTGCTGAGCGTCAGTCCGGCGACCAGCCAGACTCGTGCCGACGGTCGCGGGCCCAGCCAGGCAACGGCCGCGACAGCAGCCAGCAGCCAGATCGAGTAGCCGGGATCGATGATGAACAGGCTCGACCACATGACCGGCTGCAGAGGCAGCGGCCAGAGCAGCTGCGTGCCATAGACCGTGAATGCATCGAGCAGCGGATGGGTCAGCAGCGCCAGCTGGATGGCGACGAACCACGCGCGCGGCGCCTCGCGCACCGGCTGCCAGGAACGGCGCAGCCACCACCACAGCAGCGTCGCCAGCAGCGGCAGCACCAGCAGCGAGTGCGAAGCGCCACGGTGCCAGACCATGCGTGCCACCGGATCTTCCACCAGCAGCAACGGCAAGGTGTCCAGGTCCGGCAGGGTGCCGAGCAGGGCGCCGGCCAGCAGTGCCTTGCGCCGATGTCCGGCCGGCACGCAGATGGCGGCGACGCTGGCACCGAGCGCGATCTGGGTCAGGGAGTCCATGGTTGAGAGGATAGCCTGCGCGCAGGCACGAGCTTCCACGCAGCGCAGCGCTCATGGCTGCTGCGGCACTCATCGCGTTACAGCGAACTGATCGGCGAGCACTGGTCCTGCAGCAACGAAAAAGCCGGCGCAATGGCCGGCTTTCTCCAGATTCACGAAACGAGCCTGTTTCAGGCTGCTTTCGTGGTGGGCGCGACAGGGATCGAACCTGTGACCCCTACCATGTCAAGGTAGTGCTCTACCGCTGAGCTACGCGCCCGTCAGGGCCGCGCATGGTAACGCAGTTGGCCGGCGTCGCACAATCAGGGGCGGGCTGTGCCAGGCAAGGATTCCCGGACGCCACGGGCCTTCCGTGACGCCGGGCTCGGGAGGCCAGGGGCGTTACAGCGAGGCCATGTACTCGGCCATGCGCTCGCGCATCGCCTGATCCGGCAAGCGTCCGGTGGCCGCGCCGAGATTGTCGATCATGTTTCTTGCCCGGCTGGTTGCCGGCGTCGCGACAGTGACAGCCGGATGCGAGATCACCCATTTCAGGAAGAACTGGCCCCAGGAGGTCGCATCGAACTCCGCCGCCCAGTCCGGCACGTCCTTGCCGCGGACCTTGTCCCAGAGCCGGGTGCGGCCGAACGGCGCATAGACCAGCACGCCGATGCCGCGCTCCTGCGCCAGCGGGAAGATGCGTTCTTCCATGGTGCGGTTGTCGATGGCGTAGTCGATGCCGATGAAGTCCAGCGGCTCCTCGCGCATGACCTTTTCCAGCTGCTCGTACTGCGGCGCGGAGGTGGTGGTGACGCCGATGTAGCGCACGCGACCGGCTTCGCGCAGCTCCTTGAGCAAGCCGAGCTGCACCGGTACATCACCCAGGTTGTGCACCTGGATCAGGTCCAGCGGGCGCTTGCCGATGCGCTCGAAGGAGGTCTCCAGCTGTGCCTTGGCCGCTTCCGGATCGGCGCTGCCGCCACCGCGTGCCGCCACGTTGACCTTGGTTGCCCAGAACACCTTGTCGGTGATGTCCAGTTCATTGGCGATCTCACCGGCAACCTGCTCGGAAGCACCGTAGCTGGGTGCGGTGTCGAATACCGTGCCGCCATTGTCGATCAGCGCCTTCAGGACCTCGCGCAGGGCGCTGGTGTCCTCACTGCCGGCGGTGCTGGAAAAGGTGGCCGAACTGCCCAGGCCGACCACTGGCAATTCCTCGCCGGTGCGGGGAATGGCGCGCTTGATGATCGAACGCGGCTTGTCGGCGGCAAGCAACGAGGCCGGATTGAACGCCAGTGCGGCGCCGGCGGCGAGGGAGAGCTTCAGGTAATCGCGACGCGTAATCATGGCGGGCTCCTGTGCAGTGGCGGGATTGGCGCATCGGCGCCGGGTGACGACAGCGGTGGTTGGTTGGCGAGGGATTGCTGGCGGCGGCCCAGCCACAGGCCCAGCAACGCCCAGACGATGGCCAGCGGTACGGCCGTACTGGCCAGTGCAGCCAGGCCCAGACCCAGGCGCGCCAAGCCGCCTTCGAGCTGGGCGCCGAGGACATCGCCGCCGCGGTAGACGAAGGTGTCGATGAAGGCCTTGGACTTGTACTTGTCCTCGCGGCTGACCACGGTGTACAGCGTCTCCCGTGCCGGCCGCGTGATCGCGCGCTGGACGGCGCGGAACGTCGCTTCGAACACGATCAGCGCGGCCAGCGAGGCGACCATGGCCAGACCGATGAAGCCCAGCGCCGCGGTCAGCGGCAGCAAGGCCAGAGTCAGCGGCACGCCGATGCGCTTCATCAGGTGTCCGGCGATCACCGCCTGGATCACCAGCGTGGCGATCTGGGTGAGCATGTCGATGTTGGCGAACACGGTGGTGCGCAGGTCGGTGTCGTCACCCAGTTCCGCCACCATCTGCAGGCGGGTGAAGTAGAGCAGCGTTGCCATCACCGTCATCAACAGCACGTAACCGGCGATGCCGCCCAGATAGGGCGAGCGGAACACGGCCTTGAGTCCGGCCCAGGCGCTGCCGCCGATGATGGCCTGACGGGGATCGGTGGCGCGCACGTTGGCGTCGTCGCGATCAGCTGATTGCTGCCGGGCCAGCAGCCCGGCGAACACGATCGCCAGCAGCAGGAAACCGGCCGAGATCAGCAGCAGTGCGGGGGTTCCCAACGGTTGCGCCAGCTGACTGGCCAGCCACGGGCCGAAGATTGCCCCCAGGGTGCCGCCGACGGCGATCAGGGCGAAGAAGCGTTTGCTTTGCTCCAGACTGAAACGGTCGGCCATCAGCGCCCAGAACACCATGGTCGAGAACAGGTTGAACACGCTGAACCAGACGTAGAAGACCTGACCGCTGCGCTCGCCGACCGCTTGCGGCGTGAATACCAGCAGGCAGAAGAAGCCGACCAGGCTGAGGGCGAAGAACAGGTAGGTCGCCGCGATGAACGGCAGCCGCCGGAACCGGCTGACCAGCCAGCCGAATACCGGGTTCACCATCAGGGTTGCCAGCGCGGTACCTATGAACAGCCAGCGCACCGCCTCGATGCCGCGCTGCATGCCCAGCGCGTCACGCGCCGGCCGCAGCAGCATCAATGCGGTGAGCACGCAGAAGAAGAACAGGCCGGCGATCAGGACCGGCCCCCATTCGCCCCGGCGAAGATTGAGTGCGCGCTGCAGGTAGTTGCTCATTCGGGGGTTTCCGATCGATCGGCACTGGTGGCTGTCCGCCGGCCGCGTTGCAAGGTCGCCGGTGCCCGAACCGCAGGCTAACCAGCGGCTGTGACCAGAATGCGGAGAAAGATGTTCCGGATTGGGGGTCGCCGGCCGTGCGCGGCAGCCTGTGATCGACCGGGCGCCTTGCCATGCGATCCGACGGCGAGCGTTGGCGCGCTTGTTGCCGCATGGGGTGAATGTTAAAATTCCCTTGCTTTGGTCTTGCCACCAGGCCGATTGACCCCAACTACTCCGCAGGAACAGGAACCGTAGTCCGAACGGACACGATCACCATGACGCGAACCCGCCATCTGCCCTGAAGCCCGCGCCCGTCTGCCCTGTTCCGGAGGCGCGCTGGCGCCTTTTTTGTTGCCCAGAAAATTGAGTCCCCCATGATCACGATCACGCTCCCCGACGGCAGTCAACGCGAGTTCGACGGGCCGGTATCCGTCGCCCAGGTCGCCGCATCGATCGGTGCCGGCCTGGCCAAGGCTACCGTCGCCGGTGCGATCGACGGCACGCTGGTCGACGCCAGCGACCTCGTCGACCACGATGCCTCGTTGCGCATCATCACGCCCAGGGATGCCGAAGGTCTGGAGATCATCCGTCACTCCTGCGCGCATCTGGTCGGCCATGCGGTCAAGCAGCTGTATCCGACCGCGAAGATGGTGATCGGCCCGGTCATCGAGGAGGGCTTCTACTACGACATCGCCTACGAGCGTCCATTCACGCCCGAGGACGTGGCGGCGATCGAGGCGCGCATGCGCGAGCTGATCGCGCTGGACTACGACGTGGTCAAGAAGATGACCCCGCGCGAGGAGGTGATCCGCGTCTTCGCCGATCGCGACGAGAGCTACAAGCTGCGCCTGATCCAGGACATGGGTCCGGAAGTCACCGCCATGGGGCTCTACTACCACCAGGAATACGTGGACATGTGCCGCGGCCCGCACGTGCCCAACACGCGTTTCCTGAAGAGTTTCAAGCTGACCAAGCTGTCCGGCGCCTACTGGCGCGGCGATGCCAACAACGAGCAACTGCAGCGTGTCTACGGCACCGCCTGGGCCGACGACAAGCAGCTCAAGGCCTACATCCAGCGCATCGAGGAAGCCGAGAAGCGCGACCACCGCAAGCTGGCGAAGCAGCTCGACCTGTTCCACCAGCAGGAAGAAGCGCCGGGCATGGTCTTCTGGCACCCCAAGGGCTGGGCCCTGTGGCAGGCGGTCGAGCAGTACATGCGCAAGGTCTACCGCGACTCCGGCTACCAGGAAGTCAAGGCGCCGCAGATCCTCGACGTGACCCTGTGGAAGAAGTCCGGCCACTGGGACAACTACAAGGAGAACATGTTCTTCACCGAATCGGAAAAGCGCGAATACGCGCTCAAGCCGATGAACTGCCCCGGCCATGTGCAGATCTACAACGCCGGCCTGCACAGCTACCGCGACCTGCCGATCCGCTACGGCGAATTCGGCGGCTGTCACCGCAACGAGCCGTCCGGTGCCCTGCACGGGATCATGCGCGTGCGCGCGTTCACCCAGGACGACGGCCACGTGTTCTGCACGGAATCGCAGATCGAGGCCGAGGTCACCGCCTTCCATCAGCAGGCGTTGAAGGTGTACTCGGATTTCGGCTTCTCCGATATCGAGATCAAGATCGCCCTGCGGCCGGAGTCGCGCCTGGGTGACGACGCCACCTGGGATCGTGCCGAAGGCGCGTTGCGCGCGGCGCTGTCGGCCTGCGGCGTGGCCTGGACCGAGTTGCCGGGCGAGGGCGCCTTTTACGGCCCGAAGATCGAGTACCACCTCAAGGACGCGATCGGCCGAGCCTGGCAGCTGGGCACCATGCAGGTCGATTTCATGATGCCGCAGCGCTTGGGCGCCGAGTACGTGGACGAGCATTCGTCCAAGCGCCATCCGGTGATGCTGCATCGGGCGATCGTCGGCTCCATGGAGCGTTTCATCGGCATTCTCATCGAGCACTACGCCGGTTTGCTGCCGGTCTGGCTGGCGCCGGTGCAGGCGGTTGTGATGAATATCACCGATGCGCAGGCCGAATATGTCGACTCCGTGAAAAAAGCCCTTGTAAATCAAGGTCTCCGGGTTGAATCGGATTTGCGCAACGAGAAGATCGGCTATAAGATCCGCGAACACACCCTGCAACGGGTGCCTTATCTGCTGGTCGCGGGCGACCGCGAGCGCGAGCAGGGGACCATTGCGGTGCGTACGCGCAGCGGGGAAGATTTGGGGGCGATGCCGCTTTCCGAGTTGGAACGCAGGCTGCGTGACGAAAGCACGCGGCTGTGATGCCGCGTGAATGAACTGAACCCTTTGGAGGACTAGCGAATCAGCACCGTCAACGATAAAGGCAATCGCCGCAACGAGGAGATCCGCGTCCCGCGGGTGCGCGTCATTGGCGCCGACGGCGAGCAGGTCGGCATTCTCAGCCGCATGGAAGCCTTGAACATGGCCGCCGAGGCCGGTCTGGATCTGGTCGAGATCCAGCCCAACGCCGAGCCGCCGGTATGCCGGATCATGGACTACGGCAAGTTCAAGTTCGAACTGCAAAAGAAAGCCAACGCGGCCAAGAAGAAGCAGAAGCAGGTCGAGATCAAGGAAGTGAAGTTCCGTCCCACCACGGACGAGGGCGACTACCAGATCAAGCTGCGCAACATGCGACGCTTCCTCGAGGAAGGCGACAAGGTCAAGGTGACGATCCGATTCCGTGGCCGCGAGATGAGCCATCAGGAGCTCGGCCTGGAGAAGGTGCAGCGCATCGAAGCCGATCTCGGCGACGAGATCATCGTCGAGCAGCGGCCGCGTCAGGAAGGTCGCCTGATGGTGATGATGATCGCTCCCAAGCGGAAGTGATCGCCGGGCGAAGCGGCGCGCGCCGCTTCGCACGATGGTCCTGGCGAGCCGTATCGCGCTCGCCGGAAGCAACATGCTCGACAACCGTCTTGCCGATTTCCCCGCGGAAGTCGGCAGCGGTGCGCATCAGCGATTCACTGCGCCGAATCCCCGGCGGCAGGCGCCTCGACGCCGGATCCGATCGCGGGCGCCCGGCTGATCTGCCGGGCGCCGGTCAATCAACAACGTGCAGACTCAGTGATCGCTCGCTGCCGAGGCGCCGATGCCGGTCTGGCTGCGCACGGTCAGTGCTTCGAAGGCCGCCCGCTCGCGCTGCGCGGCTGCGCTTCGGTCGGTGACGGAGAACAGCCAGATCGCAAAGAACGCCAGCGGGATCGACACGATGCCCGGATTCGGGAACGGCGTGATCGGTTCGGCGAATCCGAACACGTCCACCCACACGGTCTTGCTCAGTGCCACCCAGCCGGTCGCCACGATCAGGCCGATGAAACCGCCGATGGTGGCGCCGCGGGTGGTGCAGCCACGCCAGCCGATCGACAACACCAGCACCGGGAAATTGCTGCTGGCCGCGATGGCGAAGGCCAGGCCGACCATGAAGGCCACGTTCTGGTTCTCGAACACAATGCCGAGCAGGATGGCGATGACGCCCAGGGCGACAGTGGAGATGCGCGAGATCCGCAGCTGGTTCTTCTCGCTGGCGCGGCCGCGCGCGAACACGTTGGCGTACAGGTCGTGCGAGATCGCTGCGGCACCGGCGAGCGCCAGACCGGCGACGACCGCGACGATGGTGGCGAAGGTCACGGCAGCCAGGAAGCCGAGCAACAGGCTGCCACCGACCACGTTGGCCAGATGCACCGCCACCATGTTGGTGCCGCCGATCAGGCCGTTGATGATGTCGATGCTGCCGTCGGGGCCGGGCTGGAACACCTGCGGATTGCGCACCAGCAAAGCGATCGCGCCGAAGCCAATGATGAAGGTCAGCAGGTAGAAATAGCCGATGAAGGTGCTCGCGTAGATCACCGACTTGCGCGCCTCCTGGGCGTTGGCCACGGTGAAGAAGCGCATCAGGATATGCGGCAGGCCGGCGGTACCGAAGGCCAGCGCCAGACCCAGTGACAGTGCGTTCAGCGGATTGCTGCTCACCTGCGAGCCGGGCGCCATGATCGCCGCGCCCGACGGATGCACACGCACTGCCTCGGCCAGCAGGGCATCCGGATTGAAGGTGAACACCGCCAGCACCAGGATCGCCATCAGGGTCGCGCCGATCAGCATCAGCACCGCCTTGATGATCTGCACCCAGGTGGTCGCGGTCATGCCGCCGAAGGCCACGTAGACGATCATCATGGCACCGACGATGCACACCGCAAACTTGTACTGGATGCCGAACAGCAGCACGATCAGCTTGCCGGCGCCGACCATCTGCGCGATCAGGTACAGGGCGATGATCAACAGCGAGGCGCTGGCAGCGAGCACGCGCATGCGCACCTGGCCGAGCCGGAACGAGGTCACGTCGGCGAAGTTGTAGCGACCCAGATTGCGCAGCCGCTCGGCAATCAGGAACATCACCACCGGCCAGCCGAACAGGAAGCCGATGGCATAGATGATGCCGTCGAAGCCGCTGACATAGACCATGCCGGCGATGCCCAGGAACGAGGCGGCCGACAGGTAGTCGCCGGCGATGGCCAGTCCGTTCTGGAAACCGGTGATGCCGCCGCCGGCGGTGTAGAAATCGGCGGTGGTCTTGGTCTTGCGCGCCGCCCACCAGGTGATGCCCATCGTGGCGACGATGAAGGCCAGGAACATCACGATGGCCGAGGCGTTGGCCTGTCCACCCGCAGCGTGGGCCGATGCCGGCAGCAGCAGGGTCGCTGCCGTTGCCATCAGGACGGGGCGGCTCATTGGACGTCCTTGACGATCTGGCGGATCAGCGGATCGAACACCCGGTTCGAGAAGGAGACGTAGATGGCGATCATCACTACCGCGCTGATCGCCACGAGCACCGCGGTGAGCACGCCGATACTCAGGGTGTACCCGGGCCCGATCGGCCGTCCGAACAGTTCCGGAAAGTAGGCGAGGGTGAGCATGAAGCCGGCATAGATCACCAGCATCACGGCGAAGAAGATCAGGCTGATGCGATTGCGCTTGCGCACCAGGATCCGGTACTTCGGATGCGCCAGAACGCGTTCGGTAACGGTGACGGACTGGGAGGACACGGGGTAGCTCCTGGCTGTCGGCGGCGGACTTGCCTTGGGGCTGGCAAGGATGTGGGTAGCAGCGTGTATATTGCGATGCAGCATGGGTCTGGCGGCAGAAGACTTTGGTCGTATCCGGGACGTCGGCGCGCGCCGGGCCGCGTCGACAAGATCCCGACAAGGATCGGACGCGCGCCGAGAGCGGTGTGCCGTTTCGTGCCTTCCTGGCGGCTGCGATGGCCTGCCACCACCTTGAAGTTGGCCATGACCAAGTAAAAACAATGGGTTACAGTGGTTTCCAGGGCGTGCCCGGCCCAACTTTCCGTTTGCATCCAAGTACTTGGGAATGGCCGGGACGCCTGCTATACTGCGCGGCCGGCTTCGAGCCGGGCGACCGTCCGGGTCATCCGGAGCAGGTCATTACTCGCGGGTCCGAGTTGCCAAGCGCGGCGCAAGCCGACACTCGGGCCGGTATCGAATGAAGTTCCAGGAGCATTTCAATGCCGAAGATGAAGACCAACCGTGCGGCGGCCAAGCGCTTCCGCAAGACGGCTTCGGGCAAGTTCAAGTGCGGACATGCCTTCAAGAGCCACATCCTGACCAAGAAGTCGACCAA
>JAMHVM010000181.1:0-1703 GCA_035911475.1 Lysobacterales bacterium | reverse complement strand
CTCTTGCAGTTGCGCACCTTGATCGACGAACTGCTCGAGCGCCCGGCGATTGGCCTCGACCGCCTTGACCAGAGCGGCATCCATGCCTTCGACGGCCTTCATCAGCAGCGCCTCGACGTCGGGCGTCGGCAGCCCGCTTTTCGCCGCGCCGGCCGAGGCCGCCTTCGTCGTCGCCTTCACCGCATCGCGCACGCTCTTGAGCGTCAGCTCGCGGCCCTGCAGGGCCTTCAGCGTGGCCTGCTGCACGGCCTGGCGCAGCGCGTCGCCCTGGCGGGCCGAGGCCTGAGCGAACCGCTCTACCAAGGCGTCATGGTCGAAACCGGACTTGCTCATCTCGTTGTCTCCTGGAGAGTTGTTGTCGCAACACGCATCACTGCATGTGCTGGCCGCCGTTGATCGCGATGTTGGCGCCGGTCACGAACGCCGCTTCATCGGAGGCCAGGTAGATGATCAGACCGGCCACTTCCTCGGGCTTGCCGAGACGGCCCACCGGGATGTGCGGCAGGATCTTCGAGTCCAGCACTTCCTTCGGAATGGCCGTGACCATCTTGGTGCCGATGTAGCCCGGCGAGATGGTGTTGACGGTCACTCCCTTCTTCGCCACCTCGAGCGCCAACGCCTTGGTGAAACCGTGCACGCCGGCCTTGGCCGCCGAGTAGTTGGTCTGGCCGAACGCGCCCTTGCTGCCGTTCACCGACGAGACGTTGATCACCCGGCCCCAGCCCCGATCGCTCATCGCGTCGACGACCTGCTTGCTCATGTTGAACAGGCTGTCGAGGTTGGTGCGCATCACGGCGTCCCAGTTGACCTTGTCCATCTTCTTGAAGGTCATGTCGCGCGTGATGCCGGCGTTGTTGACCAACACGTCGACCGGGCCCACCTTGGCCGTGACTTCGGCCACGGCCTTCGCACAGGAGTCGAGGTCGGCCACGTCGCAGGGCACCGCGGCGATGTCGTAGCCGCGGCCCTTCATGCCGGCCACCCACTCGGCATGCTTGGTGTTGCCCGGCGAGTAAGTGACTGCGACCTTGTAGCCGGCATCGGCCATCTTGGTGGAGATCGTCTCGCCCAGGCCGCCCATGCCGCCGGTGACCAGGACCACGCGTGTGTTGCTCATTGGAATGTCTCCTGTGGGGTTCGATGAAATTCGGATCTCAGCGCTCGACATCACCGTTCGATGGCGAGCGACACGCCCATGCCGCCGCCGATGCACAGCGCGGCCAGGCCGCGCTTGGCGTCGCGGCGCTGCATCTCGTGCAGCAGCGTGACCAGGATGCGGCAGCCGCTGGCGCCAATCGGGTGGCCGATGGCGATGGCGCCGCCGTTGACGTTGACCTTCGCAGGGTCGGCTTCGAGCACCTTGTTGACCGCGCAGGCCTGCGCGGCAAAGGCCTCGTTCAGCTCGAACAGGTCAACGTCGCCGACCTTCCAGCCGGCGCGTTCCAGCGCCTTGCGGCTGGCCGGCACCGGGCCCATGCCCATCGTTGCCGGATCGAGCCCGCTGGTGCCGAATGCGGCGATGCGCGCCAGCGGCGTCAGGCCCAGTGCGGCGGCCTTCTTCGCGCTCATCACGACCACCGCGGCCGCGCCGTCGTTCAGCCCCGAGGCATTGCCGGCGGTGACGCTGCCGGCCTTGTCGAACGCCGGCCGCAGCCCGGCCAGTGCTTCGGCATTGGTCTTCTTGTTGATGAACTCGTCGGCCG
>JAMHVM010000180.1:0-1314 GCA_035911475.1 Lysobacterales bacterium | reverse complement strand
CAGGGACACACCCGCCGAGAAGCGGACATCGTTCCAGCGCAGCTTCTCCCAGCCGTCAAAGACCGCGCCGGTATCCAGGAACAGCGCGCCCACCCACGGCCAGCTGAGGATCTTGGGGGTGATGGCAAACTCCCACTCGATCTGCGACAGGATGCGGACGCTGCCGCCTTGCGGGACGATGCGGTAGGCGACATCCCCGCTTAGCGGTCCAATCGGCGAGCGGACTTCTTCGGCTTTTAGGGCGTCGGCGTCGTAGCCTCGGGTCGAGCTGTCCCCACCGGCAAAGTAGCGCTCGACCACCGGCAGCGCCGAGCGACGCAGCGGGATGCCGTAGTTTATGCGCAGGTTGAGCTTGAGGTTGAAGCGGCGCATGCCATACGGCCAGCCTTCTTCGGAGCGCAGCTCGGGACCAAACGGCTTGAGCAGCACCGCCTGCGAAGCCAGTGACACGAAGCTGCCATCGACATTAAGTGGCGCAAACGAGCAGCACAGCGCGGTCGTCGCCTGAAACGACAGCAAAAAGCCGCTCACCGGCATCAGCGGATTGGGCGGCACGGGCAGGTTGCGCAGGCGCAAGGCCGGGGCTTCAAAGCCGACGCGACGATCCCAGACGACACCGGCGGACAGCTTCAGCGACTGGGTGCGATCGCCATCGATCTGGACCTCGGAAGAGCCCTCGGCGCGGTACAGCGGCACCAGGATCTGGCTGATGTTAAATTCCAGGCGGCTAAACAGGCGCAGCGTCGGTGGCAGGCGGCGTCCCTGATCGTCGGTCGAGGCGACAAAGCGCGTAAGCTCGGCGTTGGCGCCATAGGACGTGACCTGACCGACGGAGTAGGTGTTTTCGTTGCGCCAAAAGCCGCGCAAGTCCAGGCGCAGAAACGGCGAGAACAGGCGTGGGTTGGCCAGGCGCGCCAGCATCGACTGCACGCGCACACCAAGCTCGCCGCGCAGCTCGACCTCGGCGCCGGTGCCAAACAGGTTGCGCCAGGTGTAGTTGCCGGTCGAGTAGATCGGGTTGTCTGTGGAGACGCCGACGTAGACGCCGATCTCACCGGCGCTGTCGTAGCGCTCGACCACTTCGACCAGGATGGGCACCGGGTTTCGCGACAGCTTCCAGCTTCGCAGGCGCGCCTCTAAGCGATAGTCGTCCGTCTCGCCCGGGTTTGGGCTGACGCGCACCGACGAGAAAATCTGGCGTCCCAGCAGGTTTTGCTGCGCTTCCAGCAGCTTGTTGCGATCAAATAAGTCGCCGGTCTTAAACGGTAGATCTTTGCGGATCACGCCTTCGCGGGTGACGAAGTTGCCACGGAT